>JAPKAV010000002.1 GCA_028825115.1 Candidatus Nanopelagicales bacterium | reverse complement strand
ACGTACGGGGTCGTGATGAACTGCCCATCACCGCGGACAAATCTGTCCTTGTGCAATGTGGGTGTTCCCAGCGGATTCGCTTCATTACACGGCCACTGGACACTGCCCACTTTGTCAAGGAGCGCGAATGAGACACCAGAAAAAGTAGGAGTGATTGATGCGATTTCGTCCATGATTTCACTGGCTTCGTCGTAATGCATGTCGTAGCCCAAAGCCTGAGCAAGGGCTGCGGTGACGCCCCACTCGCTCATTCCGGTTGATGAAGGCATCACGGGTCGAACGCGATTAATTCGACGTTCAGCATTTGTGAAAGTGCCGTCCTTTTCTAGGAATGATGTCCCGGGGAGAAATACGTGTGCGAATGCTGCGGTCTCGTTAAGGAATAGGTCTTGGACAATCACGATATCCATTGCTCGCAGGGCCGCCATTACATGCTCGGTATTGGGATCGGATTGCGCAATATCTTCACCTTGGATGTAAATGCCTTTGAATTCGCCCGCGGTAGCGGCATCGAGCATGTTCGGAATACGCATGCCAGGTTCTGAGCGCAAAGGAGCGCCCCAAAGGGATTCGAATGATTCCCGAACAGTGTCATCGGAGACGTGGCGGTAGCCGGGGAATTCATGGGGGAACGAGCCCATGTCGCAGGAGCCCTGCACGTTGTTTTGACCGCGAAGTGGATTGATCCCCACCCCAGGACGACCGATATTTCCGGTCGCCATGGCAAGATTGGCCATTGCCATAACCATAGTTGACCCTTGACTGTGCTCGGTGACCCCAAGTCCGTAGTAGATGGCGCCATTAGCGGCATTGGCGTAGGCGCGGGCTGCGGCTCGGATCTCTAATGCGCTCACGCCGGTTGCGGAATCCAAGGCTTCGGGACTATTTTCAGGAAGTGAAATGAATTTTTCCCACGCCGAGAAAGATGCAGGGTCGCACCGGTCTGCAACGAACGCACGGTCCACTAGGCCTTCTGTGACCACCACGTGGCCCATGGCGTTCATCATTGCCACGTTGGTACCAGGGAGTAAAGGAAGGTGGAAGTCTGCCTCAACATGGGGGGAGCGAACCAGCGCGGTTTTTCGAGGATCGACAACTATGAGGCCGGCTCCTTCGCGCAGACGACGCTTCATGCGCGAGGCGAAGACCGGATGTGCATCTGTGGGGTTAGCGCCGATGACCATGATTACATCAGCAAAAGCAACAGATGCGAAATCTTGGGTTCCCGCGGATGCGCCAAAAGTTTGTTTGAGCCCGTAGCCGGTGGGCGAGTGGCACACACGAGCGCAGGTATCGACGTTGTTATTCCCAAATGCGGTACGGATCAGTTTTTGTACAACATAGACCTCTTCGTTAGTGCAACGCGAAGAGGTAATTCCACCAATTGAGTCAATACCGTAGGTCGTTTGTGTGTCACGTAATCTTTGGGCGGCAAAAGCAATGGCTTCATCCCAGGATGTCTGTCGCCATTGTTCATCAGTCGAGTCTCGAATCAAGGGTGAGGTGATGCGATCTTCATGGGTTGCGTACCCCCAAGCGAATCGGCCCTTGACACATGAGTGACCTTCGTTCGCTCCACCTTGTTTATCGGGCACCATGCGAATGAGTTCGTTCCCACGCAGCTCAGCGGTGAAGGAACAACCAACACCACAGTAGGCACAGGTCGTTTTAACAGATCGCGTCGGCAGCCCGATTTCAATGACAGACTTTTCCTGCAAAGTAGATGTGGGACAGGCTTGTACGCAAGCCCCGCAGGAAACACAATCACTTTCCAAAAACGACTGGCCGGTCCCTGCACTTACTCGAGATCCGAATCCTCGACCCGAGATTGTGAGAGCGAAGGTTCCCTGTACTTCATCGCACGCACGGACGCATCGGCTGCAGGCGATGCACTTGCTGTCATCGAAAGAAAAATACGGATTCGAGTTGTCGGTCAATCCGTTGAGGTGGTTTGCGCCTTCGTATCCGTAACGAACGTCTCGCAGGCCAATGATCCCGGCCATGTCTTGTAGTTCACAGTCACCATTGGCGGGGCAGGTGAGGCAGTCGAGGGGGTGGTCAGAGATATAGAGTTCCATGACCCCCGTGCGAATCTTGGACACTTTAGGACTCTGGGTGGAGACTTTCATATCAGTTTCACACGGTGTTGTGCACGAAGCGGGGGTGCCCTTGCGTCCGTCAATTTCAACAACGCAGAGTCGGCAGGAGCCGAATGGTTCGAGGCTGTCGGTTGCACACAATTTTGGGATGTCGTTGCCCATGAGAGCCGCGGCGCGCATCACCGATGTACCGACCGGGACCTCCACGCTCTGGCCATCAATTTCTAGGGTAACCAGATCTGTTGAGATGCGTCTTGGGGTACCCAGGTCCCGATCATGCATCAACGTCATGGTTGCGTCCTTTCTTGACTTAATCCAAAGTCCTCAGGGAACTTATTCAGTGCGCTGAGTACGGGCATTGGGGTTAAGCCTCCCATAGCGCATAGGGATCCGTCCGTCATTACCTCGCAAAGATCCACAAGCAATTCGCGGTTGTCATCACGATTCTCACCACGAATCATGAGGTCAATCACTTCGACCCCACGAATAGATCCAATCCGGCAGGGCGTGCACTTACCGCAGGACTCTTCAGCACAAAATTCCATGGCAAATCGCGCCTGTTGGGCCATGTTAACCGTTTCGTCGAAGACAACAATGCCGCCATGACCCAGCATGGCATCAATCGCGGTGAGTGACTCGTAGTCCATTGCGACGTCGAGCTGACCGGCGCTGAGATATGCGCCGAGCGGCCCACCCACCTGAACTGCTCGCAAAGGTGCACCGCTGCGAGTCCCTGCCCCGAAATGCTCTACCAAGTGCCGCAGGGATACCCCGAAACCCAGCTCCACGATGCCGCCCTGGGCTATATTGCCAGCGAGTTGATACACGCTCGTTCCGGTGGACTTCTCGGTCCCAATTGCGGCATAGGAGTCGCCACCGTGAGCCAAAATGTAGGGCACGGCGGCGATCGTCATGACGTTATTGATCACGGTCGGTTTGCCGAACAGTCCAGAAAGTGCCGGGATCGGTGGTTTGGGGCGCACCATTCCGCGCTTGCCTTCTAGGCTTTCCAGCATCGCAGTCTCTTCACCGCACACATAGGACCCGGCGCCGACCCGTACCGCGATCTCAAATGCGTGGTGTGAGCCAAGAATCGCTGGCCCAATCCACGTGTGCTCACGGGCAATATCGAGTGCAGCATTCATTACCGATATGGCATCGGGGTATTCAGATCGAATGTAAATGTAGCCATGCGTGGCTCCGGTTGCGATCGCTGAAATTGCCATACCTTCGATCAATGTGAAGGGGTCGCCTTCCATCAACACACGATCTGCGAAGGTCCCACTGTCGCCCTCGTCAGCGTTAATGCAGATGTACTTGATTTCTGACTGGGCTTGGGCCACGGTGCGCCATTTAATCGCAGCGGGAAAACCAGCGCCACCTCTTCCTCGAAGCCCTGAAGCCATCACTTCGTCGATGATTGATTCGGACGTTTTTACGAGCGCCTGCTGCAGTCCGGCAAGGCCACCGTGGGCCTGAAAGTCCGCCGGGTCAAGTGGGTCAATGATTCCCACTCGTTTAAAAGTAAGCCGGTTCTGCTCTCGGATCCACGGTAATTCCGAGGTCACACCGAGGAATTTAGGATGTTCCCCATTGCCATTCAGGGCTTCAGCGAGCGACTCGGCATCCGCCGGGTAGATCGGTCCGTAGGCCACTCGTCCTTGGTCGGTTTCCACCTCGACAAGTGGTTCAAGCCAGTACATGCCTCGACTGCCATTGCGGACCATGTCGGCCTGCGATAGCGCTGCGCCGAGAATCCGTGCCACGGAATCCGATCCGACTGACTTCGCGGAACTGTCCGCAGGGACAAAGATTTTCATGATTGAACCTCGTGGAAAAGTGTGACGACGGCATCAATGTTGGCCAATCCGACCAAAGTCGCGCCCACTACAGCAGTTGGGCCTAGTGCACAGTTTCCCATGCAAAATACTTCTGACACAAACATGTGCATTTCCGCGTGATTTGATTCGAAATGTTCCAGCTCCCGTAACAGGGTCCGAGCACCAACAGCTTGGCACGCCTCGCCCATGCATACACGAACCTCGGTACCGTTAACGAGTTCGGTTCGCAGGTCGGAGTAATAGGTCACGATCCCAAAAACTTCGGCTCGAGAAATATTAAAAGCCTGAGCGACGTGCTCAAATGCTTCCGGATGCACGAACCCGTATTGGGACTGTAAAGACTGTAAGGCGACTAGGGGATTGCCCCGCATGACACAGGAGTTAACCAGAGCGTTGGCCTCAATTGGATCCCACTCGCGTGCGCTCATGTGGCCACCTTTTCCGCTCCCGAATAAATATTAAATCCGCCCTCGCGGGTGAAACCAATGAGCACCAAGTCATGTTCGCGTGCCAAGTCAACTGCAAGAGTCGTCGGTCCGGAGACTGCCACAATTGCCGCGACGGAGGCGGTCAAGGCTTTATGTACAATTTCGTATGAAATCCGACCGCTCACCACAAGTACATGGTTGGTGAGTGGAAAAATCCCGTCGAGGTAAGCCTTGCCGACAACCTTATCGACCGCATTGTGACGACCGACGTCTTCACGTACGTGCATCAGTTCTCCAGATTGGGTAAAGATCGCGGCCGCGTGCAGTGATCCGGTCTTATCGAACATTTTTTGGTGCCGACGCATCTCGTCCATCATGGATCCACACAAGTGTGCATCCATGATCCAGTCCGGCGAGGCCAATGCGGCTTTGGGGCCGGCGAAGGCAGCGAGCATGTCTGAGCTGCATACACCGCATGCACTGGTTGTCATAAACGACTTTGGCTTGGGCCCCTTAATTCCTGTGGCTAATGTCGCAAGGACGGTGTCAATTTCTTCCAGTTCTTTAGCCACCGATTCCCCTATGTCTGCGCGCCCCGCGAATTCCTTGATTGTGGCGATATCTCCCGGCTCAAAAACGTCAGACTCATTAATGAGCCAGCCGCAAGTCATCTCGATGTCATGGCCGGGAGTGCGCATGGTGGTAACCACCACTTCACCATCAAGAATCAGGGTTAATGGGGACTCCACAGCAATTCGGTCAACATGAATTCTTGCGGCTCCGGATCGAAACCGCACAGTTGAACGTGATTGCGTTGAAGCGCTCACTTAGAACAGCCCAACTACCGCGTTATTGACAACATTGATTTTTTCACTGGATGGAACCTTTGGTAGTCCGGGCATGGTCATGACGTCTCCGCACACCATAACAATGAACTCTGCTCCGGCAGCTAGTCGAACTTCGCGAATATTGATGCTGTGGCCGCTGGGGGCGCCACGCAGAGTGGGATCGGTCGAGAAGGAATACTGGGTCTTCGCGACACAGACAGGGAAGTCGCCGTACCCGGCAGCCTCCAGCTCTTTGATCTGGGTTTGGATCTTTTTGTCAGCGGTCACTTCAGAGGCGCCATATACCTTCTGCGCGATTGCTTCGATTTTTGCAAAAAGCAGTAGCTCGTCCTCGTAGACGAAAGTCATTGAAGAGGGAGTCTCGCACGCCGCGACAACTCTTTCAGCGAGCTCGGCCGCACCGGCGCCGCCCTGTGCCCAATGGTTGGCAAGGACAACGTCAGCACCCAGTGCTTTCACCTGGTCTGTGAGTAATTGAATTTCTGCATCAGTGTCAGTCGTGAATCTATTTATCGAGACGATCGCGGGTAGGCCATAAACTTCGTGCACGTTGCTGATATGGCGTTCCAGATTCACCAGGCCGATTGAGAGCGCCTCAAGGTCCTCATCGGTTCCGGTATCGCACCCTCCGTGGTACTTGAGGGCGCGCACAGTTGCGACAATCACAATGACCGAAGGACGCAAGCCAGACTTTCGGCATTTAATATCAATGAACTTTTCGGCACCAAGGTCGGCTCCAAAGCCGGCCTCGGTGACAACGTAGTCGGCAAGTTTCATTGCAGCGGTGGTAGCGATCACGCTGTTGCAGCCGTGGGCAATATTGGCAAATGGACCACCATGAACAAAGGCTGGAGTGTTTTCAAGGGTTTGAACCAGGTTAGGTGCGAGGGCGTCTTTTAGTAGCACGGTCATTGCGCCTTCTGCATTGAGTTCACGAGCGGTGACCGGACGACGATCTCGGGTGTAGCCGATCACGACATTGCCCATGCGCGCCTTGAGATCCTCAAGGTCAGTTGCCAAACAGAAAATCGCCATGATTTCGGAGGCGACCACGATGTCAAAACCGTCAGAGCGAGGGAATCCGTTACCCGGTCCACCCAGAGCCACTGTGATGTCGCGAAGTGCTCTGTCATTCATGTCAACAACGCGCTTCCAGGTGATGCGTCGAACATCAATGTCGAGGGAATTGCCGTGGTGGATGTGGTTGTCGATCAAGGCTGACAACAGGTTGTTTGCAAGTCCAATGGCGCCAAAATCACCAGTGAAATGAAGATTGATGTCTTCCATCGGAACGATCTGCGCCTTGCCACCACCTGCGGCTCCGCCTTTCATGCCGAACACCGGGCCAAGGGACGGCTCACGCAGACACACCATGACGCGTTTGCCAATATGACTCAAGCCATCAGCCAAACCCACACTGGTGGTCGTTTTGCCCTCGCCAGGAGGAGTCGGGCTAATCGCGGTGACTAGCACGAGATGCGCATTCGGATTTTCCGGCAAGTCAGCGAGATAGGACAAGTGCACTTTTGCCTTGTAGTGCCCATACGGTTCGATACTTTCGAGTGGGATCCCCAGTGTTGACGCGACATCGCCGATTGGCTTCATAGTTGCAGCCTGGGCGATTTCAATATCAGAGAGCATCTGTAGATCCTTGGGGTTGGAGGGTGTGTGCCGGGTTACGATTTTGCGTCTTGAATTTCTTGTAGGACCATGGGCAACACTTGATTCACGTCGCCGACAATTATGTAGTCGGCATGATTCATGATCGTTGCGTCTGGATCGGTATTGATTGCTACGAGCGTCTTGCTGTTTTTACATCCCGCAAGGTGTTGGGTCGCTCCACTGATACCGCAGGCGAGATAAAGATCAGGTGCGACTTTTGTTCCCGTCTGTCCGACCTGTTCGGAATGCGGGCGCCAGCCGGCACTGGTCACTACTCTCGTGCAACCGACCGTGCCGCCGAGGGCGGCCGCGATGCTTTCAAGAATTCCGAACCCGTCTGGCCCACCCATACCGCGGCCACCAGAAACGATAACTTTTGCTTCAGGCAAAGTGACTCCGCCGGTTGACGCCCCGACCCGGTTGATGACCTGGACGGCTAAATCGTCTTGGCTCACTGCGGCTGTGAACTCCGTGATGGCTCCGGCCGCTGGAGCGGTGGTCGCTTCGGTAATGTGCGGGAAAACGGTCGCAATTAGCACGTCGGCCGCTTCGGCGTCGACGTCTACCTCCTCATGCAGATTACCGGCCCAACGTGCTCGAACGATCTTGTGCGGAGCGCCGATAGCGATGCTGTAGCAATCGGCAACGAATGGACGGTCAGTAATTGCTGCCACGTGCGCGAGCACCTCGTTGCCGCGCGGGCTACTGGCAGCGATTAGTGCCTGCGCGCCCGTGGAGCCCAACAGGGTCACCAAGGCTCTTGCTGCAGCGAGCGGTGCGTAATCGGAATAGTCCGAGAGTCCGGCGATGTGGACCACCTGTGCCCCATACTCGCCGAGCTCCGCGGCTGCAGTGGAAGCGTTCAGTCCCGCTGAACTACCACCGATGAGTACCGCGTGGACATCAGGATCGATATCGCGTGCGAATGTCAACGCTTGGAACGTCAGGGGCTCGATCACCCCGCGATCGTGATCTGCATATACCAAAATCATTACATGACCCCAATCTGCTTGAAAACTTCAACGAGCGCTTTTGCTCCTTGTTGACCCGAACCAAGATTTATCGCACCTTTGTCAGCTGATTGTGGAACCCGCAGCGAAGTGCGAATTGTGGTTGGCTCAGGAATAGTGATGCTGAGCCTGTCAACTGGTTTTTTCCGCGCCTTGATCCGACCAGGTACCGACGGGTAGCGGGGAATGTTGAGACCGTCCAACACCGAGATCACGGCGGGTAGTTGAACTTCGTAGACCTCTCGGATTGCCCCAACTGCGCGCTCGCAAGTCGCCTTATTGTCGGTGATGTCAAGTCCTTTAACATTCGTGACAACCGGGCGTCCCAGGGCGTGGGCAATCCGGATCCCAGTTTGGTATCCGCCGGAGTCGGCACTTTCGGTACCAAGCAGAACAAGATCGAAATCCGTTGCGTCTTGATCGATTGCTTGGGCAAGCACCGCGGCGGTGGCCTGTGAATCAATCTCGGTTCCTTCCGTCTCAATCAGCACGGCACGGTCTGCACCAATGGCGAGCTGTTCACGTAGTTGCTCCTCGGCCTGGGCCGACCCCACCGAGAACAGCGTGATGCTCCCCCCGTGCACCTCAATGAGACGTACGGCGGCTTCAACGGCATTTTCTTCGTGGGGGCTCAAGGTTGCACCAATCCGGGAGGTGTCTATTGCCATTGCATCATCGGTGAGCATGAAAGTGCTGCCCACAAGCGGCACCCTCTTCACACATACTGCGATTTCCATTGAAATTTCTCCTAGCTAGTTGTGAAATGGACTAGGAACGAACGCGCTCGTTCTCTGGATCAAACAGTGGCTTGCTGCCGACAAGGGCAACGGTGCAGGGCAATCGATCGCCCATGTATTCGATCGCTAGTTCCTGACCAACCTTTGCGTACTCCGGGGGGAGGTAGGACATGACCAAGTGCTTGCCCAATGAGGGAGCTGAGCCGGCACTGTTGGCAAATGAGCGTCGCCCTTTCGAGTCAATCAGTAGCTCACCGTCACGAGTTACAATTGGTTCCCAGCCAAGCGGATAGCGCTTCTCACCTGTCGAAGAAGTGTGGTCATCGATAAACAGGGAGCACAGAATCGCTATCGGTTCCTCTGAGCGATGTGCCACGTAGGCCTGTTTACCCACGAAGTCTTGATCCTTGACCTTGGGGAAAACCATGCCGGCCTCAACCATGTTGTAGCTGGTTTCGAGCTCATTTCCGTAGGCTCGGTAGCTTTTTTCCAAACGCCCAGTCCCGGCTGTGGCCCCAGAACCAGCTGCAATTAGACCATGGACCGTGCCGGCTTCCCAGATCATGTCCCACAGCGCCGCCGCGGTTTCGACGGGCAGGTACAGCTCCCAACCGAGCTCACCCACATAGGAAATACGAGAGGCTAGAACCCGAATATTCCCAATCTCGATGATTCGATTGCTTGCGAATGGGAATCCTTCATTGCTGACATCGTCGGTGGTGATCGACTCCAAAACCTTACGAGCGTTGGGTCCCCACAGGCCGATTGTCGCCAGACCGGAAGTGAGATCGGAGATATGTGCGGTGCCATCTGCTGGGAGATTGCTTGCGAATGCTTTTTTGTCCGCCATTCCATGTGCGCCGCCGGTGACGACTCGAAAGTGATTCTTACCCAGACGCATCACCGTGAGGTCTGCCTTGAAACCACCATTTGGCGCGAGAACTGGCGTGTAGATGGTCTTGCCGACTGCGACGTCCATTTGACGCACGACACTGTGCTGGACGACATCGAGAGCCTTTGGGCCGGTGACATCGAATACAACGAAGGCGGTGAGGTCAGCAATTGCACAAGTTTCACGTAGTTGTAGGTGCTCTGCGTTAATGATCGGGGACCACCAACGCGATTCCCATTCGGCGGTGCGTGGCATTACGGCGTCCCCAAACTTGGTAACGAGGGGAGCATTAGCTTCGAACCATTGAGGGCGTTCCATACCGCCCGCTTCAAAAAAGAATGCACCGAGAGCTTTCTCGCGTTCGTAGAGAGGTGAGACGCGAATGCCGCGCAGTGATTCCCATTGCTCCGATGGATGAACGATTCCGTACATCTTGTTGAACCCTTCAGCGCACCGAGCTTGAATGTACTCGTGGCTGAACTGGAAGTCCTGAAAGCGGGAATGCTCCTCGCCATGCCAGTCAATCTGAGAGACTCCTAAAACCATGTCTTCCGCCATCGCGCGACCAACGCCTGGCCCTTCCTTAATCCATACTCCTGAGGCCGACCACAGCCCTTTGACATTGGGTGCCTCACCCAAGATGGGCATGCCATCGGGCATGAGAGAGAGCAGGCCATTAATCGCGTACTTCTGACCGATTGACTCGTCGCCAACAATCTCAGGCATAAGTTCAAGTGCGTGCTCATCTTGTAGATCGAAGTCTTCTTGGGTGAATGGAAATTCCGTGGGGGAAAGCGCGGCTTCGGCGTTACTCGGGATGTCCTCCACCTTGTACAAGATGGGGCGATGAGCATAGGAACCAATCTCAAGACCCGTGCCATGCTGGCGCTCATACATGTTCGAATCCATATCGCGCACGACCGGGTATTCAATATCTGACTTGGCATCGAGGAACATCGGGACCGGCCCAATATCTTTCATTTGGTGCACGGCGGGCGTCAGAGGAATATTAGTGCCGGCCATGGCCGCAAGTTTGGGCCCCCAACATCCGGTCGCAATCAAAACGTAATCACACTCGATCTCACCATTGTCGGTGACAACGCTTTTGATGCGATCATCTTCAACGACAATGTCGAGCACTTCAGTGTTAGCAGATACTGTGAGAGCGCCCTTTTCGATTGCGTCTTCACGCATCAGTGTTCCCATGCGAAGGGAGTCAACAACTCCGGCGGAAGTTGTTTGGAAACCACCGAGAATAATTGTCTCGTCGATGTAAGGAACAATTGCTTTGATTTCCTCAGGCGTGAGCAATGATGAGTGATCAATGCCAAACGCTCGGGCTGACTGCAACCTTCGTTGCAATTCCTGCATGCGTTCTGGAGTGCGTGCCACTTCAATACCGCCAGATTCAACGAAAACGCCGAACTCCTTGTATTGGCGCATACTGTCTAGGGTTAATTCCGATATTTCCTTTGAGTGATCCACGGGAAAAATGAAGTTTGATGCATGTCCGGTCGACCCACCGGGGTTAGGCAATGGTCCTTTGTCAACCTGCACGATGTCTTTCCACCCGAGCTTCGCCAAATGATAGACAACAGAGTTGCCCACAATTCCTGCGCCGATTACTACTACCTTGGCCTTTGATGGCAGTACACTCATCGCGTTTCCTTTACTGATTCGGTTTCACTGGGCGTGTGCTTTAGGTATTACAGAGCCTTGCGCATTTCATCTTCAAAATCATTAATGTGGCTGGTCATAATTTTTACCGCAAGATCAACATTTGAATCCCGAATGGCGGAAAGCAACTCTGAGTGTTCTGCAACAGCTTCACCCAGGTTTGTAACATTGTCCAAAGCCAGGAGCCAGATGCGAAGAGCGTGGGTGTAGTAGCGGTTGAGATCAGAGATCAAAAATGAATTGTGCGTTGCGGCGTACACCTGATGATGAATTCGTTCATCGAGATCTATTAACGTCCGAACATCCATTGTCTTGTGAACTCGGATTTCAGCGAGCAGCTGGTCGATCGCGGCAACGTCACCATCGTCACGTCTTTCGGCGGCAACGCCTGCGGCAAAGGGTTCAAGAACAGAACGTACTTCGCTGAGTGCCCGCAGGTCGCGAACGTCGATCCCTGCCACGAACATGCCGCGTCGAGGATAGACATCAACGAGATGGTCAGTCGCCAAAGTTCGTAGCGCTTCTCGGATGGGCGTGCGTCCAAAGCCAAGGGAATTTTGTAGCTCAGATTCTGATAGCACAGCACCGGGCGGCAGTTCTGCGGTAACAATTAGGCGGCGGATACTCGTATAGGCCTGATTAGCCAGAGAGTTACCCATGTTTTTATGATATATCAGAACTCGTTGCACTTATATCCCATTTTAGAAAATAGTTTTTGTGGTCTAAATCGGAAAAGCGAGCTCATCGACAAACCGATCATTGAAATCAGTGCGATCCGAGAGCTCCAAATAGGCGATTTCGCGCATTAACGTGGTGGCGCCATTGCGCTCCGGGCCAGAAAGGAGAACCATTTTTGCACCTTCTCCGGCCACATTGCCGGCGCTGATTACTCGTAGAGCAGGAATTTTGGGAACTAACCCGATCGCGATTGCGTTTGTGGCCGACAGGTAAGTGCCGAAGGATCCGGCGAGTAAAACTTGCGCGATATCTTCCTCAGCGACCCCAAATTCCTCGAGAAGCATTTTCCAACCGGTGGAAATTGCCGCCTTGGCGAACTGGAGTTCGCGGACATCACGCTGCGAGAGAAACACCCCCGCTTCATTGTTGTCATTAAATGAAAGAATGAACACGCGTTCCTTGTCAATTGTGACCAGCCGGTGAGCGAGTGCGGACCACTTGTCTTTCATGGCCTCATCGGTAATAAAACGGCCGGAGGGGTCGGCGATCCCCATTTTGGCCAGTTCGGCCACCGCATCGACCAGGCCCGACCCGCAGAGTCCAATTGGCTCGGCGTCTTCAATCACCTCAAGCAGGACATCAGTATCGGTAATAGTGACTACTTCAACCGCGCCGGCTGCTGCCCGCATTCCGCACCGAATCGATGCGGCCTCGAACGCCGGTCCGGCAGGAGCAGCTGTTGCAATTAGTCTCTCTCCATCTCCAAGAACGAGTTCACAGTTAGTGCCAATATCGATAAACAGTCGAATCCGTTTGTCCCGATCCATTCCTGTGGCCAACGCCCCAGAAATAATGTCTCCACCCACGTAGGCGCCGAGGGCGGGGAAGAGGTAGGCGCGCGCACGCGGGTGTAAAAACACGCCAAGTTCGTTCGCTAAGTACGTGGGATAGCTCTCGGTTGCCATTATGAAAGGAGCGACGCCAAGCGGCTCAGGGTCGATTCCTAGAGCGATTTGCACCATCGTTGCATTGCCGGCGATAGCGATTTCAAAAACTTCTTCAGGGGCTATTCCAGCTTCAGCGCACACTTCGTTGGTGAGATCACCCAGAGTCGTATGTGCCAGCTCTTGTAGCTTGTCCAATGCGTCTTCGTCAAGCATGGTGGCACTGATTCGGCTGATCACATCAGCGCCGAATGGCTGCTGCTTGTTGAGCATAGAGGCGACAGCCATTGGCGTACCGGTTGACAGATCCATCAGTGAGGCCACAACCGTGGTAGTTCCTAGATCGTAGGCAATTGCGTAAAGCGCCGCAGTTGTATCACCCGGCTCAATGGCAATCAACTTATCGGCCACAACTACGCAGGTGACTTTGTATTCTGAACAGCGCAACACTTTGGGCAGTTCTTTAATCAGTTGCGGATCGATGTTTACGGTGAGGTCGTCAATCTCGTCAAGGACGCGCCGCAAATCAGAGCGCTGATCCGTCAACGAGGGTTCTACTACCTCAATAAAACGTTTAATAACTGACGGTCGCAGAATCACCTGGCGCCCCACACCCACGGTCGACGCTTTCGGGCGAGTGGTGAGCGGAGGAACGCTCACCTTAAGTGTGTTCGTTGCATGGGAGACACAAGCTAGGCGCCAACCGGCATCGAGTTCTTCTTGCTTGAAAGCCCGCCAATCCAGATTGGTGACTGGGACACTGCCTTCAAGGATTTGGACCTTGCACTTTTTACATGTCCCATTTCCACCACACGTTGAGTCGATGGCCAAGCCATTCCAGCTTGCGGCATCAAAGACCGAGACACCGGTGGGTACTCGAACAGTTTTATTACTGGGTTCAAAACTGATGTCTACCCGTACGAGCGGCGAATCCATGTGAGCGTTTGTGGACTCCTCATTCAAGGAGCCGAAAGGGGCGAAGGAGTTAGTCACGTAGCCACCCTCTCTATCTCAACGGATTCTCGTGCATTGCCACGCCCGCTAACTAGCTTGTGCAATTTTTGCTCGGTGTGCCGCAATCCAATTTGCACCCCATTCGTCATTGCCTTTCATCAGGTCTGCTGCGCGGACCGCCGTCACGATTTGGCCAGTTCGGGAATCCATGATCGCGCTAGTGAGACCGGACTGCATGGCCATTGGAATAAAAACGGAGTTCAAAGTGTGTCGATCCGGCATGCCGAAGGAAACGTTGGATGCGCCCAGGGTCGTGTTGAGGCCGTACTTTTGTCGAATCATTTCAATTGTTTCCAAAGTGCGAACAACCATGGTGGAGTCTGCTCCGATGGGCATTGCGAGTGGATCAATCACAATATCTTCAATGGGAATCCCGTACTTGTCGGTCGCCGTGCGAACTATGTGGTCAACAAGTTCGAGGCGTCGTTCCGGTGCGTCAGGGATTTCGAATTCGTCATTAGGCAGAGCAATGATCGCGCCACCATATTTTTTGACTAGCGGAAAAATCATTGCCATACGTTCGTCCTCGGCGGTGACCGAGTTGATCAGCGCCTTGCCTTCGTAGGCAGCCAACCCGGCTTCAAGGGCTTCAAACACCGAAGAGTCAATACACAGGGGCAGATCCGTGATGGATTGAATCAATTTAATCGCGTTGGCAAGCATCTGAGGTTCGTCAACGAAGGGCGCACCCATGTTGACGTCAAGCATGGTGGCTCCGCCGGCGATCTGGGCGTGCACATCAATTTCAACGGATGACAGATCACCAGCACGCAACTGCTCCTGAAACTTTTTGCGTCCGGTTGGGTTGATGCGTTCGCCAATAATGCAAAATGGTTGGTCACATCCAATGGTGACGGTCTTATTCGGTGAACTAATGACTGTATGCATTTTTATCCTCCTTCGGTTGCCGATCGTGTCCCTTGGGGCCCAGCCCTAATTCTTGAAGCATTCTTTGCAGGCTCCCGTCATGGCGAAAATCAGAGAAGTGAATTCCAGCAACACCAGGGAGTCCTAGTGCGTAAATGACTTGTTCTTTCACTAATTGGTAGGACTCTTCAGCTTGATCCTCGCTGTTGGCGACCCGATCGATGACTGCCTTTGGGACGCTGATTCCAGGGACTGAAGTATCCATAAAGCCGAGCGGGCGGGCGCTCTTGGTGAAAACTACGGTGGGCAGCAGCGCGGCGCGCTCCGCAACGCCATTGAGAACGCATCCTCTTATAAAGTGTTCCAGCTTTTCGGGTTGATAGCAGATCTGCAATTGGATAAATTTTGCACCGGCGTCAACTTTCTTTAGCGCACGATCAACCCGGTAATCCAGCGGAGGAGCCGTGGGGTTTTCAACGGCCCCAATAAACATGTGCGGTTCACTTTTCAACTTGCGTCCTGAAAGGTAACTGCCCTGTGAGATTCCGGTCATGACAGAGACCAACTGCGGTCCGTCGAGGTCAAATACGCGACGCGCTTCTTTTTCGTCGCCGGCAGTCACGTCGTCGCCGGTAAGTGCACAGAAATTTTCGACGCCAAACATGCCGGCGCCAACCAAATCCGCCTGAATTGCGAGTCGATTTTTATCGCGGCACACGATTTGCATGATTGGGTTCCCGCCCAAGGTCTTTACCGCAATAGCCATGGCGGTGTTACTTGCATGTGCATGCGCTGCGGGGTTATCGGTGATGTTGATTCCATCGATGTAGGGCGTGAGTTCTGTGAGTTCCTTTTCGACGACGGCTAAATTTTCGCCGTCAAATGAGCGTAATTCTGCGGTCATCACGGGCCGCGCCCGACTTAGGCACAGCTCCTCAAACACATTAATACTGTGGGAGTCATTATTGCTTGGCTCAGTGCTCATGGCGCTCTTCTCCCGGAACCCAGCCGGCTGGAGTTTGTTGATCCTTGCCGTTAATCAGGTTGATCCACGACGACTCACCCTGTAATGCGTTATTTACCGGTGGCCGCAAATGATTGAACTCATCGCGCCATTTCTTGGGGATTAATGGCATGTGTTGACTGCGGTCATGGGCTTTTACCCAGACACATGGCATTTCGGGAACGACTTCACAGTTGCCGTCTGGTCGAACCCCTCCACATGGACCGTTTCGCAAAGTCTTCGGGCAGGTCATGGGACAGGTCATGCCGGTTGAATGGAGAACGCACTGCCCACACATCCGACAATCCCAGATTGGCTTTTTGACCACATGTTCGAGCAGGGGAAGCAGCTTTGGCATTTAAACTAGACCTTTGCTAAGGCGCGTCGTCCGGCAATGAGTTTCTTTGCTAGTCGTACCGCTGTTGCCGCGTCTGCAGCATAGCCATCAGCTCCGCACGCGTCGGCATACTCGCGGGTAACAGGTGCTCCACCAACCAACACTATGACTTGTTCGCGCAGCCCCGCTTTTGTGATGTTGTGGATATTAACTTTGAACATGGGCATTGTGGTGGTAAGAAACGCACTCATGCCCACAATATCGGGCTTGTATTCTTCGATGGCGGCGACAAATTTCTCTGGAGATACTTGTACGCCCAGGTCAATTACATGAAATCCAGCGCCTTCGAGCATGATGTTGACCAAGTTCTTACCGATATCGTGAACATCCCCTTTGACGGTGCCCATCAGGAATGTTCCCACAGTTTCCACCCCGGTTTCAGCGAGCAATGGGCGCAAAATGTCGAGGGCGCCACTCATCGCGCGGCCGGCAATCAGCATTTCCGGAACGAAATAGTCGCCACGCTCGAAGCGTGCCCCCACTTCCTCCAGGCTGGGAATAAGAGCCTCAAACAGGATCGGTTCCGGGCCTAGCCCATCCGCCAGCCCTTGATTCGTTAATTCAAGTACGGCAGGACCATTGCCCACCATGACCTCCTCGTACAGGCTTTTCAGGATTTCTTCGTGCGTCATGCTGCGCCCACCTTTCGATCTGACGTGGAGTGTTCCTTAACGGTGCCGTGCTGTGCTGTGTAACCGAGTTGCTGTGAAATTAGGCTTCCTTGTCGAGCAATGAGAGCGCCAATTACCTCTACCCGATCCTTGTTCAGTCGCATGGTGGGACCGGAAACGCTGAGAGCTGCCACCACATGGCCGTCGGCACCGAATATGGGCGCACCAATCGCCGTGAGACCGACTTCCAATTCCGAGTCTGAGAGGGCCCAGCCACGTGCCCGTACCTTTTTAAGGTCCTTCTCAAGGGCAGCCCTGTTCGTGATTGACTTCGCAGTGCGCTTTTTGAGCCTCCCCGTGGTAGCGGCATTTCCGAACGCCAAAAAGGCCTTACCCACCGCGGAACAATGCGTGGGAACTGAAAGTCCCACCCAGTTCACATTCCCCATCAGGTACTTGCTATCCAGCTGGGAGATCTGCTGTACTTCATCGCCCACGAGGATTGCCAGGTTAATCGCTTCCCTAGTTTCCTGGCTCAAGAGTTCCATAGCTTCCTGGGACTGCGCGATTAAATCCTCTTCCGGGCCAGTTGAGTGCGAGAACCGCGTGATCATGGGGCCGGCGCTGTACAAATTTTCTTCATTTCTGGCTACCAGGTGGTTGTCCTCCAAGCTGGCGAGGAGCCGCGAGGCGGTGCTTCGTGCCAGCCCGGTGGTTTCCATTATTTGCGTGAAACTTGGCGAATTTTCCGACTCCAAGATGAGAGCCAGGATACTCGCTGCGCGGTTAATTGACTGGATGTTCGATCCCATGGCTCCCTTTCGTGATCATTGTCCCGTGCCCTGTGATCTAGATGCTACACGATAAATTCGAATATGTTCCATATTATGGAACTCGTGTTCCATTTATACTACTATAGTCACAGACCACAACAAGGGGCCTGCTAAAAGATTGGGAAAATCATGCTGCAAAATGAATTACCGCGCTTTGAGATTCTTTCGCCAGAGTCAATGGCGACGCTGGACAGAGGCTGGCGTCGAATCGTGTCCGAGATCGGTGTGGAGTTTCTTTCGGAAGAGGCCCACGAACTGTTCCGACAAGCGGGGCAACGGGTCGAGGAAAACATCGTCTATTTCGATCCTGAGTTCCTCCTGGAGCAGTTAAAACTGGTCCCCGAACAATTTGAAATGCAGGCTCGGAATCCGGCGAACAACGTGACCATTGGTGGAAAGAACATGGTGTTCTCGAGTGTGTATGGGGCCCCTTTCGTGCGCGATGGGGATGTGCGGCGTGATGGAACCCTCGGTGACTTCCAGAATTTTTGCCGATTGGCGCAAAGTTTTGCAGCGATGGACAGCGTGGGTGGGGTTGTAGTGGAACCCAATGATGCATCTCTTGACTCTCGCCACCTTGATATGGTTTTTAATGCTTTCACTTTGACCGACAAATTCATTATGGGCAACGTAGTGACGGGCGAAAATGCAGCCGACACGATTGCCATGGCTGAAATCGTGTTGGGTGGTCGCAAGTCAATTGAAGAAAAACCATTCGGATATTCCTTGATCAACTGCAACTCTCCACTGCGCTGGGATGACCGAATGCTGGATTCACTGTTTGTCTATTGCAGAGCTAAACAACCTGTAATTGTTACGCCATTTCTTCTTATGGGAGCCATGTCACCAGTGTCCATTGCAGCCACGCTGGCACAACAAGTGGCTGAAGCTTTTTCGGGTATCGCCCTCACTCAATTGATTCGACCAGGGACACCGGTCATTATGGGTTCATTCTTGTCCAACATCGATATGAAGACAGGTTCGCCGCAATTTGGTACCCCAGAGTCTGCAGTTGGCCAATACTGTATTGGGCAAATCGCGCGTGCATACAAGGTGCCATTCAGGGCAGGTGGTGGACTTAATGCTTCTCAGCTGCCTGATGCACAGGCGGCCTACGAAAGTGTCATGACTTTGATGCCAACATTCCTTGCCGGCGCAAATGTGGTGCTGCATTCGGCCGGTTGGCTCGAGGGTGGACTCGTGTCATGTTTTGAGAAGTACATCATTGACATCCAGATTCTTGAGCAGCTTATTGCCGAGTTCCAGCCGATTGAATTTACTGACGATGATCTGGCTTTCGATGCCCATGACGAAGTACGTCACGGTGGACACTTCCTGGGAGCAGCGCACACCATGGAGAATTTCCGTGATTGTTTTTACCGGCCGTGGCTTTCCAGCTCCGACAATTTCGAGCGGTGGACCCGCAACGGCTCAATTGACACAGCGGGGCGTGCCCGCGCCATCTATTTGGACACCCTTGACAAGTACGAAGAGCCACCCATGGATGAAGCCATCAAGGCAGAGTTAGTTGAATACGTGGCCAAGCGCCGGGTTGAGCTGGACGGCTGACCTGTCCACCTGGCCAAGTGTTAATACTGTGAAGGCAACGGTCTCACGTTACAAACGTCCCCCATTTGAGTCATCTGCGATACTGCCTTGGTGAGTGAATCCAATCTGGGCCAAGATGGTGACATCAGCCTTGAGCTTGAGCAAAGACAAGGGCTCCGAAGGGTCTTTTCTCTTTCCACTGAGTTACAAGACGTCACTGAGGTTGAGTATCGCCAGATCCGACTCGAACGGGTAGTGCTTGCCGGGGTGTGGACCACAGGAACCGTTGCACAGGCGGAGCGCTCATTACGTGAGTTGGCTCAATTGGCTCAGACCGCCGGATCAGAAGTGATTGAAGGTGTGATTCAGCGACGTGACGCTCCAGATCCTGCCACCTATTTGGGTTCAGGAAAGGTCAAGGAACTTGCTTTGATTGTGGCCGACACGGGGGCTGACACGGTGATTTGTGATGGCGAATTGTCTCCCGGCCAGCTCCGGAAATTAGAAGGCATCGTCAAGGTCAAGGTTGTTGATCGCACGTGGTTGATTCTCGATATCTTCGCCCAGCATGCGCGTAGTCGTGAAGGTAAAGCCCAGGTTTCTCTTGCGCAAATGCAGTACCTTTTGCCGCGACTACGCGGATGGGGAGAGTCACTGAGTCGTCAGGCTGGCGGTCACGCAGGTGGTGCCAGTGGGGGATTGGGAACTCGGGGCCCGGGTGAGACGAAAATTGAAACAGATCGACGGCGAATCAGAGCCCAGATGACGAAGTTGCGCAGAGAACTCAAAGCACTCGAGGCAACCCGCAGAACCCAGCGTGCTGCACGGGAGGCCTCAGGGATTGCAACTGTGGCTCTGGCGGGTTACACCAATGCCGGCAAGTCAAGTGTGCTCAATGCACTAACTGGAGCTGGAGTACTTGTTCAAGATGCTTTGTTTGCCACCCTAGATCCCACTGTGCGAAAGTTGAGGGCTCCCGGCGGCAAAGAGCTCACGATCGCTGACACCGTGGGTTTTGTGCGCCACTTGCCCCATGATCTTGTGGAAGCGTTCAGGTCCACTTTGACAGAGGTTCAGGAAGCGACGTTGATCGTTCACGTTGTTGATGGGTGTGATGAGGATCCCTTTGGGCAGATATCCGCGGTGCGGGAAGTGCTCAACGAAATTGGCGCAGGTGAGATCCCAGAATTGATTGCGATAAACAAGAGCGATATCGCCGATCCCATGGATATCGTGGCGATTCAGGGAGCGTTCCCTGAATCGATTGTTGTCAGTGCCCACACTGGGGCGGGCCTCGAGGAACTTCTCGCGCGAATTGATACAAAACTGCCACAAACTCTGGTTGCTATTGATGTCACAATCCCTTACAGCCGTGGGGACCTAATCTCGCGGATTCACGAATCGGGCGAGCAGGTCAATATTGCTCACGTTGACACCGGGAGTGACGTGAGCGCCTTGGTGCCGGCGGCACTAGCGGCAGACATTGAGCGCCAAGGGTTTTTGCGTGCCGGTTGATATTGACGCACAAGAGTTATTGCAAAAGGCCGTAGAAAGTTTCCATGGCACCGAGCGTTCGGGGCAACAACAAATGGTGCAGACGATCGTTGACGGTCTGGTCGCCGGTGGTCATCGGATAATTCAAGCGGGAACCGGCACGGGCAAGTCTCTCGGCTATCTCGTGCCTGCTGCCGCGCACGCACTCAGTGAAGGAGGAGGCGCGGTTGTCGTTTCAACCGCGACGATTGCATTGCAACGTCAGCTGATGGAGAAAGACTTGCCGTCGCTGGCTGAGGCAATATTGCAAGAGTATGGCCTCACACTGACTTACGCTGTACTTAAAGGGCGAAACAATTATGTCTGTCTACAAAAATTGCATTCAGCAATCCCCGATCCTGAAGGGGAGGCGCTTTTTGAGGTGAGTCGTGGGGCGCTTGGTGACCAAGCGGTTGCGGTACGAGCGTGGGCCAATGAAACCGACACTGGCGATAAAGACGATTTCGGTGACGACATTGACCCCCGTGTCTGGAGAGGCTTCTCGGTCAATCGGCGCGAATGCGTTGGTGAGTCACAGTGTGCGTTTGGCGAGGATTGCTTTACCGCGAAGCACAGACTGCAGGCCCAAGCGGCACATATTGTGGTAACCAATCACGCCCTGTTGGCGATCGACGTCGTTGAGGGCATCCCAATTCTGCCCGAACATGACATTGTCGTGATCGACGAAGGACACGAAATAGTTGATCGGGCAACGGGCGCGATCACGATTGAACTAAATGCCGCAGGAGTTGAGCGCGCCGTATCACGGCTGGGATCGCAGGTGAGTGATCAAACAATGGACCTGTTGGTGGATGCGCAAAAAGCATTTGAAGACGCATTACTGGGGGCGTCCGATCCGACAAGTGGCCTGAGTCGGTTGGCGTTGTTGGATCCGCAATTGCTCTTGGCGTTGATTCTGATCCGAGATTCAAGCCAAGCTGGGGTGACCGAGATGTCACCCCAAAAAGGCGAGGATCCAGATATCGCGGCACGAAATCAACGAGCCCGCGGCGGCCTTGAGGAGCTCCATGATTTGGCCGGGGCCCTTATTTCCCAGGGAAACGACTCGGTTCTGTGGATCGATCATGATGGCAGGCCACCGACTCTACATAGCGCTCCGCTCAGTGTTGCCCACATTTTGCGAGACAAGTTATTTGCCGAAAAATTTGCGGTGGTTACAAGTGCAACACTAACTACGGGGGGGAGCTTCGATGCAATTACGCAATCTTTAGGTCTGGGAACGGATGCGCGCACGGAAACTGTGGATGTCGGTTCCCCTTTTGATTACTCGAAGCAGGGGATTCTTTATGTTGCCGCCGACCTCCCACCTCCGGGGCGTGAAGGACTGGATATGGCTGGCCTTGACGCAATGGGTGAGCTGGTAGAAGCATCCGGTGGGCGCACCTTAATTCTGTGTTCAAGTTGGCGTGCGGTGGAAAAAGCGGCCGAGTATTTGCGCGTCCGGTGTGATACGCCGCTACTTATTCAACGAAAGGGCGAATCCGTTTCGCTGTTGGTTGAACGGTTCACCTCTGAGATCGAGTCGACGCTGATTGGCACGTTATCACTGTGGCAGGGGGTTGATATCCCCGGTGATTCCTGCGTTCAAGTAATTATTGATCGAATTCCGTTTCCACGTCCCGACGACCCGGTGATGTCCGCTCGCTCGTCAAGGGTTGATGAAGCAGGCGGCTCCGGATTTCGCTCGGTAACGTTGCCACGCGCTGGGCTCTTGCTCGCTCAGGCATCAGGGCGCCTGATCCGCAGTGGACAGGACCGGGGTGTCGTGAGTGTGTTGGATTCTCGGTTGGCGAATTCAGGCTACGGGGGTAGTTTGCGAAAAAGCATGCCGCCCATGTGGTTTACGAAAGATAAACCAGTTGCACTTCGTGCACTTGAACGTTTACGCGCGGAATCTGATCAACGAATTGCTGGGCATTAAGCCAATCACAGCTTTCGAAGTACAGACACGACTTTGCCCAAGATCTGTGCATGATCGCCTAAAATTGGTGAATACGCAGGATTATGCGGCATGAGCCACACATGACCATCGCGTTGTGAGAAAGTTTTTACGGTCGCTTCGTCGTCGATTAGTGCGGCGACAATATCCCCGTTCTCACAGGTCGGCTGTTGACGGATAACCACCCAATCGCCGTCGCAGATTGCGGCATCTACCATTGAGTCGCCGACGACTTTAAGGCTAAACAGTTCGCCTTCGCCCACTAGGTCGCGGGGGAGTGGGAAAGTCGCTTCCACAGATTCCTCGGCCAAGATTGGGCCACCGGCAGCAATGCGGCCGAGGACAGGAACCTGCGCAAGCGTGCGGTCAGTGGGCGCTTGGACCTGAGGATCGTCATGATCGGTCGTTTCTGGGGCGAGGACAAGGGCTCGTGGACGATTTGGATCAATGCGTAGGTATCCGGATCGTTGAAGGTTTTTCAATTGGTGCGCCACCGAACTGGGGCTGTTCAAACCTACCGAGTCGCCAATTTCGCGGACACTGGGTGGGTAACCGCGCTCCTTGGTGGTGACTCGAATCATGTCCAAAATTGCTCGTTGTCGATCGGTGATTTCGCTGCGGGCAGGGTCATGAAGGTGCCTGATCACGGAAGTGGCACCGTTCTTCGGAGGTTTTTGGATCCGACCGGCCATTGTGACTCCCGTCAAATTGCGGTTGTTGTGTCGAGGACTCACCCGAATGGATCTAAATGTCAGTCCCCTCTGATGCACTCAGGCTATCTCAAGAGGCGACACGAATCAAACATATGTTCGAAATGCTTGGACGTGTCGCATCCCTAGTGATATAAATCGTACACTTGTTCGAATTAGTGAAAGGATTCCCCATGAATGCTCATCATCGCGCGACGGCATCGATCGTCCTCACAATCCGAGGACGGGTGGTCCTAGGAATTGTTATGACGTGGGCTGTCCTGTGTATGTGGGTCTTGTTCGGTAGCGGAACCGCTGATGCCGCATCCAAATTAACCCCGCCCATCACTCAGGTGGTGGTCGTCCAACCGGGTGAGAGTCTATGGTCGATTTCGCAGAGTCTGAACCCTGGAGCTGATCCACGGGCTCTGATCATGGGCATCCGGGAGATCAATGGGATCGGCACGGAGCACGTTTTTCCGGGCCAATCGTTGATTATCCCCATTTCTGGTTAGTCACTTCGGCCACTTAGGCTAAAGGCATGAAATTGGGAGCACGAAGGGCTGTCATGGTTCTGGTCTTGGGTTCCTTGTTGGCCATTGCCTCGGTGAGCGCGCCGCTTAGGGCAGCCGAGTTAGATTCCAAATGGCGAACGGGAGGCGACTCTCGAGCATGTAGTGCCCCTATCTCGTTTGACAAAGTAAGTCCGATTGGCCCGGGGGCGGGTAGGAGAGTGGTGGTCATTGGTGATTCGCTGACTAGGAATTCGCGTACGATTCTGCGAAAATCTTTGAAGAAATCAGGCTGGAATCCCACGATTAGGTGCTTTGGGGGTAAGCGACTCGATTGGGGGATGTCGCAGATTCGGGACCAGCGGAGGTGGAAAGGGCTTCCCAAGACCGTGGTAATGGCGTTGGGCGTCAATGACATGAGGTGGATTGATAAATCCACCACAAAAGCGCGAATCGGCGAGATTCTGGACCAACTGGGTCCGAAGCGTTCAGTGCTGTGGATCAATCTTTATGGAGGCAATGGCGACCGATTCAGTAAATCGAAGCAGTCGTGGTTTAACAGGACGCTTGGCAAGGCTGCCGCAGGTCGCCCTAACGTGCATGTATTGCCGTGGGCATCGCGTGCAAAGGCGGCGAATATCCGGACGGTTGGCGCAATCCACTATGACTATAGGGGCCGTGCTCTGCGAACGAAACTCACTGTCTCCTACCTGAATCAGCTATTTGGAAAAAATCCTTTGGCAATTTAGCAACACGCCGGTCGAAATAGGTTGCATAACGCTTGTGCATCCATTAGGTTCAGACCCCAAGATGTAGTAGTTACACTCTAGTATTTCGTCCACAGGTTGTGGTTTGCAGGTTATGGAACGAGCGCACAGGTTGATCGCAGATCATCCACAGGTAATCCTCAGGATGGTTGAACTAGCGTTTCGCGTGTTACGCAAGGGGACAAAAGTTCCCATGTGACTGTTGTGATTGAACGAGGATAGGGGTCAGCGCATGAAGTGCCCATTCTGCCGCCAAGACGACTCACGAGTCATCGATTCGCGCACAATCGATGAAGGATTGGCAATCCGCCGCCGTCGTGAGTGTGGACACTGTGGGAGGCGATTTACAACTGCGGAAGTAGCCGCCCTAGGAGTGGTAAAACGAAGCGGCGTCAGTGAGCCATTTAATCGTGGCAAAGTGGTCAGTGGGGTGCGTAAGGCGTGTCAGGGAAGGCCAGTATCAGACGATGAGCTTGCACTACTTGCTCAGCGTGTCGAAGATTTTCTCCGCGCCACAGGCAATAGCGAAATCCCTGCCCAGGAGGTGGGACTCGCTATTTTGGCTCCCCTGCGTGAACTTGATGAAGTCGCCTACCTTCGCTTCGCTTCGGTCTATCGCTCCTTTGACACTCTCAATGATTTTGAGGCCGAAATTGCCCTCCTTCGAGCTGAAGGCGAACCCACAGGCCGAGAACCGGACCGAGTTACACACACCCACAACTAAGGCACGCAGCTAGACAGACCTCCTACCACCCGTCTCGCGCCTAGATTTCGGCGCAGACTTCATATCAACTGAGAAAGGTACGACCATGACACAGGCACCAGAAGCCCCGGTGATCACTCCCAAGGATGAGTTCGTCCACAACACCATTGCCGGCCCTGGCCTGCAAATGCAACGGTTGTTTACGACTGAGGGTATGCATCCGTATGACGAGGTGAATTGGGAACGCCGAGATGTTCTCCAAAATAATTGGCGAACAGGAGAAATAGTATTTGAACAGCGCGGGGTGGAGTACCCAGATTTTTGGAGCGTCAATGCTTCCACAATCGTTACTACAAAATATTTCCGCGGGGCTCTCGGTGCCAATAATAGAGAATGGAGCTTAAAGCAACTGATTGATCGAGTAGTGCTCACTTACACCAAGTCGGGTCGCGAGAATGGGTACTTCCGAACTGATCAGGATGCGGAAATCTTTGAGCATGAACTAACGCACATGTTGCTACACCAAGTATTCGCATTCAATTCGCCAGTGTGGTTCAACGTGGGGACGACGTCCCCGCAACAGGTGAGTGCCTGTTTCATCCTTAGCGTGGACGACACCATGGATTCGATACTTAATTGGTACCGCGAAGAGGGCATGATTTTTAAAGGTGGGTCAGGAGCGGGACTGAACCTGTCTCGGATCCGATCCAGCAAGGAGGTGCTGCGCTCATCCGGTGGAACAGCTTCGGGTCCAGTGTCATTTATGCGTGGGGCTGATGCCTCAGCAGGAACTATCAAATCAGGAGGGGCGACGCGTAGAGCTGCAAAAATGGTTGTCCTTGACGTGGATCACCCCGATATTGAAGAGTTTATTGAGACCAAGGTACGCGAGGAAGACAAAATTCGAGTCCTGCGCGATGCCGGCTACGACATGGATTTAGGTGGTGCTGATATTTCCAGTGTTCAGTACCAAAATGCCAATAACTCGGTCCGAGTGTCTGACCTGTTTATGTCAGCGGTTGAAAATGGAGAGCCATTTGGCCTGACTTCACGAACCGATGGCCAGACCATTGAAACTGTTGATGCGGTTGGACTTTTCCACAAGATTACCGAGGCTGCTTGGGCTTGTGCTGATCCTGGTATTCAATACGATGACACGATTAATGATTGGCACACCAACCCTGAAACGGGTCGGATCAACGCGTCGAATCCATGCTCTGAATACATGAGTCTTGATAACTCATCGTGCAACTTAGCGAGCCTGAACTTACTGAAGTTCCTGAAAGAAGATGACACATTTGATGCGGAGCGCTTCTCTAAAGCAGTTGAGTACGTCATTACAGCCATGGATATTTCAATCTGTTTCGCCGACTTCCCGACAGCACCAATTGGTGACACGACTCGGCGTTACCGCCAACTGGGAGTGGGCTACGCAAATCTGGGCGCCCTGCTGATGGCGACGAGCTTGCCCTACGATTCTGAGGCCGGCCGGGCATTTGCGGCGGGTATAACTTCGCTAATGAACGGAACCGCGTACAAGCGCAGTGCCGAGTTAGCTGGAATTGTGGGACCTTATGAAGGCTATGCACGCAATGAATATGCACACAAGCGCGTGATGCGTAGGCATGCGGCAGCCAATGACAACATCAGGCGGTTTAGTAATCTCGATGGCGATGTAACCGCGTTGGCGGTGAAAGTCTGGGAAGAGGCTTTAACGTTAGGTGAGGCACACGGTTGGAGGAATGCTCAAGCGTCAGTGTTAGCACCAACAGGAACAATTGGTTTCATGATGGACTGCGACACAACGGGTGTCGAGCCTGACTTCTCACTGGTCAAGTTCAAGAAACTTGTCGGTGGCGGATCGATGCAAATCGTGAACCAAACCATTCCACGTGCACTTCGTAAGCTCGGATACGCTGAAGAAACAGTCGAAGCGATTATCGAATTTATTGGTGAAAACGGCCACGTCATTGATGCGCCAGGGCTCAAGCAGGAGCACTACGCCATTTTTGACACGGCGATGGGCGCGCGTTCGATTGCGCCGATGGGTCACGTTCGCATGATGGCTGCCGTGCAACCGTTCATTTCTGGTGCAATAAGTAAGACGGTAAATATGCCAGAAGATGCCACAGTTGAGGAAGTTGAGGAAATCTACTTCCAGGGTTGGAAAATGGGCATTAAGGCGCTCGCGATCTACCGGGATAACTGCAAGGTGGGACAACCACTCAGTGATGCAAAGGCAAAGACAGCTGACGATCCGGTGGAGGGGGTCGTTGTCGGTGTGAACCCGGTCCGTCGCAGACTTCCGAAGTCGCGACCGAGTCAGACGACTTCTTTCTCTGTTGCCGGGGCTGAGGGCTACATGACCGCGGGAAGCTATGACGACGGCCAACTCGGCGAGGTATTCCTTAAACTCGGCAAACAAGGGTCAACCTTGGCCGGGGTAATGGATGCTTTCTCTATTGCGATAAGCATTGCATTGCAATACGGCGTACCGCTTGAGGCCTTTGTTAACAAGTTTGTCAACATGCGCTTTGAGCCGGCTGGAATGACCGATGATCCAGATATTCGGATCTCTCAATCCATGATGGATTACATTTTCCGCAGACTGGCACTGGATCATCTCAGTTTCGAACAGCGGGAAGCATTGGGGATCTTCACGGCCGAAGAACGAACGGCTGCGGTGCACAACAACTACGCACCCGCAACCGCACCGGCTATCGACCTTGACACCAATGAGCAAGGGGCAGATCTGGTGGTAACGCCTGTGGCTCAAGCCCCGATTGAAGTGCATTCAAGTGCCGAGTTACTAGAGGCGATCACTGGCACTGCCTCTGATGCGCCCCTCTGCATGACCTGTGGGATCAAGATGCGCCCAGCCGGTAGCTGCTACGTCTGCGAGGGTTGCGGCAGCACCTCTGGCTGCAGCTAGGTCCATCTGGTACCGAGGTAACATATTGGCCCCACCCAAATCCGGGTGGGGCCAATATTTTTTGCCCACTGGCGCGTAAAATCCCACCGCATTCTTTTCTGTGGCGTAGGCTAAGAAACGATTATCCAATTGCCTGAGGAGCCCAGTTATGCGCAAAAGTATTGTCAGAGTCGCACTCGTAGCAGCTAGCGCATCTCTCGTGCTCGCAGGATGCTCCAGTAGCGCCGAATCTGAGGTCACTCCGACGGTTACTCCCTCTCCTTCGGAAACCACGGCGGTTATTGCAGTTTTGGCGCAGGACGCCTGCGATGACTACTTCGCGCTCGATTTGGTGCGTTCGCGGATCAATGGCGATTCAGGCGATCTTACCAAGAAGCAAAAAAAGGCTCTTCTAAGTGAAATACAGTCCGACACGGACCTGATGGTTGTTTCCATCGATTCGGCGGTAATCGGGGGCGAGCTCCCCGCAAAGGCGCTGTCAAATGCTGAACGGATTCAGAATAATGTGAATCGCGCGAATCCGAAAAAAGGGACGGATGGGATCAACAAAAAGTCCCTCAAGCGGATAAATTCCTCGGCCGAACGAATTGAACGTTATTGTGTAACAGCGGGTAATGACCTGCCAATTGACAACATAAATGCTCGGAGTTAATCCGCGCAGTTCTATGGTGAGATTGGTTTACGCACTCTGACTTGGCGTAAACGGGTGCGTGGGCGGAAAGGAATGTTCCGGGTCTCGACCGGTGACGTATTTGGCCACCCCGTAGACCGCACCTGCAATCGGCACGGCGATGAGAGCCCCGACGATTCCTAGGGCAATGCTTCCCGCAGCAATCGCTAAAATTATTGCCAGTGGGTGCAAGTTCACCGCTTTGCCCATCACTAGCGGCTGTAACACGTCACCGTCAAATGATCCAACGATCACGGTCAAGATCACTACCAGGAGCGCGATAAGTGGGCCGCGTTCGGCGAGGGCAACGATGGCCGCAAAAAATGTGGCGATTGGCGCACCGATCACGGGAATGAATGCGCCGAGGAAGACCACTGCTGCAAGCGCAGGTGCCAGTGGCACTTGAAGGATAAGCAGACCAATAAAGACCAAAAACGCATCGGCGAAGGCAATAACAACAATCCCACGGGTGTAGCCGGAGATGGAGCCCCAAGCGATCCTTCCGGAAACGTTTACTGACTCTGCAACTTCTTTTGGTAGCCAAGACACGAACCAGTCCCAGATTCGATTAGGGGTGAGCAGGAAAAAGATAACTCCGAAAAGGAATACTGAGCCAGCGATCACCAAGGTTCCAATCGAGCTAAGGGAGTCAAGCAAGCCCACCGCGATGCCCTTTGCTGCGGTTTCACCCCACGATTGTGCCTGTTCGAGCAAGTTGCTGAGGCTCTCATCACTGAGGTTGAGCGGCCCTTCCTGTAGCCACTTTTCGATCTCATTGAGGCCCAAGGTCAGGCTTTCTAGTAATTTGGGTCCTTCATCTACCGACGATCTAATCACTATAAAGAGAATGCCAAGGATAGCTGACCCGATAAGCAGTAGGGCTAACAGCATCGAAAGTATTTTGGGCAGAAGCCTTTGAAGAAGATTCATCAGTGGCTGGGTCCACGCGGCGACCAGCATCGCGAAGAAAAGCGCAAACACAACAGGAAAAATGGCGTTAAGTGCTAGGGCAAATACGCCAAACCCCGCGAGCAGCACCAGAATCCGCCACGTGAACCCTGAGGCTTTCTTGAGCGTATCGGGGACACCATCTGAAATCTGAGGTTGGTCACGAGTTGTCATTGTTGCCTCTCTTCAGTCAATCCGAACGAGTCCGTGTGGCGTTTCAAATGTAATAGCGTTTACACCGAATTCATCAGTTTCAGTGTCATGTACCCACGTGATCAAATCTGTGAGTGGAGCCAGTTCGGTAGCCATGGGTCCCAGATCCCGGGACGGGCAATTAATTTCCATGCTGAGCACCTTGATGCCGGTTCGTTCACCACCAAATGCGGGATGGTGCTCTTGTGGGCTCTCCCATTGCACGAAGAACGGGGATTGTGGGTGCTCAATCGTGTCCAGGACCCCGATTTGGCGCCAATGCAAGTCCACACCATCAGGTCGAATGCGGTGTCCCTCGGCGGCTTTTCTCTCCAGTTCTTGCTCTACCGGTGAGAGGTCCGTTGTCGACACAACCCAGGACATCCAGCCGCCACCTGCTCGGGCTCTTTGGGCCACTGCTCGACCGAATGGGGCTTTCTGCACCGAAGGGTGGTCTAGGGCGCTGACAACCTCTATGTACACACCGTGCGCTAGCGGAAGAATGAAGTTTCTGGTACCAAACGAAGGGTGTCGCCCGCCGTCGATAAATGTATTCCCCAGGTCCACGCCGATTCGTTGGACGACGTCAGCGATTTCATTACTGTGACAGGCATAGGAAATATGATCAAGCCGCATGGCCTCATCCTGCCGAATGCCCGAAGGAGTCCTTGCGCCACCCCCAAGTGACACAGATCAGGCCTCAGTTCTGCCAGAGTGGGTATGTGGAACCCCATGATGTAGATCCCAAGGCATCGATGAGCCCTGGTGGACTGGACAGGAAAAAATCGATAATTCTCGGCGTGGTCGGTCTCGCATTCATTGTGATTATTTTCTGGAAAGTGATTCCACAAATTGGCAGTTACTCTGAGGCTGCCAGCGCGCTGGAGACAATGACCACTTCCGCCCTGGCGTTGATAGTGGGATGCGTGTTTTTGTACTTGATCACCTACGGATTCCCATTTAAGGCTGCAACACCAGGCTTGAAATACTGGCGATCACAACAACTTAACCAAGCTGCATTTGCCATTAGTAATGGTGTTCCGGGCGGTGGAGCCGTCGGACTTGCAGTGCAGTTCGGGATGCTGAGCACCTTTGGGGTGCCCGCAACAAGTGCTACCGCCACCATCACGGCTGTGGGCATGTGGAGCACATTTGTTACGTTGTTGTTTCCGGTGTGCGGTGTAGTCACCGTTACCTTGTTTGGCGTTAGTGGGGATAGCCATGCGGCAACCGGGTTCCTCGGTCTGGTGATCTTGGTGGCTCTAGTTGTGACCTTTGTGCTGATCATGCGTTCACAGGCCCTTGCTACCAAGGTAGGTAAACTCTCAAACCGGTTAATAGGGCCATTTCGCAAGCGCATTAAGGCGATTAAGAATCTTGATGTCGCAGCCCCAATCATCAAGTTTCGGGTGGATATGTATGCCTTACTCAAACGGCGGTGGGCGGCATTGACAGCGGCTCAAATCGCCGTGTCATTCACCCAATTTCTGATCTTCTATGTCGCTTTAAGAGGTATTGAAGGTTGGGACAGCGCGGGCACTTCCTTTGCAGCTGCATTCGCCGCGTTCGGAATTAGTCAACTAGGTCTGATGATCCCAATTACCCCTGGTGGGCTGGGCACCGTTGATGCCGCGATGATTGCGTTGCTGGTGGGCTTTGGTACCTCAGTGGGAGTCGCCACAGCCGCCGCACTCCTCTGGCGGGCCGCTAGCTTTATTCCACAGATCCTTATCGGTGTGATTGCGCTGGTCGCGTGGTATCGAAAAGCCGGCCAGGCGTTAGCGAAGCCCACCCCTGCTAGTTCTGCTCATCTCGCTGATTCGGGCGAGCCCGGGTCCCAGAAGTAGAGTTGTGACACCCCCGGTGCAGCGTCCTGATGCTCCCTTTACATCATCATCCACTAGTGTTGGGTTAACCCGGTCGTCGCGGGAGGGGAAGCCTTCGGCGGCCGGGTCTTGTCATTTAGTTCATCTTAAATATTTATGAACGGACAGTCGTCGAAATGATTCACACGAAAGCCAAAGAATGGAAATCATTTGTTGCTGTTGGCGACAGTTTCACAGAAGGTGTCGCCGATCAGGGGATCAACAATTCTTATTACGGCTGGGCGGATCGTTTAGCTTCACAACTCGCAGATACTTACTGCACTGCACAGGAACCGCTCAGATATGCGAACTTGGCAATTCGGGGTCGGAAACTGACCCAGATGCTCGCCGAGCAAATTCCAAGGGCCCTTGAGTTGACACCAGAGCTGGTTTCATTCGCCGGTGGGGTGAACGATGCGATGCGTGGGTCATTTGATCTGGATATAAAGGCAACACAAATTGAGCGTGCCGTGCGTGATCTTCGCTCAGGCGGCAAAGACGTATTGCTTTTCGCATTTGGCGACCCGGGCCGCACTTCCAAAGTTATGGGGCTAATTGGGGATCGATTTGCCGGCTTAAGGTCTGCAACTATGGCAATTGCTGAGGAACATGGATGCTATTTGGCGGATTTCTGGGATGTTGAAATTTTCGATGACCCACGAATATGGGACGCTGATCGGCTGCACCTGAACCCCAAAGGGCATGCCCTGGTGGCGAGTGCGGCCATGCAGGCGTTGGGCTGGGGCAATTCAGATTGGATGCTCAGCGCGGGCCAGAGGCATACGCCCACGTTGTCGACGCGGATGTTGGAGCATGCGTCCTGGGCGAAAGATCACGGATGGCCTTGGATGAGTCGGCGGATTCGGCGCGTGTCATCCGGTGATGGCGTTTCGGCAAAGTACTGGGATTACATCGAGCTTTCTCCTCGCGGGTAATAGCCGCGAAGGCCGGTTACTGCACAGCATTGAGAACTGTGTCAGCTTGTCCACAAAAGCGCGTGCGTGGTTGCCAAGGTGTATTGGCAGAACGAGATTTATCGCATGGACCCAAATACACATGCGCATAGTCGAAGAATTGAAATTGCACGGGAAACCCTTGTCAATCTTGTGAGATCATTTGGCTTCTATCCGGCGGATAGTGTCATCATCAGATGGATGAAAGCAGATGAGTTGGTTCTCGCCCAAAGGGCAGATGTGGAAGTGTTCCTCGAGCCCACGGATTTGAGCACATCCGACCTGGAACTTTTCATTGAACCCGGTCGGATTTACCATGCGGATCAGGCGATGGTCGTGACGTGCCTGAACTACATGGACGAACGAATCTATTCAGGTATCGACGCGATTGAAATGGTGCTGGCGAAATACGAAATTGAGTTAGGGGAGGTTTTTGTGTTCGCCGGTGATCGCGTATCTTCGCTCGAGTGTGGTGGAGGCTGTGAACCACACCTGATGCACGTGGAGAAACAGATTAGTCGAGCGATTCGGGCAAGTCGATGCGACAGTGATTCGTCCATTTTCATTGACGAGCTGGCGTTTCCGGTTGTACCTGGTGTGGAAAATCTATCGCCTTGGCGGGCCAATGAGAGCGCATTCGTACAACGGCTGTTGGGCCACGGGTGCGCGAATTCGGCTACGGTTGACATTGCCCGCATGGTCGTAGCGTTAGAGGACATCAGGATCCGGGATTCAATTTTGTGGGATTTAGCTAACGGGGCCTATGAGCCAGTGTCAGTGGCCGAGTCGCTGAGCGAATTACTCCCTCGACTGGACGCAAATCGTGGCGCCGCCATAGCCACGACGGCAGCAATTTGTTGGTGGCTCCACGGCAATGGCGCGATGGCAAACATTTGCATCGCGCGCGCATTGTCTGACTCACCCAATTACTCATTGGCAAAGATAATTCGTTCCATATTAGATTACGCACTCCCACCAGAATTTTGGCTCGCGAGCGTCAACGAGCTCACTCGTAAAGAGTGCTTAACTGGTGTCGAAGTGACAATTTAGCCGGAATGTGTATAGAATTGTCGTTAGGTCAAGAGTCCAGCTTTAAGCCCCGGCTAGCTAGACGGCAACCCTCCAACCGCGGTGGGGTGCTCCCGGTGGAGACCTGGCCACGTGTGTTGTGGCAAGCGCGGGCCATGCAAAAGGCAGGGCCCCAGAGGGATTGAGGGCTGCCATGTGTTGTTCAATTTGTTGTTGTTAAAGCACCTCCATCTGAGTGAGCAATGGTGTTCTTTGCTCAGACGCAGACGCAGGAGGAAGAGGTGCACCCATGCGTCCGACTAACGAACCAAACACACAACTTTAGGGAGAAAAAAATGAGCGATCAATGGACTTTTGACACAAAGCAAATACATGCGGGACAAATTGCTGATGAAGCTACGGGTGCTCGTGCATTACCTATCTATCAGACGACGGCATATGTATTTAAAGACACTGAGCATGCGGCTAACCTTTTTGCACTAAAAGAATTAGGCAATATTTATACCCGAATCATGAACCCAACACAAGCAGCAGTTGAGGATCGCATTGCGGCCCTTGAAGGTGGCGTGGGTGCATTGTTGGTGGCGAGCGGTATGGCTGCGGAAACCTTGGCGGTTCTTAATATCGCTGAAGCCGGTGACCACATTGTCTCCAGCGCGAGCTTGTATGGAGGCACCTACAATCTGTTCCATTACACGCTACCAAAGCTGGGAATCGAAGTGTCATTCGTTGAAAATGCGGATGACTTGGAATCATGGAAAGCGGCAATCCGACCAAATACCAAGGCCTTTTACGGGGAAACACTGGCTAATCCGAGAAACGATGTCCTCGACATTTCTGGGGTTGCCTCGGTTGCGCACGAGTTTGGCGTTCCACTAATTGTCGACAATACGGTCGCAACTCCCTATCTGATTACTCCGATCGATTTCGGTGCCGATGTGGTCATTCACTCTGCCACGAAATATCTCGGTGGGCACGGAACAGCCGTGGCTGGCGTCATCGTCGACGCCGGTAAATTCGACTACGCCAAATACCCGGAACGCTTCCCCAACTACAACCAGCCGGATCCCAGTTACCACGGTTTGGTTTATGCCCGAGACCTCGGCGTTGACGGGGCATTCGGGGTGAACCTTTCCTTTATCCTTAAAGCGCGGGTTCAGTTGCTACGTGATCTGGGAGCCGCAGTGTCACCATTTAACGCGTTCTTGATTGCGCAGGGAATCGAAACTCTTTCATTGCGAGTGCAGCGACACACTGACAGCGCGCTCAGCGTCGCCCAGTGGCTAGAAAAACGGCCGGAAGTAGTGTCAGTTAACTACGCTGGCTTGCCAACGAGCCCGTGGTATTCCAACGGTCAAAAATATGCACCAAAGGGCACAGGCGGGGTTCTCAGTTTTGAAATCGCTGGTGGGGTCGAGGCAGGCAAGAAGTTTGTCGAGGGTCTGGAATTACATAGTCACGTTGCTAATATTGGGGATGTCCGAAGCTTGGTCATCCATCCTGCATCCACCACTCACTCGCAGTTGAGCGAAGAGGAACAGTTTTCTGGTGGAGTGACACCGGGATTGGTGCGTCTCGCGGTGGGACTGGAAGGTTTGTCCGACATTCTGGCTGATTTGGAACTTGGATTCGCGGCGGCCCAAAAGTAAATGTCCATGCAATACGGAGTTCTGACTTACGAAGGAACCCCTCCCGCCAGCGGATCGTGGCGGGAGGGGTTTCCCGTGGGCGAAAGGCTTTTTTTTGAGTGTGGACCATTTACTACTGTTTCTGGATTCCAATTCGAACAGATCAGGGTTGCGTACCAAACTTGGGGCGAGTTAAATCCCGAGGGGAGTAATGCGATATACATCGCGCATGCATTGACGGGCGACTCACATGCGACTGGAGAAGCCGGACCTGGGCACAAAACTGGTGGTTGGTGGAACTCACTGGTGGGGCCGGGTGCGCCGATCGATACGGATACCCACTTCGTTGTGTGTGCCAACGTCCTGGGCGGGTGTCAGGGAACAACCGGACCTTCCAGTATTGCCCCCGATTCGAAAGCGTGGGGATCGCGTTTTCCCGTCATCACGATTGCCGACATGGTGTGGGTTGAGTACCAACTCATGCAATTCCTCGGAATTGAGTCCTATGCACTGATGCTGGGCCCGTCACTAGGCGGAATGCGGGTCTTGGAATGGATGGTTCGGCACCCGGAATCAGTTCGAGGCGGTCTTGTTCTTGGTTCGACCGCGGCGGTCAGTGCCGATGAAATCGGAATACATGCGGTTCAGCTCGCGGCGATCGAGTTGGACCCACATTTTCAGGGCGGTGATTACTACGACTCTTCCGTTGGGCCCGTTGCCGGCATGGGTTTAGCTCGTCGAATCGCCCACTTAACTTACCGCAGCGAAAACGAACTCGACACTCGTTTTGGTCGCAGCGCGCAGGGGGAGGAGCCGCCAATAATTGGCGGTCGCTTCGCAATCGAATCGTATTTAGACCACCATGCGAACAAGCTGGCGCGGCGTTTTGATGCCAATACCTATATTGCACTTACGCGAGCCATGAGCCTATTTGACCTAGGTGAGGGACGAGGAGGAGTGGAACGTTCGCTGGGAACAATTACTGCTCCGCTGACTGTGGTGGGAATTGATTCTGATCGATTATTCCCGCTTCGACTGCAACAAGAGATTGTGGACTTAACGCCAGGGGCGGATCAATTGCACGTCATCAAGTCTGTAGTTGGCCACGATGGTTTCTTAGTCGAGGAAGAACAGGTCGCCCGATTCGTTCAGTATGCGCTTAGCCGGGTCGATAACCCGGCACCGGCAGTTGCAAAAATGGTTTTCCACAACTAGAAACCCCACCTTGATTTGACTCCAACCGCAGCTGAGAAACAAGGGGTGAGTACTAAACGTTATCCGGCGTTGACACTGATTATCAGCAGTGTTGCACTTCTCCTTGCATCTTTTGGCTTCAATGCTCCCGTGGGCTACGCAAACCCCGAGGTGGTGGCAGATCAAGAACAGGTGCGATACCAGGGAAACGGCGGACTCATTCTTCCCCCGACCGTAGACACCGGAATTCGCAACGAGATGATGCGATGCCGCGGGTGCGGCGGGAAGCTCACAGCGGCCTGTGTGCCCGGTCCCAATGATTATTGTGACGCAGCAAAGGGGGTGCCCGGGACTAATTGACCACGTCCGGGTGTGGTTCAGACCCGAGGGTGGGAATTGGCGGGAAGTCGATCGGATTTGCCTGACCCACGAAGAGGTAAGTACTGTCACCGGCATTGAAAGAGCGATCGCGGAGCATTTCACTCGATACGTCCCCGAGCAAGCGGCGCGCTGCTGGCCGGCTCACGGAGCGGTCACGCGACTCCCATTGCTGTGCGAATCAGGTAAACCGGCCACTTTCGTGCATTGGCGGGTGCCCATCTCAGGCTTTACAGTTGCGATCAAGGCGACCCCGTCCTGGCGTTGGGATTTCCTCGAACGAGTCTTGTATACGAGCCAAAGCGGTGGCCCCTATCCCAACAAGGCCATTTCACATGCATTCCCAACGGCGGGCCGTAAAAATATTGAGGTCACGACTAGGTGGGCGGCCGAATTCACCGTCGACGGTCTCGAACCGGTTGCCATCGAGCGTGATCTATTGCAGCGGTCGACCCTAGGCGTGACCATCGGTCAGGCTAAGGCTCGTTTGCGCTGCCCCGGCGCAGACCGATGTTGACCGGCGTGCCAAGATAGGTTCGCCCGAACAAGCCAATTGGCTTGACTCGGGCACTTGTTATGGGTTTTCGGCGAAAGGGCTCCCACTCTCACATGGCAACTGCAGCGAAAAAGACAACGACCGCGAGGAAAACCGCTTCTAAGTCCACGGTTTCGAAAAAAGCTGTCCCGAAGAAGTCTGTTTCGAAAAAGGCCGTGCCCAAGAAGGCTGTGGGTAAGCCCATCAAGAAAGTCGCCCCAGCCAAGAAAGTCGTGGTGAAGCCCGCGGTTGCCAAGAAGTCGGCCGCGATTAAAAAAAATGCTCCGGCCACAAAGACTGTCGCTAAATCCGCCGTCAAGCCGGTCAAGCCGTTGAAATCTGCGAAGGCGATTTCACAACCTGACAAGGGGGCGCTCGTTGAGGTTATTGCCACCGAGCAGGGCGTAGTTGAAGTGACCCCGTTTGGAGAACCGGATCTCAAGGTGGCGGCTGAACTGGAAAAGGCTTTGGAGTCAGACCTGGAAAAGGACTTGGCTGGAGTAGCCAAAGAAGAGCCGGCAGCCGCAGCTGAAGAGTCCGGACGCTTCGTGATTTCACACGTCGATGAAACCGACGAGCCCGTACAAACCGTCACCGTGGCCGGCGCGACCGCCGACCCGGTTAAGGACTACCTTAAACAAATTGGCAAGGTCCCCCTGCTCAACGCGGAGATGGAAGTTGACCTAGCCAAGCGAATTGAGGCGGGACTGTTCGCTGAAGAGATGCTCAACGAGGGCGCCAAGATGGACAAAAAAACCCGTCTTGACATGGAATGGATTGCAACAGATGGACGCAGGGCCAAGAACCACTTGCTCGAAGCAAACCTACGTCTTGTGGTCTCACTAGCAAAACGCTATACAGGGCGAGGAATGCTGTTCCTTGATCTAATTCAAGAAGGCAACTTGGGTTTGATCCGTGCGGTTGAAAAATTCGACTACACGAAGGGCTACAAATTTTCTACCTACGCCACGTGGTGGATTCGCCAGGCGATCACGCGAGCAATGGCTGACCAAGCCCGAACTATCCGAATCCCAGTGCATATGGTTGAAGTAATTAACAAGTTAGCGCGAGTTCAACGTCAAATGTTACAAGACCTAGGTCGGGAACCAACCCCTGAAGAGCTTGCCATGGAACTGGACATGACACCTGAGAAGGTTGTTGAAGTTCAAAAGTATGGTCGCGAGCCAATCTCTCTGCACACGCCGTTAGGTGAAGAGGGCGACAGCGAGTTCGGTGACCTGATTGAGGACTCAGAAGCAATCGTGCCCAGCGACGCTGTGTCATTCACCCTTTTGCAAGAGCAACTTGAGTCGGTTCTTGACACCCTCTCAGACCGCGAGGCAGGGGTGGTGCGGATGCGTTTCGGCCTCACAGATGGGCAACCGAAAACCCTCGATGAAATCGGCAAAGTGTACGGAGTCACCCGGGAGCGAATCAGGCAAATAGAGAGTAAGACTATGTCCAAGCTACGTCACCCAAGTCGCTCACAGGTACTGCGTGACTATTTGGACTAGGCCGCCACAAGGCTGCAGGGATCCTTTGAATGAGGCCGCTACGGGCGTTCATCAAGGCGATGCAACTCGTCAATGATTTTTACGAGTTTGGGCCGTAGGGCTGCCTCATGGTTACTCCAGTGATGGCCGCAAAACAATAAGGTGGATCCACTCGGAAGTTCGGCCAGGACGTAAGCCTGAGCCCCACATCGGTCGCATCGATCAATGTTCGACAAAACCGGAGATTCAAGTGTCTGGGTGCTGGTTTCTGACATGAAGTTATTTAAGCATGGAATTAGGTCGACACACACACAGACTCGCTGAGGTTCGCCAGCAGCGAAGTAACTCGGTGGCGGGTGAGAGCGTGATTCATTCCCACGATCTCGGCGTGGCGCAGACTAGATTAGGCCAGTGGCTAAAGTGAAATCTCCAGGCGTGGCACCGCAGGATTACACGGCAAAGAATCTGGCAGTCCTTGAAGGGCTCGAGGCGGTACGCAAACGCCCTGGGATGTATATAGGTTCCAATGATTCCCGTGGTCTGATGCACTGCTTGTGGGAAATCGTGGATAATGGCGTCGATGAGGCGTTGGCCGGGTTTTGTACCGAAATCTCGGTGACCCTCCTCGCTGACGGATCAGCAGAGGTCCGCGATAATGGGCGAGGAATACCCATCGACATTGAAAAACGGACAAAACTTACGGGTGTAGAGGTCGTCATGACCAAGCTTCACGCAGGTGGAAAATTTGGCGGCGGGTCTTATGCGGCATCGGGCGGGCTGCACGGCGTTGGTGCCTCCGTGGTGAATGCACTCTCGTCCAGACTTGATGTGTCGGTTCTTCGAAGCGGGAAAGTGCACTCAATGTCTTTTCGTCGTGGGGTGCCGGGGAATTTTGACACCGAAGGCCCGATGAGCGCCTTTTCAAAAAAAAGTGGGCTCAATGTCACTGGGAAAACGCCACGGACTCACACGGGAACGATTGTGCGCTGGTGGGCAGACCACGAAGTGTTTACAAAAGACGCAGAATACGATCGAGAAGCACTGCGTGAGCGCGCGTTACAAAGTTCGTTCTTGGTTCCGGGTCTTGTTCTTCGCTTAGTCGACCAACGTGAGCCCACTGATCTGTGGGAGGAGTCATTCCAGCACAAAGGGGGAATCTCCGAGTACGCCACTCACCTCAATGACGGCCAGGCCATTGGGAGCGTGATTCGACTTTTTGGTTCAGGCCATTTCGCGGAAACAGTACCGGTACTCGACGACCAGGGACACATGACAAGCCAAGAGGTGCAAAGGGAGCTCGCTGTTGATATTGCGCTGCAGTGGAATAGCGGCTACGAATCAATCCTTCGCTCCTTTGTCAACGTAATTGCGACTCCTAAAGGCGGAACCCATGTGGTGGGCCTGGAGCGCGCGCTCACAAAGGTTTTCAATGAGTACCTCAAAAATGCAAAGATCCTCAAAAGCAGTGAGGACACTGTTACCAAAGAGGATCTGAGCGAAGGCCTCACCGCGGTAATTGCAATCCGCCTTGCAGAACCTCAATTTGAGGGGCAAACAAAAGAAGTCCTCGGGACACCTGCCGCAACTCGAATAGTGTCGGCCGTAGTTGCTAAAGAGATGGCAAAATGGTTGAAAACTCCGCCGAGGGGAGAGAAAGCAGCAGCGCGAACGGTTGCCGAGAAGGTTGCTAACGCAATGCGGGCCAGGATCGCTGCGCGGAGCCACCGCGATACCCAACGGCGTAAGACCGCGTTGGAATCTTCGTCCATGCCAGCGAAACTGGTCGACTGTCGCAGCACCGACGTGGGCGAATCCGAGTTGTTTATCGTCGAGGGTGACAGCGCATTGGGGACTGCCAAGTCGGCAAGAAACTCCAAGCATCAAGCACTTCTTCCCATAAGGGGCAAAATTCTTAACGTTCAGAAGTCGTCGTTGTCTGACATGCTCAAGAATGCAGAGTGTGCCTCAATTATTCAAGTCATCGGTGCTGGCTCGGGTCGGTCTTTTGAGTTGGACCAAGCGCGTTATGGGAAAATTATCTTGATGTCGGACGCCGATGTAGATGGTGCGCACATCCGCTGCCTGCTTCTTACGTTGATTAACCGATACATGCGTCCTCTTTTAGAAGATGGGCGGGTATTCGCCGCTGTTCCTCCTTTGCATAGAATTGAAATGATTAACGCTGGGGGTAAAGCCAATGAAGTGATCTATACTTATTCGGATCAAGAAATGAAAACTGTCATTGCAGATTCACAAAAAAAGGGAAAACGGGTTAAGGATCCTGTGCAGAGGTACAAGGGCTTGGGAGAGATGGATTCACATCAATTGCGGGAAACTACAATGGACTCGGGGCGCCGTACGCTACGACGGATGACTGTTTCTGACGCAGAAGGCGCGTCTGATGTTTTTAACTTACTCATGGGATCCGAGGTAGCGCCCCGCAAGGAGTTCATTGTTGCCGGAGCACAGAATCTTGATCGCAAAAGGATTGACGCATGAGTGAGCTCATTGCCGACTTCGCATCAAGTTTTAAGGATATTTTGGGTGCCAACGAACGCTACGCGTCCTCATTTAGTCAAGCTCACCTCACAGGAGTAGCGCGAAAGGGTCTCGCGGTTGTCACTTGCATGGATTCGCGCATCGACCCACTTGCCCTTCTGGGCATGCAACCCGGAGACGTGAAAATACTGCGAAATGCTGGGGCTCGCGCAACCGATGACGTATTGCGAACTCTAGTGTTGGCCAGTCACCTTCTGGGCGTGAATCGAGTGCTCGTCATGCCGCACACTGACTGCCGAATGGCTTCAGCGGATGAAGAACAAATACACGCGGCAATCTTTGAGGCCTCTGGGATAGATTCACGCAGCATTGAAATTCGGACGGTCTCCGATCAGCATGCGGCCTTAGCGCAGGACGTGACCCGAATCCGTGCCTATCCGTTGTTGTCCGAGGAATTGGTCGTCGGAGGAGCCATTTTCGATGTTCATACGGGTCACCTGATTGTGCAAGATGTGTAAATTGGAAAGAGGGGCGAAAAATACATGAGAGTGGCCGTCATCGGTGCAGGCCCATCGGGAATCTATGCCGCAGAACACTTGGCAACCCAATATCAGGTGGAAGTCGATGTCTTTGATGCGTTACCGGTGCCATTTGGTCTCGTTCGCTATGGAGTGGCTCCAGATCATTTTTCGATCCGTTCTGTGCGCGACAAACTCGCTCAAACATTTGACAACCCACTGGTTCGTTTTCGTGGAAATGTGAGTATTGGTCTCGATCTCATGCCCTCTGAGTTGCAAGATCACTACGACGCCATCGTCTACACCTACGGGGCATCCCTCGATCGGGAACTGGGAATCCCCGGCGAAAATCATCCGATGAGCATCGCGGCGACGGCATTTGTTCGCTGGTACACGGGTCACCCGGATGCAATGGATTTTACGAATCACTTGTCCAAAGCAACAGACGTTGCCGTAATTGGACTCGGCAATGTTGCAGTTGACGTAGCTAGGATTCTGAGTAAGCCGGTGGCTGAACTCGAGCAAACGGACATTCCCCAACATGTGCTCGATGCGCTCTCACACAGCGCAGTCCGCCGGGTACACATCGTTGGTCGACGAGGACCGGCCAATGCCACTTTCACGACAAAAGAACTAAAGGAACTGGGCGAGATTCCTGGGGTGGACGTGATGTTAGATCCGGGTGACCTACCGGATGATTTCGCACACGCTAGCGCAGGGAACAAGGTGGTTGCGCGCAATCTTGACGTCATGGCTCAATGGTCACAACGGGTGACGAGCACGGATCGAAATATTCAATTTCACTTCTATTGCGCACCACGCAACATGGACTTGGACAATGGAGTTCTCATAGTTGAGACAATGCAGATTGATTCGCAAGGGCTGCTCACACCCACAGGCGGGAGTAAGGAGATCGCGGCCGAGTTAGTCATTCGCAGTATCGGATATCGCGGTGAGGGTCTACCGGGTGTGCCATTTAATGAGGACACCAACGTAATTCCCAGTGTTGATGGGGCCGTTATCGGACTAGAGAATTGTTATGTCGCAGGCTGGATCAGCCGCGGACCATCAGGAATCATTGGCACCAATAAAAAAGATGCGGTCGCAAGCATCAATACCCTTTTCCAGGATGGTGATAACACACAGGTCTCCAGTTCTGCACGGATTGATCAGCTGCTCCAACATCGTCATATCGAGGTTATTGATTTTGAGGGTTGGAAGCGAATCGACGCCCGGGAAAAGGAATTGGGTGGGACTCGCAATCGAGATCGAACCACTATCCATAGCCGCCAGGATTTGATTGATATTGGATTAGGGCGTTAACCACCTAATTCTGACCACTTAATCCCGCAACCGATCGAGGGAGCACCATCAGTGAAGATCTTTCCCTGACCCGCGCACTCAACTGCCGCTCTTAAGTATTCTCCAGTAATCACGGTGTCACTGTTTGGTCTTGATGAATCAAATGCGCCGCGATAGATCAAGGTGGAGTCGGGCGCGAAGACGAAGAAGTCTGGTGTGCAGACCGCCCCGAATTTGTGGGCCACATTCTGGCCCGAGTCAATCAAATATGGAAAGTTCCATTGGGCGCGGACCCGTTGGTCAAGCAATCCAGCTACGTCATCCTCTGGGTAATTTTTGATGTCATTGCTACAGATTGCGATCCATGAGACCGAAGAAAGCTCATGGGCGAGTCGTCCTACTTCTTGCTCGATCCACTGAACGTAGGGACAATGATTGCAACTGAAAAATATAACACTGATGGCACCATCAGTGAGTTGCGCGAGTGATTGGGTAACCCCCTCCAGATCAGGAAGACTTACCGCTGGGGCACGCGAAATTTCATTGTTAGCTGACTCTACTGGCATCTAGTTCCTCCCAATGATCGTAAACTGGGCGATCTGCTTTTGCTCGGTACCGCATGAAGCAATCTGCTGTGCCATTGTCTGTTTAACTAGGAAAGTTTCGGTTGCATCACCGACTCTTACCGTGAATTCACTGAAGCTGCCCATGACAGCAGAGGAGCAAAATTCAGCCGCGACTGGCCATAAGTGCGCCTGAATTACCTGCTGCGCGGGGGAGAGAGAGGTGCTTCCCCGGACGTATCGCGAGTCAACGGCCTGGTCGGCGAGAAGCCGTAGTACCGCAGATGGGTCTAGGCGTCCAAGAGCCAAATTCTGTGGGAGCATCATTCCGGTGGGCGCGAATCGATGACCCCCAAGATGACTGCATTCCAGGATTTTAGTAAATTGCTCGGGGGGGAGCGAGTCTGCGCACTCGGAGATCAGGTTTCGGCCAAAAGTTGCACAGCATTGATCGCGTTTGCCGTTCGTGCAAATGAGCAGCATCTGCTCGCAGACAAGGGCGTCTTGCAACACTGGCAATCCGTTGGCAGTGAGGGTTCCTTGCCGCAGTTGGCTCCCACCGTCAGAGAACCAATAGGTGGCCTTTGGAAAGGTGGGTGCACGCTGCGGCGTGCGCGCCAAGAGGATCTTGCAATCGTGTTCTTGGGCCCACACATGCAACTCCGGGGGAACGAGCGTGTCAACCGGACGATCACCCCAAGCTCCTTGATGTAGCAGGATGAGCCAAGAGGTCGCGGTGGGCGCAGTTCCTGCCAGCGCGGAAGGTGCATTGATGACACTGCAGGGCAAGGAGGGTGACATGAATCAAGACTCTAAACGGATCACAATTGGCCCACCCAACGCATCGATCGGGTGGGTAAGTGGGGTGCCTGTTCCGTCTCGTTTGCCGTCAGATTCGGGAAGGTAGGCGGGTGTTCCACTCGAGGTTGCGGCTCTTGCCGGAGTTGGGCCACACCACGCCCGTGAAAGCGTGTCCTCACCCGAGCGGAATTTGTGTGACCGAACACCGGCCGTTGCGCGCCCCTTGCCCGGATATTCGCTGAAATCGGAGACCTTGCCGTTTCCCGCCTCGGTTCCTGGAAGTGCCTGACTAGAGCCGGACACGGTAACGACAATATTTTCTCCACTCGGCTCAACAACTCCGAAGAAAATAACCGCAGAATCGGGGGACTTGATTCCGGCAACTCCGCCGGCCGAGCGCCCTTGCACCCGAATGGCTGAAGCTGGAAAATGCAATAATTGACCGGCGGCTGTGATGAATACCAAATCCGATTGGCCGGCATGGTGCTCATCCAAGGCAACCGCGGCGACTACGGCGTCGCCCGGGTCAAGACTGATGACATCCCACACAGGGCGTCCAATCGGATGCGTCGAAGCGAGCCGCTTCACCGATCCTTTTCTGGTGCCTAATACGAAGGGGGATTCGAGGTGGAGAACCGCCACGGGTGATTCGGTCGACTCAAGAGAGAGAAAAGCGCCTATTGGTGCGCCGCCGCTTAGTCCAGGCACACCTGACGTGGGTGGGATCGCAGGGACATCGACAACGGAAATTCGATGTATGTTGCCCAGGGAGGTTAACACGCCAAGTTCACCCCTCGAAGTACCGCGGGCACTAGAAATCACGACATCGTGGCTGGTTCGTTGACTCGAATCACCAGTGCTCACCGAAGAGGTGCGGGCAATCAAGCCGGTGCTAGAGAGCAAGACGACACAGTCTTCGTCTGCAATCTCAAGGGATGCGCTGGCGGCAATGGACGGGCTTCCGGTGGACTCGAGTAACAGGGTTTTGCGCGGACTCGAATGCGCCGCACTGACTTCCGCCAATTCTGAGGAGACCAGAGCGCGAAGGCTCGACTCGTTTTCTAGGAGCGATTCCAATGAGGCAATAGTTGATCGAAGTTGGTCTGACTCCTTATCCAACTCAATCCGTGAAAACTTTGTGAGCCGTCGCAATGGCATTTCTAAAATGTAATTTGCTTGCAATTCAGTGAGGTCAAAAATTTCTACAAGACGGGTGCGTGCCGCCGAGGTGTCGTCACTGTTGCGGATCACCTGAATTACTTCATCAATGTCAAGAATGGCAATGAGTAAGCCATCAACGAGATGCAGACGGCTTGCTGCAACTTCTTTGCGGTAACGGCTTCGTCGAGTGACTACGTGTATCCGATGACCAATAAACACCTCAATCAGTTGCTTGAGGCCCATTGTGAGGGGCTGTCCATCAACGAGAGCGACCGCATTGATGTTGAACGAGTCCTCCATGGGTGTGAGTTTAAACAGTTGTTCCAGGATCGCCTCAGGAGAAAAGGCACTCTTACATTCGATCACGAGATTGAGTCCGGAATCTCCATCGGTGAGGTCAACGATGTCGGATATACCCTGCAGTTTCTTGCCTATGACCAAGTCTTTAACCCGTTCGATGATCCGCTCTGGGCCGATGTTGGCGGGAAGCTCGGTGACAATGATTCCCCGCTTGCGCGGACTGACCTGTTCAATTTTTGTGCGCGCCCGAACCTTAAATGTACCCTTACCTGTTTCATAGGCATCGCGAATGCCCGCAAGTCCAATGATGACGCCACCTGTTGCGAAGTCTGGACCAGGAATAAAGGTCATGAGCTCATCGAGTGTTGCTTTTGGATGGTCTAGGAGAAATCTGGTTGCGTTGATTACTTCAGCAAGATTATGGGGTGCCAAGTTGGTTGCCATGCCTACCGCAATTCCACTTGCCCCATTGACTAGCAAGTTCGGAATTGCAGCGGGCAGAACAATGGGTTCGATTTCGCGGCCGTCGTAATTGGGAGCGAAATCGACGACGTCTTCGTCGATCCCGGCAGTCATCTCAATTGCGCTCTTGGCAAGCCGCGCCTCGGTGTAGCGCATTGCGGCCGGGCCGTCATCGATCGAGCCGAAATTACCGTGACCATCAATCAAGGGAATGCGCAATGAAAAGGATTGGGCCATACGAACCAGGGCATCATAAATTGCAGAATCACCATGGGGGTGCAGCCGACCCATTACTTCACCGACAACGCGTGCGCTCTTCACGTGCCCGCGATCGGGGCGCAAGCCCATCTGGTTCATCTGGAACAAAATTCTGCGTTGCACTGGCTTTAAGCCATCACGTGCATCTGGTAGCGCGCGCGAGTAAATAACCGAGTAGGCATATTCCAAGAATGAGTCGCGCATTTCGTCAGCGACATCTGTGTCAATGATCCGTGAAGAACCGAGACCAGATTTTTTTTTCGCAGCCATGTGCCTGTTGGTCTCCTTTCAATATGAAGCTTCTGCAGACACCGTTTATTCGGTGATTATGGTGGCGTTCACCTGACTAAGCTTTGGCTCCACAAGACTAGTACCTGTTTCATGAGAAATCGGGATATCGCATCCTGCGAGCCATGGATCGTGGTGGTTGGCTAGCGGCGGGTAACGGGTGTGCGATGACAAGACCAGATCTGATCGAGAAACTCCGGCGTGCCGCCATAACGTCTGTAATCTCCGTCGGATCAGAGATTGACCAGTCGACAGTGATTCCCGATTTACTCAGAAAAAAAACCGGGAAACTGGTGGGATCCGTAAACAACTACTCCAACATTTAATGTTTCCAAGCGCTCCAGGATCGCGCCCACATCCAGGATTGACTTAACTCCGGAGCACACGATCGTGATGGGTACTTATCTCAATGCGGACAAGTCTGCCGATTCAACCCAAGTCTTGCGCGCATGAAGGCGCACGCCGCCCAGCCCACCGGTCGGGAATACGCTGATGCCAGCGAGAATGGCCACCTGGCTTGTAGCGGCGACTGTGGTCGCCGCAAAACCTTTGAGGGCCGCAACAGCGCCGAGATCGCGGATTCTGGTTTTAATGACGTGGTCTCGGGTCACCATTTGCTTTGGCCCATCCTGACTTAAGCCGACATAGCCACGAACTTTTCACATCGCGAGAGTGGCCGGCAACGCGCCCCCGTGGGCGAACCATGTCTTCGACCTCTATGGCGACACGTAGATTTTCGGGGCGAGGGAGTCCGTGGCGAACAATTGTGGATTCCAGTGCCACGACGGGTGTACCCGTATGTAGAGCGGCCGACACCTCTTTTGTGAAAGAAAAGTGGTCCGATTTTCGATTCGGTAAATTCGCCCTTCGACCATAGCCCCTAGACTGATGCGCGATGAATACTGGTGTCTTGGAGCAGGCGCTCCTGAGCGATCTTGAACGGCATGGGTATTACCCCCAACTCGTGTTTGAGTCTCTCGACGGGGCACTGGGCTCCGAGGGACTCCTCGCCTACGTTGTACATCACGAGGCGACTTTTGACCGAGATGAATTGCGGCGCCACATGAGCGTCCTTGCTCTCACGCACACTCGCTTGATTGTGTCACACACGGATGAGCACAGTCACGAAGAGCACGCGTACGCATCCACTTCCAATGAAAGCGTGCGGCTTGGAGCAGTTGATACGGTTGTGCTCAATCGGGTGGTAAAGGATCCGGCAGGTGCGCAAGGCACATCGACATCTGAAGTCGTTCTCACGATTGGCTGGGGAGCGGTGAGTCGAATCGAGTTGGAGCCAGCGTCGTGTGGCGATCCTGAGTGTGATGCAGAACATGGCCTGGTAGGAACTGCGACAAATGACGACTTTTCGTTACGAGTTTCACAGGCCGCTGACGGCGATGACACAATCGCGCAGGTCCTTGAGTTCGCACGTGCACTGTCGCAGGCCAGCGTGTCGGGCAACAACTAGATCACCGTGCACCCGCTACAAACGATCCCGTTTGGGCAGCCAGCCCTTCAACTAAAAGATGTGATCCCCGGCGCGATCTGCGCTCTCAAACCATCTCTTTTCGCTGGTGCGTCTGCATTTTCGGGTGCCAATATTCCTTTGTCTTCACACGTAATAGTCCTTCTGATTGATGGTCTGGGTGAAATTCAACTCCAAGAATTCGCTCCAAATCTGCTTCTGAGTGAGTCCTCCCTTGCCGCCCCAATGCTCACCCACTTTCCCAGTACGACCCCGGTTGCATTGGGTTCGTTGGGGACAGGGCAATCTCCCGGCCAGCACGGGTTTGTGGGCGCGAGTTTTTACGTGCCGGAGGAAGATTCCCTGTTTGCGCCGTTGCAATGGGGCTCTCACCCACATCCGCTTGCGATGATTCCTTCGGCACCGTTATTTGAGTGGGCGTCAGCGGGTGGGATCGATGTCGCAAGCATCGCGAGTGAAAGTTATCGCGGTTCGGGGATTACCAAGTCGGTGCTCCGCGGTGGCGTTTACTTGGGATCTGCCGATCTTGCTGACATGGAACGGATCGTTCGTGATCGAATTGGGTATGCGCGAACGCCCGCGTTGACCTATGTGTACTGGCCAGAACTGGACCGGATCGGCCATGTACATGGTCCGGGATCTCGCCCCTGGCTGGCGCAATTGCGCCTAATTGATGCCCTTGTGTGCCGAATTGCGGGCGTGATCGCGAAAGATGCTGGATCCGATATTAGTTTGGTAATTACTTCGGATCATGGAATGGTGTTGTGTCCACCGGACCGTCGAATTAATATTGAGTCCCATCCGGTACTGGCGCCCGGTGTGAGGTGGGTTGCTGGTGATCCGCGGGCTCGACATATCTATACCCGGCCAGGTTCGGGGCCAGATGTTATGGCTCGGTGGCGAGAAGTTCTCGGGCCAGATTTTGACGTGGTGACTCGGGAGGAACTCGCTGAGGAGGAGTATTTTCCCCAACTAGATCCAGATTTCTTCGAAAGATTGGGTGACTTTATGGTGATTGCTCGCAGCGACGCCCTGTTGGCCAGCACTTCGGATTCGCGTTCCAGTTCATTTTTGGGCCAACATGGGTCGATGTCGGTGGGTGAAATGAGTATCCCGTTTAGAGTTTTCCACCCGGGGGCTAACGCCTGACATCTGGGTTCAGTAAGGCCAGATAGCGACAGCTCGACAAGACATGGAATTATGCTTCCGTGGCCGAACTCATCTATTACGTGGGAACCATGGACTGCGGAAAATCGACGCTGGCCCTGCAGACCGACCACAACCATGCGAGCCGTGGAAGGTCTGGCCTGGTGTTTACAAAGTTTGACCGAGCCGGAGAGTCCGTCCTTTCGAGCAGACTCGGCCTTGAGGTTCCGGCGATCGAAGTCAGCGACGGGCTGAATTTGCGTAGGTTCGTTGTGGACCGACTCTCTCGTGGGCACCGGATCGACTATCTAATTTGTGACGAAGCGCAGTTTTACACGCCAGAACAGGTTGAGGAAATTGCCCAGCTGGTCGATGAGCTTGCGCTCGATGTGTTTGCGTTCGGGATCTTGACTGACTTTCGTACGAAGCTCTTTCCTGGATCAGCTCGACTATTGGAACTTGCCGACCGGGTGCAGTACTTGCAAGTGGAAGCGCTGTGTTGGTGCGGTAGCAGGGCACTGCATAACGCCCGCACGATTAACGGCGAAATGACTATCGATGGTGATCAGGTAATGGTGGGAGACGTGAGCAGTAGCGCTGAAGTTTCCTACGAAGTGTTATGTCGGCGCCACTACCGGGCCCAACTCACATCAAAGCGCGCAAACAATGCCCACTTGTCTCGCGAACCACTTCCATTTGATGCGGTTTAACTGCTGACTTGCGGGTTGGGTTATTCCTCCGTGGAGTTGTTGCCAAACAGGATTTCGTCCCAACTGGGGACTTTGGCCCGGCCTTTGCGTACCTTTTTTGCGGACGCTGGAGGCGTTGGTGCGATCTCAGGCGTGTCCTCGGATATGTCCGAGGAATCCGGCAGTTCCTCCAAATTCACCAGTTCTAAGACTTCAGATTCCAACTCGGGGACCGCCGTAAGTTTTACAGTTGGCACTTGTGGTTCTTGTGCAGCTTTTTCTCGTTGAGGTTGAAGTGGGGCTGCAGTGGTATCAATGATAATCGTTGACTCCATCGCGGAACCAATTCCGGGATCACGCGCGGGATCCAGGCCCATCAGGGTTCGAGCCGAGGCGTTTAGTGGATTGACCGACTTGCCCGATGGCTCATATGACCATTGGGCACTTTCGCTAGACGACGGTGCGCCTAAGGGCTTTAGTTCAACGAGCCATTGACCATTTAGGTGGGCGCTATCCCAATCCAACTGTTCGGCCGTGAGTCCCAAGGAGTTACCGACCACTTCTGCCAGTGTGGCACTGCCACGATGTTGATGCACCTGCACTTCGCTTGCACATTGGGCTACATAAGCGCGCTCGCGCACTGGTGGCTCTGCGTAACGATTTACACGCTCTAAGTCCCAGCCGGTCTCCTGCGCCACCATTTCGGGAGATTCACCAGCACGTACCCGCTGCTGAATTTCACGTGGGCTCAGGGGATTCAGGGGGTGCTCCTCAGGATAGTAAAAAATGGTTGATTACAGCCTAACTTACTTGCTGTCTCCGTTATCCATGAACGCGCCGGGGGCTGGCCCTGGTATTGGGTCCTGATTCAACGTAATCGGTGCCACATGGGTGGGTTCTGTTCCGCGAAGGGCAATGGCCCGGTTCCAATTACCTCGGGTGATGAGGACACTGGTCAAGGAAATGGCGGATCCAACCGCTGCCAGACCGAATGCGAATTGAGTGCCGACTCGATCAACAAGGAAGCCGCTCAGAGAGGCTCCGAACGCAAAGCCGGCAGCGAGACCGGAGTTGGTCCAGGTAAGGCCCTCGGTCAGCAGTTTTGGCGGTGTGAGCCTTTGTGCAAGCGAGAAAGTTACAATCAGTGTGGGTGCAACCGCAAAACCTGATACGGCGATTGCGCCAATGAGGACCGGGGCTGACCCAATAAACGGCAACGGCAGGACGATAACGGTGGTGATCAAAACCGTATACGTCAACTGACGGGGAAGCGGAGCTTGGAAGTGACGGCTACCATAGATGAAGCCGCCGATCATTGAACATAACGCAAAAAGGGCCAAAGGGAGTCCGGCCAGCTGGGGGGTCCCAGACACTTGCATAAAAGCCACCACTGCGACGTCCATTGTGCCGAAGAGCGTGCCAATTCCCAAGGCTACAAAAACGGTCGCGATCATTCCTGGTGAACGAATGGCCGATCCTCGTTCTGCGTTTTCGTTTCGGTCGGATGGCGGTGGGGCTGATTCGCCAAGTCTTGCCAAGAGCAGTGAACCCACAAGTGTAATGACGGCGCCCACGAGAATCGGACTTGCGAAACTGATGTTAAAAGCGAGGGCCACGGCCACGATTGGACCTATTGTGAATATTGCTTCGTCTAGAACGCTTTCCCAAGCGAACGCACTGTGAAGAAGCGGTTCCTTTTGGTCAGTCACGTAGGCCCATCTGGTGCGCACTAGGGAACCGAATGAAGGGAAGGTCGCTCCTGCGATCACAACGAGGATGGTTTGTATTACACGCGAAAGTTCATGTGAAACTGCGTAAACAAACAGAAAAAGCGTAAGTGTAAATAGGCTGGGCAAAATGATCAGGATTATTCTTTGTCCGTATCGATCGCTCATACGACTTGAGATAATGGCGGCAAGAGCGGCGGCGATAACGAAGACTGCTTGCAAAAAACCGGCCAAAGAGTACGAGCCCGTGGTATTACTGATGTAAAGCAACACCCCCAAACCAATTAAGGCAAGTGGCAAGCGGGCGAGGAACCCAGCAGCGGAAAACTTTGCAGCTCCATGGATGCTCAGTGCATCTCGGTAGGGTCGGATAATTGAAAGAAACATCTTGGCCAAGGTTACTACGCCCGCGACGCGCAAAAAGCGTTGTGGGGTGCATGTGGCAGTCTGGCGTAATGACGCTTTCGATCGACTCTTTACTCACTGAACATCACCTTGCACGTCTTGCTTGGATCTGCGCCCAGTCCGCGGGGACGTTTCTCAAAGACCACAGGCCACGGGAGATCGAGATTGACACGAAATCTAGCGGATCCGACTTGGTGAGTGAAATGGATCGAGGCGCGGAGGCCCTCATCGTGGATCTCATCACCTCCGCTCGACCTGATGACTCAATTTTGGGTGAGGAAGGCGCTGATCGGGCGGGGAGTTCGGGCGTGCGCTGGATAATTGACCCGCTTGATGGAACCGTTAACTACCTTTTTGGGATCCCGCTGTGGGGCGTGTCTGTCGCGATTGAAATTGATGGCGAAGTGCAAGTGGGTGTGATTTCTATTCCAGAAACTCACAAGAGTTACGTGGGCATCGCTGGCGTTGGGGCCTTTTGCATCACGGGTGAGTCCATCGAGAACCTACAGGTCCGAGAGAGCAATGATCTGTCCAGAGCACTAGTGTCAACGGGTTTTGGGTATTCAGCCTCACGCCGAAGGTTGCAAGCTGAAGTGTTAACCGAGGTGCTGCCCAAAGTCGCAGACGTGCGTCGCTCCGGCTGTGCAGTGGTGGATCTGTGCTGGTTGGCAAGTGGGCTCTTTGACGCCTACTATGAAACGGGCCTCAACCCTTGGGATTATGCAGCGGGGGCCTTAATCGTTGCACTGGCAGGTGGACAGGTGGTGGCACCGATCGACGGGGATCTTGGCAAACTCTTAGTAGCGAGTTCACCCGGAATTTTCACCGAATTTTCGCAGATGCTGCGGGCGGTGGGTGCCCATGACGTACTACTCAAGGAGTCGCAAGTCCTCTGAATACCACCGCGCATTTCTAATATATATCTGGGCAGCGGGTTCAATGTCTGCAGTGGTAACTATTCCTTCTGTGATCACAGCGGGGACACCTAATGCGCGCGCATTAGGAGGAACCTTTTTGTTATTGCCTACGAGCGCACATGCACCGACAAGTGAGGTGGGGCCCACTACGGCGTTATGTAAAACAACCGCGTGGGAGCCGATGAGCGAGCCAGATTCAATCCGACACCCTTCAAGGTGCACTCCATGCCCAATCACACAGTGGTCACCAATGATCGTGTCGTGTGTATCTGTGCAGTGAATAACGGTCCCATCTTGAATGGATGTGCCAGCCCCAATAATGATTCTTCCGTGGTCGGCTCGAAGAACGGCGCCAGGCCAAATACTTGATGTAGGGCCAACGATCACCCGGCCGATCAATACCGCATCAGGATGTACAAAAGCTGTTGGGTCGATTGTGGGGCTTTTGTCTCCCAGGGCATAAATAGGCATGGCGCATTGTGGCATGAGCCTCTGGGAATTGGTCGCACCGAGATGGAAAGGCCCCCAGATGAGGGCGCCGAAAGTGTATGAGGCACAATCTGCGCGCACACCGGAAGTAATTTTCGGGGGTCCGCACAATGCAAGGGAATGAGGCACTATGGCTACCGATTACGACGCCCCCCGCAAGACGGATGAGGAACTTGCTGAGGACAGTCTTGAAGACCTTAAAGCCCAGCAGGCCGAGAAGGCGTCTTCTCCGGTTGATGTGGACGAAGCCGAGCTTGCTGAATCTATTGAGTTGCCCGGGGCGGACCTTTCCGCGGAGAATTTGATAGTGGAGGTTGTGCCCAAAAGAACAGACGAGTTCACATGCGTTTCATGTTTCTTGGTCCGACATCGCAGTCAGTTTGATCACGAGGGCAAAGCTGGACCTATGTGCAAAGATTGTGCTTAAGCCCTTTTCGCCAGGAACCTAAACACTGCTACTTCAACAACGGCCGCGCTTGCCGCCGTAATTGCCGCCCACATGACTGCTGAACCCAACCTGACTTGCACGTCTTGAGAATTTGGGGCGATGCGGCCTGTGACGGATCGGTAACCGGTGTCCAGTGCCTTGCGGGTAACCCATGTCGCACCCATGGCCGCAAGTGGTGCCAGCACGTGGATCACGAGATTGTTGTCTGCAGCTTCGTGCGTATCTATTCCTGACATGGTGCTTGTCTACCACCGCGAGTGTGTTTAGCCATTTTTGGGTCCTTTTGCGGCGGCGATTGCGCGCATGAGTCCTTGTGGGTGCCGGGTGGATAGACACCATAATCCATGCGGGTCGAGTGGGTCTGAGATCTCAAGTTCCACCACAGGAAGTGAGCCCCTAATCATGCTAAAGGCGGTGTCTGCAGATCGCCCGCGCCGGATTTCAACCCGCTGAGTGGGGCTCAATTGTGTTACGGAGCCAATGATCTCAACACTAATCCTGGCCCTTCCCGCGGTGAGAAAGCAGGCGCCGTCACGTTCCTCAAGCCGAATGTGAGGCGCCGTTGCAAAAGCAAACCCGATAAACAGGGCGCTCACCGATAATCCCAAGAAAACCCCCAGAAGCGATCCAAATGCGCCAGAGTAGGCGACACCGACCATGAGAAACAGGGCCACTCCCAGGGCAAGAATCATGGGACCGGGTAGTAGTCGCTCGCTATACAGCATGCCCGGAGTATGGTGCATAAGTCATGTCTACGAAACCTGTGGCGCACACATTCGGTAGCGCATTGCCAGATGGCACGGAAATACCCCAACGGGCGTTGAATGCGCCGGCAGTGGGCGATTCGATTCCGTCCCACTTCAGATCTTGCTTTGGATGTGGAGACGATCATGAGAGTGGTTTACACATGCGGATGCACGCCGGTAAAGGTCTCACTATTGATGGCACCTTCACGGTCACCAAGTACCACCAAGGGGCTCCTGGCCTAGCGCATGGCGGGTTACTTAGTGCGGCAATCGACGAAGTTTTGGGATCATTGAATTGGTTGCTGGGCAAACCCGCCGTGACTGGGAGACTGGAGTGCGAGTTTATTAAGCCTGTGCCCGTTGGTTCCGTGCTGCACATTCACGCAGAAATCGTGGGTACGCAAAGGCGCAAGGTATTTGCAGTGGCTTCGGTTCGCCTCAATAGTGGGTCGGGTCCGGTTGCGGTTGCGGCCAAAGCGATCTTCATTCAAGTCAGCGTTGATCATTTCCTGAAAAACGGTGACCGTGCGATCATAGAAGCCGCGATGCCAGGGGCGAGTGATTTTGAGATGAACCCGTAATGCATGAACTGCTGATTCACCGGCTCGACCCGGGGCTACCCCTTCCACGAACCGAGAATCCGGGTGACGCCGGATTGGACCTTTGGGCTCGGACCGACGTACAGATTGATCCCGGACAGCGACTGCTTATTCCCACGGGGATCGCAATCGCATTACCACCGGGATTCGTGGGCTTGGTCCATCCCCGCAGTGGCATGGCGATTAAGACGGGATTCACGCTGCTCAACGCCCCAGGAACAATCGACGCGGGTTTTCGGGGAGAGATATGCGTAATCGGCCATAACGCAGACCCGGTCACAACAATCTCAATCTCGCGCGGGGATCGGATCGCGCAATTGGTGATTCAACGGATACCGGAAATCAGTATTGTCGAAGTGGAACAGTTACCAGGGTCTGTGCGAAGTGAACGAGGCTTCGGGTCCAGTGGTTGATTCCCACCAGTCTGCGCGCGCTATCAGTGCCAGATGAGAGGATACGAATATGGAATTTGAGCGGGGTGTAAGCGGTGGACCATGGGATGAATCGGATTCGGGGGTACCACTGGTGGAGTCCGTTGGTGATCGCGTTGTGAGCTTTGGGGGACTTCGACTCAGGGTCCCCGAAGGCGTCGAAGTGCAAGTCCAGGCTGACCAAACGACCGGACACATTTCTCAGTTGACGTTGCGAGATGGCGATTCAGGCATGCAACTTCAGCCGTACGCATCGCGGAAATCAAGTGGCATGTGGGCGGAAGTCTTGGAGTCACTTAAATCCTCCGTGAACAGCGCTGGTGGTTTGGTGGAGGAAGCGGAAGGGAAATACGGCACGGAATTACTGGCACAGGTTCAAGCGGCCGGCGAGCCTGGGGGCCTACAGCCTGTGCGCTTTGTGGGGGTGGACGGACCCCGATGGTTCCTACGTGCGGTGTTTATGGGTGCCGCTGCCCGGGATATTGGTGCTGGAGTTCGACTCGGCCAAATTTTTGAAAGCGCGGTGGTCTTTCGCGGTGATACGGCCATGGCACCAGGAGCTCCGATAGTTTTGAATTTGCCACAAGATACCAATACTGACAAGGCTGCGCCAGTGAAACCGGCCGGGCTAAATCCCTTCGTTCGTGGCCCCGAAATAACAGAGATTCGTTAATTTAGATGAATGCCATTACAAAGGCTTACCGCAGGTTTACCGCTTCCACGACGCAGCTTGAGTCTCGTGAGTTGCAGGAAACATTTGGGGCCTTCGGCACCGCGCAGACCCAACAAATTGATCAGTGCCAGCCAGGTGCGCACATCGAGGTGGTGGGAACTGTGCGCAGTGTGAGCATTGCACCGACGATCAAAAATCCGACATTAGAAATTGAACTCTACGACGGCTCCGGAGTCGTTACTGTCGTGTGGATGGGTCGCCGATCTATCCCTGGGATAGTTGCGGGACGCACTATGAAAGTGTGCGGGCGATTAACGTGCAATACCGAACGCCCGACCATCTTTAATCCCCGATACGAATTGAGGCCCTTATCCCGATGAGCGAACCAGAGCACAGTGGCGAAAACTTAGAACCCGGCTTGGAACACGGGAGCATTGAGGACATTCGTGCTGAACGGATCATGCTTGATCGTGCAATCGGCGGGTGGCGTGGTCTCTTTGACAGTGGCGCTCCGACACTGGTGTTCGTAATTGTGTACTTGCTACGATCCGATAATTTACAGGTCGCACTGGGGGCAGCGTTAATAGTGGGTGCGACGATTGCGGTGTATCGAATTATTCGAAAGGACTCATTACAACAAGTTATTGCGGGTTTAATTGGAGTTGGTATTGCCGCAGGATTCTCGGCGTGGACAGGGAAAGCCGAGAACTTTTTTCTGCCGGGACTGCTGACCAACGCCGCATATGGCTGTGCATTTCTGATTTCGATCCTCGTTCGGTGGCCGCTATTTGGAGTGTTCCTTGGCTTTTTCACGGGAACGGGCACGAAATGGAGAACAGTAACGCAATACAGGCGGGCCACCGCGGCGGCTACGTGGATCTGGGTCGGGATGTTCTTTTTGCGTCTCGCGGTTCAGCTTCCGCTGTATTTGGCGGGGGCGATCGGAGCATTGGGAGTAATGAAAGTGGTAATGGGCTGGCCGCTATTTTTGGCCAGCGCCTATTTCACATATCGACTGCTGCAGCCTGTTCACAATAGTTTGGAAGCAAGCAAAGCTCAGGAATGACCTAGCATGTCTTGCAAGGTGTTCTCCTGGTGAGCGGCTGCAACAAATATTAGTTCGTCGCTCACTTCAAGCGAGTCGTCAGAACTCGGCGCAATTACGCGGTTGCCTCGGACAATTGCAACCAGTGCGGTGTCTTCGGGCCAGTTCTGCTCGCCAACTCGTTGCCCGGCTACTGGGGAGTCAGAAGCCAAGGTGATTTCCACCAAATCGGCTTCGCCCTGACGGAATGAAAATAGACGAACCAGGTCACCAACGGATACGGCTTCTTCGACCAACGCGGAGAGCATGCGCGGGGTCGAGACAGCTACATCGACTCCCCAGGAGTCGTCAAACATCCACTCGTTCTTAGGGTGATTGACGCGGGCGACGACCCGTGACACTCCAAATTCCGTTTTGGCGAGCAGTGAAACCACCAAATTGACTTTGTCATCTCCGGTTGCCGCGACAACAACGTCGCATTCAGAAAGACGCGCCTCTTCTAAGGCGGTAATTTCACAGGCGTCAGCCATGAGGGTTTCGGCGCCTTCGACAATTCCCGGTTTGGCCAAAGCTGCATCGCGGTCAAGTAGCAGAATTTCGTGTCCATTTTGCAGCAGTTCACGAGCGATAGCCCGACCTACTTTGCCAGCGCCTGCAATTGCCACTCTCATGAATTGCCCTTCTCGCGGAACAGTGCGATGCCTTCGATCCGGTCCCGATCTGCGGGTGCAAATAGTAGGTGCACGTAGTCGCCCTCCTGAAGAACAAATTCCGGACCGGGCAACACGGCTGCCTCATATCGAGTGACGAAGGCAATCCGTGCACCTGTCTGGCGTTCAAGTTCGGTGGCGTTGCACCCGTACCATTGCTGGTTCAGCGGCACCTCGGCCAAGGTCATGGTGCCGGTCGGATCGGTGAATTCCTCGCTAGCACCGGTGGGAAGCAACGATTTCATTATTTGCGTGGCCGTCCATGTGACTGTCGCCACGGTGGGGATTCCAAGCCGTTGGTAGACGGCAGCACGTTTGGGGTCGTAGATTCGAGCGATCACATGCTCCACCCCGTATGTTTCGCGCGCGACTCGAGCCGCCAGAATGTTGCTGTTATCTCCACTGCTGACGGCCGCGAACGCGTGAGCGCGGGTTATGCCAGCCGACTCGAGGGTCTCTCGATCAAAGCCCACGCCTTTTACTGTGATCCCGGTAAAATCGGGACCCAACTTGCGAAAAGCCGATGGTTCTTGATCCACAACGGCTACCGAATGTCCCCCCTGGTCGAGCCAGGCGGCAAGCAAAGAGCCCACGCGACCACAGCCCAGAATCACAATATGCACGTGCACACGGTACACGCTGGGGCCGTCGCCATGCAGGGCAATCTATGACAGGTCTACGATAGGGAATCGTGTCAATCGCGAATGGTCTGAAAAGGATCGTATTAGGCCGGGCTCTACGCAGCGAGCGGCTCTCCCACACCCTGCTTCCTAAACGGATCGCTCTCCCGGTTTTTGCTAGTGATGCACTGTCTTCCAACGCGTATGCCACCCAGGAAATCTTGCTTGTGCTCTCATTGGGTGGCGCATCTCTGTTCGCCTTTGGACCCTGGATCGCCGCATGTGTCGTCCTCGTTTACTTCGTCGTGATCGCGTCCTATCGGCAGAATGTTCGGGCCTATCCGGATGGTGGCGGAGATTACGATGTTGTTTCGGCGAACTTAGGCCCGCGGTGGGGGGCCTTTGTAGGTAGTGCGCTGCTCATCGACTACGTGCTCACCGTTGCTGTGTCCATTTCTGCGGCTGTTGCAAACTTGGGTTCGACGATTGGCTTTGTCGGACAACACTCCGTGTGGTTTGCTGTTGGTTTCGTCGTCGTCATCACATTATTGAATTTGCGAGGAGTGAGAAACGCAGGGGGCATGTTTGCGATTCCGGCGTATCTGTTTATTTCTTCGATTTTCATCATGATCGGGGTCGCGATGCTCAAAGTCATCAATGGGGAGCCCATGTTGGCGGAGAGCGCCGGCTGGGAGATCTCAAATGAAGGAACCTTGACCGGTTTCGCATTAATTTTTCTGATCGCTCGTTCATTTAGCTCGGGCACAACCGCTTTAACTGGGATTGAGGCGGTCTCAAGTGGGGTTCCCGGTTTTCAGGAACCGAAATCGAAAAATGCCGCGAAAACCCTTCTCATGTTGGGGCTAATCAGCATGTTAATGTTTAGCGGAATCACTTGGCTGGCACTTAGAACCGGCGTGCGGGTCACCCAAGTCGATGCTGATTTAGTCGGGCTCCCAATTGGTGAAAGACAAAAGACGGTGATCGTGCAAGTGGCAGCAGCGGTGTTTGATAACGCCGGATGGGCGGTCCTGTTCATCTCTCTCGTCACCGCATTGATACTGGTACTGGCTGCCAATAGCGCATTTGTTGGTTTTCCCGTCATGGGCTCAATTCTCGCACGCGACGGCTACCTCCCTCGACAACTCCACACTCGCGGTGATCGTCTCGCGTTCAGCAATGGAATTTTAGCGCTTGCTGGATTGGCGGTGCTGCTCATTATTGCATTTCAGGCTGATGTCACACGATTGATTCAGTTGTACATTATCGGTGTTTTCATTGCATTTGCCTTGAGTCAATTTGGGATGATCCGACATTGGGGCAAGGTCCTGAAAACGGGAATTGATCACAGAGAGCGTCACCGGTGTCTTCGTTCACGAGTCGTGAATGCAATCGGATTCACAATGACTGGTTCCGTATTAGTGATCGTGGTGCTCACCAAGTTCACGAGCGGTGCTTGGGTCGTAGTGGTCGGCTTGCCGTTAATTTTTTATGGCATGCTGCGGATAAATCGGTATTACGAAAAGGCGCGCAGAGAGTCGTCTACTTTAGAAACTGATCATGTGATGTTGCCGGCTCGTGTGCACGCGCTCGTATTAGTGTCCAAAATTCACAAACCAACGCTTCGTGCACTTGCATATGCTCGCGCCACTCGACCCACGGTAATAGAGGCCGTCACCGTGAACGTCAATGATGCCGAGACGCAACAATTGCATGAGGATTGGGTCCGTCGCGATATCCCTGTAACTTTGCGAATATTGGATTCACCTTACCGCGAAATTACTCGACCGATTATTGACTATGTCAAAGACCTTCGCACGGAATCTCCGGGCGACTTGATCGCCGTTTTTATACCCGAATATGTGGTGGGCCATTGGTGGGAGCAGATTTTGCATAACCAATCGGCACTGCGACTTAAGGGTCGATTGCTGTTTTCCAATTCAGTGATGGTGATTAGCGTGCCTTGGCAGCTTGAGTCAAGTGAAAACAGTGTCGACAATGAGTTCTAAGCCAGTCCTGAATGTCGGTGATTTCTACATTGCTGAGATCGGAAAAATAGCCCATGGTGGTCACTTTGTCACCCATGTCGAGGGTTGTGTCGTTTTCGTCCGTGGCGCCATGACCGGCGAACGCTCAAAAATCCGAATCACGCACAAGAGGCAGAAAGTTTATTTTGGAGTCTCTCAAGAAATCTTGGAGGCGTCTGAATATCGGGTTGACCCAAGCTGTGCTGTGAGTGCCCAATGCGGGGGTTGTGACTTTCAATACGTCGACTACGCGCATCAACGCGTCCTCAAGACAAGGGTGCTTAAGGATTCATTAGAACGTTTCGCCCAATTGCAGGCAAACCGGGTCGAAGAAATAGTGGGTGATGGGGTAATTGAACTAAGTGGTGACGGCGGTTTAGGTTGGCGATCTCGCGCCAGATTTGAGTGGAATGACGAATGGCAGATGCACCAATATCGAAGTGACATCTTGGTCAATACGCCGTTGTGCACGACGGTAACGAGTGAAATTGCGCAAGAACTTGTCCGGCTGACTTCCACCGGGGGAGTAGCACCTGGCGAATACACTTTTGCCCAAGGTTCGGCAGGGGTCAGTGTGGCGGGTCCGATGGGCCACATCTCGGGGCCAGAGCTGGTCACTCGAGAGTTTTCTGGCGTGCAGTGGGAAACGGATATCCAGGATTTTTGGCAAGCAAATAGGTCCCTGCTCCCGGTCGTGCAGCAGGCAATTGTTGACTCTGGTGCCGCACGGTCCGGCGAAGCCTGGTGGGATCTGTACGGGGGCGCGGGGGTATTTTCGCGGGTGCTCGCACTTGAGCTGGGTTCCGCTGGCAGCGTCACCACCGTTGAGGGGAACCGGATTGCCTCCGAACGCGCCCGTGATCTCTTCGCTGGGGTGCCAGATTCAGACTCTGCTCATGTTCGGGTGATCAATAGCAGTGTCGAGTCGTTTATCCGTAACATGCGCGGTGCCGGATCTGTAGTCGACGGGATATTGCTGGACCCGCCGCGGTCGGGGGCCGGGATTTCGGTGTGCGCCGATGTACGGGCACTGGGTCCGCGGTCCATCTTGTATGTCGCCTGCGACCCGGTAGCGCTCGCGCGTGATGTGCGGGAACTTTGCACTGACGGGACGTATGAATTGGTTAGTGTCCGGGCGTGGGACGCATTCCCTATGACCCATCATTTTGAGTCCCTGGCAGTTTTGAGAAGCACCAAAGTATCTTGACGTCAAGATACTTGTGGTACGTTATGGTTCCCTAAACTCATTCTGGAGGTCCTGTGACGAGTGTGAATTCATTTTCTGCAAAACAAACCCTTATGGTCGGCGGTGAAGAATTTGAGATCTTTGCGATCGATGCTGTACCTGGTAGCGAGAAACTCCCATTCACCCACAAAATTTTGCTGGAAAACTTGTTGCGCACCGAGGACGGCACAAATGTTAATGCAGATACGATTCGCGCTCTAGGCGCTTGGGACGCAAGTGTCGAGCCCACGGAGGAAATTCAATTCACGCCTTCGCGCGTGGTGATGCAGGACTTCACGGGGGTACCCGTTGTGGTTGATTTGGCCACGATGCGCGAAGCAGTGATTACCCTCGGTGGCAACCCCGACAAGATCGAGCCCCTTAACCCATCTGAATTGGTGATTGACCACTCGGTGATCGCAGATTTCTTTGGTTTGCCCGACGCGGCGGAACGAAATGTAGCGCTGGAATACGAGCGCAATCGCGAGCGATATCAGTTCTTGCGCTGGGGCCAAAGCGCATTTGAAGAGTTCAAAGTGGTACCTCCCGGAACGGGGATTGTGCATCAAGTAAATATCGAGCATCTTGCGCGCGTGATTATGGCCCGGAGGGGCCAGGCCTATCCCGACACGGTCGTGGGCACCGATTCGCACACGACAATGGTTAACGGTTTGGGTGTACTCGGTTGGGGGGTCGGTGGCATTGAAGCTGAGGCCGCGATGTTGGGCCAGTCAGTTTCTATGTTGATCCCGCGTGTGGTGGGTTTCAAACTCACGGGCGAGCTTGCGCCAGGAGCAACCGCAACAGACTTGGTACTCACGATCACGGAAATGCTCCGAACAAGAGGCGTCGTGGGCAAGTTCGTGGAGTTTTACGGCAGTGGTGTGGAAACTGTGCCACTGGCCAATCGGGCCACGATCGGAAATATGAGTCCCGAGTACGGCAGTACGGTGGCAATATTCCCGATTGATCAGGTCACTCTCGACTACCTAGAATTGACCGGGCGGACCAAGGCGTCAATTGAACTGGTCCGAGCCTACGCACACCGACAGGGCCTATGGCATGACCCCGATCATGAGGCAAATTACTCGGAACTCATCGAGTTAGACATGAGCACGGTGGTGCCCAGCATCGCCGGACCTAAACGTCCACAAGACCGAGTGATTCTGGCCGAAGCCCAATCCAAGTTCGGGCAAGCTTTGACAGGTTTTACCAAGGAGCCGGGAAAACGAGTAAGTATCAACATTTCGGGTGAGGCTCTTGAAATTGAACACGGTGCCGTCAGTGTTGCGGCCATTACATCGTGTACCAATACGTCAAATCCGTCAGTGATGATCGGTGCTGGGCTGCTTGCAAAAAAAGCGGTCGAACGGGGGCTTTCCCGAAAGCCGTGGGTGAAAACCACATTGGCACCGGGTTCAAAAGTGGTGACCGACTACTACGAAAAGTCAGGTCTACTGCCGTACCTCGAAAAATTGGGCTTCAGTGTGGTGGGCTACGGCTGTACCACCTGTATCGGAAACTCAGGACCGCTCATTACTGAGGTGTCGGCGGCGGTGAACACCCATGATGTCGTGGTCACTTCGGTGTTGAGCGGAAATCGCAATTTTGAAGGAAGAATCAACCCGGACGTGAAGATGAATTACCTCGCATCTCCACCACTAGTGGTGGCCTATGCGATCGCAGGAACGATGGACATGGACTTGGTCAATGAGCCACTTGGGGTAGATCAAGAAGGTACGCCTGTTTTTCTGGCCGACATCTGGCCTTCATCAACAGAGATCGAGCAAGTAATTGCTGACTCGATTGATTCACACATGTACATTGATCGATACCGGGACGCGTTTGCGGGCGATCAAGCGTGGCAATCGCTGCCCACCCCGACCGGGAGCATTTTTCAGTGGGATCCGGACAGTACGTACGTTCGTCGGCCGCCCTATTTCGAAGGTATGGAGCGGGAGCCGCGACCGGTAAGTGACATTAGCGAGGCTCGAGTACTCGCCGTACTAGGGGATTCGGTAACAACAGACCACATCTCTCCTGCGGGGTCCATTAAGGCAGATTCACCAGCGGGCGTGTATCTGAGTGAGCACGGAATTGAACGTAAGGATTTCAATTCGTATGGGTCTCGACGCGGGAATCACGAAGTCATGATTCGTGGAACTTTCGCGAATATTCGCTTAAAGAATTTTCTGGTCCCAGATACAGAAGGTGGTGTGACCGTGGACTTCACAGATCCGAGCGCTCCCACCACCACCATCTATGACGCCTCAATTCGTTACCAAGCCAAGCAGATTCCATTGATCATTCTTGCTGGAAAAGAATATGGATCCGGGTCAAGCCGCGACTGGGCCGCCAAGGGGACCGCGCTATTAGGTGTCCGAGCTGTCATTGCCCAGTCCTATGAACGAATTCATAGGTCGAACTTGATTGGAATGGGTGTACTTCCCCTGCAATTCATCGCCGGTGACAGTGCCGCGTCACTGGGGCTGTCGGGCAACGAGGTATTTGCAGTTTCCGGTATCACCGCACTCAACGAAAGAGTCACGCCACAGCAGTTAACGGTGAGCGCCACGTCACCGGGCGGAGCGGCCATCGAATTTGAGGTCGTATTGCGAATAGACACCCCCGGTGAGGCGGATTACTACCGAAACGGTGGGATTTTGCAGTACGTTCTACGTTCGCTTCTATGACCATTTCGCGCCCCGGATGGCCGCTCGACTTGGTGTCGGCACACGACCCGGAGTTTCCCGGCCAGGTAACCCGATGGCTCCTGGATCGGCTGCCCGGGGAGTTCCGGGATTCGCAGAGCAGTAAAGACCCCGTGGCTTTGGCATGGGTGCTACGTGAGCGAATACAGACCGATATTGATTTGATGCGCCGGCTCTATGCAACCGCTCGTACAGCATCTGGTGCACAGCGGCCCGAAGCCCTTCTAGACTCGCTCAGCGCCGTGGGAGCACAACTACTGCGGACGGCCCGAGAGGTCAATTGCGTCGCTTCAGCACTGGCCGATCTGGACTACAGCGTTGTCGACACTTCTGCCCTAGACTAGAGCGGTGCGTTATTTGCCGGCGATCCGTGACCCTCGTGATGTGCGGGCGTTGCCAGCAGAATTGTTGCCTGAACTAGCCCGTGAGATCCGGGCTTTTCTGGTCGAAAAAGTTTCTGCAACCGGTGGCCACCTCGGTCCCAATCTTGGAGTGGTGGAACTCAGTATTGCGTTACATCGAGTCTTTCGATCACCAGAAGACGCCATTATTTGGGATACCGGCCATCAGTCCTACGTTCATAAAATTTTGACGGGTCGGGCCGCCGATTTTGACACGCTACGCCAAGAAAACGGCCTCAGCGGTTACCCCAGTCGCACGGAGAGCGATCATGACATTGTCGAAAACTCCCACGCATCCACAGCACTTTCTTATGCAGATGGACTGGCCAAGGCGTGGCAGCGGCGGGGGCTCTTGGGTGAACAGCATGTGGTCGCAGTGATTGGCGACGGTGCACTCACCGGCGGTATGGCTTGGGAAGCACTCAACAACATTGCGACGGGAGAGAGACCCCTCGTGATAGTCGTAAATGACAATGCGCGCTCCTACTCACCCACAATTGGTGGTCTTGCGCATCATTTGCACACACTGCGCACTGCCCCCAATTACGAGCGGGTCATGAGCTGGGGCAAGCGGGTACTGCACCGCACGCCTGTAGTAGGAGTGCCGATTTTCGATGCTCTACATGGCATGAAAAAGGGTGTAAAAGATGTTGTAGCGCCACAAGGCATGTTCGAGGACCTTGGTTTGAAGTATGTGGGACCGGTTGATGGTCACGACGAATCCGAGCTTGAGTATGCATTGAGTCGGGCGCGGGATTTTGATGCCCCCGTAATTGTTCATGTGATCACGCACAAAGGTCAGGGCTATGCACCGGCGGAGGCCGACGAAGCTGATCGATTCCATGGAGTGGGCGTAATTGATCCCGAAACTGGACTTCCAGTTTCGGCTGCTGGTCGCACTTGGACCGAGGCCTTCTCGGACGAGCTGGTAGCCATTGGGCAAGTGCGCTCAGATGTTGTCGCGATTACTGCTGCTATGCCAGGGCCAACGGGATTAGACCAGTTTGGGCAGTTGTTTCCCGACCGCATCTACGACGTAGGGATCGCCGAGCAGCACGCCGCGACAAGTGCAGCGGGACTGGCCTACGGGGGCATGCATCCGGTCGTAGCACTTTATGCAACCTTTTTGAATCGGGCGTTTGACCAAGTATTAATGGATTGTGCGTTGCACAAGGCTGGTGTGACTTTCGCACTTGACCGCGCTGGGGTGACCGGTGACGACGGTGCGAGCCACAATGGGGTCTGGGACATGGCAATGTTGCAAATTGTCCCGGGACTGCGAATTGCGGCACCGCGCGACGAATCAACTCTCAAGCAGTCCTTGCGTGAAGCAGTCGACATTGACGATGCACCCACCGTGGTGCGATTTTCAAAGGGGGCTATCCCACGAGACATCCCCGCAATTTCACGCGAGAGTGGCGTTGACGTATTGGCCGATCACGGTGAAATGGAAGTTTGCATCGTAGCGATCGGGTCGTTCGCCCCGCTGGGGCTCGAAGTCGCTGAAGGTCTCAAAGCACAAGGAATAGGCGTTCGCGTCCTTGATCCGCGCTGGGTAAAACCGATCCCGCAGTACGTGATTGCGCAGGCGGGACGGGCTAAATTGGTGGTGGTAATCGAAGACGGCATGCGAGCAGGTGGCGTTGGTGCCGCTCTGAGTCAAGCGCTGCGGGACCAGAACGTGGACGTCCCCCTTCGCAACTTTGGCACCCCTCTGGCCTTCCTCGACCATGCCAAGCGCGCGTCCATACTCAATTCGCTTGGCCTTACCGGACAGACCATTACTCGGTCAATTACGGAGTGGATGGTGGGCAATGCGGAAAGCGACGTGCCAGATTCTGTTAAGCAGGAACGCTAGCAAGGCCTTGTGTTAAGAATCGAGGTTCGCTGTAGCCTTCGCGGTCTAGATACGGAGTGATCCCACCCAACCAGAACGGCCAACCGGCGCCCAATATCATGCACAGATCGAGGTCTTGAGCCTCTGCGACGACCCCTTCATCGAGCATGATGCGGGCTTCCTGCGTGATTGCTGTGAGGGCTCGATCCCTGATCTGATCGGGGGACATGGTGCTCGGTGCATCTCCAAAGATTTCGAGAACTCGTGGATCCACAGTTTTGTTGCCCGCTTCATCCCACAACCACACTCCTGGAATTCCTTCAGCAACAAGTTTGCCCATTTTCTCGGAAGCGTGGAATCGATCAGGGAAGTGCCCATTGAGTGTTTGGGCAACATGCTGAGCGACGGCGGGTCCGACCATTTGCACTAGGACAAATGGATCCATGGGAAGTCCCATGGCGTGCACCGCCGCATCGGCATCCGCGAAACTTGCCCCCTCATCTACGCATGAAATAATTTCGCCCAGAAATCGATTGAGCAAACGGTTCACCACGAACGCGGGACGGTCAGCGACCAGCACACAAGACTTTTTGAGCGCCTTGCCAACGGCGAAGGCGGTGGCAAGGGAGGGGTCGTCAGTCTTGTCGGCGCGAGCGATCTCCAATAGCGGCATGAGCGCAACAGGATTGAAGAAATGGAACCCCACGACGCGCTCGGGGTGTGCCAGGTCAGCCACCATCTCGGCTACGGAAAGTGATGACGTGTTGGTTGCCAAAATGCAGTCAGGTCGAACGACTTCTTCCAATTGGCCGAAGACTACCTTTTTGACATCAAGTTGCTCAAAGACCGCCTCAATTACAAAATCGGCATCAGAGAAAAGGCTCTTGTCAGTCGTACCCGTGATGAGCGCCTTAAGCCGATTACACTTATCGGCGGACAACCGCCCTTTTGCGTGCAGTGTGTCGAGTTCTGTGTGTGCGTAGGCGACACCTTTGGCCACCCGTTCCCGATCTAGATCGGTCATGACAACCGGAACCATCAACTGACGCGCGAAAAGTAGTGCCAACTGACTCGCCATGAGTCCCGCTCCCACGATCCCCACTTTGTTGACTGGCCGAGCCAGTGACTTGTCTGGGACCCCGACCGGGCGTTTAGCACGCTTTTGAACCAGATCGAACGAATATAGGGAGGCGCGAAGTGGGTCAGACATCACTAGCTCAGTGAGCGCTGCATCTTCTGAGTCAAATCCCTCGCTGCGCGTATTGGTCTTTGCAGCTTGCACCAGATCTAAGGCAATGTAGGGGGCGCGAGTTGCGCCATGGACTCGTGCATCAACCTGCCCGCGTGCTGCATCTACTACCGCGTCCCAAGTATCGCGATCAATCGGCGCGCGCTCCACCGTGACGATTCCTTGAAGTAATTGCGCCGCCCACAAAACCGATTGCTCAAGGAAGTCTGACGGGGCGAAGATGACATCCATTATTTCCAATTCAACAGCCCGTTGAGGTTTGAGTTGCTTGTTTTGGCTCATAGAGTTGCTAATAATCACTTCAAGTGCTCTCTTGGGACCGACTAAATTAGGGAGCAGCCAGGCCCCACCCCAGCCCGGAATGAGTCCGAGAAAAACTTCGGGCAGGGATAGAGCCGCAGCGTCTGCTGATACCGAGCGGTAATCACAATGCAAGGCGAGTTCTAGTCCGCCACCCATCGCCGCCCCATTTACAAACGCGAAAGTGGGGATTGAAAATTCCCCAAAGCGACGCATGACATCGTGACCCAACTTCCCGAATGCCGAAATAATTGCTGGGTCATTGACCAAACTTGTGGCGGAGAGGTCGGCACCCACAGCAAACACGAACGGCTTGCCGGTAACGCCAACGGCGGCGACATCGGTTTGGGCAGCAATCTCGTCAAGAGCTTCGTTGATTGATTCAAGACCACCCGGCCCGAACGTCGATGGGCGTGTGTGATCATGACCATTATCGAGTGTGATTAGTGCCATGGTGCCCGCCCCGAGAGGCATCGGGAAATAGCGGACCCGGGCTTGGGTTACCACTTCGTCCGGATTTTCGGTGACAGCCGTGGGCTTCGTTTCGCTCATGCGTTGCTCCCTGAAATATTTTCCCAAATGACGGTTCCACCCATGCCTAATCCGATACACATCGTGGTAATTCCGTATTTTGCGGTTGGGTTCATCGTGAAATCTCGTGCAAGATTGGCCATAAGCCGAATACCACTAGATGCCAATGGGTGACCAACAGCGATGGCGCCACCCATCGGGTTAATTCGCTCGTCGTCATCCGCGATGCCAAAGTGATCCAGCAGTGCGAGCACCTGAACCGCGAAAGCCTCATTGATTTCGAAGAGGTCAATGTCATCGATGGAAAGGCCGGTGCGAGCGAGTGCTTTCTCAGTGCTGGGTACCGGTCCAACGCCCATGACTTCGGGCTCAACTCCTGCGAATGCGAAGCCGACCATTCGCATCTTCTTGCTCAGACCGAGCTCATCTGCTACTTCCTCGTTTGCCAAAAGAGCCGCCGTTGCACCATCGGACAAGCCCGAGGCATTACCGGCTGTGACCCGACCGTGCGGGCGAAACGGGGTTTTGAGTGCGGCAAGCCCTTCCAGTGTCGTTCCCGGGCGGGGGGCTTCATCGGCGCTCACCAAAATGTTGCCAAGCTCGGCGTTGCGGGCCGCAATGGGAACAAGATCCAACTGGATGACTCCATTTGCATAAGCCTTTGCGGTCTTCTCTTGTGAGCCGAGTGCGAAAGCATCTGCCCGATCTTTTGTGATGTCGGGGAATCGATCGTGTAAGTTTTCGGCCGTCTTTCCCATCAGCATCGCTTCCGGGTCAACAATTCGTTCCGACAAATAGCGGGGATTGGGATCTATCCCTTCACCCATCGGGTGATGGGTCATGTGTTCAACGCCGCCAGCGAGCGCGAGGTCGTAAGCGCCAGCCATGATTGCACTCGAAAGAGTAGTAACGGCCGTCATTGCGCCCGCGCACCAACGATCAATCGAATAGCCTGGAACAGTATTGGGGAGCCCGGCTAGAAGGGCCGCCGACCGGCCGATATTCATTCCTTGATCGCCGGTCTGGGTGGCGGCGGCTATGGCGACATCGTCAATCTTTTCGGGGGGAAGGTTGGGGTTGCGACGTAAAAGCTCCCGCATTACTTTGACAATAAGGTCGTCAGCTCTCGTCTGCGAATACAGACTTCCGGCGCGGGCAAAAGGGGATCTGGCCCCATCAACAAATACGACATTCGCGCGTTTAACCATTTTTTCTCCTTGTGAAAGGCCTATGTTACCCGCTAGTAACTTATTGTGTCTCAAGCTCGGGGGCTTCGGCAGGTAGGGGTTGTGCTTCGCGCGCGGCATAGACAATGGGTAGGACCAATTCACGCTGCCACTTTCTGGCCCCACCGGCCTCCAATAATTCGTTATATGCCGCCTCGGAGTCGAGCGGTTCAGACCAGCAAGCCCGCCGAACCAGTTCCGGCGTCATGAGATTTTCGACTGGAATCGACAGTAATTCGGACAGCTGGGCCACACCTTCGCGGACGGTTTCCAAACGAGCGAAAGCATCCGGATTCTTCTCGGCCCAACTCTTAGGTGGGGGCAATGATTGCGATTTTGGGGGTGGACCAGGTAACTCTGATTCCGGCAGCAAACGGGACCGCTCAATCGCCAAATTCCACTGGCGCTCGTAGCGCGCCGCCGCCCGGCCATTGAAGTCTTTGACTTTGAGTAGAGTTTCGGTCGGCATCGCTTTAGCCGCTGCGATAATGGCGCGATCAGGAATCAGGCGACCTGGGGCAATATCGCGTCGCCTGGCAAGGTCATCGCGGGTAACCCAAAGTTCGCGCACGATGGCCCGGGCTCGAGGATTCTTAATCGCATGCACACCGGAGGTACGCCGCCACGCCTCACCTTCATATTCGCGAGGTCGCCAGGTCAATAACGCATCAAATTCCTGCTGGGCATATTCGTATTTGTTTGCCTCGCGTAAACTGACTGCAAGTGATTCCCGCAGTTCGACGAGCAACTCGACATCAAGGGCTGCATAACGCAGCATTGCTGGTTTGAGTGGTCGGAGCGACCAGTCGGCCGCGCCATGGCCCTTCTCCAAATATTTTCCCAGTTCACTTTCAATTAACGGCCCAAGCCCTACTCTTTCGCAACCCAGGATTCGACCCGCTAATTCGGTGTCAAAAAGACTAAAGGGAGATAGGCCGACTTCTCGCAAGCATTCAAGATCTTGGGTGGCAGCGTGCAAAATCCATTCCACCCCGACGGTTGCATCGGCAATCGGGCGTAAGTCCGGACACGCGACCGGATCAATAAGTGCAGTGCCGGCGCCTTCACGTCGCAATTGGATCAAATATGCCCTCTGGGAATACGTGTAGCCCGAAGCCCGCTCGGCATCTAGGGCTAGTGGACCGGTCCCTTGTCGTAGCTTCTGGGCGTAGCCCAGTAGCGCGTCGTGCGTGACAATTACGTCCGGTATTTGCTCGCGAGTTTCATAAGGAACTTTTGGCTCTTCGCTATCCACGACGACGCGCGTGTGCAACATGGGCCACACCCTCTGGGAGTGGCACAAGTCCGCCAGCACACACCAGTACGTTTATCCAGGCGGTGAGGTGACTGCCAAGGTTGTCGCGTGGCGCCCCCGACTCGTCTTCAGTGGCTGTCCAGGAAGATCTCACTTCAACAAAACCTTCGGCGGCGCGGTCAGCCAAGGTCCCAAATGATTGACCAAAGTTGCTGGTCACGGTACCCCCGATTTCTGAAATCTGAAGGTGAGAAGTGCTCTCAGAAATCCAACTCCAGCCGACTTCCCCTACTAGGTCGTCGTTGAGGAGATCGGCTTCTAGCTCAGCGCGCGCGAAAATTACTGCGCGAAAGGTCCCACCCCACTCTTCGACGCCGTCAGGATCATGGAGTAGCACAAATCTTCCCGAGAACGCATCGCTGTCAACATTGGTGGGTGCAGCTGTGAGGGCCAAAGCAAAAGGAGCTAGCCGGCCGGGAGCGGGGACCTGTGTCAAAGTGATGTCTGGGCGTACTACCACGTTGCCGATCTGCTCAACCGTGACCGCAAATTGATCTGCGGCTGGGGTCACGGTTCGCACAGTGTAAGACTAATGAGACGTACCAGTTTGCTGAGGCTGGCGCGCCGTGAAGTCACGCGAAATTTATTGAAATGGAGTTAATGCAGTACCGCTGATCGGTGGGTGTGCCATACCCTTCGCCTTCAAAGACGTGCCCTAGGTGCCCGTCGCAGGCTGCGCAGCGAACTTCAGTCCTCGTGCGACCAAGGCTGGTATCTTCAATGTAGACCACAGAGTCTTTGGCTAATGGCTGATAGAAACTGGGCCAACCGCACTGGGAGTCAAATTTGGTGTCGCTGGTGAACAATTTCGTTCCACAGGCCCGGCAGGAGTAGGTACCGGCTGCCTTGTTATCGGTGTATTCGCCTGTAAAGGCAGGTTCGGTTCCCCCTTCACGTAAGACGTGATACTCCCGTGATGTCAGTCGCTCGCGCCACTGGTCATCGGTCACAACGGAGGGATCACCCAGATCTGGGAGTTGAGATTGGTCATTTTCCGAATTTGATGCATTCATACCATCAGCATACGATCGATTTGGTATCGGCGCCTACCTGTATCCAGGCAGGATCCATGTGAAGATTAGGTCGTGATGGACTTACTAGAAAATTCAGGAGCGTGGCTATCCGATAACGAGCTAGACAATGCTCGGGCCAATTTGCCGATTGTGTATGTGGATGCGATCCCGGTGCGCGTCGATGCAAGCGGCGCGGTGACCGAAGTGGGGCTTCTTCTGCGAATTTTGCCCGATGGGTCAATCAGCCGGGCGGTGGTTTCTGGTCGCGTGCTACACCGGGAGCGGGTGCGCGATGCAATTGTTCGGCACCTTGAAAAAGATCTAGGGCCCATGGCTTTTCCTAAATTGCCCGCATCACCTCAACCGTTTACCGTCGTGGAGTATTTCCCGGACGAAAGAGTGTCTGGTTTTCATGATCCGCGCCAGCACGCAATCTCGTTGGCTTACATTGTTCCGATCGAGGGGGATTGCGTTCCTTCACAAGAGGCACTGGACCTTATTTGGGTTTCCCCTGACGCGGCAACCAGTCCCGAGTTTGAACTTGAGATGGCGGGAGGACAAGGGCGACTCGTGCGAATGGCCCTCGCCCACTGTGGTTTGTTGCGTTAGTTCGCGGGGATTGCTCTAGTTCGCGGGGATTGCTCTAGTTCGCGGGGAACTGTGGTGGCACACCGTCAATTTTTCCGCGAAGTGCGGCGGCGAGATCTCCGCGATCAAATGCGTGGCCCATCTCGACGAAAGCGTCATCGGCACTTTCATTAAATTCCGCATTCAAGCCTCGCACCAGCTGGGCCTTAATCACGGCCATTGATGCGGGTGAGCAATTGCTGACTAAATCGGCAGCGCATTCGTATGCCGCCGCGAGTGGATCATCGCTGGCGCTTAGAACTAGCCCGTACTCAGCAGCTTGCTGGCCAGTAAATGTGCGACCACTGATCAGGATCTCCGAGGCGCGAGCTAAACCCACCAACCGGGGGAGCAGCCAAGCAATGCCGTATTCGGCGATCAGGCCCAGTCGAGCAAAGGTGGAACTGAGTTTCGCATCGGACTTGGCGAATCGGAAATCTGCGCTCATGGCAATCACAAAACCCAAGCCAGCCGCTGGACCATTAATTGCAGTGATCACCGGAGTGGACAGGTGTAGGTATTTCCCCGGCACGGTTCGATAGCTCTGGCCGTTGAGGAACCCTTGAACCAGTTCCGGATCCTCACCCAAAATGCTGAGATCTGCCCCGGAACAGAAGCCACGACCGGACCCGGTCACCACGATTGCTCGAACTTGTGGGTCCGCATCGGCAAAATCCAAAAAATTGGAATAGGCATGGATCATGTCGGGAAGTAGCGCATTGAGTCGTTCAGGCCGATTAAAAGTGATGGTTGCGACATTATTATCAAGTGAGTAGGTCACAAATTCGGTGGCGGGAGAAGGCGTCATGCCCTATTCATAGCATTAAGACCCTAAATAAGGACACGCTACGCCGCTACAGCGGTAAGATTTGTTCTGGACTCGAGAACTGGGACCCTGATAATGGAAAGAGGAATTGATGTCGGACACTTTCGATAAAAGTGCGTCGAAGCGCGGGATGCGGCTCAGCTGGCGCGGGGTCGTAATAATCGCAATTGCAGTAGTTCTTTTAGTATTTGCAGTACAAAATTTGGAAACAGCGCAGGTGAAATTCTTGGGCATGGATTTTGACATCTATGTGTGGCTGATTGTTACTGTGTCTTTTTTGCTCGGAATGCTACTTGGGGGAGTTGTTCGAGGAACTGCCCGCAAACTGCGAAAGCCCAAACCTCAGGTCAATAAGTAGGTAACGCGTGATGTGGATCAATTCCTAACAGGGTTTCGTCTTCAGGGGTGAGGTCAATCATTGATTGGTTAATTTGATCCAATCGCGGCTGCGCACTCTCTGGGTGGGGTTCGTTGTCAATGTACTCATCAGTGTCGGTAAAGTGCATTGCGGCAATTTCCTCGCTCACCACACGCGAGGGTGTTGAGCCACCTGCGTGCATTGGGTCGTCACTTGCGTCTTCTGCATCTTCACTGGCGAGGAGGTGCTCAGTGTCTTCAAGTGGGTAGAGCAATCCATCAAGTGAACCCTCCCCGCCATACTCACCGTTGTCACCTGTGATGCCGTTGCGAATCGCCTCAGCCTCCATGATCATGGTCAGCCGATCGGCTGCATCTGCCGTGTCGCCCGGCTCGATGTCGACACTTTGGGTCGCTCGTAAAACTTCCGCTGGGTTGGATTCGTCTCCTTTGGTGAACATATGAACAATGTACCTGTCAAATCAAAGAATGATGGTCCAAATGCAAATTAGGCTTGGAGCGCAATACATCGGTCAACGTGCCACAATACATACATGACGCAGATGCTTAATCAGGTTGAGACTCTTAATCTTCTCAATGATTTAGAACCAGTCGTTGAAAAGGAACTCAATCGACATATTTCAATAGCGAAAGAGTGGTTTCCGCACGACTACATTCCCTGGGACGAAGCCCGAAATTTTGCCCATCTTGGCGGCCAAGACTGGACCCCCCAGGAGCAAAGATTCAGTGAAGCTGCGCGAACCAGTCTGATAATCAACCTACTCACCGAAGACAATTTACCAAGCTATCACCATGAGATCGCCACGATCTTCGGCCGTGAGGGGGCTTGGGGTGAATGGGTTGGCCGCTGGACGGCTGAAGAGGGGCGACACGGCACCGCAATCCGCGACTACTTGGTGGTTACGCGCGCGGTTGATCCGGTGGCGTTAGAGCAGGCGCGAATGTTCCACATGCAAGAGGGCTTTCAAGCAATTCACCCTGGGATGTTGGCGGGTTTGTCTTATGTGTCATTTCAAGAGCTCGCAACGAGGGTTTCGCACCGAAATACGGGTGCGGCAACGGGTGATCCAATTGGCGAGTCGCTTTTACAGCGGATCGCATTAGATGAGAATCTCCACATGATTTTTTACCGAAACCTCCTTGACGCGGCACTTGAACTACAACCCGACGCGACTATGGTCGCGATTCTGTCGAGTGTGCGCGATTTCGCAATGCCTGGGCACGGGATTGATGGTTTTCAACGCAAGGCAGTCGAGATCGCTGTTGCCGGGATCTACGATCTCAAGCAGCACCGTGAGGAAGTAATCTTGCCGGTGCTTCGTAAATGGAAAATTTTTGAGCGCAATGATTTTGGCGCGGTGGGCAATGCAGCGCGCGATGAACTTGCTCAGATCTTGGCTGACATGGACGTCAGCGTGAATCGTTTTGAGGAACGCCGGGAGGCCCTTCGAGCCAGACTTGCAGTCCGAGGTTAGTTATGAGCGCCGTGAAGACGCACAACGCCAACGTTGGCGCCATGAGCGGGTCAGCGACCAGCTTTAGTCGTTACAACCGCTGGTTTCAAGAAATGCACACCCGGCGACTTCGAAAGTGCCGCACGGATTGTGTCCGAGGGGGGACTTGAACCCCCATGCCCTTTTGGGGCACTAGCACCTCAAGCTAGCGCGTCTACCTATTCCGCCACCCGGACTGGGTGCCGCTTGCGCGGCGAACTTCAACTATACCTGCATGCCCGAGCCGTGCTGACTCCGGAGTGAAACGTGAGGAACTAATCTTCACGCATACAGCACTTGGGTTAAGGCTGATGCCAGGCCGTGATCCAGATGGCATGATCATGGCATGACGCAGGAGTACACACTATCTGATCAAGCGCGGTTAGCGCTTGAGACTGACGTGGTAACCCTTACCCAAGAATTAATTCGCATTGACTCCAGCAACTGGGGTGACGCGCCCGAAACAGTCGGTGAGGCTGAAGTCGCTGACTACTGCGGCCAGAGATTGCGCGAAGTGGGGTATGACCCCGAGGTGTATGTGACGACCGCCGATACCCGCAGGGGCGTGCACTTGCGAATTCCGGGAACCGATCCGAGCGCCGACGCTCTCGTAGTCCACGGGCATCTTGATGTTGTTCCCGCGATAGCCTCCGACTGGACCCACCCGCCTTTTGGAGCAGAAATCCATGACGGATTCATTTGGGGGCGTGGTGCGGTAGATATGAAAAACATGGATGCCATGATTTTGGCCGTAATGCGTCACTGGGCACGGATGGGAATCCGGCCCAGGCGAGATATAATCATCGCATTTTTCCCGGATGAGGAAGCCGGCATGAAGCATGGGTCCGCGTGGGTCGTAAACAATCGTCCCGGACTTTTTGAAGGAGCCACCGAAGCCATCGGCGAGGTAGGAGGCTTCTCAGTCTCCGTACGCGATGATCTGCGTTTATATCCAATTCAAACCGCAGAAAAGGGAATCCGTTGGCTGCGACTTCGAGCTGCAGCCCGCGCTGGACACGGATCCATGATTCACACTGACAATGCAGTTACCGAATTGGCTCGTGCAGTGACGCGAATTGGTGACCACCAATGGCCGGTTCGTCGTACTCGCACGGTAGACGCATTTCTCGCCGAACTCAGTGACGCCTATGGTGTGGAGATTGACGGAAGCAACACGGAGGAATTAGTGTCAAAAATCGGCACATTGGGATTACTCGTGGGTGCCACGCTGCAAAACACGGCAAATCCCTCAATGTTAAATGCCGGCTACAAGGTAAACGTGATCCCCTCGGAGGCCACGGCTCACATTGACGGACGAGTACTGCCCGGCTTTGAAGCCGAGTTCGACCAGACGATCCGCGAACTTGTTGGTGAGCGAATTAACGTTGAACCCGTGAGCAGTGATATTGCAATTGAGTCAACATTTGAGACGGCAACATTTGACCTGATGGCGAGCGTTCTACGCCAAGAGGACTCCGGTGCGCGCGCTGTCCCGTACATGATTTCCGGGGGCACGGATGCGAAAGCACTCAGTAGTCTCGAGATCGACTGCTACGGATTTTCACCGTTACGCATGCCACCCGACTTGGACTACTGGCGCCTATTTCACGGAGTGGACGAACGGGTGTCAATTGAGGGTTTGCACTTCGGTGTGCGTGCCCTCGATCGCTTTTTGCGTGCGGTCTAATTACATGGCCTTTTTAACCCGATACACTTTGCGACGCAACCGGATCTTTTTGCGGCCATCACGGTAAATCCTGGTGCGGTCAAGTTCCCAACGACCACGATCAGCTTTTAAGGTCACGAACTGCCGCGTTTCCTCACGGTCGCTATCCCGCGAAAAAAAAATTTCCCGAAACTCCCACGTCGGCTCGACGCGCGTCATTGATGTTTCACCCGGACATCACCTGCGCTGCGCCCAGCCAGATTCGGGGTATCCCATGTGCGGGTCAGAGATATCGTTGAGTGCAGCCGTGATTTCCTCCGGCAACTCAAGCTCTTCTGAGCCAAGCGCCAAAAGTAATTGGGCATTAGTCCGTGCGCCCAGAATGGGGGCAATCACGCCCGGGCGGTCTCGCAGCCAAGCCAGTGCAACTTCCGCGGGGCTTGCATCCAGCCCCTGTGCCGCCGTTGCAAGTGCATCGACAATTCTTTTTGCTCGCTCATCCGAATACAGATTCACAAAGGCACTCGTCTCTGGGCTGGCACCACGTGAGTCAATCGGGATTGAGTGCCGGTACTTACCCGTGAGCACACCTCTGCCAAGTGGTGACCACGGGAGAATGCCAATGCCGAGCGATTTGGCAGCAGGGACAATCTCACGTTCAACACCGCGTTCCAGCAGTGAGTACTCCATCTGCGTAGTGATCAATGGCGTAGACCCCGGCCTAAGCTGTTGCATCGTGCACGCCCGCGCGCTTTGCCACCCGGAGTAATTGGATATCCCCGCGTAACGCACCTTGCCAGAAGTAATCGCGGAATCAATTGCCGAAAGCGTCTCTTCCAGCGGTGTGTAAGAATCCCAAGCGTGCATTTGCCATAAATCAATATGATCGACGTCGAGCCGTTTTAGACTACGATCAAGGGCGTCGAGCAGATGTCCACGGCTAGCATTGAATCTACGCTCGGTATTTGGCAACGAGACCGCCTTGGTGGCAACCACAACGGAATCTCGACAATCAAACTCCTGAATAAGGGTGCCCAGCAACTCCTCGCTGACACCCTCTGCGTACACATCGGCGGTGTCGATTAATGTGCCACCGGCGTCAAGAAACGCGGCAAGTTGATCGCGGGCCTCATACTCATCTGTTGTCCGGCCCCAAGTCATGGTTCCAAGCGCTAAACGTCCCACCCGAATTCCCGAATTGCCCAGAGGCCGCTGCTGCATGTCTCAACCGTAGCCCCATGCGGGATGAAAGTTGGGATTGTAGGTCGTAGGCTGTCACCATGGAACTCTCAGTGAACCTCGGCTATTGGGGTGCAGGAAACGATGCGGACAATTTGGAAGTGGCCAAGGAGGCCGATCGGCTCGGCTATTCCTGCGCGTGGGCTGCTGAAGCCTACGGTTCAGATGCGGCCACCGTCCTCACATGGATTGCCGCCCAAACACAGCACATTGATGTGGGCAGCGCAATTTTCCAGATCCCCGGTCGGACGCCGGCAAACACAGCAATGACAGCGGCTACTTTGGACACCCTCTCAGCAGGACGGTTCAGACTCGGCCTAGGAGTTTCTGGTCCGCAGGTGTCTGAAGGGTGGCATGGTGTGCGATTCACCAAGCCACTGCAACGAACCCGCGAATACGTAGACGTAGTGCAAATGGCTCTGTCTCGAACGCGTGTGCAATATGACGGCGATTTTTTTACATTGCCATTGCCCGATGGGCCGGGGAAAGCGCTCACGTTGACGGTCCATCCGGTACGGGAAAATATTCCCATCTACTTAGCGTCCATTGGACCCAAGAACCTTGAGCTCACGGGTGAAATAGCAGACGGGTGGCTCGCCATTTTCTTTTCGCCCGAACAGGCCGCCGTGCTTATGAAGCCGTTGATCGCGGGCCGTGAGAAGGCCGGTAAGACCATGGAGGGGTTCGATGTCGTGCCCACGGTACCTGTTGTCCCTGGAAATGATGTTGAAGAGTGTGCGAATTTCGTACGCCCGTATGCGGCGCTGTACATCGGCGGGATGGGCTCTCGTGATAAAAACTTTTACAACCAACTCGCGACCCGCATGGGATATGAGGATGCAGCTATTCAGATTCAGGAAAAATTCATGTCTAAAGATTACATGGGCGCGGCTGCGGCCGTTCCATTTGAATTCATCGATGCCACTTCATTAATTGGTCCGCCGGAAAGGATCGCTAAGCGTTTACCGGCTTATGCTGATGCAGGCGTCACCAATTTGAGTGTGGCTTCGTTTGCAGGGTCCCTGAAGGAACGAGTAGGAACACTTCATGTCATGAAAGAGGCGTTTAAGAGTGCTGGCCTAGGGGATCTGGACGCGAACCGTACCGAATAATTGACATGTCCTGGTATGAAGCGATCGTTCTTGGAGTACTGCAGGGAATAACTGAATTTCTGCCGGTCTCTTCATCAGCCCATCTCTTTATTTTTAGTCAATTTTTCGGTTGGACCGATCCAGGCGCGGCTTTCACAGCGGTCAGTCAAATCGGAACCGAACTCGCTGTGATTGTGTATTTCTGGCGTGACATCACGCGAATAGTGTCCATATGGTCGCGGTCACTGGGAAATCCAGCCTTGCGCAAAGAGCTTGATGCCCGGATGGGTTGGTATGTCATCGTGGGAACAATCCCGGTTGCCGCCCTTGGCTTCCTGTTCGCTGACCAAATTGAAACGACGGCGCGCAACCTTTATCTCGTCGCCTTCACACTGATATTTTTTGGAGTCCTGCTTGGAATCGCGGACCGTTATGGACGCAAGATCAAGTCAATCGAAAAGTTGAAACTGTCCGATGCGGTAGTTTTTGGGCTAGGCCAAGCATTGGCATTGATTCCGGGAGTGTCCCGGTCCGGAGCCACGATCACTACCGGGCTGGCACTTGGTTACAACCGGGTTACGGCGACAAGATACGCATTTCTGCTTGCGATTCCCGCCGTTTTTGGCTCAGGTTTTTATGAAGCGACGAAGATTTCTGACCAGCAAAACGTGGAATGGGGCCAAACCATTTTGGCCACCGTCATCGCATTTTTTGTTGGGTTAGGCATTATCTCTTGGTTGCTCCGTTGGCTCACCACTCGAACCTACACGCCGTTCGTGATTTACCGGATTGGGCTTGGAATCGTGGTGCTGCTGCTTTTAGCAACTGGGGTGCTGTCTCCGTAGGTGCATCGGCCATAACGCAGGGGTACGGGCCAGTCAGGTTCTGCCCCACGCGAACACCCACACAATGGTTGGCGCGCCGTTGGCTTTCACCACTACGTTATGGACATGGCTACCGTGCTGCTAGTCCGACATGGACGTACAGAGGCAAACGAAAAAGGAATCCTGGCGGGCACGGCTCCGGGAACCAAGTTAGACAGCCGTGGGGTCGAACAGGCGGTCGCACTTGCCGAGCAATTATCCGGGCTAGAAGTCTCCGCCCTGATCTCCTCACCCCTAGAGCGGACCATGCAAACGGCGCAGAGCCTGACTACAACCTTGGTGGGCACCTCTGGTGGACCCTTGGAAATACACGCTGAGCAGGCGCTCGCAGAATGTGAATATGGCGACTGGACGGGTCGCAGTTTGAGCGAGCTCGCCCAAGAAGACTTGTGGCGGTCCGTTCAAGACCACCCGGCGTCTGTTGTTTTTCCAGGAGCAAATGGCGAGGCAATGTCGAGTATGCAGTACCGAGCTGTGAAAGCTATTCGACGATGGAATGACATTTTAGGTCCCGAAGCGGTCTACATTGCTGTTTCCCACGGCGACGTGATCAAAGCAATCCTCGCGGATGCCTTGGGCATGCACCTGGACCTATTTCAACGAATCGGCGCTGACCCGTGCTCGGTCAGCGTGGTGAGCTACACGGCTACCAGGCCGTTTGTTTTGAGTTCAAATGGCGACGGAACACAAGCGCGTAGACATGTAACGGTTGCACATAAGAACAAAGGTGAAGCACCAGTGGGAGGTGGAGCGGGTGGCTAGGAGAATCGTCGAATACCGCCTTCCCGAACGCTTCATTGTCGGAACGGTGGGAATGCCGGGGGAACGCACCTTTTACTTGCAGGCGAAGTCCGCGGGCGCACTTTCTGCGGTCGCTTTTGAAAAACAACAGGCGATTGTATTGGCAGAGCGTATAGACGAGTTGCTCGATGAAGTTCATGTCACCCGCGACCCCAACGGTGTAGTTCCACAAAAAGCACCCAGTGAATTGGTGGACAATGATCCTCTTGACATGCCACTGTTAGAAGAGTTTCGGGTTGGGGCGATGGCTCTGGGCTGGGACGAAGGAAGTTCATGTGTCGTGATCGAGGCGCACGCAATCGATGAAGAAAGCGAGGAAGTGCCCGAACTCGGTGAAGACGGAGAAGAAGGCCCCGACACAATGCGAGTGTGGCTCAGTGCGGCCTATGCGCGGGCATTTGCCGAACGAACGCGCCGTGTCACCGAATCCGGACGCCCGCCATGCCCATTTTGTCAACAACCGCTTGACCCTGAGGGTCATATTTGTCCGAGGGCTAATGGGTATAAGCGAAGAGACCTCTAACACAATGGCACGTGGCTCACTTGAACCAATGGGTCAACTGCGCGGTGCGAGTAACGGCTCCCTGTTATGCAGGGACGATTCAGGGGGCCTCTTTGTATACAAGCCCGTATCCGGGGAGAGTCCGCTCTGGGATTTCGCTCGGGACACCCTGTGCCGGCGGGAGGTGGCGGCCGCGAATCTTGATGGGCTCCTAGGCTGGGATTTGGTCCCTCCGACTCGCTGGACTGATGAGGGACCCATGGGTCCGGGCATGGTCCAACAGTGGATTGAGGAAGTAGATGAACTGCGTCCGGTAAACATTTTTGACACGCATGAAGTGCCGACCGGATGGTTTTCGATTTTGCAAGCAATAGATCAAGACGGAAATGAAGTGACCCTTGCACATCAACCCAGCGAGCAACTCGCCCAGATGGCCCTTTTTGATGCAGTGGTAAACAATGCCGACCGCAAGGCCGGACACGTATTAGTAGACAAAAGTGGTCGGATATTCGGCATCGATCACGGCGTATGTTTTCATGAAGAGCCAAAATTACGCACTGTGCTGTGGGGATGGATGGACACTCCGATTCCGCCGAAACTGATAAAAGACCTCACAGAGCTCGGTAAGAAACTGGGTAGTTTCGACGCACAAATCGACCCATTTCTGTCAGAAATTGAGTCTGGTGAATTACGAGATCGGATCGCCGAACTCGTGCACATGGAGGTGTTCCCTCGACCGTCAGCACAATGGCCGTCAATTCCGTGGCCGGTGTTCTAAGCCCGGGCAATTCAACCGATAGGCTGCCAAGGTGCAAAGCTGGTCGCAACCGTTAGTGTCAAAACTTCCCGGTATTGGACGCGACTTGGCGCTATTTGATTCTGCGACCCAGAATGTGCGTCCCACGGCACCGGGCGAAGTAGCGAAAATTTATGTCTGTGGCATAACTCCCTACGATGCCACGCATATCGGCCACGCCAACACTTATGTTGCGTTTGACCTGTTGATTCGCACTTGGCTTGACTCGGGAGTGCAGGTGGAGTATGTGCAAAATGTGACAGATATCGACGAGCCGCTCTTGGAGCGCGCGGTGGCTACCGGCAAAGATTGGCGGGAAATCGCGGATCGAGAGACAGCACTATTTCGCGAGGACATGCAAGCTTTGAGTGTTATTGCGCCTGCGCATTACATCGGGGCGGTGGAGTCGATCCCACAGATTGCCGAACATGTGCTGGGGTTGCAAGCGGCTGGAAAAACCTACGCACTCGAGGGTGATATCTATTTCACAATTGCGAAGTCTCCCTTGTTCGGGTCCATTTCGCATTTCAGCCGTGACGAAATGCTGAGCGCTTTCGCCGAACACGGCGGGGATCCGACCCGCCCGGGTAAACTCAACGCCTTGGACCCCCTGTTGTGGAAAACGCAACGGCCCAATGAGCCGGCGTGGGACACCGTTTTAGGTTGCGGAAGGCCCGGTTGGCATATTGAATGTTCAACAATCGCGCTGTCTTACTTGGGGAATCAAATCGACGTCCAAGGTGGTGGTTCGGACTTAAAGTTTCCGCATCATGAGATGAGCTCTGCCCAAGCGGAAAGCATTACCGGGCGCGAACCATTTGCACGCTTTTACGTCCACTCAGGAATGGTGTCTTGGCAAGGTCACAAGATGTCAAAATCGCGAGGAAACTTGGTGTTCGTGTCAACCTTGCGCCATGAAGGAGTGGACCCAATGTCAATCCGACTTGCGTTGCTGGCCCACCACTATCGCAGCGATTGGTCTTGGACCCCCCAAGGCCTTGAAGGCGCGCAAGCCCGACTTGAATTGTGGCGCGCTGCGACCAGTCTGCCCAGCGCGCGAGCCGCAGAGAGTGTGCTCGACCGGGTCCGGGAAGTGATGTCCGATGACCTGCACACACCAGGCGCGCTCGATACGATTGACAACTGGGCTCGCGACTCACTGCACTCGGGGGGGCCGGATTCGAGTGGACCAGAACTGATCAAGAACCTATGTGCGAGCCTGCTCGGTGTGTACCTCTAGTACTGCTTTTCGTCGTGCCCACCGAAGCCTTTGCGCATTGCGCTGAGGACCTGATGGGCGAAGTGATCATTGTCCCGGGATGCGAAACGTGAATAGAGTGCGGCAGTGAGCACCGGGGTGGGAACGCCTTCTTCGATTGCGGCAATTGACGTCCATCGACCTTCACCTGAATCGGACACGCGACCAGAAAACTCACTAAGTTCGGGACTTTGTGCCAACGCCGATGCGGTTAAGTCTAGGAGCCAGGATCCAATCACTGACCCTCGGCGCCACACCTCTGCCACTGCCGGAATATCGATCTCATATTGATAAAATTCAGGTTGTGCAAGGGGCGCAGTCTCGGCGTCATGAGTGCTCGCGAGCGCCCCGGCGTTTGCATGTTTCAAAATATTGAATCCTTCCGCGTAGGCAGCCATTAGTGCGTACTCAATCCCGTTGTGAACCATTTTGACGTAATGGCCTGCGCCACTTGGACCGCAATGGAGCCAGCCTCGCTCAGCAACTTGGAGTGGAGCAGAGTCATCGGTGCGCACTTGGGTGTCAATGCCGGGGGCAAGAGCATCCCAAAGCGGAGCTAAGGCATTGACTGCCTTCTCGGGGCCACCGATCATCAGGCAATAGCCGCGTTCGCGGCCCCACACTCCTCCGGACGTGCCGACATCGATAAAAGAAATCCCCGCCACGGCCAATTGTTGTGAATGCGCGATGTCGTCGCGGTAATACGAATTTCCGCCATCAATAATCGTGTCACCGGCCTGCAGCAAACTCGCTAATTGGTCGACAACGCTCTGGGTGGGCGCGCCGGCCGGCACCATGATCCAAACGGTGCGCGGGCTAGGCAAAGCGTTCACCAACTCCTCGAGGGAGTCAGCACCTTCCACCCCATGTGGCCCCAACGCTGTAACGAAATCGAGATTACGATCAAAGCCGACCACGTTATGTCCAGCGGCCACGGCTCGCCGGCTGAGATTGGCGCCCATTCGACCGAGCCCGACCATTCCTAAGCTCACATTCAGTTTTTGATCATCCATACCGGATCCTCCTCATTAGCGCAAAGCACGAGTGCTAGTAGTTCATAAGACTTGTGTGCAAGACTAGACGAGTGTCCGATCCCACCCTGACCCCTGCTTGGCAAACACTCACGTTGGCAGGGGCGTCAATTGCCCCAATCCGAGAGTTAATTGATCAGAATCGCAGCGAATTCCGAAGCAATCTCGGCGAGATCGAGGTCGATTTCACTCGGCAAAGGATAGATGCATCAGTTTGGAACACGCTCAAGGAACTGGTGGTAGAGCGTAAGGTCGCCGACAGGCGAGACCAGATGTGTGCGGGTGTTCACGTGAATCAGACTGAGGACCGCGCCGTTTTGCATAGTGCGTTGCGTCTCCCGCGAGATTCCCAATTGGTTGTTGACGGTGTTGACATCGTGGAGGCGGTGCACTCGGTGCTTGAACGCATGTCGGTCCTGGCCGAGCGGGTGCGTAACGGGGACTGGCGAGGATTCACCGGAAAAAGAATTGAATCGGTGGTAAATATTGGCATTGGCGGTTCTGATTTGGGACCGGCCATGGCTCACCAAGCACTACGCGCATTCACCCAGCCGAACATTGCATTCTTTTTTGTATCGAATGTGGACCCGGCCGACTTGGTGGAAACCCTCAAGCGGTGCAACCCCGAAACAACTCTTTTCATTATCGCATCTAAGACTTTCACCACGGCCGAGACGATGTCCAATGCACAGCAGGCGCGAGACTGGGTGCACAAGGCTGTGACTTCCCAGGATCTTGAGCCAGTTGTTTCGCGGCATTTTGTGGCACTCTCAACAAATGAGCGAGAAGTGTCGAATTTTGGCATTGATGCCGCGAATATGTTCGAGTTTTGGGATTGGGTGGGTGGCCGTTACTCGATGGAATCGGCTATCGGCTTGAGTACCATGATTGCCATAGGGCCACGGCAATTCGGTGAGCTACTCAATGGTTTTCGCCAAGCGGATGTTAACTTCCAGAATGAACCCTGGGAGACCAATATCGCAATGCAAATGGGTGCGCTTGCTGTGTGGAACCGGGACTTTTTAGGAATCAACACCACAGCCGTTCTTCCCTATGCGCAGTACTTGGAACGGTTCCCCGCCTATCTACAACAGCTCACGATGGAAAGCAACGGCAAAAACGTGCGCAGTGACGGGGAAAGCGTGAGTTACGACACCGGGGCTATTTACTGGGGAGAAGCTGGCACAAATGGTCAACACAGCTTTTATCAGTTGTTGCACCAGGGAACAAATACGGTGTCGTGTGACATCATCGTTGTGGCGCGAGCCAGACACGATTTGGGGGACCAACAAGATATGTTGGTCGCAAACGCATTGGCTCAAGCGTCCGTATTGTCGTTGGGCATGGATGCCAGTGAAGTTGCCGACAGTGGTGTCCCAGCAGAATTAGTGCCACATAAGGTCATGCCTGGCAATCGACCCGTAACTGTGATTATGTGTCCCGAACTCAACCCATTTGTCTTGGGAATGCTCGTCGCACTCTATGAAAATTGTGTTTTTGTACAAGGCGCCATTTGGGGAATAAATTCTTTTGATCAGTGGGGTGTCGAGTTAGGGAAACAAGTAGCAATGGGGATCAGCGAGGCTTTCGAATTGCCCAGTTTGGCCGCAAATTTTGATCAAAGCACGGCTGCTTCGATTAACCGCTACCTGAATCTGCGGGATCAGGGCTAACGTTCACGCCGGCGCAAATACCTTTCAAAGTCCTTTGCAATTGCATCTCCTGACGCCTCAGGTAATTCGGCGGTGTCCTGTTCTTCTTCGAGTTGGGCAACGTAGTCCGCTATTTCTTCATCATCACGCGCCAACTCGTCCACGCCCGCTTCCCAAGCTCGTGCATCTTCGGTGAGATCGCCAAGGGGGATTGGAAGATCAAGGAGATCTTCAATTTTTGCCACAAGTGCCAGTGATGCTTTAGGGCACGGAGATTGACCCACATAATGAGGAACCGAGGCCCACAAGGACAAGCTGGGGATACCGAATTGTTCACAGACTGAGGCGATTGCGCCAACTATTCCGGTGGGTCCTTCGTAGGTGGAGTGTTCCACGTCGAGTTCGTGCAACATTTGAGGATCGCCTGTAGTGGCTGAAACAGGAACCGGACGGGTGTGTGGATTGTCAGAAAGGAAGGCGCCAAGAGTGAGAACTAAGTTGGTGTCTAATTCAGTCGCGACCCCGAGGATCTCGCGGATGAACTGCGGCCATTTCATGTTCGGCTCAATTCCAGCCACAAGCACAATATCTCTGGTGAGTTCGGGTACGTGTGCTGTGAAAATTCGGGTACCCGGCCATACAATGCCATGCTCGCCCGAATCCGTCACATAGGTGTGGGGTCGATTCACTTGGTAGTCATAATATTCTTCAGGGTCAAGCTCGAGCAGCAACTCGGCGTTCCACATATCGCGCAAGTGGCTGATCACGCCTGACGCGCTTTCTGCGGCGTCATTCCAACCTTCAAATGCGCAGATCATAATTGGGTTCTCCAACACCGGGAGGTCGTCAAACTCGATCACATCAACCCACCCCCTCGCCTCTGTGCGGCATGTGCGATCAACCGCGCCACCCGACCCGGCCAATACAGAGGAACATCATGTACTGCACCGTACCAATGCTGCAAGGCAATATTCATTTTTCCCAGAACTTTGCCGTCTGCATCGTGTTTGGCGCGTGCCCAGTCATCCATGGTATCGATTCCGGCAGGCGCGTTAAGATCGCAGGCAATGAGGATCCAACTGGGGACGGTGATCAGATCTAGGTCGCTATCGGGGTTGTAATCAAAGAATGAATCCAAAACCGCCATGTGTCTTTGAATCCCGATGGTGGTGACTAATCCGGTGTCGGGAGCACTCTGATATGTCCGGTCAATTGCTTGCATGACGCAATCTTGTTGATCGATTGAGAGGGCAAGTTCCTCAGGTAGATAGTGTGCCCGCAACTCAGATTCTGTGAAGGGGCCTTCCGGTGGGGTGAGTTCAACGCGGAGCCTCTCTCGGCTGATTGACCCAAGATCCAGGATATTGGCGGGGGTGAATGCCCCGCCGTCAACGAGCACGGCGCTATGAGTTCGATCTGCAAAATTTGCCGCAAAGTTCAATGCAACGGACGCGCCCCATGAATGACCAACAATGCATGCCTGATCAATTTTCAATTGATCCAACACAGACATGCAATCTCTGCTTACTGTGGGAATCCGATAGTCCGACTCCATCCGGCGAGACTCACCGTGTCCGTTCAGATCAATGCTGATAACGGCGTTTTCTAATCCAAGGGACTCAATCACTGGCAACCAGTAGTCCCCCTGTTGAGAGAGACCATGTAGCAACAAAATTGGAACGGAATCGAGATTGCGACCAGGAGCGTAACGAAAAGCCATGCCGGCATCAGTGACGAAAAATGGGGAATCGCCGAAGATTGAGTAGTCCACGTTCCTACTCTCGCACTATGGTTGGGTGTGATCTCACCCAAGGCTCTCTTACTCGATCTCGATGGCACATTGCTCGAGTCAGAGAAACTTTGGTTTATCGCAGAGCAGCGGTTGATGAGTCGTTACGGGCATACTTGGACTGTCGAAGACCAACGGTATTGCGTAGGTGGCCCGCTGTCGCGAGTGGCCGACTACATGGAACTGCATATCAATGGGGCACAAGTTTCATCCATCATTGGGGCGGAGCTCCTCCGCGAGGTTGGATCGCTTTTTGAATCCGAGCCGATCGAATGGCGGCCGGGTGCACAGGCACTTGTCATAGAGGCACACGAATTGGAGATTCCCACGGTCATTGTTACCGCCTCGTGGCGGGTGCTTCTCGATTCGGTCATGTCTCGAATGAGTGAAACTGTGGGAGATTTTACCCTGTCAGTAGCAGGTGATGAAGTGAAGAAATCCAAGCCACACCCAGAACCCTATTTGAGTGCGGCCGCAGGTGTAGGGATCGCGATTGATCAATGTTTGGCAATTGAAGACTCACACACGGGTACTCTTTCAGCCGTAAGCGCTGGTGCGAAAGTAATCGCCGTAGCGCACATGCAACAGATCGAAGTTCCGGGAGCAGTTTTTCTGAAAACTCTCGAAGGCCATGATGTTGAGTCACTCTGGAGGCTGGTTAACGCCTGAGTTAATCGCTGTTTTGAGACTGTCCTGTACCAGAGAGCTCCCGGACGTCCACGTTGCTCGGTCCGGCAACGGTGGGGGAGTGCCCCCAAACTCTGGACACAAAGGCTTAAAAGAGCACCATCCGCACAACTTCGATGGCGTCGGTGTGAATGACTGTCGTTCTGCACTGTTGGAGATGGCATTACGTAGCGCAAGAATTTTTCGTTCAGTGCTCAACAGATCGCTTTCGGAAGGCTCGTATTTCAGTATTTGGCCATTGCCCAAATACATTAGTTGCAGCATGCGTGGCAACACCCCATTGATGCGCCACCAGGCCAAGCCATAGAAGCGCATTTGGAACATCGCCTTATCTGCGAATCGAGGTGACGGCGACTTACCGCTTTTATAGTCCACGATCCGAATCTCGCCCGAAGGATTGCGGTCGACTCGGTCAATGAAACCCCTGATAGCGAAGCCATCTTCCAACTCAACGCTCATGGCTAACTCCCGCGCATGTGGCTCCAGTCGATTGGGATCCTCCATCGCAAAATAGGTCTCCATGAGCGGCCTAATCGGATCTAATGCCGCCTCATCGAGTTTTTGATTACCGGTGGACTGTGCGTGCTCGCGCACGAGAGCGGCCTCCTGTGGATTAGCTTCACCCAATGATTCCAGTGCGCCCGTAAAAAGAGAAAGGGCGAGGTTGTAGGTCCGTTGGCCCGCTGGGGCATCGAAAATCTTTTCCAAAACGGTGTGAACAAGAGTTCCACGAACCGCAGCGATTGACGGCTCCTCTGGCAATTGATCGATTGTTTTGAAGCGATAAAGCAATGGGCACTGTTGGAAAGCGGCGCTACGGGACGGTGAAAGCGAACTGGGGAACACGTGTTCAGCCTAGTTGCCTGTCCGTAAGCGCTCATTACCTACACATCGACGGGGCGCACTGCGACCACCTCAGGCATGTACCCCGCAGATAAAGTCTTCACATGGCCAAACGTCCCGTTCATCCACCTGCTCCAAGGCACCCGATTGACGTGGGAGCTCGACCCAGAGGCGCGCTTTGTGAGGGCGATCTTGTGCAGCTCATTGACGCGCGCTCGAATAAGAACACAATCACATTACGCACAGATGGGGTCTTCCACAGTCATCGTGGACAGTTGGCCCACAACGAAATGATTGGCAAACACGAAGGAATCATCATCAATAGCGATCGTGCCGTGTCATATCAAGTATTGAGACCTGCTCTGGATGACTACGTGCTGTCAATGCCGAGAGGAGCCGCTGTTGTTTACCCCAAAGATGCCGCTCGGATAGTGGGCCTAGGAGACATCGGCGAGGGATCACGCATTCTTGAGGCAGGGGTCGGATCGGGCGCCTTGACCTGTTCGCTGTTGCGCAGCGCGGGCACTACCGGGTCGGTAGTGAGCATTGAGCGGCGCGAAGAGTTTGCTGAGATTGCGGTGGAAAATATCTGCCGGTGGTTCGGCGGTTTCCCAAATTCCTGGGACCTACAGATAGCGGACCTGCCCGAGTGGCGACCTACAGCGGGGGGATTTGATTCGGTAGTGCTTGACATGTTGGCACCGTGGGAATGTATGGACGTGGTCGAACAAGCATTGCGCCCCGGTGGGGCTTTGGTTGTTTACGTGGCGACCACTACCCAATTGTCACGTGTGGTGGAAACGATTCGGGTGCGAAACAAGTGGACGGAACCACGTGCTGAAGAGAGCTTGTTACGAACCTGGCATCTTGATGGACTCTCGGTACGACCAGATCACAAGATGAATGGCCACACCGGTTTTCTGGTTGCCACAAGATTAATGAATGGCCCGTCCCTTGATCGCAAACGCCGTCCAGCACCGGGCGCTTACGGTGAGGACTATCACGGTCCTGGGGGAGTCAGTGAAACGGCGTGAGACAGAACCATCTTTGCGAGCCCAAAGCGTGTTTACGGGTTATGGTGTGGGGGCAGTAACTAACGGAAGGTGGTGGCCTCATGGACAAAGACGCGGATTTGATGCGGGTGAATGGCGAGTTGGCGGCCGCGCGGGATCACAATCAACGACTAATCACCACTCTGCGTGACGCTCGAGAGCAAATCGTTTCCCTAAAAACCGAGGTGGACCGGCTTGCTCAGCCGCCCAGCGGATTTGCCACGATCCTGGTCGCCTATGAAGACGCCACGGCAGACATCATGGCTTCGGGGAAGAAGATGCGCGTGGGTGTCAGCCCTACCATTGAGATCAAGGATTTGGTTCTTGGCCGGGAGGTGCTTCTCAACGAGTCAATGAATATTGTGAGTATTCGTGAATACGATGAAACTGGTGAAATCGTGGTCCTCAAAGAGCGCATTAACAACGACCGAGCACTAGTTGTTGCCCATTCTGATGAAGAACGCGTGATCCGACTCGGCAACCCACTAATCGATGAAAAACTCCGCGCCGGCGACACACTCTTATGCGATATGCGTAATGGGGTAGCTGTGGAAAAGATCGCTCGAGCCGAAGTCGAGGAGTTGGTGCTCGAAGAGGTACCTGACATTCACTACGAGGACATTGGTGGCCTCGGCGAGCAGATCGAAGCGATTCGCGACGCAGTGGAACTACCTTACCTGCACGCGGAATTGTTTCTCGAACACAAACTCAAGGCCCCGAAGGGAATCCTGCTGTATGGACCACCAGGGTGTGGAAAAACTCTTATCGCCAAGGCTGTTGCTAACTCATTGGCCCGAAAAGTTGCGGAGAAGACCGGGATCGATGAGGGAAGATCTTTCTTCCTCAATATCAAAGGCCCCGAATTATTGAACAAATATGTGGGCGAGACTGAGCGACACATTCGGTTGGTGTTCCAGCGGGCTCGAGAAAAGGCTTCAGAAGGAATGCCGGTAATTGTTTTTTTTGATGAGATGGACTCACTCTTTCGCACGCGCGGCACGGGGGTGAGTAGCGACGTTGAAAACACGATCGTTCCCCAACTGCTCAGTGAAATCGATGGAGTTGAAAGTTTGGAAAATGTCATCGTGATCGGTGCAAGCAACCGGGAAGATATGATCGATCCTGCGATCCTGCGACCAGGCCGTCTCGACGTAAAAATCAAAATTCAGCGGCCAGATGCGCAAGCAGCGGCTGCAATCTTCTCCAAATACCTGACTTCCGATTTGCCCTTACATAAAGAGGACCTTGCCGAGCACGGCGGCGATCGGGAAGCAACGACAGTGGACATGATTTCGCGGGCCGTTGAACGCATGTACACCGACATGGACGAAAACCGTTTCCTCGAAGTGACTTACGCAAATGGCGACAAGGAAGTTTTGTATTTCAAAGACTTCAACTCAGGCGCCATGATTGAAAACATCGTGGCCAGGGCCAAGAAATCGGCGATTAAGGAATTCCTGACCGTGGGACAAAGAGGTATCCGGGTCCAGCATCTCCTTGATGCCTGTATTGATGAGTTCCGGGAAAATGAAGATCTTCCGAATACGACTAATCCCGATGATTGGGCCCGCATCTCTGGCAAGAAGGGTGAACGCATTGTCTTTATTCGCACCCTGATTGAAGGAAAGAAGGGTTCTGAGCCTGGTCGCTCAATCAGTACCGCTTCCAACACCGGCCAATATCTGTAGATGTGGTTTCCTTACGGATCTTGATGACTAAGAGGTGGGCATGAGCGTTAAGCGAGTTATGGGGATTGAGACCGAGTATGGGATCTCGGTGCCTGGCCACCCCACCATGAATGCAATGCTGACCAGCTCACAGATCGTGAACGCGTATGCACATTTAGCGGGACTTGATCAAGGGTTGCACGCACGTTGGGACTACGAACGCGAGACTCCCTTGCGCGATGCGCGGGGATACGACCTCAGTCGTGCGGATGTAGATCCATCCGCGTTGACCGACGAGCAAGAACTGGGACTCGAAAACATCATTCTCACTAATGGAGCACGCCTGTATGTGGATCATGCGCACCCTGAGTACTCAAGCCCAGAGGTAACCAATCCGCGGGATGCTGCTCGGTGGGACAAGGCGGGTGAGGTAATTATGCATTTGGCAGCGAGATCGGCCCCGAAGTTTGATGGTACGCAGATAAAGCTGTACAAAAACAACGTAGACAATAAGGGCGCCTCCTATGGCTGCCATGAGAATTACTTGATGGCGCGCCAAACCCCATTCGCGAACATCGTGGGGTTACTTACTCCGTTTTTTGTGACTCGACAAATATTTACCGGCGCTGGACGTATGGGGAAAGGGCAAGAAGGTGGGGTTAAGGAGTTTCAAATCTCACAGCGTGCCGACTACTTTGAAACCGAGGTAGGACTCGAAACAACTCTCAAGCGCCCGATTATTAATACGCGTGATGAGCCGCATGCCGATCCGGAGAAGTACCGACGCTTGCACGTGATAGTGGGCGATGCGAATATGTCAGAGACGGCGACGATGCTCAAAATGGGAACAACTTCCTTGATTCTCGCGCTCATTGAGTCAGGCTTCAATGAATTTGGGAAATTTGAACTTTCGGATCCGGTTGGGTCAATGAGCAAGGTCTCCTATGACTTGACTATGCAGCAGGTGCTTCCCATGGCCAGCGGAAAATCGATGCGCGCGATTGATATTCAGTACTTGTATCTAGAAACTATCCGTGCTCACCTGTTTGCGGGGGCCGAGCCTGACGCGCAGACTCAAGAGATACTGCAACTTTGGCAGGCCACTTTGGATGCACTCAATGACCACACCGGGGAATATTCGCAGGCAGCTCAATACGTCGATTGGGTGTGCAAATATCACCTTATGCAGAACTACCGAGATCGGGATTCTCTGGATTGGGATTCATCTCGGTTAGAATTGATCGATCTGCAATATAGCGATATTGATCCGGATCGAGGAATCGCACATAAACTAATGAGGAGAGGGTCGCTGCAAACCCTATTTACTCCGGAGCAGATCAACACCGCGGTGGAACATCCACCGATCGATACCCGGGCATATTTCCGCGGTGAGTGTGTTCGACGATATCCTCAGAATGTGGCAGCTGCCTCGTGGGACAGCGTGGTCTTTGACACGGGTGCAGACACCTTGATGCGGATACCAACTCTTGAGCCCTTGCGGGGCAATCGTGATTCGATCAAGGGGCTACTTGACCAATGCGATACCGCGACTGACCTGCTCAATTCATTGCACTCTCGCGACTAACAAGTAGGCTAATGACATGCCAACCCATGAAAATCAGCAGAGCAAGCGCCCGCGTCGTGATGAGGACGTCGAGGATTCAGTACCCGAGGCCACTGAGACGGCAAGTAAGGCAGACCTTGACACTGAAGTTGACTCGCTCCTAGATGAAATCGATGAGATTCTAGAAGTCAATGCGGAGGACTTTGTCAAGTCATTTGTTCAAAAGGGTGGCCAGTGAACCCCGAGTCTTCGTTCTCCCACCACCTGCAAAACCAAGGAAAACTTCCCAGCGCCATTGTTTCTGCTCCTGGTGACGATCTGCTCGCCCCGCATGGAACCACAATTGTTGCATTGCGACATGCAAAGGGCGTCGTGATGGCTGGTGACCGCAGGGCCACGATGGGAAACATTATTGCCCAGCGGGATATCCAAAAAGTCTTTCCGGCAGACCAATATTCACTTATTGGAATTGCGGGCTCCGCGGGAATTGCGATCGAGTTAGTGCGACTTTTTCAAGTCGAGCTTGAGCACTATGAAAAAATCGAAGGAACACCTCTTTCACTTAATGGAAAAGCGAATCGACTATCTAGCATGTTGCGATCTAACCTCGGACTCGCCATGCAGGGGATGGCGGTAGTGCCGCTGTTCGCTGGATTTGATTCGGCCGAGAAAATCGGTCGGATATTTTCGTATGACATCACCGGTGGACGATATGAGGAACATGATTTCTGCGCCGTGGGTTCGGGATCCCAGTTCGCGCGAGGGGCGCTGAAGAAGATAAATGCGGTCAACCAAAGCGAGGAAGACGCCGTTGCGGCAGCGATCGAGGCACTCTTTGATGCGGCCGATGACGACAGCGCAACCGGTGGGCCCGACATCAGTCGCGGTATCTTCCCCGTGATCTACACGGCTGGAGAAACCGGAGTGAGGGAGATAGACACCAATCGTGTCTCCGAACTCTCCCAGGAGATGCTGCAGCGTCGAGTTGCACGCCCAAACGGACCCCGAGCCCGGCTAACTCCTGAAGGCGGGACATCATGAGCGTGCCGTATTACGTTTCGCCCGAGCAGATCATTGCCGATAAGGCCGAGTTTGCGCGCAAAGGTATCGCACGTGGTCGGTCGGTCGTCGTGGCAAGCGCCGCCGATGCGATTTATTTCATTGCTGATAATCCTTCACGTGCCTTACATAAAATCGGTGAGATATATGACAAAATTGGTTTCGCCGCAGTGGGCAGATATAACGAATTTGAAAACCTGCGTGTTGCTGGGGTGCGGTTGGCCGATACCCGCGGCTATTCCTACGACCGAGGCGACGTGACGGTGCGGACGATCGCGAATGCGTATGCGCAAACTCTAGGTAATATTTTTATTGAAGCGGCAAAACCTTTTGAGGTAGAAATTGCGGTGGCAGAAGTAGGCGATCGCCCTGACATGGATCAGCTATATCGAATTTCTTTTGATGGATCCGTGCATGACGAGGCCGGATTTATCTCCATGGGTGGTGATAGTGAAAGCGTGGGCAGCGCGATGAAAGATAACTGGAGTATTGGGTCGGGGGCTAGCGAAACCGTGAGGGCGGCAGTGAAAGCGCTGAATCCGGATGGGGAACAGGGACTCGACTCCTTGGAGGTCGCCACTTTGACACGTGGCCGAGCTGGTCGATGCTTCCGTCGGTGTAGTCAAGATGACATTACCGAGCTACTTGGCTAGCACGGCTGGGTAATAGGGAAGGAGAAAGCATGGAGCGCAGAATTTTCGGAATTGAGACGGAATATGGCGTTACGTGTACCTTCAAGGGGCAGCGTCGACTCAGCCCGGATGAAGTGGCGCGCTACCTGTTTCGAAGGGTGGTGAGTTGGGGGAGGAGCAGCAATGTTTTCTTGGCAAACGGAGCCAGGTTGTATCTGGATGTGGGATCCCACCCTGAATACGCGACCGCCGAGTGCGACGACTTCTTGGAACTACTCGCCCAAGATCGCGCGGGTGAACGGATCCTCGAGGGTCTGAGTATCGAGGCGGAGGAGCGCCTGACCCAGGAGGGAATCCATGGAGACGTGTATCTGTTCAAGAACAACACCGATTCGGCGGGAAATTCCTATGGGTGTCACGAGAATTTCCTGCTTGATAGACACACAGACTTCGCGCCCTTGGCCGAGACATTCATTCCGTTCCTGATTAGCAGGCAGATCATCGTTGGTGCGGGAAAAGTGGTGCAGACTCCACGTGGGTCCACCTACGCGGTGAGCCAGCGGGCAGACCACATTTGGGAGGGGGTGTCCAGCGCTACCACGCGTTCCCGGCCGATCATCAATACCCGAGATGAACCACATGCCGATGCGGACCTGTATCGCCGGCTCCACGTAATCGTGGGTGATAGCAATATGAGTGAGACAACCAATCTGCTGAAGGTTGTATCCGCTCACCTTGTGTTGTCCATGATTGAATCTGGCGTGGTCATGGCAGATCTCACGCTGGCAAATCCGATCCGAGCAATTCGCGAAATCAGTCATGACACAACCGGGACCCGCAAGGTCAAGCTCGCCAACGGTCGTGAAATGTCGGCGATTGAGATGCAGAGTGAATATTTTCAGAAGGTGTCCGAATTTGTGGCACATCGAGAGTTGGTCGACTCGACAACGCAACGGGTCATGGAGCTCTGGGAGCGGTCGATTAAAGCGGTCGGATCCGGCGATTTGCACCTCATCGACCGTGAAATCGATTGGGTGATAAAACTTCGCCTGTTAAACCGGTACATGCAAAAAAACAACCTGACTCTAGAAAGCGCCCGGATTGCCCAACTAGATTTGGCCTATCACGATATCCGCCGCGATCGAGGCCTGTACTATTTGCTTGAGCGCGGCGGGGCAGTGGAAACAATTTTGAGTCACGAGCAGATCGCCAAGGCACACGATCACCCGCCACAAACTACCCGGGCTAAATTGCGCGGAGATTTCATTACCAGAGCTCAGGAACGACGTAGGGACTACACGGTTGATTGGGTGCATCTCAAACTCAACGACCAGGGGCAGCGGACTGTATTACTAAAGGACCCGTTCCAACACACCGATGAGCGGGTTGATCGACTCATAGCTTCCATGTAGGTATCCTGTGTGAGTGAGAAAACATCTAGCTACTGCCGTCATCGCTGTTACGTCACTGTTTTTAGTTGTGGGCTGTTCAAGTAGCCAAGACACTGATCCAGAGTTTGCCGAGGGCAATAACACGGTGGGCCCTTATTCGGTCAATGACTGTGGGGTTTCGGCCGCACCGGTGGTCTCAGAAAGTGCACCGGCAGGCACCCCTATCGGTGGTCTCGTGATTGGTGAAGGGGAAATACCTTCGATCAGCGTGGGACCTGATTCAGCCCCGGCACTTGAACTTACATCTGAGGAATTGGTCGCGGGTAACGGGGCCAGTGTGGCTCTTGGTGACACCATCACCGTTAACTATTGCGGGGTGGGTCAAGCGACAGGGGCCCGGTTCGATTCTTCATGGGCCAGGGGTGAACCGGCAACATTTCAACTTGCACCTGGCGCACTCATTGAAGGTTGGACTCAAGGTGTCCCCGGGATGCAGATCGGGGAGCGCCGGCTGTTGGAAATCCCCGGAGATTTGGGCTACGGCGCAAATCCTCCCGGCGGAATTGAACCGAATGAGACCCTCATTTTCGTTGTTGAACTCGTCTCAATCGATTAGTCCCTCGGCAACATAACTTCACAGAAAAGGAACAATCATGTCGCAACTAAGCAAGCCGAAAATTGATTTCATCGAAGGTCCCGCACCCACTGAATTGGTGAGCACCGACCTGATTCTGGGAACAGGGGCAGAAGCAACCCCAGGCGCAGCTGTCGACGTACATTACGTGGGGGTGGATTTTGAAACTGGTGAGCAATTCGATGCCTCGTGGGACCGCGGTGAGAGTATTAACTTCCCGCTTTCTGGCCTGATTGCGGGTTGGCAAGAGGGTATCCCCGGAATGAAAGTTGGCGGACGCAGGCAATTAGTTATTCCTCCAGCCTTAGCGTACGGAGAGTCCGGCGGGCATCGGCTCTCTGGACGCACATTAGTCTTTATCATCGATCTGCTCGACGTCAAATAGAGAAGGTCATTTTTATATGGCCAGACGCGATAAGACAGAGCGGCTACTGAACCTAGTATTCGCCATGATGTCCACGCGTAGGGCAATTTCACGGTCGGACATCCGCGAAAATGTGGCCGGGTATGAGGATGCACGTTCAGACGAGGCGTTCGAGCGAATGTTTGAGCGCGATAAAGACGAACTGCGATCGATGGGTCTGCCCATTGACACTGTCAATGACTCTCTGGGTGAGGTCTTAGGGTATCGAATTTCGCCCAGTGAATACGAATTCGTCGATCTGGAATTATCACCAGAAGACATCATCGTGTTGGGAGTCGCAGCCCAAGTCTGGGATCAGGCGGTACTTAGTGCCCCAGCCCAAACTGCCTTGCGCAAAATCGAAGCGAAATATGGCAAAAACGTGGTTACCCCACCAGCTGAACTGTCAGGGCTGGTTCGGTTACAAGCTCAGGATGTGTCCTTACCAATTTTACTCACCGCTGCTCGGGAGAAACGGGTGGTGAAATTCGAGTACCACAATCGATCGGGCCTGCAATCCATGCGAAAGATCGAGCCTTGGGCACTCATTTGCCGACAGGGAAGTTGGTACTGCATTGGCTTTGACTTGGACCGAAAGGACCAAAGGACATTTAAGCTCCCGAGAATTCACGGCACAGTACGAATCACGGCGGAGAAACATAGTGTGCCGAGGCCGGATCACCCCACCATGGAAATACCTCAGTCTGAAGATATGGTCACCGCCACGATCACTGTGGCTGCGGGTCACGGTGCCATGTTGCGCAGGAATTCGACGCGTCTGGATCAGACTGCGCGAGGGGATCGAATCGAAGTGCGTGGCGTGTTAGCAGACTTGGTGGAGTGGACGTTACTTGCTCTGGCCCATGTCCTGTTGATTGAATCGCCGGCGCTGGAGACCGAAGTTAATACGGCAATCGATGCCCTGGTTGCTGGGCACCTGACAGGTTTCACGGAGGGTGAGCCAGGTGTCTGAACTCATTTCTGATCGAATTCCTCGTTTACTCGCGCTTGTCCCTTGGCTGATTAAACGGCCCGGAATTACCCTGACGCAGACGGCAGAACATTTTGGAATCAGCGTTGACACGCTCACGAAGGACCTCTGGCAAATAGTGTTATGTGGCCTTCCTGGTTACGGACCCGACCAATTGGTTGATATTGATTTTTGGGACAACGATCGGATTTGGGTCTACGATCCGCAAACACTCGCTTTGCCCATGCGAATCAGTTCTGAGGAAGCCATTGCGTTGGCGATTGCACTGCGCCGCATGAGTCAGATTCCTGCGGTTGACGAGAAGGCGTTAATTGATCGTTTGATTGGCAAAATGGAGGACGTGGGTGGAAAGGGATCCCACCTACTGGAGGTTTCGCAGCCGGTGCAGGTCGCGTTAAGTGAACTAGTCGAAGATGCCCTCGTCCGGAATCTTGCATTAAGTTTTGACTATTCTTCGGCCCAAGATGACCAATCCCATCGAAGGGTTTCGCCGGTCAGGGTATTTAGTGTGGACGACTTTCTCTACCTCGCTGGCTGGTGTGATCAAGCCGAGGCAATCCGCTCATTTCGATTCGACCGAATCTCGAACCCGAGTCTGCTCGCACCTTTGGAACAGGTGCCACCAAGAATTGCCGTTGAGGCAACCGGCTTAACTGATCTGTCGAAGGCACCAGTCGCGCTGGTGCGGATCGAGCCCACGATCTCGTGGGTCACTGAGGAAACTTGGGTAACACTCGCGCCATTAACGGCCGAGGACGCCGACCACGGGCAAATCCTGATTCAGGTGCCATATTTATCCAAAGAGTGGCTAATTCGATGGATCCTCTCGATGGGCGGGGCTGCCGCGTTACTGGATCCGCCCGAAATTGTCCGGGAGATTCACGAAATAGTCACTGAATCTGCGATCCGGTTGCGCACGCAGGACTAAAGTCCACGTACGATACAGGCAGAAAGAGCGGGCCTGACATAGACTGAGGTCTAATCGAGGTCTGGTTTTTTTATAGGCCAACATCAGCAGGGCTGAAAGGGAATCACATGCCAGGTAATCTCAAGGGCTGGGAATTGCTTATTATTGTTGGTTTAATCGTGCTTTTGTTTGGTGCTAAGCGTCTACCAGATGCCGCACGCGGCCTTGGTCGCTCACTTCGAATCTTCAAGGCAGAGACGAAGGGTTTGACCGAATCCGACTCGGATGGGGACGACAATGAAATTGACCCACCGGTCACGGCTTCTGAGTCACAGGCGAACACTCCCACTTCGGCCGCAGAAACCACACCTGCTGAGCCGAATGATCGTTAGCTAGGGCCGGTGGCGCTGCGCGAAAAGCAGAAGTCCGCGGCCATGCCGCTGACCGCGCATCTGCGAGAGTTACGTTCACGTCTGTTTAAAAGTGGAATTGCCATCGTTATTGGGATGGTGATTGGATGGGTTTATTACGCGGAAATCTTTATCTGGCTCAGTAAGCCTTTTACTGACATTATCGCAGCAGCAACCGATAGCGGCCAAGACGTAACCCTGGCCCTCACCGGTGTTGCCGATCCGTTCGTTTTACAAATTCAAGTGTCGGCGGTGGCCGGTCTTGCATTGAGTGCACCCGTTTGGCTGTATCAGTTGTGGAGATTCGTCACGCCGGGGCTACATCGCAATGAACGCAAATGGGCAATCGGTTTTGCCGCAGTTGCCTCACCACTTTTTGCCGCGGGAATCACTCTTGCATACCTAGTGCTGCCCTTCGGTCTGGAAATCCTGCTGGGTTTCACTCCAGAAAATGTGGAAAATATCGTGTCAGTCGACAAATATTTGTCATTTTTCTTACGATCTATCCTAGTGTTTGGAGTTGGGTTCCTTACACCGCTGCTTATAGTTCTTTTAAATTTTGCCGGAATTTTGTCAGGCAAGCGGCTCCTCTCGTGGTGGCGCTGGATTATCTTCACTGTGTTTATATTTTCAGCAGTGGCTACGCCAACGGGCGACCCGATCAACCTGCTGTTGCTGGCAACTCCAATCTTGACCCTCGTAGTGATAGCTGTTGGGATCTCCCTCCTTAACGACCGAAGGCGGGCCCGCAAATCGCGAGATTCAGATTTCAGTGAACTGGAAGACGACGAGATTTCTCCGCTGAAACCTGATTCGATTTAACGCCTCGGTTACTTGCGTGCCTGAGCGGCAGGCTTTCTTTTAGGCAATAGGCTGTGAACATGTCTTCCGCGGCCGAAAAGTACGCCGCTTCTCGGGCACGTGCACAAGATGGCAAAACCCTTATTGGTCCTTTTACGGCAGACTATAAATTTGATCTTGACTCATTCCAACTAGAAGCCGTGCGTGCAATCGAAGCCGGGAATGGCGTGTTAGTGGCCGCTCCTACGGGTTCAGGTAAGACGGTGGTGGGAGAGTTCGCCATTTTCCATGCGTTGAATTCTGGGACCAAATGCTTTTATACCACGCCGATCAAGGCGCTCTCAAACCAAAAGTTTTCCGAGCTAGTAGAACGTTACGGCCCAGAAAAAGTGGGTTTGTTAACCGGTGACAATAGCATTAATGGGGAAGCTCCCATAGTTGTCATGACAACCGAGGTCTTGCGTAATATGTTGTATGCGCGTGCGACAGCACTAAAAAACCTTTCATTTGTGGTCATGGACGAGGTTCATTACTTGGCGGATCGTTCACGAGGCGCCGTGTGGGAAGAAGTCATCATTCATTTGCCGGACTCGGTCACCATAATTGCTTTGAGTGCGACCGTCAGCAACGCTGAGGAATTTGGTCGGTGGTTGGCCACAATCCGTGGCAAAACGGAGGTGATTGTTGAGGAAATCAGACCGGTTCCATTGTGGCAACATGTCATGGCGGGCAAGAGGCTCTACGATCTTTTTATTGATGATTCACAACATGAAGTCAACCCCGAACTCGCCGCACTATCTCGAAGCGCTTCCCACTCAGCGTCACAACGTGGCCGCTCCAAGCATGGGAGTAACGGTCGTAACGCGCCTAGACGCACCAGTTTGACCCCGCGGCGCAGTGACGTCGTTTCGCTACTTGAGTCTGAAGCTCTACTGCCAGCAATCTACTTCCTCTTTAGCAGAGCTGGCTGTGATGATGCAGTTGAGCAAATCCTAGGTTCCGGTCTGCGACTGACATCCCCGGTCGAGCGGGAAATGATTCGCAATCAGATCTTGGAGTCGACCAGGGATATCCCCGACGAGGACCTGGCTGCACTGGGTTTCAGTGACTGGATTGACGCCCTTGAGCGAGGGGTCGCGGCTCATCATGCGGGTGCGTTGCCAAGGTTCAAGGAGATTGTTGAATCACTTTTTCAGCAGGGCCTACTCAAAGTCGTCTTTGCAACGGAAACCCTCGCTCTTGGTATCAATATGCCTGCAAAGTCGGTCGTCCTGGAGCGTCTGGTCAAGTGGAACGGTGACGCACACGTTGATTTGTCACCGGGGGAGTACACGCAGATAACGGGCCGGGCCGGCAGAAGAGGCATTGACGTCGAAGGCCATGCAGTTGTGCTGTGGCAGCAAGACCTTGACCCCAAATCGCTCGCAGGTCTGGCGTCCACGCGGACCTACCCGCTTAGGTCCTCCTTTAGACCCAGTTACAACATGGCCGTGAACTTGGTTGGCTCGATGGGAACCGAGCGCGCGCGGGAGCTGCTAGAAACCTCCTTCGCCCAATTTCAGGCGGATGCATCCGTTGTCGGACTGGCAGCTGAGCTTCGCAAACTTGATGAAGCGAAAGCTGGATACTTAGATTCCATGCAGTGCCATCTGGGTGATTTCGAGCAGTACAGTTTACTGCGACACGAGATCTCAGTGGCCGAACGCCAAGACAGTAGACAAGTGGTGCGTCATCGACGTGACGTAGGAGACGCGCAACTGCGAACCCTCAAGGTCGGGGACGTAATTGTGCTGTCTGCAGGCAAGAAGGCTGGACCCGCGGTTGTTGTTTCTCCCGCGATCAATAGTTCAAAGGTTGAACCGCGCCCCATGGTGGTCACCGGAGATCTTCAGGTACGCAGACTCAATCACCATGATGCGCTGGTGGATCTCACGCCGATCGGCCGCATCAGAGTCCCAAAAAGTTTCTCGTCACGGGACACAAGCATGAAGAAGAACCTTGCGTCCCAGGTTCGCGAGATGGGTCAAAGATCTGCTGATCCAAAGAGGCGCGGGAAGAAATCGCACGAAGTTAATCCGATCATTCAAGACTTGCGAGATCAAATGCGGGCCCACCCTTGCCATGGCTGCGATGAACGTGAAGCCCACGCCCGTTGGGGTGAGCGGTATCAAAAAACGCATAGCCAATATCTTGAGGTGTCCTCTCGAATGAAGGGGAGGACTAATACGATCGCCCGCCGATTCGATCGTCTCTGCGAGGTGTTGGCTGGGCTCGACTACTTGGCTAAAAGCCCACAAGGTGAATGGCAGATCACCCGTAGAGGGGATTTACTCAAGGGGGTTTACTCCGAAAATGACTTATTGATTGCCCAAACGATTGTGGGCGGTGTGTTAGACCCACTTGACCCCGCTTCACTCGCGGCGGTGTGTTCCTCCTTCGTCTATGAAAGTCGGCGTGGCGATTCGGATGAACCGCCCTCGGTGCCTGGTGGCCCGACCCAGAAGGCGCTCGACGAAATTTATGAAATTTGGGGACAAGTTGAGGGCATTGAACATGACCATAAAGTTCACGAAAGCAGAAAACTTGATGCGGGACTTGCCTGGGCCCTATATCGCTGGGCGAAGGGCGCAACCCTCATGAAAATCCTGACAAGTAATGATGTGACGGCCGGTGATTTTGTTCGCTGGGTTCGCCAAGTGATTGATTTGCTGGGCCAAATCGTTTCCGTCACGCCCCAAGACTCCAATCTGCACGCTAATGCGGTTGCGGCCATTGATTTGTGTCAGCGAGGAATAATTTCTTATCCAAGTGCAGCCTGAAGCAATTCGGTCACGTACTTCTCCACTCCCCATCTCGCCGCGAGCGCTTCGAGGCCGTGTGGATCAACAGGTTCATAGGGAATATCAACGGACCATTGATGTATCGGAAGCCGCTTTTCGGCAGTTATCACCGCGAGGGCTGATTCAAGATACGGTGCACCTGCGGTGATCCGTTGTGCAAGTAGGGGTGTCAGTGGCTTTGCGCATGTCTCGGCAGCCGCTGCGCCTATGAGTGAGTCCAGGCTTCCAAATTCGTTGATTAGCGCGCAAGCGGTTTTATCACCTATTCCGGCGATCCCTGCAAGCCCATCACTTGGATCGCCGCGTAAGGCAGCCATGGCCAAGTAGTCGGCCGGAGACACCCCGTACTTCGCCTCGATAGCTACTGGATCCAGAATCGGCCATCTCTCGACGCCGCCGCTGACTTGGAGTAGTAGTGACACGCGTTCGTTGACAACTTGGATCAGATCTCGATCACTCGTTGCCACAAGGCAACGCACGCCAATTTGTTCCGCTACCGAAGCGATAACATCGTCGGCCTCAAAACCGTCGATCCCCGCCCTGGCAATACCGAAAGCGTCCAGAATCTCGGCAATGGCTTCTATTTGCGGGAGCAGCGTGTCTGGCGCCCCTTCCCCGCCCTGATCCGACTCAACCCGATGGGTTTTGTAACTGGGCAATAATTCCACCCGCCATTGCGGTCTCCAGTCGTTGTCCCAGGCGGCAACTAGCCCGCTGGGCTGGTGAATCACAATTAGTTTGGTCAGCATGGACAAAAAGCCACGCACCGCATTGTGGGGACTGTCGTCAGGTGCCATCATCTTCTGCGGGAGTGCATAAAACGCCCGGTAATACAGGGTTGCCGTGTCAAGAATCAAAAGAGGTCCACTCACGGCGAAAGTATGGCATCCGGGCTAATCTGTGCCTCATGCCTACGACATCGGACTACACAGAGCGAATAACCCAAGCACAAGTTCACATGCAAGAAATCGGCCTCGACCTCATGCTCGTCACCCCGGGTGCGGATCTGCGGTACTTGATCGGTTACAACGCGATCCCGCTTGAACGCATCACCGCCTTGGTGCTTCAACCCCACGCAGAACCCGTTCTATTAGTTCCCCGCTTGGAAGTATCAACGGCGAAGGCGAGTCCCTTTGGTGACCTAGGGTGGGAAGTAATTAGTTGGGCCGAAAGCGCGAACCCATACGAGATCATTGGGGAAAGATCTGGGTTCGAAGGAGGAAGAGTCGCGGTCGACAACCACATGTGGGCGGAACGAGTTCTTAAATTTTCTGAAAATTTTCCGGACGCCTCAATTGAATTAGCTTCACCGATCATTAGTGCCATCCGAATTCTGAAAACTCCCACTGAGCTGGACTTCTTGCGAGTGGCTGCTGCAGCAATTGACCGGGTACACGCTCAAATTCCTCATGTCCTGCGTGTCGGTCGTACTGAGAATGAAGTAGGAAAAGATATTGCTGATCTGATTTTGTCCGAGGGTCATTCACGCGTTGATTTCGTGATTGTTGCCTCTGGCCCCAACGGGGCTAGTCCCCATCATGAGCTCAGTGATCGAGTAATTCAACCGGGGGATCCAGTAGTGGTCGATATAGGTGGAACGATGCCCAGTGGCTACTGCAGCGACTGTACTCGGACCTACTCGATGGGCGACCCAGGCGAGCAATTCAAGCAGCGCTATTCGATCTTGCAAAGAGCACAGGAACTTTCAACTAACGCAGTATCCCATGGCGCGGTGAGTCACGATATTGATGCAGCGGGTCGCAACGAACTGGCGACACGCGGACTGGGGGAGTACTTCATCCACCGAACAGGGCATGGGATCGGGTTGGAGACCCATGAGGAACCGTATCTGGGAGAAAATAACCAGACAGTGATCCAGAATAATATGATTTTCAGCATCGAACCGGGCTTTTACATCGAAGGCGTTCACGGCGCGAGGATAGAGGACATCGTGATCTGCACCCCAGATGGCCCTGAGTCGGTAAACAAGCAAACCCGTGATCTTGTCATTATCGGGAGCTAGCACATGTTGAATTTGATCGGTTCCAGCGTCTCCCGACTCGTGCCGAGCCAGCGCTTCGGCCACTGTTTTCATTACGGTTCGTTGGCGGCTAAACCTAAGTTGGCTGCATCTGATGTTGCGAGGAAATCCACCACAGACGCGGCTCAAATTTTCGGATCGAACGGTTTCACTAAGGACTATCCGGTTGAACGCTCCATGTGTGAAGCCAAGGTTCTGCGTATTGTTGAATGCACCCGTGAGAATCGACGAGTGGTAATTTCTTGTGCTTTGTCAAAGCATGTGGGTTAATGTCTCAACTCACCCTAATCACAAACTCAGTGATCTATTCGAACAGTAAACCTCTAGCCACAGCACTGCTGATTGATGGCCCAGAGATTGTGTGGATCGGGGACCACGACGGGGCTGCAGGGCACATGGAATTAGCCGACACTGTCATTGACGCCGGGGGATGTTTTGTAGCACCGGGATTCGTTGACGCGCACGTCCATGCGACGAGCACTGGACTCATGCTCAGTGGGCTAGATCTCACGCGAGTCACGCACAAAAATGAACTCCTGGACTTACTGTCGAACTACGCAAAACATGTTAACGGTGCCACCATTTTGGGTCACGGATGGGATCAGAGTAATTGGGCGGACCCGCAACTCCCTTCGAGGCAAGAAATCGATCGAGCTGCCTGGGGTAGTGTCGTCTATCTGAGCCGGATCGATGTTCACTCAGCGTTAGTTTCCAACTCGCTGATCGCCCAATGTCCAGAGGTGAAATTCTTGGCGGGTTATGGAGAAGAAGTAGTCACCCAACTAGCCCATGGTGCATTACGCAAATTCGCTCTGGGATCTATTAGCCATTCACAACGTAAGATCGCACAAGAAAATTTCCTGGATCATGCTCTGAGTCAGGGGATTGTCGGCGTGCATGAGATGGCAGGTCCACACGTCAGTAGTTTCAGTGATGCCTCATCCTTGCAAGAGCTGTCATCTGGATGGAACGTACCGCGTGTCGCCATTTACTGGGGCGAATTGCTCAGCGAGGACACACTCAACATTGTGCGTGAATTGAAAGCCATTGGTGCAGGAGGAGACCTATTCATCGACGGCGCGATTGGTTCTCACACCGCTTTTCTGAAAGATCCGTACTCCGATGATCCACAAAATATCGGCGCCGGCTACCTCACGGCTGAACAGGTCGCGCACCACTTGAGAGCGTGCACTGAGGCAGGGATTCAAGGTGGCTTTCATGTTATCGGTGACCAGGCGTGTGAAATTGCGCTGACAGGCGCTCGAATTGCTGCCGAGCGCGCACCTGATCGAGAGTTTCACAGTTTGCGACATCGACTTGAGCATGCTGAGATGCTTTCTGAGTCAGGGGTGAAGGAGATGGGAAAGTTAGGCATGACCGCCAGCATGCAACCACTTTTTGATGCGTGGTGGGGGGATTCGGGGGGGATGTATCAGTCTCGCCTTGGCACGCGCGCCCACCACATGAATCGTTGGGGGAGCCTGCTTGCCGCTGGAGCTGCAGTGTGCTTTTCGTCAGATTCACCAGTGACACCCAACACACCGTGGGCTGCCGTGCACGCGGCGATGTACCACCACAACCCACAAGAACGCATGAGCGCAGATGCAGCGTTTACGGCGCACACCCGTTCCGGCTGGCGATCTCTGGGAGCACACTTTGACTCCCATGGCGTGATCGAGGTGGGAGCGCCCGCGCATTTAGCGATCTCGCACGTACAGGAGTGGGAGGGGAAAGTTCCCGGTTCACTGATGGCCAAGCGGGGTGCGCAACACGGATCAGTAACAGCGGCGTTACCTGATCTGGGCAGTTCGCATGCACCCGAGATTCCGGTGAACGTGTGTACGATCGTAAATGGCATGGTTTCGTACAAGGACGAGAGTTTTGCAGATCGAATTAGTACTTATGCCCCGTAATTCATTGAGCATCGGTGTGCGTCTTCTGTTGGCCGTACTGTCGGGCTGGTTACTGGCCTTGGCTTATCCGACCCCGGGCCAATGGTGGTGTGCACCTATTTCGGTCGCGATTTTTTCAGCGTTGGCGTGGAATCAGACAAAGAAACTGGGTGCAATAATTGGTTTTGTTTATGGGTTCGTGGCATTTCTCTCGCAACACACGTGGCTCACGGTGGTGGGGGTGGACGCGACCTGGATTTTATCGTTCTATTTGGCCATCTGGATCGGTGCTGTCGGAATCGTGATTTCTAGTATTTCACGGGCGATTACTAGAAAGGTGATTCCATGGCCGATTGGTTTATTGGCAATTGGTTCAGTATGGGTCTTAGAAGAGTTTCTTCGCGGGCGCTATCCATTCGGTGGTTATCCGTGGGCTCGATTGGCATTTAGTCAGGCGGACTCACCCCTTGCTTTGTGGTCACGAATCGGTGGAATTCCGTGGTTAAGTTTTGTTGTGGTCGCAATCTCAGTGGCCTGCGTGTCCATTTTCATCATCGCATCGATACGGGCCAAGGTAGCACTCGTACTTTTTATCATTGTCTGTTTTCTTATTCCGATTACTCTGAGCAATGCGTTCACATCGACTGACGCCAATGGAGACGTTTCAACAATTGCGATCGGTGTTGTCCAAGGTGGAACCCCTCAGACCGGCATGGGTGCAATGGATGTGCGTCGGGCAGTTCTTGACAACCACGTAAAACACACGATTGAACTTGCCCAGAAGGTAAAGCGCGGGGAAGAGCCCCAGCCAGAGATAGTGATTTGGCCGGAGAACTCTTCAGACCTTGATCCATACGTTGAAGATGATGCTGCAGCCTTGATTGATCAGGCGGTTAAGGCAATTGGCGTACCGATTCTTGTGGGTGCGGTGGTCGAGTCGGCGACCGATCCTCAGAACGAGGTGTACAATATGGGAATTCTCTGGGGTCCAAGTACTGGTCCCGGTGACACGTACATCAAGAATGCGCCGGTGCCATTTGGAGAATTTATTCCCTTTCGGAGCGTTTTGACTCAATTGATTTCGCGTTATGAGCGCGTTCCTAGGGACTTCGCTCATGGTACCGAACCAGGAATATTTACCATTAATGGAGTCGCGGTGGGAGATTTGATTTGCTTTGAAGTCGCCGTGGACCCGGTCGTTAATCGAGTGGTTAAAGAGGGCGCGCAAGTTTTGGTAGTTCAAACGAACAATGCAACCTACGCGGGTACAGACCTTCCGCTGCAGCAGTTAAATATTGAGCGGCTGCGATCAATTGAAAACGATCGAACGGTTGTAGTGGCAGCAACCACCGGTATCAGCGCGCGGATCACACCTGATGGCAGTGTTGATCCGATTCTTGAAAACGGTGACGTGGGTTCATTCGTTGTTGAGGTGGCACCACAAGCGAATCTGACGCCAGGGGCACGATTCGGCCCCTACATCGAGTTGGTGCTGTGCCTATTGGTTGTGGGAGTTCTGGTGTTTATCCCGATCCGGGAACGACGTAGGCGAAGCCGTTAGGCTCACACAGTGAGCGCGCACCCCGATCCGGTTTCTGCAGGACCTGAACGCATATTGGTCATTATTCCCACTTATAACGAGCTAAAAGCCCTGCCAAAAACCTTGGCACGCGTTCAGAGCAGCGTTCCCTCCGTCGAAGTGCTGATTGTGGACGACAACTCGCCAGACGGGACCGGCAAAGTGGCGGACGAGTGGGCCAGCGATCACGCGCAAATTCACGTAATGCACCGAATGGGAAAGGGTGGTTTGGGAGCTGCTTACCTCGCTGGGTTTGCTTGGGGTTTGCAACAAGGGTTTGATGTTCTCGTCGAGATGGATGCGGACGGCTCACATCAACCTGAGCAACTTCCCTCATTGCTCGCGGCTTTGAAATACTCCGACCTTGTCCTTGGCTCTCGTTGGGTGCAGGGGGGTGGCACTGAAAATTGGTCCAAAAATCGGGTGTTGTTGTCCAAAAGTGGGAACTATTACACAAGGGTTATGCTCGGAATAGATATTAAAGATGCCACAGGTGGATATCGGGCCTTCACGGCAAAGGCCCTGCGCTCCCTAAACCTACACGAAGTCACCTCACAGGGTTATTGCTTCCAGGTCGATCTTGCTTGGCGTGCCGCACAACGCGGATTAGTAATTACTGAAGTTCCTATTATTTTCGTCGAGCGGGAAGTGGGAACTAGTAAAATGAGTCGGAAAATTGTTGCCGAAGCGCTCTGGCGTGTAACCATGTGGGGAATCGACCGCTGCGTGAATGAAGCAAGTGGATCGTTGATAAAGGGTCGAGGGTCCAGCAAATGAAGATCCGGGGAAGGCTGCTTTTATTTGGTTACCCATTGACCGAGATTTGGTTGTTGTGGTGGGTTGCCAGTATCAGCGGGTGGGCAATCGCCATTCTTCTGATCATTGCGGGGTTTCCTATCGGCGCCGCACTAATACGAAATGCAGCCGCCAAGGCGTCCCTGATCCCTGTAGCAGCCGACGAGAACAAACCACAAGTTGCACGTTCCTCTGCACTCATGTGTGCTTCAGGTGTACTGATCATGATTCCAGGATTTGCAACCGACCTGATCGGTGTGATCCTGTTGATTCCGCCGATCGGAAATCGGGTGGTCCGAGCACTCGGGTCTTGGATAGGGCTTCGAATGGTGCGCATGCCAGGCTTTGGCAATGCCGGCTTCACCGGGAGTGAGTTTGCTTCCTATGTCGATGGTGATGTGATTCGGGGCGTTATATTCGAGGAAGAGACCCCGGTTCAACCGGAAAACGGAGGCCCCGAAGGATCTCCGAGTATCCAGAGTTGACACAATGAATGACTTCATGCGCCGACAACATTAGGCCGAGCGTGGCAGCTCGCTTGCGTGCAGTAACGCCACTCGTTCATCGTAGAGCGCTTTAAGTTCTTTGAGTGTGCGTCGTTCAAGCAACATGTCCCAGTGCGATCGGACGTAGCGAACAGGTGCTTTGGGCGTAGGTTCAAAATTGGGTCGAGTCGCCGCGCCACCGCAGCGGCAGTCCCATTCGGTGGGAATCTCTTCCGCTTCGATCGAGATGGGAATGAGGGACTCGTGTCCGCGCGAACAGACATATCGGACCGCGACACGTGCAGCAGGGGGAACCGTGTCTTCGCGCTCTAGGCTCGATGCCCCGAGACGCGTTCCACGCATGGAGGTCTCAATCATGATGTGCCCCTTTCTCGCCTTACCGATCCAACACTTGGTTCGTTGGTTCTCAGACGGGGGAAACTAAACTTAGGTTCCCTGATTGGGGCAGAAATGGGCAATTACTAGCGCGCCACGAGGGTCAGCAGGACAATTGTGACGCCAGTGACAATCCCGATGGCAATCCAAGGTGCATTTTTTCGTGTCCGTCCGAATTTTGGTTTCCCGACCCCGTCGGATATTTCACCCTCACGTTTTAATCTTTCGTTGCCTTGAGCAATCCGAGATGCCTTCGCAATTCGCTCCTGTGCAGTTGCCTCCTTGGGCGCGTCTGCAAGCAAGGAAGGATCGAGTAATTTATCAAAGTCAGGGGAGGAATCGCTCATGAGGAAACCCTAACCCGGCACTGCTGGCCTCCGGACGTGGCCACGGGTGAAATCAAAGGGGGACGGTCAGTTGATCGACTAATCAACTTTTTTGATGCGATCGTGGCTGTTGCGATTACCGTCCTCGTTCGTCCGATCGCAGGACTAAATATTGACCGTGGCGAAACCACCGTGTGGGAAGTGTTAGGTGAGCACCGTGGGGAGATCATCACCTTTTTCTTCACTTCCTTCGTTGTTTCGGTCTTGTGGCTCACGCACAACCGGGTGATGAATGAACTTCGCGGTTATGACGGCATAATTTTTTGGCTCACCGTCATGGCTCGCCGTAATTGCCTTTCTTCCCGACACCAGAGCCCTGTACGGCGATACCGAAGCGGGTGGGTCAGCGCCGTGGGTGACCTTTATGGATCGGGCATGCTCTACTGGGGATCAATGGCGCTCATTAGCCTCATCACCAAGCTCATCGCCCGCCACGCACGCAGAATCCCTGTACTTTACGTCTGTGAACAAGCCGCGAAAGGCGCCGGGCGTACGAAGTATCGCGGCTGGATATACGTCACGTATTTCCTGTCGATTGGGGTCATCTCCTTATTTTCTCCCACGATCTCAAGCTATATGCCGATTGGATTCTTTTTTCTGCCGCTGTTAACGAAAAATAAGAGTGCTGCGACCTCTGTGGAGACAAGCCAAGCCGATAATGGACATTATGTCAAATATGTGCAGATCGAGTTCCGCGCAATGGCAACCCAAAAGGTCCCCGCAAGAATTCAGCCTGCGTCAAAGGACTTTGTGAGAATCATTGGATTTGCAGGGTCGAATTCTGGTCTCGGAGAACGGAATTAACGGCACCGTCGGTGGCGAGCCTGAGGACCCACCAGAGACATCAAACCCAATAAGGAGTAGGCGCCATAAACGGGCATTGAGGACAAATGCCCTGAAGGTATACGCGTTCAAGTGTTGCCCGCGATGCATTGTCGTTGGACCGTATCCACGCTTAATTCAGCGCGAGTTCCTCAATACTTGGGCAACTGCACACCAAATTGCGGTCACCGAAGGCACCATCTACACGGCGCACCGGAGGCCAATACTTATTAGCGCGAACCGCTGGCGCCGGATAAGCTGCGACAGCCCCAGAATATGGCAGTTCCGCTCCATCAATCAGATACTGCGCCGTGTGTGGTGCATTTACCAATGGATTGGAAGACACCGGCCATTCGCCACCGGCAACCCGAGAAACTTCTGCACGGATACTGATCATGGCATTAATAAACCGATCCAATTCGGCGAGATCTTCACTTTCCGTGGGCTCGATCATGAGCGTACCCGCTACTGGGAAACTCATGGTGGGCGCATGGAAGCCGTAGTCGATCAGTCGCTTTGCTATATCGTCAACAGTGATACCCGTCTCTGCGGTTATCGGACGAATGTCGATGATGCATTCATGAGCGACAAGGCCATTTGCTCCGCTGTAGAGCACCGGATAATGATCATTGAGTGCGTTGGCGATGTAGTTGGCGCTTAAGATTGCAATCTGTGTCGATTCAAGTAATCCTTGTGCGCCCATTAGTCTGATGTATGCCCACGGGATGGGGAGAATTCCAGCACTTCCCCACGGTGCGCCGCTGACCGGGCCCACTCCCCCATCTGAAAAGCCCATGCCGGTAGGACCACATTCAGGGCGCAAGGGGTGTGAGGGTAAAAACGGAGCTAGGTGTGCGCGAACACCAACGGGACCAACGCCTGGACCACCACCGCCGTGCGGAATACAGAACGTCTTATGCAGATTCAAATGAGAGACATCAGCTCCAAATTTCCCGGGCTTCGCAACACCCACAAGTGCATTCAGATTTGCTCCATCAACGTACACCTGGCCGCCAGCATCATGTACTAATTCGCAAATGTCGGCTACCGCTGTTTCAAAAACACCATGGGTTGACGGATAGGTGATCATGAGTGCCGCCACTTCGTCATTGTACTTATCCAAATTATTCTTAAGGTCAAGCAAATCAACGTTCCCGCTCTCGTCACAGGAGACTGCGACAACTCGCATGCCGGCCATAACCGCGCTGGCTGCATTTGTTCCGTGGGCGCTGCTGGGGATCAGGCAAATATCTCGGTTGGGTTGCCCGGTGCTTTCTAGGTACGCCTTGATCGCCAAGAGGCCAGCAAATTCACCTTGACTACCCGCGTTCGGTTGGAGCGACACTGCGTCGTATCCGGTAATTTCAACTAGATAACCTTCAAGCTCGCGGATCAGGTCGACGTAGCCGGCAGCTTGATCAAGGGGTGCAAATGGGTGAATGTTGGCGAACTCTGACCAGGTGATCGGCTCCATCTCAACTGTTGCGTTGAGTTTCATGGTGCAACTACCCAATGGGATCATCGACCGATCTAGTGCAATGTCTCGGTCAGCCAATTTACGCAGGTAACGCAACATGGCAGTCTCGGACATGTAGGTATTGAACACCGGATGCTCAAGGAAACCGCTTGTGCGGGCCGATGAGGCCGGAATTGATCGTGCGTGTGCCTTGACATCCTCGATTGGACATCCGGGGGTCAGTACGGCTGCGATCGACTCAATAGTTGCTCGCGTTGAGGTTTCATCAAGTGAAATGCCAAATTGGCCACCACTCGTGCGACGAACGTTGATCCCCACACTCTCCAGTAAGTTGGCATGAGTTGACGCATTGCTCGAATTAATTGTGATCGTGTCAAAAAACGCTTTGGACTCAATTTCGTAATCGAATCGGCTGAGATGATCTGCCAGTCTCGTGGTCAACTCGTTGACACGCTCTGAAATGGCCGTGAGGCCCTGTGGACCGTGGTACGCGGCATACATCCCCGAAATAATTGCGAGAAGCACCTGAGCAGTGCAGATATTACTGGTTGCCTTCTCCCGCCGAATATGTTGTTCGCGGGTCTGAAGTGCCAGCCGGTAGGCGGGCGTGCCATCGGCATCAACACTGACCCCCACCAGACGGCCCGGCAGGCTGCGTTCTAAGCCTGACCGAACTGACATGAAGCCAGCGTGGGGTCCACCGAAGCCCATCGGCACACCAAAACGCTGGGCTGAACCCACGACTATGTCTGCGCCGAGTGCTCCCGGTGACTCAATGAGAGTCAAAGCCAGAAGGTCCGTTGTCACAATCGCCATCGCGCCTATTGATTTGATGTCCTGAATTATTGGTGAGAGGTTTTTGATCTCTCCCGAGGAACCCGGGTAGCTCACAACCACGCCGGCGAATTCACCCGCCGGAAGTGGCTCACTTGCGTCCCACATGCGGATTTCTATTCCTAGTGGCGTGGCCCGCGTGTTGAGCACCGCGAGCGTCTGTGGGTGTGTGTCCTCGTCCACCAAGATCGCGTGAGCACCCTTTTTACCCTTGCGAATCGAAAGGGTTACCGCCTCGGCAACAGCGGTTGGTTCATCGAGCAGAGACGCGCCGGCCACCGGAAGACCGGTGAGGTCCTCAATCATGGTTTGAAAATTAATCAACGCTTCAAGGCGACCTTGGGAGATTTCCGGTTGATACGGCGTGTAGGCCGTGTACCACGCAGGATTTTCCAGGACGTTGCGTTTTATGACGGCGGGAGTGTGAGTGCTGTAATAACCGCAACCAATCAGGCTCGTGTTCACCGTGTTCTTAAGGGCGTGTGATTTCGCCGCGTCACTTACTTCTTCCTCACTAAGCGCTGGTGGAAGATCCAGTGCCTCGTTCCAGCGAATCACCTCTGGCACAACCGCTTGAGTGAAGCTTTCAATGGATTCGTACCCCAAGACCGAGAGCATGTGGCTCACATCAGGTGTGCGCGGTCCAATGTGGCGATCAACAAAACGTGAGTGGTTCATACGGCTCTCCAAAGGTCAACGGGCGTACTAATTAGTACCCCATCTGTTCTTAGGGTTACCCCTACCTGAGAGTTTCACCGCCTCTTGGCGGCTTTCACCTTCGGTGCGGCCCTGCGGCCGCTTTTCAGATTAGCTTTTCTTCCAGCGGTTCCTGTGCCTGAGAGTTTGGTGGGGCCTTGCTCCTTCGGCGGTGCGTAAAGGCTCGTAATCCACTTGCAATTCTAAGCCCTAACTCACTCTCTCCCGCTAAAGAACGAGCAGCTAGTGAAGTCAGTATATGACTAACCGGCCACACGCGCCGCGCGACGCTCGGAGAGCTCGTCCATTCCTCGCATGTGGACTAGTCCGGTTTCGGGAGTCTCCCCCGGCAGGTTCGCTAAATTACCTTCGACTTCTTTCCACACGCTGCCAATAGCTATGCCAAACACGCCCTGCCCACCCCGGACCAGATCAACAACCTCGTCAGCGCTGGTGCACTCGTAGATGCTTGCTCCGTCGCTCATTATGGTCAAACTTGAAAGAACGCTGGCATCGCGTGAACTCAAATGCTCAACTGCCAAGCGGATATTGTGCAGTGACACGCCCGTATCAATGAGCCGTTTCACGATCCGCAGGATCAGGATGTCTCGAAAGCCGTATAGGCGATGGCTACCAGATCCATGCGCACCCTTAACACTGGGGATAACCAGTCCGGTTCGGGCCCAGTAGTCCAGTTGACGGTACGTTATGCCGGCTGCAGAACAGGCGGTGGGCCCGCGATACCCCAAGTCAGATGGGACTACCGGAACATCTAGTTCCTCGAACATAGATGGCTGAATGGGGTAGTTCACAAATGCACCAATTTTCTCGCCAGACACAATTTCCTCCTACGAATAGGGCTCGAACCTACGCAAGCCCTGGGCGTGATGCTATCCGACACGCCTGACATGCCGCAAGCGAAGTCTCAACCTGAAGGTGATGTCGAGCACGCTACTCGGGGAGGTCAAAATCCTCAGGCGATACTCCGTCAAGGAATTCCCGAAATGCTTCTACTTGGTCCTGTGACTCCCCCTCCGCTTGTTCTGGGATCGCAACCCCAGCGGTCTCCAAAACCTCGGGTGCCACCGTGATGGGGGCATCGACCCGTAAGGCCAGTGCGATGGCGTCTGAGGGCCGGGCGCTCAATTCGCGCTCAATACCACCGGTTGTCTTCAGATCAAGGAAGGCGAAAAAAACACCATCTATCAGTGCCGTAATACGGACCCCTGTGAGTTCGGCACCAAGTTCCTCGAGTAATTCAATAATCAGATCGTGAGTCATGGGCCGCGGAGGGGTAACCCCTTGCTGGGCGTACGCGATAGCGGTCGCCTCCACTGCCCCAATCCAAATCGGTAAGTAACGGCTCCCTTGAGTCTCGTTCAGTAACACAATTGGCGTATTAGACGGCATTTCCATTCGAACACCGGCGACAGTGACAAGAATCATAGTCATAGACTAAACCCTCGACGTGTTTTCAGCCACTCCCAGACCTAATCAACTCGGCCCGCAGCAAAGCGGCATGCAATTGCACAAACAGGGAAGCCAATTCCCGGACAGTTTGCTGTGCGCGAGCTTTACCATCATGGTCGCGCGGGTGGGAGTAAGGAGTCGCGATTTGTTCAACCAGACCGGACTCCCGATTGGCAACAACCCTGAATGAGCGCAGGTGTCGTGCCTCTACCCCGAACTCAGAAAGCTTAGCTGCAATCATACAAATCTGAACTGCATCCTCGTCGTAATGTCCCGCCGCACTCGTCCACACCAAGCCGTCTTTCTCCAGAGCGGCAATCAGAGTTTCCGACAATGAAGTTTCTTCGGCCAGTTCCAGTCGAGTCAGTCTGATCTTGCCAGCGCCCGCACGAAAATCGTCGGGGCGCACCCCAAGTCCGGTCGCGACAGGAGCGGAAAGCCCAGCTTGTGCCTGATCAGTGTCAAGCTGGTCCCTTATCACTTTAAGCGGCAGGTATTGATCTCGCTGCAAAGTGAGGATTGACCGTAATCTCGTAACGTCGTGAGTGTCGAAACGGCGATAGCCTGACGTGGTCCGAGATGGAGTGATGAGACCTTCTGTTTCTAGGAAACGAATTTTGCTAATGGAGACGTCGGAGAAATCCTTTTTCAGCATGCTAAGTACTTCACCGATGCTTAATGTGTTTTCAGCCTGCGAGGTCATATGTCCCCGACGCCTACCAAAAAGATAAAGCGAAATTTTCCGATCTGAACTTCGTCTCCACCGCGAAGTTGTTGATCATCAACTCGCACTCGATTCACGTAACTGCCATTAAGGCTTCCTAGGTCACGCATGCTCCAACCCTGCGCTCCATGACGCAATTCCGCATGTCTACGACTCACCGTGACATCGTCAAGAAAAACCTCAGACTCTTCAGCGCGTCCGACAACAATCACGTCGCTGCTTTTCGGAAGGGCGTACTCGGTTCCTTCACCTGGCCCCCGGTGCACAACCAACATGGCTGCGCCGCTGGGTAAGTCTTTATGTACCCCCAAACCTACGGGCACCGGACCTGTGCCCGTGGACACTATTGACGTGATGGCTCCCGTGTGTTCGATCCCGATCCCGCCCAAATTGATATCAACCGGTGCTCCACATGCCGAACAAAATCGATCAGTGGCTAACACGTCCTGATCGCACACGGCACACTTCATGGTGATGACGTCCTTAGGCCTGGTCGATAAGTGCATTGTAGTCGGCTGAGCTGAGCAAATCGTCGATTTGCTGTGGTGCATCTGGCTCAAGTTCAACAAGCCAACCCTGCGCATAAGGGGAAGAATTTAAAAGCTCTGGGTTAGCTTCAAGTTCAGAATTTATTGCCACAACTGTACCGTCGATCGGCACGAATAGATCACTCACGCTCTTGGTCGATTCAATCTCACCGCACGAGGTTCCGACCTTCAATTCCGCGCCAATCGCCGGAAGGGCCACGTACACAATGTCCCCCAGTGAGTCTTGGGCGTAATCGGTAATGCCGAACACTGCGTAGCCGTTGTCATTGAGCCGCAACCACTCGTGGTCTGCGGTGTACGACAATTCATCTGGGGTCATGGTTGCAGCCTATCCGTTGGGGCTATTTGCTTGTAGCAATTCGCGAGTGTGCACAAAATACCGTACGCCGGTCCACCAGTAGAGATACGTCCCCCACAGGGCAAAGCCCCATCCTGCGGAAGCCATCACGATGGCCGTTGTGGAATCGAGTCCACCGAGCAAAATCAGAGGGAATCCCCATAGAAGGGCGAACGTCGCCGCCTTGCCCACATAGGTCACAGGAAGGGCCGAAATCCCCAAGGATCGTAATGATGGGATCAGGGCTAGCAAAACCACATCCCGGAAAGCAACCACGATGACCAACCACCACGGAATCAAGCTGGCAAGGGCTAGCCCGACTAGAGTCGCGGCGATGTAGAGACGATCCACGAGCGGATCAAGTAGGACCCCCAGCCTGCTCACTTGGTTCAATCTCCTGGCTAAGTAACCGTCAACCCAGTCGGTCACACCCGCTATCACCAGGACACACAGGGCCCCGAAATAGTTTTCCGCGTCGAGGAGTAGATAGAAAAAAGCAGGGATACCGAGTAGGCGAAGTAGACTCACAGCATTCGGAATCGTCCAAGGCCGCCATGGCGTCATGAACGCACCTCGATTGATCGCGACCCGTGTCTATTTCTCATAATTACCATAACCACAAGAATCACAAACAGCACCAGCAGCAGCCCGGCGGCGATTATGCACCCCAGCGCCCACTTCTCGGCATCTGGATATCGAAACTCAGCGTCTAGCAACAACATCGAAATCGAGGCATCAGGTGTCTCAAATTCAATGATCAGCGTCGAATTGAAAACGGATCCGACATCAAATACGACCGATTCACCGCTGGAGAAATCGGATAGACCGGCCCCTTGGTCTATTTGCAACCATGGTTGTCCCACGGCGCTGCGGGTTATTGACCAGGTCTGGGTATCGAAGCTAATCAGGCAAGTGTTCGACCCCAAAAGTATCGCATCAACTTCCTCCCGAGGGAGCAGAACTGCATTCATCGTGGCCCGTGGCTGCGTCGAAATCCGTAACTCTTTCTTGGGTCCGGGCAGGAGCGCCAAATGATTCGGCAGCGCAATCTCAATCCGATCCAAATCGATGACTGCGGCCGTACAAAATGCTAATTCGTCCAATTCGATACGCGGGCCCTGAGCCGCTACCGCCTTATCGGATTCAAAGTAGGTGTACAGACCCGCGGCTACTCCAGCCAGCACTGCAGCCATAATCAAGATCAGGGTCAGGGGCGTAACTAGAAGTATTTTACGCAACGATCTCACCCCCAATCTTTTTTCTTGGTGCCTCAGGTCACATCCTGATTGGCCCATCATAGATTGAGACCGTGGAAACATTTGGGACTTCGGAGGGATCTAGGCTGGGCCCGTGATTGATCGCACATTACTTATAACAGTGAATGGAATTGACGCTCCTGGAGTTACGAGCGACATATTTGAAGCTGTAGCGCCAGCGCCGGTTGTAGTGGTGGACATGGAACAGTTGGTGGTGCGTGGACATCTCACTCTCGCGATAGCGCTCGAACTTGACCCCAGCGTCACTGACTTACTTGCGCCCGGTGTACTCGATCAAGTTCGCAAAAGTGTCAGGATCGCCGCTAGTTCTCGCAACATGGAAGTCACGACGCGTCCAGGAGTGGCACTCGAAGCCGATCTTTCCCGCGAAAAATTTCAGGTGATTGTGATGGGAGCTCCGCTGCACCCTGAATGTATCAACATTGTGACCTCAACGATCGCACAACATGGTGGCAACTTGGATCGAATTCATAGGATTGCTGATTACCCCGTGACGGCTATTCGACTTGAAGGTTCCGGCGTGGATCACCAAGCCTTGCGCCGCCCATTAGCCGAAGTTTCAGTGCGGTGCGGAGTGGATATCTCAGTACAAGACGTAGCGCTGGAGGCCCGCGGACAGTATCTCGTTGTGATGGATGTTGATTCTACGTTGATCCAGGGTGAGGTGGTTGACCTCTTGGGTGAATTGGCCGGCGTTGGCTCGGCGGTGAGCGAGATCACTGCCGCAGCGATGGGCGGGGAGGTCGATTTCACTGAGTCACTGCAAGCGCGCGTGTCGCTGCTGGCCGGCGCGCCAGCCGGGCTAATTGAGCAAGCTCGAGAATTGATCTCGCTGACTCCGGGTGCACGTACTCTGTGTCGCACCCTTCATCGTCTCGGTTACCAAATTGTCCTAGTATCCGGTGGTTTTACTAATGTGATTGAGCCGATCGCACGGGAATTAGGCGTGAGCGCCTTTCGGGCCAATACGTTGGAGGTCATTGACGGCGTGATAACCGGAAATTTGTGTGGACCAATCGTGGATCGAGAAGCTAAGCGCCAGGCACTGGTGCATTTTGCCCGAGAGTTCAACATTCCCAATCGACGCACGATCGCGATTGGCGATGGGGCAAACGACATCGACATGATTTCTGAAGCTGGCTTAGGTGTGGCTTTTAATGCTAAACATGTATTGCGTGAAAGCGCGGATACTACGGTCAATGTGCCGTATTTGGATTCGGTCCTTTACTTGTTAGGGATCACGCGGGACGAGATACTCAGATCGGATCGCGATAGCGCGCTCTAGGCGCCTTGTGAGTGCATGCCTCCATCGACATGCAGTATCTCGCCACTCGTCGCAGGCAACCAGTCCGAGAGCAGGACTACACACGCTTGAGCCGCGGCTGTCGGGTCTGAGACATCCCACCCCAGCGGGGCGCGCTGCTCCCACAAGTTTTCGAATTCCTCGAACCCGGGAATACTTTTGGCGGCCATGGTTCGAATCGGGCCCGCGGCAACCAAATTCACCCGAACACCATGTGGACCCAAGTCTCTGGCTAAATAACGAGAGGTGCTCTCGAGCGCCGCCTTAGCCACGCCCATCCAGTCGTAAGTGGGCCAGGCAACCCTCGCATCGAAATCCAAGCCAACCAACGAAGATCCCGGTACTAATAGGTCCCGACAAGCTACACCCAGTGATTTAAACGAAAAAGTTGAAATTTGAATCGCGGTTCCCACATCTTGCCACGATGTATTAAGAAAATTTCCACCCAACGCACTCTCTGGCGCAAATCCAATTGAATGCAGAACTCCGTCGAGATGCGGCACATGCTCACCCACGCGGGCAGCCAACGCATCTAGATCCTCCTGTGAGGTCACGTCAAGTTCTACGATCGAAACCTCTTCTGGCAGTCGCGTTGCGCTGCGCTTCGTCAGCGACATCGTGCGCCCAAATGAAGTCAAGACAACATTCGCGCCTTGCTCTTGAGCCATTTTGGCCACATGGAATGCAATGGATTGGTCGGTGAGGACCCCGGTAATCAGCACGTTCTTATCTTTTAGCAGCATTGCAATCTCCTTAGTGTCCCATTCCTAGACCGCCGTCAACCGGGATAACTGCGCCAGAAATATACGCACCGGCATCCGACACAAGGAATTCAATAACTCGTGCAACTTCGCTTGGCTGACCATAACGCGCTGCCGGAATAGTTCCCAAAATTGCGGACTTAGTGTTTTTGTCGAGGGCCGCTGTCATATCAGTGTCAATAAATCCTGGAGCCACTACATTAATTGTGATGCCCCTGCTACCGACTTCACGGGTTAACGAGCGAGCGGCACCTACGAGCCCAGCTTTAGAAGCCGCGTAGTTGACCTGTCCGGCACTGCCGAGTAATCCAACAACAGAGGACATGAACACAATCCTACCATTTCGTGCCTTGATCATTGAGCGTAGAACGTGTCGTGCGAGTCGGATTGAGCCGACCAAATTGGTAGCAATAGTTTCTTCGATATCTTGATCTTCCATGCGCATCAGCAGGGAGTCTCGCGTAATACCGGCATTGGCAATCAGGATTGAGATCGGGCCATAGTTTTCCTCCACTTCCTTAATGGCTTTTTCGATTGATACACCATCTCCCACGTCGATAGCGACGCTAGGGACACCCGGGATTTCACTGGCCTGACCTGAGCGTGAACCAATTACCACTCGATGGCCAGCGTCAGCCAAAGCTTGCGCGGTCGCGGCTCCAATCCCTCGGTTGCCACCGGTGATGAAAGCCAAACCGCCTTTCTCGCTCACTGGTCCTCAAGTCGGTAACCCACACGGACAGTGACCTGGAAATGATCCACCCCATTTTCGCGCACATATCCCCGAATTTGATCTACCTCAAACCAGTCAACGTGCTTGTGTATTTCCCCCGCCCGTTTAACGGCATTGCGGACAGCGGTATCAATTGACTCAGGCGAAGTGCCCACCAATGTGGCAATCGCGTAACTGCGGTCGGTCATGAAGCTCCTTAGGTCAGATCGCGCATGTGGCCTTGTGGGCTTAGGCTATCGGCATGGCGCCTGAGGTCTACACCATTACGGAGACTAACCGTGCTTTGAGCAGTGAACAGGCTGGGCGCACCCGGAGATACCTTTTTTCAATGGGGATCCGAACGGGCTGTGTGCTGGCTGCCATTGTCGTCCCCGGGTGGCCCAAATGGGTATTTATCGCCGGGGCAGTCGTTTTGCCTTACCTCGCTGTCGTGATCGCGAATGCGGGTCGGGAAAATGACGCACCGGGTGTAATGGGTGTTATGCCAGTCGCCTTGCCCACTGCTGCGTCAGCCCAGGAGTCCCACCGGCGCACATATCGATCACTCGAGCAATAAGAAACTTGTGCTCGTATTGTCCGATGTGAGTTGAGTGTGTATTCCGATTTGGTCGAAGTTCATCAAGTCTCGCTAACGCACTTCGTTAGGCTTGATTATCAGCGTATTGGGTTAGCCGATCGATCAATTCTCAGCGTGTTATCGCTCGTGGATTAGGCTGAAGTGTGCTCGCTCTTTTGAAGACCCGTCGATGGCTGAGTTTCACCGCATTAGTTGTGCTGGCCATCACCGGATTTGGGCTACTAAGCCGCTGGCAATGGGATCGTGCTGATGAGCGCCGAGTCGAGCGCATCGCAATTTCACAGGCGCAGGTTCTGGACCGAGTTGATTCAGTCACCGATCTCGGCGAGTTCTCTCGGGTACAAGTTTCCGGAACATTTGTTAATGAGAAGACGCAGTTGGTACGTCAGCGGCCACTCGATGGCGGGAATGGCTACTGGGTGATGACTCCCTTGAGCGTTCAGACGGGGCTTCAGATATGGGTGCTGCGTGGGTGGCTTGGGGCATCAACCATCGCAACGGAGGTGCCGTTTATCCCGCCCGCTTCCTCCGGGGAAATCACAGTCACCGGTGCGATTCGAAACTTTGAAGCACCACTAGATGACGTCTATGGGCTACCGAAAGGAGTTGTAGCCAAGATGTCCAAGGAAGAACTCAACGCCACGGTGAGCAACGCGACGGTGGACAATCGAATTGTGCAATCGATATCTGTGAGTCCAGGCCAAGAGGAATTGGTGATCGTTCCGCTACCTGACATTGATGAATCGCAAAATATTTCCTATGCCGTGCAGTGGATTCTTTTCGCACTTGTCGCAATTGTGGGCTGGTTCGTTTTCTTGCGCAGGGAAGCCCACACAACTATCGAGTGAATTGGGTTTCATACAAATCTGAATACATCCCACCCTGTGCGAGTAATTCAGTGTGCGTACCTTGTTGCACAATTTCTCCATCGACAACAACAAGAATCTGATCCGCTTCCCGGATAGTGGACAGTCGGTGCGCGATTACCACGGATGTTCGACCACTCAACGCGTTGTCTAACGCCTGGTGGACGGCGCGCTCACTCTCGCTGTCCAAATGCGCCGTCGCCTCATCGAGAATCACTACTCGAGGTGATTTAAGCAGCAGACGCGCCAAAGCAATCCTTTGCTTTTCTCCACCGGAAAGTCGGTATCCACGGTCCCCCACTACGGTGTCCAAACCGTCGGGAAGCGCAGTAATCATGCTCCAGATTTGAGCGTCCACACAAGCCCGCTCCACTTGCTTCGCGGTTGCATCAGGCCTGGCATAAAGCAAGTTTGCACCGATCGTGTCGTGGAACAGGTGTGAATCTTGGGTGACAACGCCAAGGGCCCCGCGCAGGGAGTGAAAACTGATGTCCTTCACATCAGCGTTACCAATGCGAATCGAGCCATTCGTTGGATCGTACAGTCGGGCGAGCAAAGCCGTAATTGTTGTCTTACCAGCACCTGACGGACCCACCAAAGCGGTCAGGGTTCCAGGGTCAACGTCAAAGCTGACGTTCCGTAAAACGGGTTCCACTCCCCCAGCAGATTCGGGCCTCGCGATGGATTCGAGTGAAGCCAAGCTCACTTCGCTGGCCTTGGGGTAGGTGAAATCAACGTGATTAAAGGACACTGAAAGCGGACCATCGGGGAGTTCGCGACCGTACTCTGATTCGACAATGAGTGGCTGTAAATCTAACACCTCAAAGACGCGATCAAATGACACCAGAGCGGTCATGACGTCTACTCGAACATTTGAGATGGCAGTGAGTGGTCCGTACAGTTGTGCCAACAGGCCAACCAGCGCCAACAGGGTGCCCAGTGAAATTGCGCCGGTGATGACCAAGTTACCGCCGAGACCATAGGTAAGTGCCGTGGCTAAGGCTGCTACCAGAGTTAGCGCTGTGAAAAACCAGCGGTTCGCCATCGCGATTCGGATGCCGGTGTCTCGCACGACTTTCGCTCGATCACTGAAAACTTGGGACTCTTCCTTGGGACGGCCAAAGAGCTTGACGAGAAGGGCACCCGCTACGTTAAATCTTTCGGTCATTTGATTGCTCATTGCTGCGTTGACGGTCATCTGCTCCCGCGTCATTGCCTGCAATCGACGACCCATGTAGCGTGCGGGCAGTAGGAATAGAGGGACGAGCACTAAAGATGCGAGTGTGATTTGCCACGAAAGTACCAACATGGTGATTAGAACAATCACGAGAGTAATCAAATTCCCCAACACACCTCCGAGCGTTGACGTGAACGCCCGCTGAGCGCCGATTACGTCATTATTGAGCCTCGAGATTAGTGCACCTGTTTGTGCACGGGTGAAAAAGGCAATGCTTTGGGCCTGAACGTGATTGTACACTTCATTGCGTAAATCAAAAATTAAACCTTCACCAATCCGTGTTGAGAAATATCGGCTGATCACCCCAAGCGCCGCGTCTGCGATCGCCAACATCGCAATGAAAATGGCTGTCCAGGTCACGAGCGAGGCATTCCCCGGCGTTATTCCCTGGTCAATAATGCGTCGAAAGAGGAGAGGCTGCGCGACACTGAACAGCGATGCGACGACTAATGTGACAAGGAAAAATGTGATTAAAGCTTTGTAGGGCCGTGCATAACCTAAAATTCGCCCGACGGTCTTGCGGCTAATTTTTTTTTCCTTAACCGAAGGATCCCGGGTCAAAGACCGATATATCAGCCAGGCATTTTCCATCGACACGTGCGATTTCTCCCAACTAATAGCTACTGCTGCGACATGAGCGTGTGCAGGTGTCGCAACCGTTTAGATTGGGCGCGCCTTTCGGCCACCCAAGGCTCTTCGCCGTAAGCGATTCCAGCCATAAGTAATTTAGCGTCAATCAGCGTTTCCGGCAGGACGGATCGAAAGGGCGAACACAATTGCTCAAGGCCGATATCAAGATGATCACTGATTTTTGTGATCAGACGCAATTCTAGTGCTTCTGGGGCAAGAATTAGTCGACCGCTACCGATCAACTCTAGGCTTTTGTGGTAGCCGAGAATCTCCGTGAACCTGACAGTTCCACCAAGGTCGGGGATCAATCCATACTGGCTTTCTTTGAGAGCAAACGAAGTGTTGGGCTCGGCGATTGTGAAATCACATGCCAGAGCAAGTTGGAATCCAGCCCCAATCGCGTGACCCTGAACCAACGCGATACTGATTTGGGGTAGGTCCCGTAGAACCCGAAAGAAGCGTTGATAGTGGGCGATCGTGTCGTCCAGTTCAGAGTCGCTACGGCTGGCCATGTCCATAAAGGATGGCTGACCGGGGACTCCCTCGGGAGTGAACATCGCGCGGTCCAACCCAGCGGAAAAGGATTTTCCATTTCCTCGTAACACGATGAACCGAGTGCCGTTAGGAATGGACCGACTGATTTCATACAACTCATCCCAGGTCGCCGGGGTTTGCGCGTTGCGACGCTCCGGATCGTTGAGGGTTATATTAAATATATCGCCAGCGAGTTCAGTCAGGATTTCCATGTTCCTAGGCTAACTCAATAAGCTCGATATAATCTTGGCTCCACAAGTCTTCGTCCCCATCGGGGAGAATGAGCACCCTTTCCGGGTTGAGCGCCCGAACTGCGCCCGGATCGTGTGTGACCAGAACCACTGCGCCTTCGTAGAGGGCAAGAGCATTGAGAACTTCAGCCCGGCTGGCAGGGTCAAGGTTATTTGTTGGCTCATCTAATAACAGCACGTTTGCGCCTGATACCACCAAACAAGCTAGCGCCAGACGAGTCTTTTCCCCACCCGAAAGAACTCCAGCTGGTTTGTGGACGGCATCTCCTTGGAAAAGGAATGAACCAAGGACAGTTCGTTGCTGCGTGTCGTTAAGGTGGGACCCGGACGAAGCTAAACTTTCCCACACGGTTGCGGTTGGATCCAAAGTCTCATGCTCTTGAGCGTAATACCCCACTATCGCACCGTGTCCCAATTCACGTGAACCTGTGTCGGGTGGATCCACTCCCGCGAGGATGCGCAACATGGTGGTTTTACCGGCACCGTTGAGTCCCAAGATCACGACCTTGCTCCCCCGGTCGATCGCTAGATCCACGTCGGTAAATACTTCAAGGCTGCCATAGCTCCGTGAAAGGTTTTCCGCCATGAGGGGAACCCGTCCGCACGGTTTGGGGGTTGGGAAGCGCAACTTTGCGACATTGTCCTTCTTGAGCTCAGTGGCTGTATCAGCCAAAATCCGATCGGCGCGCTTGAACATTGATTGGGCAGCTTTGGCCTTTGTCGCCTTTGCCCGCATCTTTTCTGCTTGTTTGCGAAGAGTGTCCGCCTGAGACTCAGCATTCCTACGTTCGCGTTTACGCCGTTTCTCATCGGTTTCCCGAGCCAGCAAATATTTGTTCCAGCCCATTGAATACAGGTCAATTTCCTGACGGTTGGCGTCAAGGTGCCATACCTTGTTTACAGTGTCTTCCAGCAATTCCGTGTCGTGGCTAATCACAATGAATCCACCCTCGTACGCCGCAAGATACTTGCGCAGCCAACGTATTGAATCCGCATCAAGGTGGTTAGTCGGCTCGTCCAGCAAAAGAACGTCAGCGTCGGAGAATAGAATTCTAGTCAGTTCGACGCGCCGACGTTGCCCACCGGAGAGGGTTCCCAGTGGTTGGCTCAAAATCCTCTCATCAAGGCCGATACTTGCCGCAATAGTTGCCGCTTCTGATTCAGCCGTGTAGCCACCAAGCGATTCGAATTCATCAAGGGCCCGGTTGTATCGCTCCCCTGATTTGTCAAACTCCTCGGCGCTAATCCCCGGCATCGCCAGCGCTTCAGCCGCTTTGGCCATCCGAATCGAGACCGCGTCAAGCCCACGGGCACTGAGCACCCGTGAACGAGCTAACTGATCTGGGTCTGCCGTTCGCGGGTCTTGTGGCAGATAGCCCACCGTGCCCGTGGTCTTAATTGCGCCACTGGTTGGCGCACTTTCACCAGCGAGTACCCGACTCAAAGTTGTCTTTCCGGCCCCGTTTCGGCCAACGAGACCAATGCGGTCACCCTTATCCACCCTGAGCATGGGTGCCAATAGAAGTAGTTCGGATCCAGCACGCAACTCAATTTCGGAAGCGGCAATCATGACCGCTCTAGTCTAGCCTGACCGAGATTTGGCTTAATCAGATGTTGAACCCAAGGGACTGAAGCATGTCGCGACCATCGTCTGTGATCTTGTCCGGTCCCCAAGGCGGCATCCACACCCAGTTGATTTTGAAGTCGGCCACTATCGGATCCAAGGCAGAGCGCGTCTGATCTTCGATCACATCGGTGAGTGGACACGCGGCGGATGTGAGGGTCATATCGACTGTGGCGCTGTTGTTCTCGTCCACCGTTACGCCATACACTAAACCGAGGTCCACAACATTTATACCCAATTCGGGGTCAATGACATCCTTCATTGCTTCAATTACATCTTCGTCGGTTACGGCCACGATTACCTCATTTCAGTTGTTAGTTGGGCCTTTATTTGAGAGTCGGCTAGGGCCATCCATGAGATGAGGGCACACTTGATCCGTGCCGGAAACTTCGAAACACCTATGAAAGCAACGGCATCTTCGAGTAGGTCCTCATCGGGCTCGATTTGCCCTTTTGAACGCATTAATTCCATGAAAGCGGTTTGAATCGGCGCGGCTTGGTCCGGCGTCTTCCCATTGATGAGTTCGCTCATCACACTCGCGCTCGCCTGAGAAATCGAGCAACCCTGTCCGGTGTAAGCGACTTGGAGGGTTCCGTCGGTGTTTAGCCCGACGTCAACGGTTACTTCGTCGCCGCAGGTTGGATTGACCTGATGACTTTGACCACGCGAGGCCACGCTGAGCTCTTTACCCCGGGGGTTTTTGTAGTGATCGAGAATGATCTCTTGGTATAGATCCTCGCTCATGCGCTTACCCTAGATGCCGACCCAAAGAAATCTTGGGCGGCCTTAATTCCCAAAATTGCCTGTTCAATATCGCTTTTGTCGTTATACAAATATGTAGAGATACGGGTGGTTGCAGGGACATCTAGCCGGCGACAAGTTGGCCAGCAGCAGTGGTGACCCACCCGAACAGCAACCCCCTTCGAATCCATCAAGTGACCCACGTCATGCGGGTGGATTCCATCTACAACGAATGACACTGCGGAGCCACGTTCGGCCATGTCTGTCGGTCCAATCACCCGTACACCTTGTAACTTAGCGAGTTCGGCGAGTGTGTACGCCGTCAATTCTTGTTCATGTTTGAATACGTTTTCCATCCCAAGATCGGTCAAGTATTCGCAGGCTCGAGCCAAACCCACCGCCTGCGCCACCATAGGAACGCCTGCTTCAAATCTCTTGGGCGCTGGAGCATATGAACTGTGCTCCATGTTGACCATTTCGATCATGGACCCACCGGTGAGAAACGGTGGCATGGAATTGAGCAGTTCAGACTTGCCCCAGAGGATTCCGATCCCAGTTGGCCCGAGCATTTTGTGTCCGCTCCATGCAGCAAAATCCGCGCCCAGCTCATCAACGTCAACAGGCATGTGCGGAACCGACTGGCAAAGGTCCACCAGGCCCAGAGCTCCTACGGCGTGCGCCATTTCCATGATTTCACGCACTGGATTTATGGAACCCAAAAGATTTGACTGGTGCACGATCGACACGCACTTTGTCGTCGAGTCGATCACCCCAGATTCGATGTTGAGCCGACCCTCATCGGTTATTCCGAACCAGCGAAGACTCGCCCCCGTTTTCGCACAAAGCTCCTGCCAAGGAATCAGGTTTGCGTGGTGCTCCATTTCACTTACTACGATTGAATCCCCGGGTCCAATAACGAACCGCTGATCGACTTCAATACCCTGGCGTGCCTTGTCCGTTGCATTGGAGAACGCATAGGCGACTAAATTAATTGCTTCTGTGGCATTTTTCGTAAAGACAATCTCTTCTGTCTCTGCGCCCACGAAGGTTGCTATTGTTTCTCGAGCACCCTCGTATGCGTCGGTCGCCTCTTCGGCTAACGCATGCGCACCCCGGTGTACGGCGGCATTTGAGTTTTCATAAAAGTGCCTCTCGGCATCTAGTACTTGATAAGGCTTCTGGGAAGTCGCACCACTGTCTAGATAGACCAAAGGGCCTCCCCGAACGGTACGCGAAAGGATCGGAAAATCAGCACGGACACTCGCAATATCAAACATTACGCACGCGCCGCTGTCGTGTAACTCTCGTAGCCGTCTGCTTCGAGAGCCTCAGCGAGCTCAGGACCCCCGGTTGCCACAATCTTTCCGTCAACAAAGACATGTACTACATCAGGCTTTATGTACCGCAAAATGCGTGTGTAGTGAGTGATGAGAAGCACTCCGGCGTCATTTTGATCCTTGAAACGATTAACACCCTCGCTCACAACCTTAAGGGCATCAACATCCAGACCCGAATCAGTTTCATCAAGGACAGCAATCTTTGGCTGCATCAGGCCCATTTGTAAAATCTCGTGGCGTTTTTTCTCACCGCCAGAGAAACCTTCGTTCACGTTGCGACTCGAAAAGGCCGGATCCATTTGCAGATCAGACATGGCTAATTTCATGTCCTTGGTCCACGTGCGCAGTTTTGGCGCTTCACCTCGTAGAGCAGTGATCGAGGTGCGGAGGAAGTTTGACACGGAAACCCCTGGGATTTCTACGGGATACTGCATGGCCAGGAATAGACCCGCCCGGGCTCGCTCGTCAACGCTCATGGCAAGTACATCTTCACCATCAAGGTCAATCGAACCTGAAGTAACCGTGTACTTGGGGTGACCCGCGATGACATACGCTAACGTGCTTTTTCCTGAACCATTAGGACCCATGATCGCGTTGGTCTTGCCCGATTCAACTACGAGTGATACCCCGCGCAGAATTGGAGTCTCACCCTCGTCTGTAATAACGCAAGCGTGAAGATCGGTGATTGTCAGCATGCTCATTGAGTCGTGCCTTTCGTAAGGTAAATCGGACTACTAGGGTCAGTAGAATCTGCGGAAATGGAAAAAATTTTCACCGGCGTAACCGCTGGTAGCGAGGTGGGCACGCCGGTACGAACGTCGAATGCTGAACCGTGCAACCAGCATTCGATCAGGCACCCGTCAACTTCACCCTCGGACAAAGCGACGTCGGCATGGGAGCATCGATCCTCAATTGCGAACAATCCTTCAGCAGTGTTGACAACGACAATAAGCTCGTCTCCGATTTCAAATTGACGTGCCGTCCCCGGGGGAACGTCAGACACGATGCCGATTTGGTGTGATTCACTCATGGTCGACAATCCCCAACTTCGACTCGATCCGATGCATTAGTGAGCCCCTCAAGTTAGGGTCATCAATTTTGTTCAACACTTCAACAAAGAACCCTCGAACGACAAGCTGACGAGCGGTTGCCTCGGGGATGCCGCGTGACTGCAAGTAAAACAATTGCTCGTCATCAAATCGACCCGTGGCACTTGCATGCCCAGCCGAGATAACATCACCTGTTTCTAACTCGAGGTTGGGCACTGAGTCAGCTCGCGGGCCGTCCGTGAGCAATAGGTTCCGATTGAGCTCGTAAGTCTCAATCCCGGTTGCTTCCCGTCGAACAAGTACGTCACCTATCCACACCGAGTGCGCCCCCTCACCGCTTAGCGCCCCTTTGTAAATCACGTTGCTCGTGCAGTGTGGCTCGGTGTGATCAACAAGGATCCGGTGCTCTTGGAATTGGCGACCCGTCAGTAGGAAAGCGCCTAGCATTTGGGCCTTCCCCCCAGGGGCTCGATAAGTAACCATGGGAACTGTACGGATCACACCACCTCCCAGAGTGATAGACAACCCGAGAAAATTTGCATCGCGTCCCACTTCGGTGAACCAATGAAGATGCTGTGTTACTGCGAGGTCCGCATCAATCACAGACAGCATGGTGAGGTCCGCTTGATCTTCGACTATGGAAAGCATTGAACCATTCACGTTTCCCGTTGTGTCATGTATCAGAACTACTTGTGCTTTGGAAAATGCACCAGCATGAACCTCAACGTGTAGGTAACTGTTTTCTCCAGAATTCTCAAGATTGACCACAATCGGAGTGGAATGAACCGATTCTTTAGCAATTGTGATCAGTACTGCGTGTGTTGCCTTAGCCCGCGCGATCGCACTGGGGCGATCGGTTGGCATCCAATTCTGGGAGAGCCGAGAATCGTTGATCTCAACACACTCAACCAACGCATCGTGTTCTCCTGCGACGCCCACGCTCCCCCAAGTTGCAGGTTCAAAAAATTCAGCAAGCTGCTTGATGGGCGCGAACCGCCACTCCTCCTCCCTACCGTGGGGTACGTCAAAATCGTCAATGTTGCGAGAAAAGATGCGAGGTGCGAGATCCGTTGCCGGTGCGACAGTGGGAGCGGTCACCCAACAGCCCCTTCCATTTGGAGTTCGATCAAACGATTGAGTTCGATTGCGTATTCCATGGGCAGTTCACGCGCAATGGGCTCAACAAAACCGCGCACAATCATGGCCATTGCTTCATCTTCGTTCATGCCACGTGACATGAGGTAGAACAGCTGTTCTGCACTCACCTTCGAGACTGTTGCTTCATGGCCCATCTGGACGTCATCCTCGCGTACATCTACATAGGGGTAGGTGTCTGAGCGGCTGATGTCGTCAATCAACAAGGCATCACACTTTACCGTGCTCTTAGAGTGATGTGATCCTTCAATTACCTTGACCAATCCGCGGTAGCTGGTGCGACCGCCGCCGCGTGCGACGGACTTGCTGATAATCGACGATGAAGTGTGTGGCGCCGCGTGGACCATTTTGGCGCCAGCGTCTTGATGTTGACCGGGCCCAGCCAATGCAACTGAAAGGGTCTCACCGCGAGCGTGCTCACCCGTCATAACAACGGCTGGGTACTTCATGGTCACCTTGCTGCCAAGATTTCCGTCCACCCACTCCATCGTGGCACCCTCTTGGGCGACCGCACGTTTGGTGACCAGGTTGTATACGTTGGTCGACCAGTTTTGGATCGTGGTGTAACGACAACGACCACCCTTTTTCACAATGATCTCCACCACAGCGGAGTGAAGCGAATCGCTGGAGTAAATGGGCGCAGTGCATCCTTCAACATAATGCACGTACGCGTCTTCGTCGACAATGATCAACGTACGCTCAAACTGACCCATATTTTCGGTATTGATCCTGAAGTAAGCCTGCAGTGGAATGTCGACCTTCACGCCCTTGGGGACATAGATAAACGATCCACCGGACCACACTGAGGTGTTTAACGCTGCGAACTTATTGTCGCCCACAGGAATAATAGTCCCGAAATACTCTTTGAGTAATTCTTCATGCTCTCTCAGAGCTGTATCGGTGTCGACGAAAATGACACCCTGCTCCTCCAGATCTTCACGGATGTTGTGATACACCACTTCGGACTCGTATTGAGCGGCTACACCACCCACGAGGCGTTGCTTCTCTGCTTCGGGGATTCCTAAGCGGTCGTAGGTGTTCTTGATATCGTCGGGCAGGTCATTCCAGTCTGTTGCCTGTTTCTCGGTTGACCGGACAAAGTATTTAATAGTGTCGAAGTGAATCCCGGTCAAATCCGAACCCCAATGTGGCATCGGCTTCTTTTCAAAGAGCCTTAAGCCCTTGAGACGTAAGTCCAACATCCACTGCGGCTCATTCTTTTTTGCTGAGATGTCACGGACCACCTCTTCGTTGATGCCTCGCCGCGCATTTGTTCCAGCGTCATTTTCATCGCTCCAGCCATAGTCGTAATTTGCCAGAGACTCAATCGTCGCGTCTTGTTCAATCTTGGCGGCCTTACTTTTGGCCGTTTCAATCTTGGCGTTGGGGATAGTTGTACTCATGCTGTTACCTCTCGACTTTTTCGCGGTATGCGTGTGTGTGTAGTTACGTTCATTTGTTGATGGGAAACTTGTTGGGGAATCAATGTCGTACAAATTGGGTCACCTTGGGCCAATGTTGCCAATCTCGTCACGTGTTGACCCAATGCGGCACTAAATGCCCTGGTTTCCTCTTGGCATAATTCGGGGAATTCACTCGCGGCCGACACCACGGGACAGTGATGTTGACACAGCTGATTGGAGCGTGAATCATTCGATGCCAGCTCCAAAGTGGCCGCGTATCCCTCACGATTGAGGACATCGACGATGGAAAGAAGACCTCCCCCGGCTGTCATTCTTGCCGCGCGCTCTGCGGCGAACGCTCGCACAGCGGATCGGCCAAATTTGCGGTCAATAAAACGAAGACTCTCCAATGCCAGGTCATCGTAGCTTTGGTCACATGCGCTTCGACCCAAGGGAGTGAGGGAGTAGGTGACGCTGGGCCTGCCCCGCCCGCGGGTCGGAGTGGGACCAAATGGGGTGCGCTGATGCGATTCCACAAGACCTGCCTCGAGAAGTGTGGCTAGGGACCTGCGCGTGGCCTGCACCGAGGTTCCTAATGTGTGGGAAACCTCTACGGCCGTGGCCGCGCCAACCTCGAGCAAGACTCGGGCCACTCGCTCTGCGGCACCTCCAGGGAATTTCACAACATAATTGTTGCCTAATTCTCTAAAACGCGCAAGTGCAGGGTGTCTCTATTCGCTGTCTAGACTGGGCGGGTGCCCGACGAACCCCCTGTCCCCGCCGATACCGCATTCGCCATTCGCTGTGTGGACTTGAGTCTGACATATCCCGGTGGCGGTGGCATTTCGGGGATCAACCTGGATTTCGGTTCAGGTACGGCCGCGATCGTGGGAAATAACGGAGCCGGTAAGTCGACCCTGCTTGAAACAATCGCAGGACTGCGCACTCCCACCAGCGGCCAGATCACACTCTTCGGCAAAAGTCCCGGCGTGTGGCGTTCAATGGGCACTCACACAGTGGGAGTCGCCCTCCAAGACGGGCGCCCCTATCCCAGTGCCACACCGCTGGCCTTGCTGAAATATTTACATGATTTGTATGCATCCTCACCCAATAGGACGATGACTCCCACCGTGGACTTTCTGGTGCAGGCGTTCGCACTCAACACCGGAGCGCTGATCAAAAACCTTTCAGGCGGTGAATTGCAAAGGCTTAAGTGCGCTGCGGCGTTAATGCCGGGTGCACGAATTGTCATTCTCGATGAACCGACGGCGGGCTTAGACCCCCAGGGCCGGCGAGATCTCTATGCAGTTTTAGCAAGTGTCGTTCCGGCGCACAGCAGTGTGTTGGTCTCCACACACATTCTGGAAGATCTGGAAAGCATTGATAGCCGCGTGATTGCACTGAAAGACGGCGTAGTGGCTTATGACTCGAGTACGAGTCCGACGAGTTCGGCCTTTCGCCTGACGTTTACTAGTAGGTCCAATCTCGATCTGAGAGGGCTGCACGACGCCCTCCCTGAAGGCGTCAAAATTTTGGAGACGATCAACGGCCGATACTCCATAACCAGCCAGCCACACATCAACGCTGCTTTTATCGCAACTGTGATGAATTTTTGTGCCCAGATAGGTGCTGAAGTTTCTGATGTGCAAGTACGGCAGCTGGGTGGGGTAATGGAGGATGTAGAAGACCTTTTGCTAGGTGGGGATACTGCGTGAATTCAATGCGTCGTTTGTTGATCCAAACCAAATGGGAGTTCCGGCTTAATGCCCGCAACTTCGAGCAGGCATTGTTACTAGTCATTATTCCCGTCTTAATTTTGTTCATTTTGACCAACACGACAATTATCGGGGGTCAAAACAGCCCTGTTTCACTCGGATTTGCCACCGTTCTCACCGTGTCAACATTTGCCGCCGGTTTCACCTCCCTTGCTATCGCCACTGCGTTTGAGCGACGAAGTGACACCCTAGTTTTCCTGGGCACAACTTCACTCACACGTGTTGAAGTTGTGTTGGCCAAAAGCGCCGGAAGCTTCCTCCTTGCTCTTTTCGCCGGGATATTCACGCTCGTTGCTGCCCTTCTACTGGGCTGGATCCCCGCAACCAGCGCTGTTCTCATTCCGATTTCGATCGCCCTCGGCGTGTTTAGCATCAGCGGATTTGCGTATCTGCTGGCAGGCACACTTCGCGCAGAAGCCGTTCTGGCGATTGCCAACGCCGTCTTCCTTTGCGTCCTCTTGCTCGGCGGAGTTCTCTTTACCTTCAGCACAGAATTAACACATGTGCTCGAGTTTTTCCCGCCGCTGGCTCTTAAACACGTCATGGAAGCCTCGATAGTCACAAGTGGTACTGCAGATGCGAGCATCCTTACGGCCGTGCTGGTACTTCTGGGCTGGGGTGTTATTGGTCACGTCTTGGCTTCTCGATTTTTCAAGTGGCGTTAATCAACTTAGAGTGGCGACATGCGCACCGCGACTTCCTCCCCGATCCCCCGCTGGGTTCGAGCAATCTTTGTTGCCAATCTAGTAGCACAATCAACAATAATCGTGACCGGAGCCGTCGTGCGATTGACCGGATCGGGTCTCGGTTGCCCGACTTGGCCAGAGTGCGTGGAGGGGTCTTATACGCCCACCGCACGGCAAGAAGAGGTCTTTCACAAGTACATTGAGTTCGGCAACCGACTACTCACGTTCGTAGTAGTGATAGTCGCGATTGCGGTACTCGTGGCGATGTTCATTAATGTCCGGTCCCGCAGACGCGCCGGCATCGCTCAGCGACCAGCCATAATCGTTCTATCGGTAATCCCTTTTGTGGGCACAGCAGTTCAAGCCGTACTGGGTGGGGTCACGGTTCTCACGGGCCTTCACCCCCTGATCGTGTCCGCCCACTTTTTATTGTCCATGATCCTGGTTACTGCCGCGGTTGCGCTAGTTGCTCGCTCTGGTGATCCTGGCGACCAACCAGTTACTCGACTAGCTCCCACACCCGTGCGCTTTCTCACCTGGTTGATGGTGAGTGTGGCCGCGCTCGTAGTTGTGCTCGGTGTCATCACAACAGGCAGTGGACCGCACAGCGGCGATGCGCAAAGCGAGGCTCGTTTCTCTTATGACCCGCAAACTGTTGCCGTGCTGCACGCAGACACGGTCTTTCTGTTCATTGGTTTACTCATCGGGCTACTCGTTTCACTCATGCTGTTCAACAGTACTGGCTCAATGCGTAAGCGGACGATTCTTCTCATTGGGGTAACAATCACTCAAGGCGGAATCGGCTACGTGCAGTACTTCACGGGACTACCCAGTGCCCTCGTGGCAGTTCACGTGGCCGGCGCCGTGCTCACGTGGATAACCGTTCTGTTCATTCCGTTTTCGATGCGCGTTCGCGGCGTCGCGTCGTCACAGACGAATCCTGTCTAAGTCCCCCACTCAAGTTAGGGAAGGAACGGGGTAACGCCAATGAGTAGGAAAAGCAGCGCCAAGTAGGTAATTGATCCGTGAAAAACCTTCATTGCGGGTGCTTGTAAGTCCGCGTAGTTCGCGTTATTGCGATGGGAAAGTTTCACGAGACCCAATGAAATCACAATGAACCACGCGCCCAGTATCACCGCGCCGATCGTGTACACCCAGCCCATCGGAGCAATGGGGATAAGCACGATGGAGGAAATCGCCATAGCAATTGAATACACGACCACGTTTCGCGTCACCACGCGAGCAGGGGCTACGACGGGAAGCATGGGGATACCGGCCGCTGCGTAATCATCGCGGTATTTGATTGCCAGTGGCCAATAGTGCGCCGGAGTCCAAAAAAAGACAATCGCAAACAGAACCGCCGGAGTCCAACCCAACGTTCCAGTCACCGCAGCCCAAGCGATCAACACCGGCATACAACCGGCCGCACCTCCCCACACAATATTTTGTGGCGTCGAGCGCTTAAGCAAGACCGTATATGCGAGGGCATAAAGCGCTATCGCGAGAAATCCTAGAAATGCTGCTAACCAGTTAGTCAGTAGTCCCAAAGTCAGCACACTGATCACACCCAAAACGGACGCCTGAATCACACCTGCCCGAACGCTTATCACCCCAGAAGCCATTGGGCGACTTCCCGTTCGATGCATCACTGCATCGATATCGCGGTCGTACACACTGTTATAGGTATTCGCACTTGCGGCCGCTGCTGAGCCGCCAATCACGACAGCCAGTGTCACAATCAGTGAAGGTAGGCCACCAGAAGCGAGAAACAGCGTGGGTACGGCAGTGGCCAGCAGTAACTCAACGATCCGGGGTTTGGTCACCCAGAAATATGGTGCGATTCGATTTCGTACCCCAACCATTGACACTGCTCAAACATACTCAATGTTTGTCGTGGTCGCTTGTCCTGGTGGCGGCTGGCATTTGGAGCGCTACAAAGCCGCCCATACTCACCGATAGACTTAGCACATGAAATTTGCGCCTGCGGTACCCATGAATCTAGAGACCACACTCGACTGGAACGCCGATGATCAACGCACGATCGACTACTTGCGGGCCTTAGCAGCCGACGCCGTGCAAAAGGTGGGGAATGGGCACCCCGGAACAGCCATGAGTCTTGCACCCGCCGCCTATCTGCTTTTCAACAAAATCATGACCCATGATCCGACAGATCCCCAATGGCTCGGCCGAGATCGCTTTATTCTTTCAGCCGGCCACTCCAGCCTGACCCTGTACTCCCAACTCTTTCTTTGTGGTTACCCGCTGAGCATGGACGATCTGAAGTCCTTCCGCACGTTGCGGAGTCAGACTCCTGGACACCCCGAATTTGGACACACGGTTGGCGTTGAAACCACCACTGGCCCACTCGGTCAGGGACTTGGTACCGCTGTGGGAATGGCGATGTCAGGGCGGTTTGAAGCCGGGCTGTTCCCCCAGGCGCCATTTGCACACCGTGTCTGGGTGATTGCTTCTGATGGCGATTTACAAGAGGGAATTTCCGGTGAAGCATCCTCCCTCGCCGGAACCCAAAAATTGGGACACCTCAATGTGATCTGGGATGACAATCGGATCTCCATCGAGGGAGACACCGAAGTTGCTTTTACTGAGAACGTCTCAGATCGATACCGCGCCTACGGCTGGGACGTACACGAAATTGACATGTGTGCCAATGGAGATGTTGATATCCCTGCCTTGCACGCTGCGATGGTTAAGGCCGCGAACACCACGCGTGCACCAAGTTTTATTCGGATGCGCACAACAATCGCGTGGCCTGCACCCGCAGCGCGTGGTACGGCGAAGGCACACGGTTCAGCACTTGGTAATGCCGAAGTCGCGGCACTTAAGCGGGAACTTGGACTGGATCCGCAGCAGAGTTTCGCATTTGATCCCGTCCTTTTAGATCGAGTGCGCACTGCACTTCGTCAACGAACGGTCAACGCACGAAAAAATTGGGACGCGGACATGGCAACGTGGCGAGAAGGGAACGGCCCGGCCGCTGAACTTCTTGATCGCTTGCTGGCAAAGGAACTGCCCGTAGATCTTGCCTCACACCTGCCGACTTACCCCGCCGGCGGAGCCACCTCAACTCGCAAAGCGTCAGGACAAGTACTAAATGCTCTCGCGGTCCAGCTACCGGAGATGTGGGGCGGATCGGCGGATCTTGCCGAATCAAACCTGACTTGGATCGAGGGCTCGCCCAGTTTTCTTCCGCATTTTAGTGACACTTCATCGCCATACGGACGGAATATTCACTTTGGAATTCGTGAGCACGCAATGGGTGCTGCTCTTAACGGGATTGCACTCGATGGGTTAACCAAACCATTTGGTGGAACGTTCTTGGTATTTAGTGACTACATGCGCGGTGCCGTACGCATAGCGGCATTGATGCAAACGGACGTTACCTACGTGTGGACACATGACTCAATTGGCCTCGGTGAAGATGGCCCAACCCACCAGCCCGTGGAACACCTCTGGTCATTGCGGGCCATCCCCGGATTAAGTGTGGTGCGGCCAGCTGATGCCAGAGAAACCGCCGCCGCGTGGGTTGAAAATGTGAAGCGTCGCGTTCCCGTCGGGCTAATTCTTTCGCGTCAGGATCTCCCCCACCTTGAACAAGAGACCTCGCAGATTACCGCAGGTGTGGCCCGAGGCGGATACATACTTGCCAGCGACTCAGATCCCAAAGCCATAATAATTGCCACCGGCTCCGAGGTCAGTGTCGCTCTTGCTGCTAAGGAAACCCTCAATTCTCAGGGCGTGCATGTGCAAGTAGTTTCCATGCCGTGCATTGAATGGTTTGACCAGCAGTCACAGGCTTATCGTGATCAAGTTTTGCCGCCGCACATCATCGCGCGGGTTGCGGTGGAGGCGGGAGCGACATTAGGCTGGCACAGGTTTGTGGGTGATAGTGGTGAAGTAGTGGGACTCGACCATTTTGGAGCAAGCGCCAGCGCGCCGGTACTTTTCACCGAGTTTGGAATTACGGCCGTGGTGGTTGTAACCGCGGTATTTAAGACCCTAAAAAAATAGAAGCCGACAAATCAGCTTGGAGCAATGATGAATGCAGTTTTGCAGACCCTCACCAAAGCAGGGGTCAGTATTTGGTTGGATGACCTCACTCGCACGCGCATCACCAGTGGCAATCTCAAGGAATTGGTCGACGCTTACAGTGTGCGCGGAGTAACCACTAATCCGTCTATCTTTGAAGGCGCTATCGCTGGCAGTGCCGACGCCTATGCTTCACAAATCACAGCTCTCGCACAAGGTGGTAGCGACGCGGAGCACGCCGTCAGACTAATGACTTCCGACGATGTGCGAAGCGCCTGTGATATTTTCGCAGATGTGTTCGCGCAATCCGGCGGAACTGATGGTCGGGTATCAATTGAAGTTGATCCCCGACTCGCACGCAACACCGAAGCAACAATCGCCGAGGCCCAGGAGTTGTGGAACCTTGTTGATCGAAATAATGTATTGATTAAGATTCCCGCAACCCGCGAAGGCTTACCAGCCATCACGGAAGTCATCGGTCGTGGAATCAGCGTCAACGTCACTTTAATTTTCTCGGTGGATCGATACGTGGAAGTCATGGATGCATACTTGACCGGGCTTGAACTCGCAGACACACGCGGGCACGACATCTCCAATATTGAATCAGTCGCATCCTTTTTCATCAGTCGTGTTGATTCCGCTGTCGATTCACTCCTTGCAACACAGGACAATGCCGCGGCGATGGCGCTAATGGGACAAGCCGCCATCACAAATGCACGTCTGGCGTGGGGCGCCTATGTTAATGTGCTCGCAAGCGAGCGCTGGAAGGCACTACCCAATGCACGGCCACAACGCCCGCTCTGGGCTTCGACCGGGGTGAAGGATCCCACCTACTCCGATACCCGCTACGTAATTGATTTGGTGGCACCGGGTTGTGTGAACACTATGCCAGAGAAAACCCTCTTCGCCGTAGCCGATCACGGTGTATTTCTCGGTGACACTGTTTCAGGAACTATCAGCGCGTCTGCGTCCATCTGGAGCCAGCTCGCGGAGCTCGGGATCGACGCAACATCGGTGTGCAATACCCTTGAAGCTGAAGGAGTCGCCAAATTTGAGCAGGCTTGGATATCACTGCTTGACACGGTCGCGAAAGCTCTTGCGCGTGCCTAAACCCGAATACCTCAACCCACTGCGTGATCCCGAGGATCAGCGCCTTCCTCGCATTGCCGGACCGTGTGCACTCATACTTTTTGGAGTGACGGGTGACCTCAGTCGCAAGAAGATAATGCCAGCAATCTATGACCTCGCCAATCGAGGGCTACTGCCACCAGGATTCGCCCTTGTTGGGTTCGCCCGTCGCGACTGGGCGGATCAGGATTTCGCCAAGGTCGTGCACGACGCCGTGAAAGAACATGCTCGGACACCCTTTCGTGAAGACACATGGAAGCAACTGGCAGCCGGAATTCGTTTCGTCGACGGCGACGTCGCTGACCCTTCTGGGTACGAGCGAATCGCAGAAGTGGTCGCTGAACTAGATCACAACGTGGGGACGCAAGGCAACCACGCCTTTTATCTGTCTATCCCACCTGGCTTATTCCCAGACGTCCTGAAGAACCTAGAAAGTTCGGGACTGGCGAATAGCCCCACACCTAGTTCCTGGCGCCGGGTCGTTATCGAAAAACCCTTTGGTCACAATCTGGAAAGCGCTCAAAGGCTCAATCGACTGGTGGACAGTGTCTTCCCGGCGGGCAGTGTCTTTCGTATCGACCACTATTTGGGAAAAGAGACCGTTCAGAATATTTTGGCGGTCCGATTCGCCAACGCGATGTTTGAACCCCTCTGGAACAACAATTATGTTGACAACGTGCAGATCACTATGGCCGAAGATATCGGGATCGGTGGTCGCGCCGGTTACTACGACGGGATCGGCGCAGCCCGCGATGTGATTCAAAACCACCTCTTGCAACTGCTAGCGCTCACCGCCATGGAGGAACCACTTTCGTTTAGCGCGGACGACGTCCGAGCCGAGAAGGAGAAGGCGTTGCGCGCGGTGACTGTCCCCGCTGACATTGACGCACACACTTCACGCGGCCAGTACGCGAGTGGATGGCAGGGCGGCGTTCCGGTAGGCGGTTTTCTGGAGGAGGTTGGGATCGCTGCGGACTCAACCACCGACACGTTCGCGGCCATGCGCCTTAACGTAGAAAACCGCAGGTGGGCTGGTGTTCCGTTCTACTTACGCACCGGCAAGCGGCTTGGACGAAGAGTCACCGAAGTCGCTATAATTTTTAAGCGTGCACCGCACCTACCCTTCGACTCGTCTTCGGTCGAAGAGCTCAGTAATAACACCCTCGTGTTCCGAATCCAACCTGATGAGGGCGTGACGGTCCGTTTTGGCTCAAAAGTCCCCGACACGAGTTCAATTCAAGTGCGCGATGTGACAATGGACTTTCAGTACGGCGACTCATTTGTCGACACCAGCCCTGAGGCTTATGAAAGACTCATTCTCGATGTTCTTCTCGGTGATCCGCCTCTTTTCCCGCACCATGAAGAGGTGGAACTGAGCTGGAAGATCCTAGACCCGATTCTTGAACATTGGGATAGCCGCGGGGAACCGGAGCAATATGCATCCGGCGGTTGGGGTCCAGCGTCCTCCGATCACATGATTGCCTGTGATGGGCGCACTTGGAGGCGACCATGATCCGTTTAGAAGACACCAGCGGTGGGGCTGTGGCCGCGGCAATCTTGTTTGAACGACACCGGCAAGGGTCAACAGCAACGGGCATGGTGCTGACCATGCTGATCCTCACCGACGAGGAGCACCAGTCTGATGCAACTTCGGGTGCGGTTTTTGCTGCCCGCCAGCATCCCATGCGCATTGTCACCGTGATTCCCAAACCAGGTGGCGGTGGGCACACACTGGATGCGGAGATCGCTGTCGGTGGTGACGACGGACCAGGCGAAGTCGCCGTTCTGCGATTAAGGGGGGAGTTGGCCGAACACGCGAACTCCGTCGTGATTCCACTCCTCCTGTCGGACACGCCCGTAGTAGCATTTTGGCCCGTTAGCGCACCGGATGTACCTGCGGACAGCGCAATCGGGCGCCACGCACAACGGCGGATCACCGATACAGCCAACAGTTCTGATCCACTTGCTGACTTAGTCCAACGTGGACGCGGATACCGCCCTGGAGATACTGATTTGGCGTGGTCGCGGCTGACCCCGTGGCGCTCCATCTTGGCTGCCGCATTTGATCAACCCACCGGTGCAGTCTCTGGTGGAACCATCACCGCCGAATGCGATAATCCCAGTGCTGCTTTGCTGGCCACGTGGCTCCAGATCCGGCTTAAAACTAGCGTGAATATTGAGTGGACAGATCAATCAGGAATTCAATCGCTTCACCTGTCAACGAGTAACGGTGAGATGGCTATCACTCGGCCTGATGGGGTAACGGCAACACTTGTTCGTAGTGGCGTGCCCGATGCACTCATCTCACTTCCTCGGCGAGATCTGACCACCTTGCTCAATGAGGAGCTTCGTCGACTCAACCCAGATGAGGTGTACGGACGTGTCATCCGTACCTACGCCGGGGTGAGCCTGTGATTCCTGAACTCCTCGTCTGTGACGACTTGGTGGATCAGACGCTGGCAATGCTTACCCAGAAGTTGGTCGACACCGATCCTTCGCGGTCTCGCCACGTCGTGCTCACCGGCGGTAGCGCCGGAATGTCAATTACGCGTAAGCTTTCACAAGTCGCGAAGAGCATTCCCAAGGACGTGTGGGCGGCTACACATTTTTGGTGGGGCGATGAAAGATTTGTAGCATCCGATCACGCTGACCGCAATGACCGTGACATCAACAGCGCCCTGGGAGATTATTTCATCGAATCAAATATTCATCGGGTGACCCCGAGTGATCGCGTTGCCGATGCCCAAAGCTCCGCTGACCGATACATGCACGAGTTGTTGAATTTTGGTGTAAATGGATCACCACCGCAATTCTGTTTTGTAGTCTTGGGTGTCGGTCCGGATGGGCATATTGCATCTTTATTTCCCCGGCGCCCGGAGCTGCATTCACATGAGATCGCGCTACCTGTACTGGATTCTCCTAAGCCACCGCCGGTTCGGGTCACAATGAGCTACCAGACGTTGAACCATTCATACTGCACGCTGCTACTTGTAGGTGGGGAAAAAAAACGAGACGCACTAGCCTCTATTATGGATTCCCGCGGTTCAATTGAAAGCACGCCCGCCCGCGGAATCGAGGCTGTGAAGGTTTATGCCCTCACAGACCAACTATTTCCCGTGTAACTTATCGATTGCCTCTTGAAGGATTGCCGCCCCGTCTTTCTCGGTGCGTCGCTCTTTTACATAGGCCAGGTGAGTCTTGTACGGCTCAACTTTGGGTGGAATCGGCGGATTTTCTTTGTCGGGTCCTGCAGGGAGGCCGCAACGTGGACAGTCCCATGTTTCAGGCACTTCTGCTTCAAGGGCAAAGCTGGGCTTTGACTCGTGTGCACGACTGCACCAGAACGACACAAAAATACGAGGCGCCGCCTCTCCCCGGACAGCCTCACCCATTGGGCCTGCACCCACTCGACTACCTCGAATTGCACTTCCACCAGCCATGATTAACTCCTCTAAGAGATCTGATTACAAGTAAGTTCGAATGCTGCGATCAACCGGTACGCACAAGGAGACCGACGGCAACGATCGATGCGGCCCAGATTAGTCCGAGCCCAACTGTCAACCGGTCCAGGTTCTTTTCCGCCACCGACGAACCGCCGACCGAGGAACTCACCCCGCCACCAAACAGGTCTGATAGACCGCCACCTTTACCGCGGTGCAACAAAATGAGGACGATGAGTAGAACGCTGGTGATGATCAAAATCACGGCAAGCGCGATGGTTAAGACATTAAGCATTACCTGGTTCAGACCTTTCGATTACGGGGCGAAACACCGCCTTTAGGATATGCCCAACAGGGACTTACAGGTCGGCCGGGTGCATCCGGTATCGGATAATCCCCACAAATTCATCGGAGTCCAAGCTAGCTCCCCCTACGAGCGCTCCGTCGACGTCCGTCTGGGCCATGATCGCAGCTGCGTTATCTGCCTTTACTGAGCCACCATAGAGGATGCGAACGCCATTGGACGCTTCTGAACTCCACTGCTCACTCACGTGCTGCCTGATTGCCGAGCACACCTGCTGGGCGTCCGCTGGCGTTGCGACAACGCCGGTTCCAATGGCCCACACCGGTTCGTAGGCGATTACCAGTTCACCGATCGCCTCGTCACTAAGGCCAGCGAGAGACTGGGAAACCTGCTCGAGCACGAATTCGATTGTGTTACCAGCTTTACGGATTTCAAGGGATTCGCCCACACACACGATGGGGATCAACGCATTTGCCAAAGCGGCCTGGGTCTTGGCATTAACGACTTCGCTGCTTTCCCCGTGGTTAGCCCGACGCTCGCTATGTCCAGTCAGAACAAAGGCACAGCCCAATTTGGCCAACATGGCGCCAGAAGTATCCCCGGTATGGGCACCCTTCTCGTGAGGCGAGAGGTCCTGACCTCCGTATTTGATATCGTATTTATCGCCGAGAATGAGTGTTTGTACCGATCTCAAGTCCGTGAACGGTGGGAGCACGGCCACATCCACCGCCTCAAAATCATCTTCATTGAGTGCAAACGCCAACTTTTGAACTAAAGCGATGGCCTCGAAGTGATTAATGTTCATTTTCCAATTGCCCGCCATGAGCGGCATCCGCGGATCACTCTGTGCCATCTATTTACTACCTTCCAATACGGTGAGACCGGGGAGATTCTTGCCTTCAAGGAATTCTAGGCCGGCACCTCCACCAGTGCTGATATGGTCAAATTTGTTGTGATCAACCTCGAGAATCCGAACGGCTGCAGCTGAGTCTCCCCCACCGATCACCGTGAATCCCTGTGAATCGGCCATTGCACGAGCCACCGCCAGTGTGCCACCGGAAAAGGCTTCCATCTCGAACACCCCCATTGGTCCATTCCAGATGATTGTGGCCGAGTCCCCAATGATCTCGGCGTATTGCTCACGAGTCCGCGGACCGATGTCCAGACCCATGTGACTGGCCGGAATCGAGCCCCGATCCACGATTGCAGTAACGGCGTCAGGCGCAAATCGATCAGCGACTACAAAGTCCACCGGAAGTCTCAAATTCACACCAAGATCTTGCGCCTGGATGAGAAATCCGTGCGCGGCATCCACAAAACCCGGTTGGGAAATAGATTTACCAATTTCCAAGCCCAAAGACAGCAAAAATGTGTAAGCCATCCCGCCACCAATAAGTAAATTGTCGACCCTAGCAAGTAACGACTCGATCACCCCAAGTTTGTCACCCACTTTGCTCCCACCCAGAATCACGGTGTAGGGCCGCTCTGCTCTTTCGAGAAGCTGTTCAAACACTTCGCTCTCGCGCGCGACCAGTAGTCCAGCGGCATTAGGAACCAGTGACGCCAATTCGGTAACAGACGCTTGCTCTCTATGCACGACCCCAAAGCCGTCACTGACGTAGGCATCAGCCCATTTGGCCCAGGTGTGAGCCAACTCGAGTCGGGCAGCAGAATCTTTGCTGGTTTCCCGTGGATCAAAACGCACGTTTTCAAGTAAAGCGACTTGACCCGATGTGAGGATGTCAATTACGTCGGGATCTGAGCGAGTCTCAGCCGAAAAATCCACCGGCACTCCCAACAATTCCGACAATCGACGGGCAACGGGGGCAAGGGTTAATCCGGCAACCGGAACACCCTCAGGACGACCAAGGTGCGCGAGAATCACAACCCGTGAGCCCGATTCACGCAATGCGCGAATCGTGGGAAGTCCTGCAACTATCCGCAAGTCATCGGTGATCTCGCCTTCTTCGTTAAGTGGAACATTGAAATCGCAGCGAAGGGCAACCGTCGAATCTGACAGATCAAGCTCGTGCAAAGTGCGCACTATAGTTTGGCACCTACAAACTTCACCAGATCAACAAGCCGGTTGCTATATCCCCATTCGTTGTCGTACCAACCAAGAACCTTCACCATGTTTCCATTGACGTTGGTCAGAGAGGAATCGAAAATACATGATGATGGATCAGTCACAATGTCCGACGAGACGATTGGGTCTTCGGTGTACTGCAAGATTCCTTTAAGTGGTCCCTCGGCTGCTGCTTTGACCACCGCATTGATTTCTTCCTTCGTTGCCGCTGTTCTTAGCTCGACGGTCAGATCGGTCGCTGAACCTGTCGGGACCGGAACACGCATCGCGTAACCGTCCAGTTTTCCCTTGAGGTGCGGCATGACTAGTCCAATTGCCCTCGCCGCACCCGTGCTTGTGGGGATCATGTTTACCGCAGCAGCGCGTGAGCGTCGCAAGTCATTATGTGGAAAGTCCAGAAGGCTCTGATCATTGGTGTATGCGTGAATCGTGGTCATGAGTCCACGCTCAATGCCGAATGCATCATCAATCGCCTTGGCCATTGGTGCCAGACAGTTGGTTGTGCATGATGCGTTAGAAATAATATTGTGTGATGCGGGGTCATATTTGTCGTCATTTACCCCCATGACGATCGTGATGTCCTCACCCTTGGCCGGCGCGGAGATGATCACTTTTTTCGCACCCGCGGTTATGTGCTTGCCAGCTGAATCCGCGTCGGTAAAAAACCCGGTTGATTCCACTACGATTTCAGCCCCGATTTTTTCCCAAGGAAGATCTACAGGATCTCGCTCAGCAAAAATGGGGATATGAATTCCATTAACCACTATTGCACCGTCTTCAGCGACAACGGTTCCGTTGAACCGACCCAAAATACTGTCATACTTCAACAGATGCGCCAGAGTCTTGGTGTCTGTTAGGTCATTGATGCCCACAACCTGAACGTCAGCGTCACTCACCTCAATTGCGCGAAAGAAATTGCGACCAATGCGTCCAAATCCATTAATGCCAACCTGCACCGATTACTCCTCAATATATTGCTGTGTGACGCCGTCTAAACCACTGTGCGCGATTCTGCGGATGAATGTGTTCTAGGACACAAATATAGTGGATTCCAAGTTACCGAAATGTTACGGCTGAACCTCAATCTGCGCGACGGTCGCTTCGGTGTCTGGAATCCCCATCTCTTGAGCCTTTTTGTCTGCCAAAGCCAGCAAACGCCGAATCCGCCCAGCAATCGCGTCTTTGGTCATCGGCGGATCACTCAGGGCACCGAGTTCCTCCAAGCTTGCTTGTTGATGCTGCATGCGAAGTTGTCCGGCTACCACGAGGTGATCGGGTATTTCCTCGCCCAAAATTTCTAAGGCTCGCTGCACTCGCGCACCTGCAGCAACCGCGGCCCGCGCTGAGCGACGTAAATTAGCGTCATCAAAATTTGCCAATCGGTTGGCCGTTGCCCGCACTTCACGACGCATCCGTCGTTCTTCCCAAGCCATCATGGCGTCATGCGCCCCAAGTTTGGTCAACATGGCTCCAATGGCGTCCCCGTCACGGATCACTACTCGATCCACCCCTCGGACTTCGCGGGATTTAGCGGCAATTCCCAAACGACGCGCCGCCCCAACGAGAGCAAGGGCGGACTCAGGACCAGGACAAGTGATTTCCAAAGACGACGACCGGCCCGGTTCGGTTAAAGATCCATGGGCCAGGAAAGCAGCGCGCCATGCCGATTCGCAGTCACACAGAGCGCCAGCCACAATCGCCGGCGGCAGTCCCTTTACTGGTCGCCCACTCGCGTCGACAATTCCTGTCTGGCGAGCGAGCGCCTCTCCACCCACCACCACTCGCACTAAATACCTAGTACCCTTACGGATTCCCGTTCCTTGCACCAGCGCAATTTCGCTGTCATGACCGTAAATTTCAAAAATGTCTTTGCGCAACCGACGAGCAGAAGAGCCGGTATCAAGATCTGCTTCCACAACGATGGCTCGATTGATGATGTGTAGCCCGCTCGCGAACCTGAGCATTGTCGACACCTCTGCCTTACGGCAACACATCTTGGTTACCTCGACCCTACTGAGTTCGTCTTTCACCGCAGAGGTCATTGCCATTACTTACTCCCTAAATCTTGCGCTACAAAACGCAAAGCATTGGCTAGCTTGTCCGGATCGTGCGTTGCGGTGTGGACGGCGACCTTCATCCTAAACGACTTGGCGCCCACGCTCTGCGCTGCCTGCTCGCACTCCCATGAGTCTTCAGTTTGATCTACGTCAAAAATTATTCCGTCTAAGGAAATATCCGGAAAAAGCGCAAGCCACGCCCTGACGTAATCAGCCGATGTAAATCCGGTTGTTTCGCCAATCTGCTCGGATAAATTCATAATCAAAATCCGCCGCGCCGAACTTTGGATTACTGCCGTCCGTATGCCCGGCACCAGCAAGGGAGGAACGACTGAGGTGAACCATGACCCAGGACCGAAAATTAGAATCTCTGCTTCGTCGATGGCCTGTACTGCCTCTTGACTCGCCTGCGGATCATTTGGTTCAATCCAAATATTGGCAACGCGGCCGCTCGTCGTTGCAATAGCAACTTGACCACACACTTCAGAGGAGCTTGTAGGGTCTTGGGGATCTAGTCCAACAATCTCAGCAACTATGTCGATCGCCTGAGCGCTACACGGAAGGACTCTCCCCCTTACTCCAAAGAATGACCCCAGCAGATCAAGCCCCTCGTGGGTCGATGCGCCACCGTTCCATAGAGCCGTAAGCAACACATTTCCGACAACATGACCCTCGAGACCACTGTCACTTTCGCCACTGGGAAAGCGATGTTGTAAAACCGAACCAATGCGATCCCCCATCGTTCCGCTTGGCAATAACGCTGTAATAGCCATGCGAAGGTCACCGGGCGGGGCTACGTCGAATGCCTGCCGGATTCTCCCACTGGAACCACCGTCGTCCGAGACGCCCACGACGGCGGTCAAGTTCGTTATTGCATTCGCATCGAGTAACACTCTGGCTGCGCGCAACGTGGCGAACAATCCGTGTCCGCCACCAAATGCGACTACTTGACCTAGTGAATTCGATTCACTCACGGCCAAGGTCCCGATGAAACACCGTCGCCCGGTGACCATTTTCACCCAACATGGCAGCGAGTTCCTCCGTCATAGCGACACTTCGGTGCTTACCGCCGGTACACCCGACCGCGACTGTGACGAGCCTCTTTCCTTCACGCAAATAACCTTCACGCATGGTGCCGAGCAACTCTTGAAAGTGAGTGAGAAAGACTTGTGCACCGGAACCCTGCAGCACATTTTCGGATACGGCCCGGTCCCTGCCGGTGAGCAGACGTAGATCTTCATCCCAATACGGATTCGGCAAAAATCGAACATCGGCAACCATGTCGGCATCCACCGGGATTCCGTACTTGAACCCAAATGAAACCACGGTGATGTGGAAATCACTTTCCCCATCGGAATCAAATGCCGCTTCGATTCGACGTCGTAGATCGTGAATATTTAGCGAGCTCGTATCAATAACAAGATCTGCAACTGCCCTAATTTCACCCAAAATCTCACGCTCACGTGCGAGCCCATCAACTATTCGGTGATCGAGGGACCCTTCATCGTTCTGCAGTGGGTGCGGCCTGCGCGAAGACTCAAAACGTCGCACCAAACTTTCGTCAGTCGCTTCGAGGAAAACTATCGTCACACTGCCCACGCGCCGTGCCAAATCAGCCATTACTGAGCGTAGTTGGGCGAAAAGTGACCGACTGCGCGTATCTACCACCACTGCGACCTTTTTGATATCGGAGCTGCCACTCGCCAACTCGAGAGCTTCCAAGAGCAAGGTGGGTGGGATATTGTCGATAACGAACCAGCCGACATCTTCGAGTGCTCGCGCCGCCGTCGTGCGACCGGCACCACTCATTCCGGTGAGTACAATTAATTCTGAGTCTTGCAAGTCTGCACCCGACATGAAGGCCCTTCCTCAATGTGTAATACGGCAATCTTTAAGATCCTGATCTCCACGTTACCGTGATTGTCAAGAACCTTCCGGATGCAAACTCTTCCAGATTACTTCGGCGGTTTTTACCCCAACTCCTGGAACACCGGACAGCCCCACTGCACTTGCCTCACGCACCTTCTTCACAGAACCGAAAGCTTTTAATAGCGCCTTGATCATTACGGGTCCAACGCCTGGGATTTCGTCTAGTTGACTCTGCAGCGATGTGGAATTGCGTCGCTGTCTGTGATGTGAAATCGCTGCCCGGTGCGCTTCATCACGGACCCGTTGAAGTAAATGCAACGCGGGGCTGTTGCGTGCAAAAATTATAGGATCCACTTGGTTGACAACCCAGACTTCTTCAAGTCTCTTCGCCAGTCCAACCACCGGCACGGTAACCCCACGGTCACGGAGGGCGTTCACGGCCGCTTTCACCTGTCCGGCAGCTCCATCAATTACCAGAAGTGACGGCTGGTAAGCAAAGCGTGAGTCCTGCGGAGGTGACTGTGCTTTGAAGCGCCTGCTCACGACTTCGTACACACTGGATAGGTCATCTTTGCGGTCACCTTTAATGATGAATTTTCGGTAGTCAGATTTTTTCGGCAGTCCGTCTTCAAATACCACCAGTGACCCCACCGTCTGCGTCCCAGCCAGAGTGGAAATATCGATACATTCGATTCGAAGAGGCGGCTCGGGTAGCCCGAGAACGTCTTGGAGGTCATTGAGCGCCTGTGTGCGAACGGTTATATCAGCACTCTTTTCAAGTCTCGACTTCGTGAGTGCCCGCTCACAATTTTCTATGGCCGTCGCCATCAGCGCCCGCTTATCGCCCCTTTGAGGTGCACGCAGGTCCACTTTTGACCCTCGTTCACCCACTAGCCAATCGGCCAGCGCTGCTTCATTTGACGGCAAATGCGAAAGAAGGACCTCCTTAGGGACCCCGTCAGTCGCGATATCGGAATAAACTCGCGTGAGAATGCGCTCAACGTATCCGGATTCGTCAAGTTCCTCGTTCCGCTCCACGACGAAGAACCGCTCACCCGTAATTCGCCCAACCCGAACGTGAATTATCTGAACACCTACGTGTAGTTCGTCGAAATAAAATGCAAGAAGATCGGCGTCCGTTGAGTCTTCGAAAACCACTGAGTTTCTCTCCAGCACTTTCTCCAACGCAACCAATCGGTCGCGCCACTTTGCTGCTGACTCGAAATCCTCATTGTGCGCCGCATTCTGCATCTGTTGGGTGATCTGATCGACAAACTCGCGGGTTTGACCACTAAGGAATCGCATCAGTTGATTGACGAGTTCGTTGTAGTCCTCAATTGAGATTCGACCCACGCAGGGAGCGCTACATTTTTCGATATATCCCAGCAGACACGCGCGACCGCTCCTCTTTGCCTGATTGAACACTCCGTTACGACACGAACGAACCGGAAACACTCGGATCAACTCTTCAAGGGTCGCCTTGATCGCCCACACTTGAGTGTAGGGCCCAAAGTAACGCGTGCCTTTTCGCTTTGCTTCTCGAACAACCGCAACCCGCGGGTACTCTTCACCTACGGTCACCGCCAAGTAGGGGTACGTTTTGTCGTCCCGAAAGCGAACATTGAACCGCGGGGAGTATTCCTTAATCCACGAGTATTCCAGGACAAGCGCTTCCACTTCATTTCCTACGGATAGCCAGTCGAGACTCGAGGCGGTGGTCAACATCTTTTGAGTTCGTGGATGCAGGGCGCTGAAATCTTGAAAGTAAGAGTTCAGTCGTGACCGAAGGTTGATTGCTTTGCCCACGTACACCACCCGACCTTGTGGATCGCGGAAGCGATACACACCCGGGCTTACCGGGATCGTCCCGGTGGCGGGCCGGTAGGTCGAAGGGTCAGCCATTAGTGCCTCAGCACCCTAGTCAAAACTGACTTTTTCGCTGTCGAGTGTGGAAGAGATCGAGCCGTGACACCCAAACAAGAATTGGCTCTCTAAAAATAGATTTAATATGCAGTCTTGATTCGGTGCCATGGCCGGTTCACTGCCACGTGAAATGCCCGTGGCACCGGTCAGCGCTGGAGCCTTAGTGATGACCCCCGCCACGAGTAAATCCGACCTTTTCATATTACTGCGCCTTACCCCTTTAGTTTCATATTTTTCAGGAATTTTCCAGTGTGACTTGACTCGACTGCCGCGATATCGATCGGTGTCCCCTCGGCAACAACCTGGCCACCGCCCGAACCCCCCTCAGGTCCCATGTCAATGATCCAGTCCGCCGATTTAATCACATCCAGATTGTGCTCGATCACAATCACACTGTTGCCCTTGTCCACCAAACTCTGCAGAACCAGTAACAGTTTGCGGATATCCTCAAAGTGCAGCCCAGTTGTGGGTTCATCGAGGATGTAGATGGTGCGCCCGGTCGACCGCTTCTGAAGCTCGGCGGAGAGTTTCACGCGCTGTGCTTCACCGCCGGAGAGGGTGGGAGCTGATTGACCCATGCGGACATAGCCCAAGCCGACTTCCACTAAAGTTTTTAAATGTCGCGCAATTGCGGGAATGGCAGCAAAAAATTCACTTGCTTCCTCAATCGGCATATTGAGAACTTCAGCGATTGTTTTCCCTTTGTAATGGACTTCAAGGGTTTCGCGGTTGTACCGTGCTCCATGGCAGACTTCACACGGCACATACACATCAGGCAAGAAGTTCATTTCGATTTTTAGGGTGCCGTCGCCACTACAAGCCTCACAGCGGCCACCTTTGACATTGAAACTAAATCTGCCCGGCTGATACCCACGAATCTTTGCTTCTTGCGTCTGTGCAAACAATTTGCGTACATGGTCAAAGACACCCGTGTACGTCGCGGGGTTGCTTCGTGGCGTGCGACCAATCGGTCCTTGATCAACGTGGACAACTTTGTCTACTTTGTCTAGCCCCGTGACCTTAGTGTGCTTGCCGGGGACCACTGAGGCGCTATTGAGCTCTCGCGCAAGAACATTAAGCAATACGTCATTTACCAACGTTGACTTACCGGACCCGCTTACCCCGCTGACAACGCAGAGATTCCCTAATGGGAAGTCAACGTCTACATTGAGGAGGTTGTGCTCTTTTGCGCCTCTGACCCCGATCCACCCACGCTCTTGTCCGCGCCGAACTTCCGGAGCCTCAATGCTTTTTGTCCCCGAAAGATAGGCTCCCGTTACAGATTTTTTAGACGTGATCAGGTCCTCGAACTTGCCGCTAACAACGACCTCACCACCATGCTCACCAGCGCCAGGACCAATATCAACTATCCAGTCCGCCCTGCGAATCGTTTCCTCGTCGTGCTCGACAACGATGAGTGTGTTCCCCAAGTCGCGCAATCTGATCAAGGTGGCGATTAACCGTTCGTTATCGCGCTGATGCAAGCCAATGCTGGGCTCATCGAGCACGTAAAGGACACCCGTCAGACCCGATCCAATTTGGGTCGCAAGTCGTATCCGCTGTGCTTCTCCGCCAGCAAGCGTCCCCGCAGCCCGTTCAAGTGAAAGATAGTGCAGACCGACATCGACCAAGAATTGCAGCCGCTCATTCACTTCCTTGAGCACTCGGGCTGCAATAGTTTCATCGCGCGCGGAAAGCTTCAATGTTGCAAGCAGATCTCGTGCCCCGCTGATGGGCAAAGCTGCAATCTCTGCAATTGAATGATCAGAAACGGTAACTGCAAGGGTTAAGGGCTTGAGTCGGCTGCCATTACAGGATTCACACGGAACTTCACGCATAAAGCCTTCAAATCTCTCACGAGAGGAATCCGTGTCTGCCTCAGCGTGTCGACGCGAAATGAAGTTCACGACCCCCTCGTAGGTTGTGTAGTAGGAGCGCTGTCGTCCATATCTGTTCTTGAACTTCACATGAAGTTGCACATCGGTGCCATATAGAATCAATTTACGGTTTTTGGCGCTAAGTTTGGACCACGGAGTATCGAGGTCGATCCCAATTTCTTCAGAGAGTGACTCAAGCAACCTTCGAAAATATTCACTGACGGTGCCACGAGACCAAGGGGCAATTGCACCTTCATTTAACGAGGCGGCAGAATCTGGAATAACTAACTCCACATCAACAGCCCTTGTGACACCTAGTCCAGAGCAGTCCGAGCATGCACCAAATGGCGAGTTGAAGGAAAACGATCGTGGCTCCAATTCCTCAAATGACAAGCCGTCTCGGATACAGGCGAGGTGCTCACTCAGTGTCAATTCCCGATCGGGATCTCCCGCTGGCCGGTCAACAAAGTCCAAAGTTACGTTACCGTGACCGAGCGAGAGCGCAGTCTCCACCGAGTCAGTCATGCGTTGTCGTGATTCTGAACTGACCGACAAGCGATCGACGACCACTTCAATCGTGTGCTTTTCCTGCTTTTTGAGGGTGGGAACTTCATCAAGTGAATACACTTCACCATCCACTCTTACTCTCGAGTAGCCGTCGGCTTGAAGCTGCTTAAAAACCTCGAGGTACTCCCCCTTGCGCTCTCTGATGAGTGGCGCAAGTATTTGAAACTTAGTCTTGGTGGGTAATTCAAGTATTTGATCGACAATTTGTTGGGGCGTTTGCCTCGCAATTGGGTCGCCACACTGTGGACAATGTGGCTTGCCAATCCGGGCATACAAAAGCCGCAAATAGTCATAAATTTCAGTAATCGTCCCTACTGTGGATCGAGGGTTTCGTGAGGTTGACTTCTGGTCTATCGAAACCGCCGGAGAGAGCCCTTCGATGAAGTCTACATCCGGCTTATCCAACTGTCCGAGAAACTGCCTCGCGTAAGCGGACAAACTTTCCACATATCGCCTCTGGCCCTCGGCAAAAATTGTGTCGAATGCCAGACTCGATTTTCCGGAACCAGAAAGACCCGTGAAAACAATCAGGGCGTCCCGCGGAAGGTCGACGGACACGTTCTTAAGATTGTGCTCGCGAGCGCCCCTAATGACTAACTTTTCCACTCTGACTCATTTCCATGTGTTACACACAACTGTGATCGACCAGCCACACAATCTTAGGTGACTCACGGTGATTGGGCATCTGTGGGAACCTGCGCATATCGACACCCTGTGGATGGATCAGAGATGGGTATCGCGGACATGGGTATCGTGGAAATAGGTACTATGGTAATTATGTATATCGGTAATACGCGCGTCGGCGGTCCCGCCCAGACTCGAAAGCTGCCAAAGCTCACTATTAGCAAAATCAGCGTGGGTTCTTTCAATAACAATTCATATCTGTTGCATTGCACAAACACTGGCACGCAGGTCCTCATTGATGCTGCGGCCGAGCCAGACAGACTCCTGACCCTACTTGGCCCTAAGGAACTCATGGGAGTGCTCACCACCCACGGGCATCGCGATCATTGGGGGGCACTCGCAGAGGTAACTAATGCGACGGGGGCCAGGACCTACGCGCCCAATGCCGACGTCACAATGATCAGTGTCAGTACAGATCACGCGCTAGAGCCAGGATCAACTGTGACATTCGGCGATGTCACCGTGCAGGTAGTCACGCCTGGTGGACATACGCCCGGCGCGAGCATGTTCATATACGAGGACCCATTCGGCCACAGCCATCTTTTTTCAGGGGACTGCCTATTCCCGGGAGGCTTAGGCCGGACAACAAGTGAAGAAGATTTCGACTCACTCTATCGAGGAGTCGTGGAAAAGGCTTTCGACCAGTTAAAAGACGACACTTGGGTCTATCCGGGACACGGCTTCGATACAACACTCGGGAACGAACGCCCCCAACTCGAACAATGGTGGGAGCGTCGGTGGTGAACGGCAAACCTTACTCCGGAACATAAAAGACCCGCGAGGATCTGCCAATGTGAACCTCACCATCTGAATTCTCTGAGGGTTCCTATGTCCAAGGCGATGCGACCGTCTGGCATAATGGTGTTAAACATGAATAAACGACTCGTATCCACGCCGGACAGATTCGCGCCGACTAGGTTTGCGCGAGTCAGGTCCGCACCTGTGAGGTCCGCACCAGAGAGATTCGCCATGCCCAGGGCCGTCCCAGTCAGGTTCGCGTAGGCCAGCTTCGCGCGGGACAGGGTCGCACCGGACAAGTTCGCACCGGACAAGTTGACACCGGTCCGGGTCGCGCCCCTCAGATTCGCGCGGGAGTAGTTTGCGCGGTACAGGGTCGCACCGGACAAGTTTGCATCTCTTAGGTCAGCGTCCATCAGGTCTGCGTGTGGCAGGAACGCACCCCTGAGGTCCGCACCCCTGAGGTCCGCACCCCTGAGGTCCGCACCTCTTAGGTCCGCGAGTGTCAGGATCGCGCGGGTCAGGTCCGCATCGTTTAGTTTCGCCTTGTTCAGGTTCGCTCCGGTGAGGTTCGCACCAGAGAAGTTTGCGAGTGTCAAGTTCGCCCCCGGCTTGATCACGTAACCATTAACCTTCTTGCAGAAAAAACCCACTAACTACTCCTCGTCTCTTAATTAGTATCCCATGTTTGCAGGCATCCCGACCCGCAAACAATAGGAACAAGTGACTGCCCGCCCCCATCGGAGTCAACCCGACGGCCCGCCAGTCCCCCGATCATCTCGCGGCGTCGGGTCTGACCTAATTTTGACAGCCGAAGCTATAGCGACCGCAACAAGCACGAGGGTGATAGCTACCAGACTGACATTGGTGGAAATCTTCGGAATTAAATTATTCAACTCATGAAAATAGGTCAAGAAAAGCTTAAGACCAATAAAGACCAAGATGATTGACAGACCAAAGGACAAGTAAATCACTTTGTCCAACAGCCCTCGCAATAAGAAGTACAAAGCCCGTAATCCCAACAGTGCAAATGCATTTACCGTGAAGACCAAATAGGGCTCCTGAGTAACGCCAAACGTCGCCGGAATGGAATCAAGTGCAAAGATCAGATCTGTAGTGCCAATGGCAAACATTACGAGCAATAGCGGCGTTGCGTATCTCAGTCCGTTCTCTGTGATGAACAGCGAGGTGCCATGGTAGGCCTCTGAAAATCGATACCGCTTTCGAACAGTCCGCACTAGGAGGTTGTCGTGAGGGTCGGAGTCATCATTGCGGTGTCGCATGAGCTGTACGCCTGTCCACACCAGTATGGCTCCGAAAATTGCGAAGGTGAACGAGAATAAGGCGAGGGCACTCGCGCCAATGGCGATAAAAACTCCGCGCAAAACAATCGCGAGAGCTACTCCCACCAAGAGGACCCGTTGGTGCAGATTGAATGGAACCGAGAATTGGGTGAGAATTATGATGAAGACGAAAAGGTTATCGACACTAAGTGACTTCTCCACCAGGTAGGCAGCAAAATATTGCGTACCGTACTCAGAGCCCTGCCACAGATAGATGAGCACACCAAATGCAATTGCGATACCAACATAAAATATTGAAGACCACAATGCTTCCTTGAACTTGACCTCGTGCGGTTTGCGTGTAATTGCAAAAAAATCGATAGCCATCAGTGCAACTATTCCGGCAATCGTGATTAACCAAAGGTTAAGAGAAGTTTCCATGTCTTAGTTGGCCTCGGCAGACTGCATTCCCCGTAACTCTTTTTTAAGATCTCCGATCTCGTCACGCAAACGAGCAGCCAGTTCAAACTGCAATTCCCCTGCAGCCGCGCGCATTTGGTCGGTCAGCTCCTGAATCAACACCACCAGGTCTCCGCTTGGAGTGTGTCTTTTGGCCTGCGGCTTCTCGCGGCTAACCAGTATCGCTGTGTCTTCTTCTTCACGAGCCAGCAGCTCAGTGATGTCTGCAATCCTCTTTCGTAGCGGTTGCGGATCTACACCCATCTCTTTGTTGTACGCGACTTGCTTTGCCCGACGACGATTCGTCTCGTCGATCGCCTTGGCCATGGAGTCGGTGATCTTGTCGGCATACATGTGAACTTCGCCATTCACATTTCTTGCAGCGCGCCCAATGGTTTGGATCAGCGACGTACCCGACCGCAGGAAACCCTCTTTGTCAGCATCAAGGATCGCGACGAGAGATACCTCGGGCAAATCGAGTCCTTCGCGTAAAAGGTTAATGCCCACAAGAACGTCGAAGACCCCCAGCCGCAATTCCCGGAGCAGTTCTACGCGACGAAGCGTGTCCACTTCAGAATGCAGATACTCCACCTTGATTCCGTGCTCAGACAAATAATTGGTCAGATCCTCCGACATGCGCTTTGTCAATGTTGTTACCAGCACCCGCTCATTCTTGTCCACGCGAATGCGGATTTCGTGCATCAAATCATCGACTTGACCCTTGGTCGCCTTGATCACAACCTGAGGATCCACCAGACCTGTTGGCCGAATCACCTGCTCGATTACATCGCCCTCAACGGCCGTAAGTTCGTAGGGTCCGGGGGTCGCCGACAAATAGACCGCCTGGCCAATTCGCTCCTCGAACTCTTGCCACTTGAGAGGCCGATTGTCCATTGCGCTGGGCAATCTAAATCCATGCTCCACAAGTGTGCGTTTACGGCTGGCGTCCCCCTGAAACATAGCTCCAATTTGCGGTACACTTACGTGAGATTCGTCAATGACGAGTAGGTAGTCTTCGGGGAAATAGTCGATCAGACAATGTGGCGCACTGCCCGCATCGCGTCCGTCAATGAGCCGGCTGTAATTCTCGATTCCTGAACAAAAACCGACTTGTTGCATCATTTCGATGTCGAAGGTCGTGCGCATTTTAATGCGCTGAGCTTCAAGAAGCTTTCCCTGTTTTTCAAATTCAGCAACTCGCTCTTCCAACTCGACTTGAATCTCACCAATTGCGCGCGACATGCGCTCTGGACCTGCAACGTAATGTGTTGCCGGAAACACATACATCTCTTGGTCCTCAGTGAGGATTTCACCGGTGAGCGGATGCAGAGTCATCATCCGTTCAATTTCATCGCCGAACATTTCGATTCGTACGGGATTCTCTTCGTACACGGGAAAAACTTCCACGGTGTCGCCCCGGACCCGAAAAGTCCCGCGGGTAAACGCGATGTCATTTCGGGTGTATTGAATCCCTACCAGACTTCTCAATAGCGAATCGCGGGAAAATTCCTCACCCACCCTGAGTCGGATCATCCGATCTACGTACTCCTGTGGTGTACCTAGGCCGTAAATTGCAGAAACCGTGGCCACTACGATCACGTCACGTCGGGTGAGCAGGCTATTCGTCGCCGAGTGTCGCAACCGTTCGACTTCCTCGTTGACAGTGGAGTCCTTTTCGATAAAGGTGTCAGATTGTGGAACGTATGCCTCTGGTTGGTAATAGTCGTAGTAAGAAACAAAGTACTCGACCGCATTGTTCGGCAACAGTTCTCGAAATTCGGTGGCGAGTTGTGCCGCAAGTGTCTTATTCGGCGCCATGACCAATGTCGGCCTCTGCAACCTTTCCACCAGCCACGCCGTCGTGGCACTCTTACCGGTGCCGGTTGCCCCCAAAAGAACGGAATTTTTCTCGCCGGATTGGATCCGATTAACCAGTGCTTCGATCGCCGCTGGCTGATCTCCCGCCGGTTCAAACGGCGAAATCACCTCAAATGGAGCAACCGTTCGAGTGAGATCTGTGATCGGCCGAGTCACGACCTCGCCTTAACTGCTCGTTCCACAATGCCCAGCCACACGGAAGCACATTCCTGTTGAAGATCGCTTGTCGTCTTACTGTTATCTAATACCCAAGTAGCTACTAGGTTCCGCTGATCTCGGCTAGCCTGATTTCGAATTCGTGCGCGCGCCTCTTCGGGGCTCATTCCGCGATTCTTGACAAGCCGCTCAATCTGCTCATCGGGGTCAAGATCGACCACGATGACGACATCACACAGCTTGACTGAATCTGTCTCAATCAGTAATGGCATGTCGTACACCACTATTTCATCTGATGCGCACGTCTCAATTTGACGAGTGGCCTCTCGTCGAATTTTTGGGTGCATAATTGTGTTGAGTTTGTTCAGAGCTGTCGAATCGCCAAAAACAAGGGCCGCGAGCGCCGAGCGATTGAGGGAACCATCAACATGAAGGATTTGAGCCCCGAAGGTCATCGATATTTCCTCAATAACTGGCGACCCGCTTTTAGTGAGAGTGCGTGAAATTGCGTCAGCGTCAACAACAACAGCGCCATGCTTTTTAAAGCACGACGCTGCAGTTGACTTACCCGAGCCAACGCCACCGGTGAGTCCGACGACAAAAGGCATGTGGTCAGCCACGAAACTAATCGGTAGTAAGCTTGTCCCGAAGGGCTTGGAGAGAGGAATCGTCAGCCAAGGTTCCCTCTTTAGACACTGAATCAGATGAGTAGGCACTGGCCTCGCCCGAGTCAACAGCTGCAGCCTCGTCAGCCTCCTTCGCGTCCGTCATTTGCTTGCGGTGCGCTTCCCAACGTGCATGGGCTTCGGCGTATTCGCGCTCCCACTCCGTACGCTGTTCCTCAAATCCAGTCTTCCATTCACCCGTCTCAGGGTCAAATCCGGCAGGCCCTGTGTAATTGCCAGCCTCGTCGAAAGCCGGTGCCATGCCGTACAGATAAGGATCGAACTCTTCAACAGCCTGCGCGTCGGAGGAATCATTTGCCTGCTTAAGTGACAACGATATGCGGCGACGCTCGAGATCAATATCGATTACTCTGACAAAAATGTCATCATTGACTTGCACAATTTGCTCGGGCATCTCGATGTGACGCTCGGCAAGCTCGGAAATGTGAACCAAACCCTCAATACCCTCGTCAACGCGGACAAACGCACCAAATGGAACCAACTTAGTTACCTTGCCGGGAACAACTTGGTTAATCCCGTGGGTACGAGCGAAGTGCTGCCAAGGGTCTTCTTGAGTTGATTTGAGCGAAAGTGACACGCGCTCGCGGTCCATATCAACTTCGAGAACCTCAACCGTGACTTCATCGCCCACTTGCACAACCTCGGAAGGGTGGTCAATGTGCTTCCACGACAACTCGGAAACGTGAACGAGACCATCCACGCCCCCCAAATCAACGAATGCACCAAAATTGACGATGCTGGATACAACGCCGTTACGAATTTGGCCTCGCTGCAGTTGATTCAAGAATGTTTGGCGCACCAGACTTTGCGTCTTTTCCAGGTACGAGCGGCGAGAAAGCACGACGTTATTCCGATTTTTATCCAGTTCAATAATCTTTGCCTCAAGGGTCTTGCCAATATAAGGCTGTAGATCACGAACGCGGCGCATTTCAACGAGTGACGCAGGGAGGAAGCCACGCAGACCAATGTCAACGATCAAGCCGCCTTTGACGACCTCGATCACGAGCCCTTCGACAACGCCATCTTCTTCCTTGATCTTCTCAATCGTGCCCCATGCCCGCTCGTACTGTGCGCGCTTCTTGGACAGAATCAAGCGGCCCTCTTTATCCTCTTTTGTGAGAACAAGTGCTTCCACGCTATCACCAACGGACACCACTTCACTGGGGTCAACGTCGTGCTTAATGGAAAGTTCCCGGGAAGGTATTACACCCTCTGTTTTGTAGCCAATGTCAAGGAGCACTTCGTCTCGGTCGACTTTAACCACGGTTCCTTCGACGAGATCTCCGTCATTGAAGTACTTGATTGTGGCATCTATTGCCGCGAGGAAATCCTCGGCGGTGCCAATGTCATTGATGGCAATTTGGGGGGCGGTTGAGGTTCCGATTGGTGTAGTCATGGAGAAAGTGGCTCCGGTGGATAGGTGTTGTGGTTGTCCACGCGCACTTTTTGTGGGAATTCTCGGTCTGATCCCCGAACGGATGGAACCTCGCGAGCCTAATGGCTCCCCAATTCTTAATGGGCGGCGGCATCCCAGTTGGGCCCTGTGCCCACATTGACATCGAGCGGCACCAGCAGCTGAGCAGCAGATCTCATTTGCTCACTCACCAGTTGCGTTACGGCCTCCCGTTCCCCTTTTGCCACTTCAAGCACAAGTTCGTCATGGACTTGCAAGAGCAACCGGGATTGGAATCGAGCATCTCGCAGGGCTTGGTCGACCTTGAGCATGGCGATTTTGACGATGTCGGCGGCACTGCCCTGAATTGGTGCGTTTAAAGCCATCCGCTCAGCGATCTCCCGGCGCTGCCGGTTCTCACTCACCAAGTCGGGGAGCATCCGCCGACGGCCGTACATTGTTTCGGTGTACAGCTTGCCTCGGGCTACCTCCACAACATCGGCAAGATACGCACGAATTCCGCCAAATCGGCGGAAATAGTCCTCCATCATGATCTTGGCGTCTTCGGTTGTGATGTCAAGTTGTGCGGCCAGGCCGTACGGTGACAATCCATACGCCAACCCGTAAGACATGGCCTTGATTTGCCGGCGTAGATCGGCAGTTACGTCAGTTACATTAAAAACTTTCCGTGCCACACTTTCATGTAGGTCCTCACCCGAGTTGAATGCCTCGATCAGGGCTTCATCTTTGGACAAATGCGCCATGATTCGCAGCTCTATTTGGCTGTAGTCAGCGGTGAGTAGACACTCAAAACCTGTACCCACCACGAAAGCGGCGCGGATGCGTCTCCCTGCTTCTGTTCGAACTGGAATGTTTTGCAAATTGGGATCCATCGACGAGAGCCGACCTGTGGCAGCCACCGTTTGCCGGAAGGTGGTGTGAATCCGTCCCTGGCCGTCGACAAGTGGAATAAGTCCGTCGACGGTCTGGCGCAATTTGGAATCTTCACGCCAACCCAACAAGTGCTTGAGAAGCGGGTCATTCGTCTGCGCATAGAGGCTGTTCAATGCATCTGCGTCGGTCGTAAAACCGGTCTTAATTTTCTTAGTCTTGGGCAACGCGCGTTCATTAAAAAGAACCTCTTGCAACTGCTTCGGAGATGCCAAATTAAATTGATGGCCGACCAATTCAAAACTTGCCGACTCAGCTAGTTGCATCTGCTCACCAAATTGCGTTGATAGAAGATCAAGGCCATGTAAGTCAACGGCGATACCGACGTGCTCCATTTGAGCCAGTGCAACCTCTGTCGGAATTTCCATGTCATACAAAAGGGGCGCCAACTTCGATTCTGCGAGTTTAAGTGACAGCACCCTTCCCAATTCCCAAATTAGCGTCGCCGACTGAACTAAGTTGGCCACAGAGTCATTTTCACCGAACATAGACAACTGGTCTTCTGGCTCGGCAAGGCGGCGACCGAGCTCACGTTGCACCAAGTCAGTCAAACTGTAGGACCGTTGGCCCGGATCCATCAAATAACCAGCCAGAGCTGTGTCCATATGAATCTTAAACTGAGAAATATCAATCTCCGCGGTGGCGAGTGCCCACAGGGCCGTTTTTCCGTCATGGAGAGTTATCGGATTGACACATTGACTTAGCCATTTCAGAAGCGCGGTGCTTTGCTGCGCTGAGGCACTATGCACCACGTGTATCTGGTGGCTTGAACACACCGCAAGAGCGCTCACGGAGCCAGAGCCGTAAGCGAACTCTCCCTGTATCGCAACTGCAATGGGGCCATCAAGACTTTCTAAATCCGGCAGTTCTGCTTCCGGGAAAACCACCCGGTCGATTTTTGGGGGGATCGCTACCAATGGGTCCGACGCGTTTTCAGAGGGTTTTGGCTGCACCGCACCTGGCAGTGCGGCCACGCGCGGGCGCAATGCCGAGAACTGCAAGGTATCAAATAGTTGATCAATCTCGCTGAGTAAAAATGCTCGGCGATCCAGGTCGTTTACGCTCAGATCAAGTGGGACATCGCGCACCAACTCAGTGATCCGACGATTGACCAACACCTGAGCAAGATTTTCCCGCAATGAAACACCGACTTTTCCGGTCACAGTGTCTGCTCTGTCCACCAAAGCACTCAATGACCCATATTCAGTAATCCACTTTTGGGCGGTCTTTTCTCCCACCCCGGGAATCCCTGGGAGATTGTCGCTTGGATCCCCGCGCAGTGCCGCAAAATCAGGATACTGGCTCGGGCTTAGTTTGTATTTGACCTCGATAGCATCTTCAGTCATTACGGCCAGGTCCGAGACACCTTTTTTGGGGTACAGAACCGTCACATGCGGGGAAACTAACGCGAAGGAATCCCGATCTCCCGTAACAATTTCGGTCGCAAATCCAGCCACGGTTGCTCCTGTGGCGAGAGTCGCGAGAAGGTCGTCCGCTTCGTACCCTTCCTTTTCCACGCGCCGGATTGCCAAAGCATCCAACACCTCCTTGATGAGCTCAACTTGCCCCTTGAATTCATCTGGAGACTTAGAACGGTTTGCTTTATAGTCAGGAAACAGTTCAGTTCGAAAACTTCGACGAGACACATCAAATGCCACTCCAATATGAGTGGGGTCGTACTCTTTAAGCAAATTGATCAGCATTGCCGTGAACCCATACACAGCATTTGTGGGCTGGCCAGAGGTCGTGTTGAAATTTTCCGCGGGCAAAGCATAAAACGCTCGGTACGCCATCGAGTGGCCATCGATAAGAAGTAATCGACTTTTCGCCATAGAGCGATACTAGTTGCCTCTTGCAGGTCTAGGGTTTGCGACTATGGCGAATTTCATGGAACCGGGAGCAACCGATGTCACGTCAGAAGTCGAGGCTATTGGCATAGGCGCTCTGGGTGAGCGCATGGGAATCGTGATTACGGATGCGAGCTTGGATGCACAAGGCTTAGCGTCAATTACGGCGACCATGCCAGTTCACGGGAACACCCAACCTTTTGGTCTCCTACACGGAGGCGCAAGTGCGGTCCTTGCCGAGACATTGGGCTCGATCGCCGCGGGAGTTACTGCGCACCATTTGGTAGGAAAGGGCGTGCTCGTGGTTGGGATTGACCTGAACGCAACCCATCACAAATCAGCCCGAGACGGTCTTGTCACGGGTGTCGCCACAATGATTAGTGCCGGGAAAACTGTTCTCACCAGTGAGATCACTATTTGCAATGAACAAGGTCAACGGGTGTGCACCGCGCGTTTGACGGCAATGGCCCGCGAAATTCGCACCTGACCCAAGGGCGCATGTGCATTTGTCCCCCAAATGCCAAGCCGGGTGAACATGGGCAAGAAACACTCACAAGTCGGTAACAATCCGACTACTTCTACGAAATGGCTGTGTTTGTCACTCAGATGCGGGTATCGTTGCCGAAGGCTAACTTGTGCCTCACGGTTTGTGGGGGTGGGAGAGTGAAGTGGACTCATAGATTGATCCAGGCCACGATTAGGAAGAGACCCGGAGGTCAGCACACGTGCTTAAACGCGCTCGACTAGCAATGGGAGTCCTGCTCCTCACCAGCATCGCCTTTATGGTTAGCGGAAGTTTTTCCCCTGCAAGCGCGGCCGAGTCCGCAATTATCGGAACTTTGAGCACGCCCGGGGGTGAACCGGTCGCAGGAGTTGTGATTACTGCGACAGACGCGGATGGGGTGATTACCTCCGGAACGTCCGATGACAAAGGTGTTTTTGCAGTGCCGCTGTCCGCTGGTGGAACCTATTTGGTGGAAATAGATGTAGCTACCTTGCCTGACGAGATCACGCTGAATGATGAGGCTGACGCAAGCCGGTCTCTTCTGGTCCTGGGAGGGGAAAAGAAGATCCTGATTGGCCTGTCCGAAGGCGGAGAGTCTGGGATTGTAAGCGTCGAGTCTGGAACGACCGAGCGGGTAATTCAGCTGCTACTCGACGGCATACTTTACGGCTTGATGATAGCTCTCGGCGCGGTAGGAATGAATCTGGTCTTTGGAACCACGGGATTGACGAACTTCTCGCAGGGAGAACTGCTCTCACTTGGCGCCTTCACCGCTTTGGTCTTCAATACCGCAGGATTGCACATCATAATTGCTGCTCCCATCGCGATTGTTTTTTGTGCATTTGTGTTTGGTTGGGGGCAAAACCGGATACTCTGGCGGCCGTTGCGACGGCGCAAAACTGGCCTGATTGCTGCCATGATCGTGAGTATTGGGTTAGCAATATTGCTCCGGTACACCCTTGTATTCTTCTTTGGTGGTGGCCAAAAAAGCTACGAGCAGTTTGCTGGCCAACCCGGGCTTGAAATTGGGCCTTTCAACACCACCCCTAAAGCGCTGATTTTAGGCGTTATTGCGGTCATTGCACTAACTGCCACAGTCACTTGGCTGCAACGCTCCCGGATAGGAAAGGCGACCCGGGCAGTGTCAGACAACCCAGCACTAGCCTCCGCCACCGGGATTGATGTTGAGCGGGTGATCTCGGTTGTGTGGACAATTGGTGCAGGGCTTGCGGCATTTGCTGGAATTTATTTGGGAATGACGCAAACTTCAGTGTGGAATATGGGTCAACGGGTACTTTTGGTGCTTTTTGCCGCTGTTATTTTGGGAGGTTTGGGAACCATTTATGGCGCCATCGTGGGTGCGATGGTGGTGGGTATCTTTGTTCAGCTGACGACGTTAGTCATCCCCACTGAGATGAAAACCGTCGGTGCGCTGTTTCTCATGATCTTGATTCTGATGGTGAGGCCTCAAGGATTGTTGGGAAGAAGAGAGAGGGTGGGTTGAGCTAAATGGATTACTTGCAAATTCTCTCACTCACCCTGACGCAAGCGTTTGGTGTTACAGCCCTCATTTACCTCTTTGCAGCGATTGGTCTGAACGTACAGTTCGGATACACCGGTTTGCTTAACTTTGGGCAAGTTGCGTTCGTGGCTGCTGGGGCATATGCGGTGGGTGTAATCGTTCTGACGTTCGATTTGAGCCTTTGGCTCGCGATCGTTGTGGGCATGGTTGTGTCTACGTTATTGGCCCTACTGTTGGGGATACCGACACTTCGATTGCGCGCAGACTACCTTGCCATCGTCACGATTGCGGCAAGCGAGTTACTGCGACTGCTCGTAAGGTCCATCGCTTTCAAAGATGTTTTCGGAGGTGCCCAAGGGCTCAATGGCAAGCTCGGGCGCCAGTTTCACGACCTCAACCCGCTGCCAGCCGATGTCGCACTCCCTGTTTTTACCTGGAGTCGGCAGGATCTGTGGGTAGTAATAGTGGGCTGGGGTCTTGCATTGTTGGCAACCTTGCTGGTGTGGGGGTTGGTGCGGAGTCCATGGGGCAGAGTCGTCAAGGGAATACGCGAGGATGAGGCCGCTGTTTTGTCCCTCGGCAAGAATGTCTTCGTCTATAAATTGCAAGCGCTAGTAATTGGTGGCGGTATTGCGGCCTTTGGCGGAATCTTGTGGGCCGTTGCGAAGCAATCCGTGCAGCCAGACACCTTCCAGCCTGACGTGACGTTCTTCGTCTACACCATTCTTCTCTTAGGGGGGGCAGCTCGTGTTTTCGGGCCAATTGTTGGCTCAATTATCTTCTGGTTCTTACTGGCTGGATTCGGCGAGCTGCTGTACGCGTTGATTAACAACGGCTACATTGAGTTTCTTGCCGCCCAGCAAGTCGGCTCCATGCGGTTTATGTTGATGGGTCTGGGACTGATGCTACTTATGATCTTCAGGCCGCAAGGAATATTCGGAGACCGAAGGGAGTTGGCCTTAGATGCCCGCTAGAACTGAGGACAAGGCTGCAGGTCATGCCGCCGCTGTCGAAGCGTTACGTGACGTTCCCCAGGTTCCGGGGGCATCCAAACCAGACCCGATCCTGGTTGTAGATCATGTGAGTCGCCAATTTGGCGGACTCAAGGCGGTCGACGTAGCTCATATGGAAATCCAGCGTGGCGCCATTACCGCCCTGATCGGCCCCAATGGAGCAGGTAAAACCACGTTGTTCAACCTTCTGACCGGATTTGACAAGCCAGATAGTGGAACTTGGACTTTCAATGATCGGTCCGTTGCTGGCCAGGCGCCATACCGACTAGCGCGCATTGGCATGGTGCGCACTTTCCAGCTGACTAAGGCCTTGTCCAGAATGAGCGTCATGGACAATATGCTGCTTGGAGCGAATGGGCAAAGCGGGGAACGAGTCTTACAAGCACTCTTGCCTTTTATCTGGAGGGGCCAGGAGCGGGCCAACACCTCGCGGGCCTTGGAGCTCTTGGAGCGGTTCAATCTCCATGAAAAGCTTGATGACTTTGCCGGTTCGCTCTCCGGAGGTCAGCGTAAGTTACTCGAGATGGCCCGTGCGTTGATGGTGAGCCCTGAAATTGTGATGTTGGATGAACCAATGGCCGGCGTTAACCCGGCTCTCACTCAGAGTCTTTTAGGACATATTAAGAACATCCGTGAGAAAGGCACCACAGTGTTGTTTGTGGAGCATGACATGGACATGGTTCATGACATCAGCGACTGGGTGATTGTTATGGCTCAAGGTCAGATCATTGCTGAAGGGCCTCCGGACGCCGTAATGAAGGATGAACAAGTTATTGAGGCCTACCTTGGTTCGCGGCACGGCAGCGCGCTGACCGACGACGGCGCGTCCCTGACCCCCGACGCCCAAGGAGGCAATTCATGAATTCCAACCACCCCAGCGACCTCACACCCGCTGGCAGTGCCGATAGTGCACGGGAGTTCGATTCTGAGATTGAGACCAATGCCGCTGAGCGTTCACACGCATCACCTGCAACTCCCACTCAAATCCATGCGTCCGGGTCTGTTGGAGCGCTCATTCGGGCTGACAAACTGCTGGCCGGGTATTTTCCAGGAGTTAATATTCTCAACGAGGCGGACTTGTTTGCCCACGAAGGAGAACTTGTCGGGATTATCGGACCCAATGGCGCTGGGAAATCAACCCTGCTCAAGGCTCTTTTTGGGTTGGTCCACATTAACAAGGGCTCGGTCACGCTTCGGGACGAGGACATCACCAATCTGCGCGCGGATCAACTTGTTCGCCGTGGAGTTGGATTCGTGCCCCAAAACAACAACGTATTTCCCTCACTCACGATTGAGGAAAACCTCGAGATGGGCTCGTATCAGGATCCCAGCTCCTTCAATGAACGATTTGAAGCAGTTGTGAGCCTATTTCCTACCTTGGGTGAGCGCCGCAAGCAAAGGGCTGGGTCCCTTTCTGGCGGAGAGCGCCAAATGGTGGCTATGGGGCGAGCCCTCATGATGGCGCCGAGCGTTCTGCTACTCGATGAGCCAAGTGCGGGATTGAGCCCGGCCTTGCAAGACGAAGTATTCATCCGAGTTAAGGAAATAAATCAGACCGGAGTTACAATCATTATTGTTGAGCAAAACGCAGCCCGTTGCCTGCAGATCGTGGACCGTGGATACGTGATGGATCAAGGTAAGAATGCCTACACGGGGACGGGTAACGCTCTCGCGAACGATCCCAAGGTCATCGAGCTGTACTTGGGGACTCTCGCCCAAGCGTAATTCTAATGTGAGAGAAGAAAATCTCACAGCCTTTTAGACGATGCCCTACGTACCTATTTCTTCACTGTGCGCACGTGCGTGGGGCAGTAAAAAGTGTGGCCCCCAACCGCGAGGTTGGAGACCACACTTCTATCTGTTTATTGGTGATTCTTACGGCTCTGGAACAATTGCCGTTAGCGAACCAATCTCTTCAAACTCAGTGTTTGAGGTGTACTCGTTAATGGAAATGGTTCCTTCGAGAAGGTCACCGTAGGCATTGAAGTCGCTGCCTCCGTTGACTCCCATGTAATCAATGGCGGTTCCCGCATCGATAAGAGCAACACAATCCGCATAAGTGGTGCACTCTTCCCCACCATCACCAGCAACGCTGATCAAGTTAGCGGCGATTGACGTGCCATCTGCGCAGCCAGCTTGATGCGCAGCAAGCGCTATCAGCATAGTCGCATCAAATGATTGCGGGCCATAAAGGAAGTCGGTCAAACTTGGATCGAACGCAAGCATGCGATCATTGAACGAGGTCACGTCCACTGATCCAGCTGGGAACGTAGCTACTGTTCCATCCATTGTACCTGCAGGGAACTCAGCAAATGCTGTTGTTGATGCATTGCCGTCAACCAGGTACAGCTGAATCTTGTCTGGACCCGCTCCTTGCTTGATCATTTCCTGAATGAGCTTTGTGGACTCATCAAACCCAACGACCACAACAGCCTCAGGTGCGCCTGCCACAATCTCAGCTACTTCGGCCTCGAATGAGGGAGCAGCAGGATCGTAAAGCAATGCGCTCGTGATATTTCCACCTGCGGCGGTGAAGTCCTTAACAACAGCCGCTGCTAGTCCTTCACCGTAAGGATCTTGACGCGCGATTGTGGCCATGTTTTCAATTCCTGCATCAATTGCCTTACCTGCGAGCACTGCACCTTGAAGTACGTCAGAAGGTGCGTTTCGGAAGTACAGTCCATTGTCCTCGTACGTCGTGAGGTTGGGTGCCGTGTTGGCTGGTGAGAACTGGACCACGCCGTTGGTCGTGATCTTGTCAATAACCGTCAATGACACACCGGATGAGGCAGCACCAATGATCGCGTTGACACCCTGAGCAAGCTGTGAATCAACGGTCTGGCTGGCAATATCTGTGGTCGTGTCTCCGGAGTCACCCTCAATGTAGGTGACTGGGGATCCGAGAACGCCGCCTGCGGCGTCGATCTCTTCAAGAGCCATTTCAACGCCTGCGAACTCGGGTGGGCCGAGGAATGCAAGGTCACCTGTTGCTGGGAGCATTGAACCCAACACCAAAGCGGCGCTAACACACTCATCATCGCCGGTAACGTCGTCTGCGACGTCGTCTGCGGCGTCTTCGACGTCGTCTACAACTTCTTCCGCTGCGCTGGTGGTATCCTCAACGACATCACTGCTACAAGCAGCGAGAGCGAGGGATGCGGCACCTAGTACAGCCACGGTCTTAAGGACCATAGTGCGCTTCATGCATTCTCCTTTATTTAACGAAAACGACAACAAACATTGCCGCTCAGAGCAAGTCTAGAAACCTAGACCGCAGCGCACTCTACGCCCATTCGCTAGCCGGCACAAAGCGCGTCCCAGCTATTTATCACTTCGTAATAGGAATGTGACCTCGATAACGTTCCCGTTACTTAATTCGCCTCCTTTTGAACGCTCTAGCCCACAATTTTGGCGGCGGCCTCGGCGATAGTGAGCCGCCGGTCCATGGCTGACCTTCGGAGGGTGGCGAAAGCCTCTTCCTCACTCATGCCTGACTCTTGAAGCACTGCCTTGGCCCGATCAACCACCCCAGACGCGGCATTCCTAGTGCGAAGTCGGGTCAACTCCCGATTTAAGTCCACCAACTGGTGCCAGCGAGCGTGGGCGAGAACCAGTGCAGCACGTACCTCCACTCCGGTAAACGGCTTCACCAAGTAGCCAAATGTTCCCGCCTCTGCCGCGCTCGTGACGAGGTCGTTCTGCGAAAACGCACTCAGGAGCACCACCGGCGCAATCCCTATCCCGATGATCTCCTGGGCTGCGCTGATTCCGTCTCGAACGGGCATCGAGACGTCCATGAGCACTACATCGGGCAGTAGTGCCCGGGCGGCATCAACCGCCAGCTGCCCATTGCCCACGGCACCCACCACTACAAGGCCCAGTTCGGTGAGCGTCTCGGCCAAGTCGAGTCGGATCAGGGTTTCGTCTTCAGCGATCAGGACTCGCAAATTCGCTGACGGATCAAGCTCTGACGTGGACTCCGTACTGCACATAGGGCAAGGCTAGGGCTTACCGGTGGATCGGTAGGGTTATGGCCCCTAGCCCCGGTATCCCAACCGGTAGAGGAAGCGGTCTCAAACACCGTCCAGTGTCGGTTCAAATCCGACCCGGGGCACATAATTAAGCGGTGAAGCCGACCGCAACATCTGCCCTGATAGCAGCAGGACTAGTGATTGCGGTCGGAATTAGTGGATGTTCAAGTAGTCCCGGTCCCACCACACCCAGTGATCTGGGAAATCGTTTCGAGACCCTAGACGCCGATGATGATCCTTTGGGCGACGGATCTGGGAATCAACTTGCCATGGGAAAAGATCTTATGTTGCCCACGGGCTGGCCCATAAACGTTCCCATCCCGTACGGCTCACTGATCTCCGTTTCTGTGATCAATGACAACACAGCTGTCGGCACTTGGTCCATCGCAGGTGACGTATTCCAGGCCCAACAAATGTATTTGGCACGGTTGGAAGCAGAATTTGTCGTGGAACCGATTCCCGATCTCACCACCGACACGATTGTTGTCTATGCCGTGACGGGCAATGGCTACGAAATAATTGTAAGTTCCACCCTAGGTGAAAAGACTACAGATCCGGGGGAAATCACACTGCTCGTGAACCCCAATTATTAACCTGCGGTGCGCGCGGCAGCAAGTGAGCGGGAGGTTGCCCCGAGCACTCCGTGAATAAATGACCCAGACTCATCGGTTGAAAGATTTTGGGCCAACTCGACAGCCTGGCTGACCACTACGGCGTGCGGCGTATCAGCCATAAACATCAATTCCGCCACCGACAGTCGCAGAATGGCACGGTCAACATCAGGCATTCGCTCCAAAGTCCACCCTTGTGCATGAGCAGTAATCTCCACGTCGATTTGTCCCAGATTCGATGCGACCAGACGTGCCAGTTCAACCGCATATGGATTCAAATCAGGATCCCCGTCACTTTCGCGGCGCCGCACATGCTCCCCCAAAACCATTTCAATAGGTACTTCCTTTGACTCCGCTTCAAAAATAATGTCCAGAGCGCGCTTGCGAGCTTTTGCGCGAGCCGACATTAGTCGTTCACTCGTCCAAGATATGAACCATCTCGCGTATCAACCTTCACCTTCGTTTCTGAATCTATGAACAGTGGAACGTGAATCTCGGCGCCGGTTTCCAAGGTTGCCGGCTTAGTGCCACCGCTTGAACGGTCACCCTGAAGTCCTGGCTCGGTGTAGGTAAGCATCATTTCCACCGACGCCGGCAGTTCCAAAATGATGGGATTGCCTTCATACATCGCCACCTGAGCGGTTTGATTTTCCAGCAAATAGCGTGAACTTTCCCCCACTACAGCGTCAGGAACGGGGAATTGCTCAAATGAGATGTTGTCCATAAATATCCAGTCGTCACCATCGCGGTACAGGTACTGCATGTCCCTGCGATCCACAGATGCGGTCTCCACTTTTGCTCCAGCGTTAAATGTACGGTCAACAACCTTTCCACTCAGCACGTTTTTTAACTTGCTCCGGACAAAAGCACCACCCTTACCCGGTTTAACATGCTGGAAGTCAATGACAGTCCACAACTGCCCGTCGATACTGAGCACTATGCCATTTTTCAAATCATTACTGGTTGCCACCGCAGTGCCCTATCTCTAGATCGGCAACCCTGTAGCTACCGCGCTCAATCTAAGCCTTAGGCAACAGTAGTCGCGACATCGCTTGCAGAGCTAATAGGTAGGAGTCGAGTCCGAAACCTGCGATTACCCCAGTCGCCGACGGGGTGACAACTGAATGGTGGCGAAATTCTTCTCGGGCACCCGGATTACTGATGTGAACTTCAATTAAGGGTGCCACCAGCATCGCACACGCATCAGCGATGGCATACGAGTAATGGGTAAATGCAGCCGGGTTCATAACCACGGGCAACTGTGAATCGGCCGCTTCATGCAGCCAGCCAATTATTTCACTTTCGCTATCGCTCTGACGCAGCTCAACGGTCAATCCCATTGTGGCCGCCCCTTCTTCTACAGTGCGCACAAGATCGGCGTAACTGACACTTCCGTAAATTTCGGGTTCCCGAGAGCCCAGACGATTCAGATTTGGACCGTTGATGACTAGAACCATGTGCGACATATGGTCAGCCTAGTAAATCTAACGGCTCCTTGTACTAGGACAGGTTGCTATAAGCAGAGAAAAGATGCGCCGGATCGGGGCCTTCACAGATTCCTGGTTTTCCAATTCCGTCCAGGACGACGAATCTCAGTAAATCGCCACGCGATTTCTTATCAATCTTCATTGTGGCGAGTAATCCCTCCCAGTGTCCGGCGGGATAAGTCGTCGGCAGACCGATTATCCCAAGCACATCGCGGTGGACCTGCAGATCCTCTTCGGAGAGTCTTCCGGTGATCTGAGCTAACTCGGCCACAAACATGATGCCGACCGATACTGCAGCTCCATGACGCCAAAGGTAGTTCTCGCGCCTTTCCACCGCGTGTCCGAAGGTGTGTCCGTAGTTGAGTACTTCCCGACCTAAATTCGGACCACCCTGTTCAGTGAAGTCATGAGAGACCACGAACGCCTTGACCGCAATCGCTCGCTCAATCAGAGAGGTGACGACTTCATTGTTCGGATCAAATGAGTTTTCTCGCTCGGTCATAATCGTTCTTAGTATTGACGGGTCACTGGTTAGCCCTACTTTGGCCACCTCCACGAGCCCAGAGCGCAGTTCAATCTCGGGTAAAGACGCCAACATATTGACATCTATCACGACCAGACTCGGACTATGGAATGCGCCGACCAGATTTTTTCCAGCCCCGGTGTTGATTCCGGTCTTTCCACCAACGCCAGCATCCACCATTCCAAGTAATGTCGTAGGGACAGCGATCCATGGAATTCCTCGCAACCAAGTTGACGCCACAAAACCCGACAAGTCGGTTGTCGCTCCCCCGCCCACACCAATGATCATGTCCGAACGCGTAAAACCTGACGAACCTAAAACACTCCAACAGTGTTCCAACACTGCTGTAGTTTTGGCGTTTTCAGCATCCGGTATCTCGATCAGAATTGCCTGCTTTCCGGAGTCTTCCAACGACTTTTGCAGAACCTCGGCCTTTACTCGTACTGAATTCGGATAAATGAGCGCTACCTTGGCCGCGCCCGAAACTGCTTCCTCTAGTTCATCGACGAGCCCACGCCCGATCAATATTTGGTATCGGCGTTCAGCCTCGACGTGGATACGCTTCATAGCGCACCACCTCGGAGCTGGTCAGCGATCTGACGGGCAATCTCATACTGATCCAGAGAATTTACGTCGATACGCGATGTGGCCAAGCTTTCATAGGTCGGGGTGCGTGTTTCGAGCAAGGCAACCAAGTTTGCCCGCACGTTCCCGATTAACAGAGGCCTCGGGGCCGATAGACCCGCCCGACGAAACGCCACAGAACTACTTACTTCTAACCAAAATATTGGTGATCTGCTTTCCCGCAATTGCCTCGCGGTGTCCAAATCCATGACTGACCCACCTCCCAAGGATAGAATTCCGTCGAAACCTATAAGGGCATCCGTTATTACCGCGTGTTCCCAATCTCGGAACGTGGCCTCGCCATGGTTTACGAAAATATCAGGAACAGGCACACCATGTTTCACTTCAACCAATTGATCCGAGTCCACGAAAGCGCAACCTATGACCTGCCCGAGTAACTCGCCCACCGTGGTCTTTCCTGCACCAGGTGCGCCAATAAGGATTGCCCGCGGAGTCATGAGAACCTACGACGCCGGGGGCGCTATCTTAATTGCGAGATTTTCCAAGTAACTGTGAATATTTCGCTGGCACTCCGACAACGAGTCTCCGCCGAACTTGTCCAAGATGGCCTCAGCGAGCACTAAAGCGACCATCGCCTCGGCGACTACCCCGGCTGCCGGTACCGCACACACATCAGACCTTTGATTTATGGCCACCGCCGCATCCCCCGTGACCGTGTCAATTGTTTGTAGGGCCTTAGGAATCGTCGAGATGGGTTTCATTGCGGCACGCACCCGCAACAATTCGCCGGTGCTCATGCCGCCTTCAGTTCCACCAGATTTCCCAGTACTGCGACGAACTTGGTCACCGTTGCCAAATATCTCATCTTGTGCCAGAGATCCGCGAATCCCCGCCAAATCGAAACCGTCCCCGACTTCAACACCCTTTATTGCTTGGATTCCCATCAGGGCCGCAGCCAAAGCAGAATCAAGCCTGCGATCCCAGTGCGTGTAGCTACCTAATCCCGGTGGAAGACCCATGGCAACCACCTCGACTACACCACCCAAAGTGTCACCGTCGCTGTGAGCTGCACCAATTTCTTTCTCCATTAATGAACTCACCTCGGCATCACAACACCTCACCGGGCTGGCATCGATGAGTGCGGCGTCCTCCGGCGTAGGAGTGGGACCGGTGTAGGTCACCGATCCAATTCGCACGACATGACTCACAAGGTTGATGCCAGCGGCCTGTTTGAGAAAGGCGCGCGCAACTGCTCCCAGAGCTACCCGAGCGGCGGTCTCGCGAGCACTTGCGCGCTCCAAGATCGGTCGCGCTTCGGAGAAATCAAACTTCTGCATCCCGGCTAAGTCCGCATGGCCGGGCCTTGGCCGGGTCAACGGTGCGTTTCGCGCAACGCCTTCGAGCTCCTGTTGATCAACAGGATCCGGATTCATTACCACTTCCCACTTTGGCCATTCGGTGTTACCAATTTCTATCGCTATGGGTCCCCCCATTGTGAGCCCGTGTCGTACACCCCCCAACAGTTTCACTTCATCTTTCTCAAATTTCATCCGAGCACCACGGCCGGTACCAAGCCGCCGGCGGGCGAGATCGCGGTCTAGGTCGGCTGTAGTGATGTGAAATGACGCCGGCAGACCCTCAATAATGGCGGTAAGAGCCGGTCCGTGAGATTCCCCAGCGGTTAACCAACGAAGTCGCGACACCATGACCTAATACTGTCAGATGCGGCCTAGGCACCCGCCGTCACACCCATTGCAATACATCCGGATGCAAGTACCCCAAGGGCCATGAATGGTCCGAAGGGCACACTGTGGTTTTCCCGCTTGCTCGCTATCAGGGGCAGGGCCCACAGAGCGGCACCAACGAACGAAATCAGCGAGCGGAGATAAAGATACGTCCAACCAAGGGAGCCCAAATACAGTCCGATCACACCGGCGTACTTCACATCGCCCATTCCTATTCCACCGAGAAGATAAATCGTGAGATACCCAACGACAGCGATCGCTGACCCACAAGCCGCGTTGGTGAGTAATGTGAAATCACCTCGGGAGAAGGCGACGATGGTAAACCCAAGTAGGCCGCCGAGATACGCGCTCGCGACTACGGTGTTGGGAAGTCGATGCTCTCTAAAGTCGACACGTGAAAGCACGATTGCTGTCACGACGAACAACGACCAGGTGGCGAAATGGGCAAGGTCAGTGAGAGCGTTTTGTCCCTCGATGTCGATACCAGGATTCTGTTTGCGCTCGCCCAACTATTCAAGAGTCGATATTCGGTTGTGAATAACCCGTTCGACGAGGCGGCCCGCATTGCGTCACAGAAAGCTGAAATCCGACGTTACCCCGATGGCAAGGGCGAGCAGGTCAAATGGTTTGTTGATTTGGATACTCAGGCCGATCCGGCAAGCGTCCCGAATATCAGGGTCTCTGGCGGTCTCTCGCGACCAACGGCTCCGCAGTTGACAGGGTAGGGGCTGCGCTGGGGATCTGCGTAGGACTTAGGCGCGGGGCCCGAACGTCGGGGGATGAGTCGGGTGATCCCCACCCTTGCGTGCTTGTCAGTACTTTTGTCACAATAGTTGCGCGCCACACACAATAGCGCCGCAACAATTAATAGCAGCAGCGTTGCCGTGTGCGCGTTCGAGATGACGTGTGGGTTCGGGTTATGGTGACAATTGGTAGGACTGGGGCACAACGTTAACCCCAATAGAGATCTGAGAAATCTGCGCCACACACCTATACGGGGAGGTAACGCAGAACACTCAGCACCGTCTTTACGTGCCACACCGAGTCAAGTGTGGGTGAACCGTGGAAGCCCTTTACTCACACACCGACCCAAGTGATGGTATGCCGGTGTGGACCATTCGCACCACACAAAATGCTACACCAGTGGTCATGCACAGCGACACTGAGAGCGTGCGCGACCACCGCGACAACACCATTACAGCAACAACAGCGAGGATCACACCTTGTGGCAACACCACACGACACAGCCACTGGGCAACGCGGGGCAAACACAAAAACCGCCCTCCTGAGTTGATTATCCACCCCGCTGCTATTTCGTGCGAGGGACAAATCGGGAAAAAATTATGTTGCTACCTTCTTGAATTACAAATCTCAATCGCCTTAATATGAACACATGAATACCAGTAAACAATGTCGCAAATGTGGGGGACACAAGAGTCCAGATGATTACAATAAAAATGCGGCGAAGCCGGGTGGGTTACAGCCGTTCTGCAAGAAATGCCAGATGGACGCCTCAGCGATGTGGGGTGCTCAGGCCGCAGAGAAGGAGAGGGCTCGACAAGCGAAATGGGCAGCCGATACTCGCGAGAGGGACAAGGCTGACCGGGCGAGATGGGTGGTAGAAACTCGTGAGGCGATTAAGGCCGTCAACGAAAAAAACAATTCCGAAACCCGCGATATGCCGCCGGGCGCGTAGGGCCCACACGTCGGGGGAGGAATGGGGTCACCCCCCCCCACTTGGCGAGCTCACCCCGAGCGCATCACATACCCATTTGAGGTACGCGTATAAGCGCAGTTATCGGTAACAGATAGCCAAGACAGATTAATTGATGGTTACTCAAATAGGTAATTTGCTAAGTGCAATACTCTTCTGGCCATTCTTCCCGGGCTTACCCGCCAGATCCCAAACTTGCGCTGCGACACCGTCATAGAGGGTTCCAGTGCACCTGTGGAAGCATCAAGTTTGACCACGATCAGCCGCTCCGCTTACGTTCCGGAGGCAGACAACGAAATTGAGGATCGCGTTGTGGATTTGACTTCCACTCTCCGTCTCCAATTATCAACAGCGTCATAACCCGCGTTTGAAACTTCCTCCAGAGTGAACCCAAGAACGTTTTTGGCATGGATCTCACCAAAGGATCCAACAAGATGACCCTCCGGTGAGACGCATCGTCTGGTACGAGTGGAGAGCTCAGCGCAAGCCCATTGCTACATAGGCTTTCACCGACGCGCCTACACGTAGTCGTGGGTGAAGGCATCAGCATTGTGTCTTAGGAAAGTTTGGGGATATTCAACATTTCGGTGAAGTGCTCCACTGCAATAACCTTCAATTCGCTATCAAGTGCAGCCAGCTTTGCCTGCAATTCTGACGAAGCCTTCATCTGTGCAAGGACTTTACGTTGATGCTCATTAGCTTTGTTATTTAATTTCGACATCAGTACCTCCGTGCTTGGTTGTGGTTTTTGGCCTTATCTAATTCAAGCAACTTGATTGCTTCGTCAATCGATAACGTGTTGGCTGCATGGGCGTTTGCGGCAACATTAAGCCGAGTGACCTTTTGTGATGATCTGACGTCGATGCATGTCTGCGCTCCCCCAACGAATCAAGAGTCGCAATTAGGTTGCGGCTAACCCATTCGTCAAGGCGGCCCGCATAGCCTCTACTGGTGCCGGCAATCCGGTAAAAAGTTCAACTTGAACCGATGCCTGCCATAGGAGCATCTCAATCCCACCCAGTACTTCTGCGCCACCGTGTTCCTTCCAATAGCTGCCCAGATCGCTAGGCCATGGATTGTACGAGATATCAAACAACACGGGAAGATTTTGCCGCGCATGCATCTTGCTCACGATCTCTTCCTGCGCGCTGCCGGGGACGGTACTGATTGCCAGGTCAGCGGCGAACGAAATTTCTTGGGAAAGATCGACCCACTGGACGTGAATTCCGAGTGCCTCGCCTTGTGAACGGATGCGTTCGGCGGAATCTTGATTTCGTGCAATGCACGTGACCTCGCGGACCCCCAGATGGTTCAGTGCGCTGAGTGCGCTTCGGCCAGTCGCGCCTGACCCGATAATTGTGGCCGACTCGACTGAGTCAATACCTGCACGCCTAATTGTGTTAGTGATTCCGAAAACATCGGTGTTTTCCAGCACCCATTCGCCGTGCGCATTGCGATACACCGTGTTTGCACAACCAGTCTGCTCGACCAATGATGACCGTGCGGATACGAGAGGCAGAACATCTAATTTGAGCGGCATGGTGAGTGAGTAGCCCACATGGTCAACGCTAAGTTCGGCGATTCGTCCCGCTAGCTGCACGATTGATGTGTCGATAGCCGTGTACTCGATATCAATGCCAAGTTCTTGATAGGCCGCGTTATGCAATGCTGGTGAGAGTGAATGCGATATGGGTGAACCAAGGACCGCTGCCTTCATGCTCATGCTTTCATCGCGTCATCGGCTCAATCAGTCGTCAACGTGAATCTAGGTAAGCGCGATACTGTGCTTTCAATTTGAGAAATCTGTCGTAGGTTTTGGCAAATTTCGTCTCGCCCGTGTCGGGGTTAACGGTCACAAAATACAGCCACTTCCCCTTTGCCGGTGCCAGCGCCGCTTCAAGGGCGGCTTCTCCAGGTGAATTAATCGGAGTTGGGGGCAGTCCAGTGTTCACATAGGTGTTATAGGGCGAATCATTTTCCAATTGATCTGCAGAGAGTTCCAGCACGTCCAGCCCCAGTGCGTACGACACTGTGGAATCAAACTGCAAGGCCATCTCGGCCTCCAATCGGTTATACACCACCGCAGAGACCTTTGCGAAATCCTTTGGGACAACCTCACCTTCTAGAAGCGAGGCGATAATCAGAACTTCATAGGGATTAATCCCCGCCTGTGCCGCCCGCCCTTCTAAATCTATGACACTCGCCGATTCATTAAAACGCTTGACCAACGTATTCAAAATTGACTCCGCATTTTCGTCTCCCGCCAAGTCGTAAGTGGCCGGGAACATGAAGCCTTCTGGCCGGCTTTCGGCCCAACTTGGCAGCACGAGGAGGTCAGGGTTTTCCAGTACTTGATCAAAGTCCTCGCTCGGCAGGCCTGTTGCCGTGGAGGCCACAGTGATTGTTTCGCCCAGACGCAGGCCCTCTGGCAAAACCAATCTCGATTCTGACCGAGATTCAGGATCCAGCATTCGTAATAATGCAGACTCGCCGCTCATCTGCTTCCGCAACGCGTATTGACCAGGACCGATTGATGCGCTTTGGGCATTATTTGCTGCCGCGGACGTAAAACTTTCTACCGTCTTGACAACATCGGCAGACTGAAGAGTCCGGCCGATTTGGGTGATGCTGTCACCTCGACTCACGACCACACTCACTAATCCCTCTCCAGAACCCACGTAATCGTTACTTTCAACGGTGCCACCAAGTAGTGAGTAGATTCCAAACGCCACTGCATTGACCGCCATGATACCTGCGCCTATAACAACTCTTTTGCCTGCGCTATGCGCGTTCCGAGATGGCGGCAATTGCTCGTCGCTGAGCATCTCATCAATGAATGTCACTCCAGCGGCCCTTTCGTGTGGGTCAATCTATCGACATAGGACTGAAGAAAGATCGCAGCAGCGGCGCTGTCGACCTTGCCACGCATTTGCTTGGAATTATGGCCACCGGCGCGCAACGCACTCGATGCCTGCACGGTTGTCAATCTTTCATCAACGAGAGTAATTGGAATCGAGGTGCTTTGTTCAAGTTGGCGCGCCCAATCGCGTGCATTTTCCGTTGAGGCGGTGTCTGCTCCCCTTAAATTGCTCGGCAGACCCACGACGATTTCACATGGAGCGTATTCATTGATGATCATCACCGCAGCCACAATGGAGCCCTCACCGCCACTAATTGCACTTTGTGGCGAGGCCAGGATTGCGTCAATGTCACAGGTTGCCACACCAATACGGACGGTTCCCACGTCAAACGCCACTCGTCTTTGATTGCTTCGCCACATGCTATTGCGCCGCCAACGCTGCTTCCACGCTCGCCACCGCCGCAGGAAGTGCGGCACTATTAGTCCCTGCTCCTTGTGCAAAGTTGTCCTTACCGCCACCTTTGCCGTCAAGTTCGTGTAGCGCCAACCGAAGTAAATGTTGGGCTGAAAATCCTACTTTTAACCCGAGATCATTGACTGCAACGACCGCAGAGACTTTATCGCCTGTGACCATGCTTGCGAACGCGACCGCCATCGATGAATTGCCCGCTCGGGAAATCGCCTGCAGTGCCAACTCGCGCAGGCTACTGGCATCAGAACCGGCGGGAGCTTGGAACACCCACAAATCACAATTTCCATGTCGCACTGGTTCACCGACGATGTTGTCTGCGTTATTTAGAAGAGCAGACCTCTTGCCATCTGCGATTTCCTTTTCGGCGACTTTTAACGCGCTAATCGTCGACCCAAGTCGGTCCGCGAGCTGATCTGCCGGCACTTTCAACATCGACGTAAGTTTACTTACTAAAAGGTGCTCATTGGCCGCATACTCATATGCATCTGACCCCACCAGCGCCTCAACTCGCCGAACTCCGGCGCCTACCGATCCTTCTCCGACAAAATACACGAGGCCAAGCGCCCCGGTGCGCTGGGCATGTGTTCCCCCACACAATTCGTGCGCCCAGTCACCCACGGACACCACGCGGACTTCATTCCCATATTTTTCTCCGAAGAGTGCCATCGCGCCCATGTCCAAGGCCTCTTTTTGTGACATTAGGCTCGCACTTACCGCTAGGTCTTCAATCAATATTGTGTTGACATATTGCTCTACATCGCGCAGGACCGCCGAAGAAACAGCCTGGGGACTGGGGAAGTCGAATCGGAATCGCCCTGGGGAATTTTCCGAACCCATTTGGGTCGCAGTCTCGCCCAGTCGCTCGCGAAATGCCCGGTGCACCATGTGCGTTGCCGTGTGAGCCCGTGAGATTGCCTTCCTTCGTTCAATATTAACCGAACCAATCACGGTTTCACCCACCGTAAACTCTCCGGCAACGATTCGACCACGGTGCAGGAACAGACCCAAAACCGGCGTTTGCACATCGTAGACATCGACGCGTGACGCCCCCGAGCCTGAAGTGATCACACCGTGATCGCCCAGCTGACCGCCCGACTCTGCGTAAAAAGGCGTCCGATCCAAAATCAATTCGACGTTGTCACCTACACCAGCCGCAGGCACCGAGACTCCATCAATAACCAAGCCAGTGATGCGCGCCTCCGTGGCGCTTTCCGCGTATCCCGTGAATTCGCATGTGCCACCGACAATCAAAATCTCCTTGTACGCTGTGGAAGTGGCAAAGTCACTTTTGCGTGCAATAGAATCTGCCTTAGCCCGACTGCGTTGCTCTTGCATAAGTTCAGTGAAGCGTTCTCGGTCAACCTGCAACCCTGCTTCAGTCGCCATTTCCATCGTTAAATCAATCGGAAACCCATATGTGTCATGCAGTGCGAAAGCCTTCTCGCCGGAAATAAGCGTGCCGCCAGATTTCTTGGTCTGAAGTGCCGCGGTATCAAAAAGCACGCTTCCCGTGCTCAAAGTCTGAGCGAAGGCAGCCTCCTCACCTGTTGCGATGCTCAAAATTCGCTCACGTGACTCATTAAGTTCGGGGTATTGAGGAGCCATCACTTCAATGGCCGAGTCGCACAGTGTGCGCAGGGTCGGATCAACTGCCCCGAGAAGTCTCATATTGCGAATTACCCTGCGCATGATCCTGCGCAGGACGTACCCGCGCCCTTCATTGCCTGGGATAACTCCGTCGGAGATAAGGAAAATGCAGGTTCGTGAATGGTCAGCTACAACTCGTAAGGCAATATCGTCGCTTTCTGCCGCACCGTAGACGGTGTTGGTGAGTACAGATGCCGTGTTTAAAATCCCGCGCGTCGTGTCAATCTCATAAATGTTGTCGACACCTTGCAAGATCGCGGCCATCCGTTCAAGACCCATACCGGTATCAATATTTGCCGCAGGTAATGGGCCTAAAATCGGGAAATCGTTCTTGCCCGCCCCTTCTCCACGTTCAAATTGCATAAAGACTAGGTTCCACACTTCCAAATATCGATTCTCATCCGCAATGGGTCCACCCTCAACGCCAAATTCGGGGCCACGATCGTAGTAGATCTCTGAGCAAGGACCGCATGGCCCAGAGACACCCATGGACCAGTAGTTGTCTTCCATCCCGCGCCGTTGAATGCGTTGCGGTGGAACGCCCACTACATCGCGCCAAATAGCTTCGCCTTCGTCGTCATCTTGGTACACCGTGACCCAAAGTCGTTCGGTATCGAATCCATATCCACCGTCCTCGATTGAACTGGTGAGCAACTCCCAAGCGAACGGGATTGCCTCTGCTTTGAAATAATCGCCGAACGAAAAGTTACCGGCCATTTGGAAAAATGAGGCGTGCCTCGTCGTTTTCCCAACTTCTTCGATGTCAAGGGTTCGCACTACTTTTTGCACGCTCGTCGCACGTGAATACGGAGCCGGAGCCTCACCCAAAAAATACGGCTTGAATGGCACCATCCCCGCGTTGACAAAAAGCAACGTTGGGTCGTCGAGGATCAAGGACGCGGAAGGAACGATTTCGTGCCCACGCTTCTCAAAGAAAGAGAGAAATCGAGCCCGAATTTGCGCGGAATCCATGTGACCTGCTCCTTTATTGCGAGTGGGGATTGACTAGGTTAATGAATCTTGGGGTGGGCCAGCAGGATTGTCCCCACCGCGCAGCTTCACAAACTGCTCTCCCAGACCCACAGCCAAAGACTTAGCAGAGTTCCCGGCGTCCATAACGGTGAGCACGAGGCCTTTATCCATTGATTCATTGGCCAGTTCTTCTAATTTGCGATAGGCAAGGATTCCTCCTGCGGCGCCCAAAGTCATCCACACCATTCTGCGCATAGTTCAGTCTAGCGATTCACCCTGGCGGAGCCTACGAAGCCGATCTGCTACCGCCCCGAGTCGCTCCTCGCCTCCATGATTTGTGGGCTGAAAATAGCCCACATCCTGTAATTCCTCGGGGAGATGGGTCTGTGGCGCCACTCCGCTGGGTTCATCGTGGGGGTAACGATAGTTCTGGCCGTGCCCTAGTGCAGAAGCCCCGGGATAGTGGGCATCTCGCAGATGGGCCGGCACCGTGCCCACTCGTCCACGTTGAACATCTGTCATCGCGGCACCAATCGCCCTTACCACGCTATTGGACTTTGGGGCCAGGCTCGCCTCTAACGTGGCGTGCGCCAAAATTATCTGCGCCTCTGGCATTCCGACCAAGGCTACAGACTGGGCGGCAGCAACCGAGATAAGCAACACCCCAGATGCCGCCAAACCAATGTCTTCACTAGCGAGAATCATCAAGCGCCTGGCAATAAAACGCGGGTCTTCCCCGGCATGAAGCATTCGAGCAAGGTAGTGCAGCGCCGCATCAGGGTCGCTCCCCCGAATGCTCTTGATAAAAGCGCTCACCACGTCGTAATGCGTGTCACCATCCTTGTCATAGTTGATTGCCACCATATTGATGGCATTTTCGACATCCTCCACTTCGACCTTCGTGCTACCGCGCGCCAGCGCCGCATTAGCCGCGGATTCAAGCGATGTCAGGGCTCGCCTCGCATCACCGCTACTCGCATCGATGAGTGCAACCATCGCTTCATCACTTGCAGTGATGCTGGCATTCAACCCGCGATCGCTGTCCATGGCTCGCGTGAGCACAATGCCTAATGAACTCTGATCAAGAAGCTCTAATTTGACCACAACACTTCGAGAAAGAAGTGGTGACACGACTGAAAAACTCGGGTTTTCGGTTGTAGCCGCGACCAAGATCACCCAACCGTTTTCAACTGCGGGCAATAGCGCATCCTGTTGACCCTTGTTAAATCGGTGCACCTCGTCAATAAACAGAACCGTTTGCGTGCCATACAGGCTCGAATCCTCACGTGCCTTCTCGATTACCTCGCGAACATCACGCACCCCTGCACTGACGGCAGAGAGCTCACGAAACTTACGCCCACTTTGGCGTGAAATCAAATGAGCGATCGTGGTTTTGCCTGAACCCGGTGGCCCCCACAAAATCACTGATACCGAACCGGCGCCCGTGAGCAATAACTGCAAGGGGCTTCCATCCGCAAGAGCTCGTCGCTGGCCGACAAGCTCTTCAGAGCCCTGAGGCCGCATCCGTACAGCTAACGGCCCCGTCGGGCCCTGTTCAAAAAGACTCACCGGTTAACCATAGGCCGTGTCCAGATGTCCCTACTTCTGCGAGGAAACCGCTTGCGGGAACTCATTTTCTTGGGAGTCACTCTTTTTCGCTTGTGCATCAATGCCAGCCTCCCTGCGCTGCGCGACAGTGATCTGCGATGGGGCACCGGTAAGTGGGTCTTGACCACCACCGGTTTTGGGGAACGCGATCACATCACGCAGTGAATTAGCACCCGCAAGCAACATACAAATCCGGTCCCAGCCAAATGCAATTCCTCCATGTGGTGGCGGCCCGTACGCAAAAGCCTCGAGTAGGAACCCGAACTTGTCATTGGCCTCTTGCTCATCGAGTCCTAAAATTCGAAATACTTGGCTTTGGATCTCGCTTTGATGAATACGGATTGACCCACCACCGATCTCGTTGCCATTGCACACAAGGTCGTATGCCCAAGCAAGTGCCTCGCCGGGCGATTCAGTGAACTTATTGATCCAATCGCCATTGGGTGAGGTGAAGGGATGATGTACCGCAGTCCACACCCATTTGCCAGTGGCGTCTTGAACTTCTTCGAACATTGGAGCGTCGATGATCCAGACGAAACTCCACACACTCTCATCCACCAAATCGAGGCGTTCAGCAATTTCGTTTCGCACGGCACCCAGTAGCGCGCGCGAATCTGAAGCACGTCCCGCTGCGAAAAAGATGCAATCCCCCACTTGGGCACCCGCTGAAGCAACCAATTCGGCTCGCTCTTGATCGCTGAGATTCTTGGCGACAGGTCCACCAAAACCATCCTCTGTGACCGTGACGTACGCCAAACCTTTTGCGCCACGCTGCTTGGCCCACTCTTGCCATGCGTCAAATGTTCGACGAGGCTGATCCGCGCCACCTGGCATTACGACCGCTCCCACGTAATCCGCCTGAAAAACCCTAAACGGGGTATCTGCAAAAAAATCGGTAAGCTCAATCAGCTCCAGATCGAAACGTAAGTCCGGCTTATCGCTTCCGAAACGGCGCATTGCCTCGAAATACGTCATTTGTGCAATGTCACCGATTTCGTATTTCAAGATCCCTTCCCACAGCGAGCGAATGACTTGCTCACCCACCGCCATCACGTCGTCTTGGTCAACGAAGCTCATTTCGATATCAAGTTGAGTAAACTCTGGCTGGCGATCAGCCCGGAAATCTTCATCGCGATAACACCGTGCAATCTGAAAATACTTTTCCATACCCGCGACCATGAGCAGTTGCTTAAATAACTGCGGCGACTGCGGCAACGCGTACCAATTGCCAGGCTGTAAGCGCACAGGGACCAAGAAGTCACGCGCGCCCTCCGGAGTAGAGCGGGTCAATGTAGGTGTCTCAATTTCAATAAAGTCCTTCTCAATGAGAATGTTGCGCGCAATATGGCTGACCTGCGAACGCATTCGCAAGATATCTCCCGCACTTTTGCGACGCAGGTCCAGATACCTGTGCCGCAACCTGACTTCGTCATTCACAGTCGTTCGGTCATCAATGGGGAAAGGGAGTGGCGCAGACGTGGACAGTACTTCTAGCTTTGTCGTGATAACTTCAATCGCACCGGAAGGCAAATCCGAATTTGCATTACCTTCAGGTCTCTCCTCGACTGTTCCAGTAACTGCAATGCAGTACTCATCGCGCAAGTCATGGGCCGTGGAAGTGTCACGCACAACTATTTGAGCCACACCTGTTGCGTCGCGAAGGTCGAGAAAAGCAACTCCGCCATGATCGCGACGGCTAGCGATCCAACCTGCCAACGTCACTTCACGCCCAATATCTGCGCGGTTGAGCGCACCTGCTTCAGCCGTGCGAATCACAGTGATTCCTCTCTTAGGGTGCTTAACATTTCTTGTAACTGCGGGATCAAAGTAGTGGGCTCTGCCAGCACCGACTGTTGATCACCGCTGGACATTTCCTTGATGATCACACTCTGGGTCTCGAGCTCATCAGGGCCAAGAATGAGCACTAACGGTGCATTGGTGCCATTGGCCACCTTCATGGCACTTTTAATACTCCGGTTATCGACACAGATATCGGCCGCTATCCCCGCTCGCCTGAGTTGAACCAGGAGCGCAACACCTTGTGTGCGACTTTCCGCTTCCACGGGAATAACACACACATCAAGGATACCTTTGCGCAACGGGGTAAGTCTTTCCGCTTCACACGCAAGAAGGGTTCGATCGACACCAAGGCCAAATCCAATCCCTGAGAGCTCAGCCCCACCCAGTTCGCTCATTAGCCCGTCGTACCTGCCTCCGCCACCGATCCCAGATTGGGCGCCAAGGCCCGGGTGCACAAACTCGAAGGTCGTACGTGTGTAGTAGTCAAGCCCACGGACCATGCGGGGCGTTTCGTTCCAGGACACTCCAAAAACTTGTAGATATTCGCGAACCTCGTCATAGTGCTGTTGGCACTGCTCGCATAACGAATCAATCATGAGTGGAGCATTGACTAGTTGCGCCACTACGACCTCTCGTTTGTCGTCCAGCACCCGTAACGGATTAAGCTCGGCTCGGGCGCGCGTTTTCTGGTCGAGATCGCACTGGTTGAGAAATTCCTGCAGAAGTACCCGATAGGTGGGCCGACAATTCGAGCAACCGAGGGAAGTCAGATCAAGATGGAAGTCCTGTAATCCAAGTGAGCGATATGACTGGTCGGCAATTGCGATTACTTCAGCATCGATAATCGGGTCAACTGATCCAATTACTTCTACCCCGACCTGCTGCAACTGTCGATAACGACCATGTTGAGGGCGCTCTGCTCTAAAAAACGGGCCCCGGTACCAAAGTTTGATGGGCAGTGGGCTTTTGTCCAGCCTGTTTTCGATGACAGCGCGCATCACTCCGGCTGTTCCCTCGGGACGCAACGTGATTGATCGATCACCGCGATCTGTAAAGGTATACATCTCTTTCTGTACTACGTCGGTACTGGCACCGACGCCCCTCTCGAACAGTTCCGTTGCCTCAAAAACCGGCAGCTCTATGAACTCGTATCCGCTCAGCCGGGCGGGCGCACTCAGTTGCTCTTGAACCGTGTAAAAGTCTCGGCTGCGCGGAGGCACATAATCTGGGACGCCTTTAGGTGCATTAATAGCTTCCATGCTCTATTACCCCCGACCTGTGCTCAGGAATGGATTGGTTGCTCGCTCAGCACCGATTGTCGTATCGGAACCGTGACCGGGATACACCAAGGTGTGATCAGGCAAGGGCAGAATTACGCTCGCGAGCGACTTCTGCATGGCGCGGGCATCCCCACCTGGCAGGTCAGTGCGTCCGATTGATCCGGCGAAGAGCACATCGCCGGTAAATGCGATGAGATCGCCGCTGTGCTCAGTTTTGATCACCATTGAGCCCTCGGTATGACCTGGCGCGTGAACGAATTCCCAGTCCACGCCAACGATATTCAGGGACTTGTTTTCCTCAATTACCTCAACATTACTTGGCTCAGTCAGTTCTAATTCACCTTTCGTCATGGCGAGTAACTGTTCGCGCGCAGCCGCAAAGCTACTTCCGGCCGGGTCTGCCAGCCGGTATCGATCTTCGACGTGAATCATGGCCGGAATCGCGAATTGGGCACTAACCGGGGCGACACTCCAAATATGGTCAATATGCCCGTGGGTCAAAATAACGGCAGCGGGCGTGAGCCGGTGCGCACGGATAATTTCATTGATTCCCTCGATGGAATCTTGGCCTGGATCAATGATGATGGCCGGCTCGCCTGGGGCCGCCGCCACCACATAAGCGTTGGTGGACCATGAGCCGGCCGGGAACCCTTTGATCAACATAAGGGTGTCAGCCTAGCCATGGGTAGTCTTAAGTACCTCGTTGAACCAGAACTGAAAAAAGTTGCATCACAACAACCTGTTTATGAACCGATGGAGAGCCGACACATGAGTAGTCAAAAACGTGAGCGAGACCTTGCTCGAGCCAAATTCGAACGCCAGCAAATCAAACGCGCACAACGAGCCGAACGCGCAAAGCGTAATCAGCTCGTCACCGCCGTCGTTGTGGTCATCGGCTTGGTGGTTGCCGGCGTAGGCTTTGCAGTTTTTTCCGCCACAAGCAACGATTCCGTCCCGGTGGCACAGGAGAGTCAGACTCCAACAGACTCCGTCGCACCCGACACTGCGACCGCAGGCACCCCTGTTGACTGCACTCCGGCGGGCACGCCGCGCGCGGACGATATTTCATATCCCGACGGCCCGCAAGCACTGGACTTCACTCCCACCGCGTTGTCACTTGACACAAACTGTGGCCTGATCGAAATTGCATTGGATCCAAACGCCCCAGTCACGGTTGCTTCGGAAGCGTTTCTCGCCAATAGTGGCTTTTATGACAACACTTCCTGTCATCGACTCACAACCGAGGGTATTTATGTCTTGCAATGCGGAGATCCTGCCGGCAATGGCTCCGGTGGCCCTGGCTATTCCGTGCCGGATGAAAACCTCCCTGAGGAGGGTGCCGTCAATTACCCAGCCGGCACCATCGCAATGGCGAATGCTGGCCCTGGAACGAGCGGCTCGCAGTTTTTCATTGTCTATGCGGACACATCGCTGCCACCCGGATACTCGATTTGGGGCTCCGTGGCGAGCGGTCTGGACATGATTCAAGATCTGGCCTCGGTGGGGGTCAAAGACGGCCTGGCTGACGGTCCTCCTGCGCAGCCGATATTTATCAATTCTGCAACAGTTTCCTAACATTAGGAGGGAAACCGAGGCAAAGCTTCACAAATGCAGCAAAGTAGTGTTAGTACCGACTTACACGTAACGGCAGTGCTGCAACCTCTGCAGCCGACCAACCTGGTTCCCGCGAAAGGCTCGCCATGAATGAAGTTCCGACCCCTGCGACCCACACCCCTGCGACGCCCACCCCTGCGACGCCGGCACCCACGCCCGCATCCCTAAAGCCGGTTGCCCGGGCCGCAATTTCGCAGGCATCGGAATGGGGCCGTGTCACAGCAGATGGCACGGTGTTTCTTAAGGCGCCAGAGGGCGAAGTCGAAGTCGGTCAGTACGCGGCCGGGAGCCCCCAAGACGGACTCACATTTTATGCGCGCAAATACGACGACCTGGTAGTAGAAATCGAGGTAATCCAAACCCGAATCAAAGATGGAAAAACTTCTGCCGACGCCTCTGCGCTCGTGGTTAAACGGGTGCGTGAAACACTCGCCGGACGCTCGTTTGTCGGTGACATCGTGTCTCTCGAGCAGATGTGCGCAGGTGTAGACGCATTGATCGACGAGAAAAGGGTCACCGAGCGGGCCCGTAAGGCGGCTCTCAAGGAGAGTGCTCGCGCAGCGAGAATCACACTTGTTGAGGAAGCCGAAACGATGTCGGATTCCAGTTCATGGAAGTCAACGACGGAGCGTTACACCGCGATCGTAGAACAGTGGAAGACCCTCCCGCGCGTGGATCGAAGCGCTGAACAAGAAATGTGGAAGCGGTTAAGTAATGCTCGCACGACATTTGATAAACGGCGTCGCGCGCATTTCCATGAATTAGATGCCGTTCGCAAGGAAGCCGTCGGTGTCAAACGTGAACTGATCACTCGAGCACAAGCCGCACTCGGTACCACCGATCCCAAGGCAGGAATAAAAAAGTTCAAGGACCTGATGGATGCGTGGAAAAAAGCGCCACGGGCCAGTCGAGCCGACGAGGACAAACTGTGGAAACGCTTCAAGACTGCCCAGGATGAGTTCTATGACACACTCAAAGCCAGCGAAGCAGCTGAAGAGGAGAAGTTGCGGCCCAATGTTGCCGTGAAGGAAGAACTTATGGTCAAGGCCGAGGCCCTGTTGCCCGTAGATACGACCGCGATGAAGGCGCAGAAATCCCAACTGCGCCAACTCCAGCTCGCATGGGAAAAAGCTGGTGAACTGCCCAAAAAGGACCGTGCACGACTGGAGTCCCGTCTGAAAAAAGTCGAGGATGCTTTCCGTACAGTTGAGGAAAAGCAATGGACTCGGACTAACCCGCAGGCCATAGCTCGAGCAGAAGACACCGCAAGCGCCTTCGCTGGTGGTCTCTCCAAATACGAGCGTCAGCTCGAGCAAGCAAAGGCGGCGGGAGACACGAAGACGGCTGCTCGGCTTGAGGACTCAATCAATAGTCTACGGGCACTGCTCGGGGCCGTAGAAAACACTGCTGCAGATTTAAGTTCTTAGCAGCGAGGATCCATTACACCCGATAGGCGTCAAAAACACCCTCAACTCCTCGGACTGTTTTAATCACGGAACCCAAATGTTTCGGGTCTGCCATTTCAAAAGTGAAGCGCGATGTCGCGATTCGATCTCTTGTGGTGGATACAGATGCGCTCAAAATATTTACGTGAGTGTCGGAGAGCGCCTTCGTCACATCGGAAAGCAACCGGGACCGATCAAGAGCCTCGACAGCAATATTGACCAAAAATACGCTATTTGGCGTGGGTGACCAGGTGACATTCACCAGCCGCTCCGGTTCCGCCTTCAGCGAATCGACGTTCACGCAATCAGCCCGATGAACCGAAACCCCTGAACCGCGGGTAACAAATCCAAAAATTTGGTCACCTGGTACCGGAGTGCAGCACCGTGCCAATTTCACCCACACATCGTCAGCCCCATCAACAACAACACCGACATCGTGGTTGCGTGATTTTGTAGGCGTATGAAATGTTGGTCGGATTGCCTCCGCCGTGTCGTCGGCTGCTCCGTCCACTCCGCCAGAGACGTCAATAAGGCGCGCCACAATCGTTTGGGCAGAGATGCGACCCTCCCCAACGGATGCAAACAGTGCAGTGACATCGGCTTGATTCAACCCCGCGGCAATGCTGGCTAATGCTTGGTTGGTCATCATGCGCTGTAAGGGCAAACCTTGCTTGCGAACAGCCCGCACAATTTGCTCCTTGCCGTGATCCACGGCTTCTTCGCGCCGCTCCTTAGAAAACCACGCCTTGATCTTGCTCTTGGCTCGAGCAGACACACAAAAATTGAGCCAGTCTCGACTAGGCCCAGAACCCTCTGATTTGGACGTGAAAATCTCGACAACATCGCCATTTTGCAACACCGATTCCAGCGGTACAAGTTTCCCATTGACCCGTGCCCCAACGCATCTGTGGCCCACTTCGGTGTGAACTGAATAGGCGAAATCCACGGGCGTTGATGCGATCGGGAGTGAGAAGACATCTCCCTTTGGCGTGAATATGTACACCTCGCCGCTCCCGAGGTCGTATCGCAAGGAGTCCATAAACTCGCTCGGATCCTCGGTCTCACGCTGCCAATCGACCAATTGGCGCAACCACGCAAATTCGTCTGTCTTCACATCAGATCCCTGCTTGTAACGCCAATGTGCTGCCACGCCGTACTCAGAAGACCGATGCATGTCATGAGTCCGGATCTGCACCTCCACCGGTTTCCCATCGGGACCAATCACCGTGGTGTGCAATGATTGGTACATATTAAATTTTGGCATCGCAATGAAGTCTTTGAACCGGCCAGGTACTGGACTCCACTGTGCATGAATAGTCCCCAACGCCGCGTAACAGTCTCGAACCGTATCGACCAAAATTCTCACCCCAAGTAGGTCATAAATGTCGTTAAAGTCCCTCCCGCGCACAATCATCTTTTGGTAAATCGAGTAATAGTGCTTTGGCCTAGCAGACACTTGACCCTTGATTTTGCTGCTGCGAAGATCCTCGTTTAATTGCTTCACAATCACATTCAAGTTTCGTTCACGCGAAGGGGCCCGTTGCTCCACCAATGAATCGATCTCGGCGAACATTTTCGGATGCAGTGTGCCAAAAGCCAAGTCTTCTAGCTCCCACTTGATCGTGTTCATTCCCAGTCGGTGTGCCAGTGGAGCATAAATTTCAAGTGTTTCCCGCGCCTTTTTCTCTTGCTTTTCATCAGATAAATAGCGGAGTGTGCGCATATTGTGCAGGCGATCGGTGAGCTTAATCACGAGTACTCGAATATCGCGGGCCATGGCAACCACCATTTTGCGCACGGTTTCAGCTGCAGTAGCGTCACCATAGGTCACCTTGTCAAGCTTGGTCACTCCGTCAACGAGTGAAGCGATTTCGTCACCAAAATCTTCTCGTAGGGCATCGAGTGAATATCCACAATCCTCAACTGTGTCATGCAGGAGTGCAGCAGCGAGGGTGGAAGAGGTCATGCCGAGATCGGCCAAGATTTCGGCCACTGCAACCGGATGTGTGATGTAGTCCTCACCCGATCGGCGCTTCTGATCGCGGTGGAGATAGCGCGCCATCTCATATGCGCGTTCGACGACTTTTGTATCTGACTTTGGGTGATATTTGCGCAGGGTCCGTAGTAACGGATCAATTTCCAAGACCCCAGACCGACTAGACCCCAATCGAGAGAACCGAGATCGAATGCCGCTCTCCGAACTTGGCGCCACCCCGCTGCCGGCAGACGCCATCGCTGCCGGGGTGACTAAATCCTCTGACATATGACCTCCCAACCAACACGACGCGTGTTCACAGTGTACGCGCGACGTCTTCGCTGGCGGTGAGGCTCTAGCCTCGCTTGCGCTTAGACCGAGAAACCTTTCGGGGCTGTCGCCGTTCTAGGGGGTCCTGGGTACGGGAGCCCACTAACGCACCCACATCGCCACTCTCTTGCCCCGAATCGGCATTCTTGCGTTGTGCTTGACCTCGCCTAGCGAGAACCCTGCTCGAAAGGGACTTCATTTCCGGGGTGGCTGACTTTAATTGTGCCAACACCGGTGTAGCAACGAAAATCGAGGAATAGGTTCCCGCGGCCATACCGATAGCTAGGGCAACAGCGAGATCTAGCAAGGTTCCCGCCCCAAGCAGGAAAGCTCCAACGAAAATGATTGATAGGACCGGTAGCAGCGCAACGATCGAAGTGTTGATTGATCGAATCAAGGTCTGGTTGACCGCAAGGTTCGCCGCTTCGTTGTAGGTCAGCACCGACTGCCCGGTAAGTCCCCGCGTGTTCTCCTTTACTTTGTCGAAGACCACTACCGTGTCGTACAGCGAGTAGCCCAAGATCGTGAGCACACCAATGACCGTCGCTGGGGTAACTTCGAGACCAATCAGAGCATAAATCCCGATCGTGATTAGCAGATCATGTGCCAATGCGACGAGCGCGCTGAGCGCCATTCGCCATTCAAAGTAAAGGGTGAGGAACAGAGTCACTAACAACAGGAACACTCCCAGCCCTTGGAGTGCCTTTGCTGAAATTTCCGCACCCCACGTCGGCCCGACAACCTGATACTTGATGTCCTCCTTTTCGAGTCCACAAGCATCTGCAAGGAGTCCAGCCAGTACCGACGACTCGGCGGGAGTCAAGGTTTCGGTTTGCACCCGCACGGTACCGGATCCAGTAATGGTGACAATGGTTTGTGCGCCCGTCTCGCCCTGTGACACTGCCCGTGCGTCCTCAACAGGGCACGTTGCTGCAGGCAATGAAAAATCAGCTCCACCTTTGAACTCGATCCCTAGATTGAGACCACGACCAACGAGCGCTCCCACGCTGATCAGCAAAATTATCCCACTGACGATGTACCAAGTCTTCCAGCGTCCAACAAAGTTGAATGAAACTTCTCCTCGGTAAAGGCGTTGTCCGATCACCGTCAACTTGCTCATTCGGATGCGTCCCTTCTCTTGCGGCGGGATTGACCCGCGAGTGCGTCAGCCACACTGATGCCGCCGAGCCGACTTGGATCAAGGCCAGTCCACCGAGAGCCGCTTTGCATGAACTTCGACCGACCTAGCAGCACGACGACCGGATGGGTGAACCAGAACGCCACCATAACGTCAATGAGCGTAGTCAGACCCAGTACAAAAGCGAATCCTCGGACGCTACCTACGGACAGCAGATAGAGGACCGCTGCAGCCAGAATCGACACAAAGTCGGCTGCCAACAGGGTTCGTCGCGCTCGAACCCAGCCTGAATCGCACGCTTGGCGTAGTGATTTACCATCGCGGATTTCATCGCGTATCCGCTCGAAGTAGACAATGAAGGAGTCAGCGGTAATACCAATCGCCACGATTGCGCCCGCAACACCGGCTAGCGTCAACGTCAACCCGATTGTCTTACTCAACACGACAAAGATTGCGTAGAGCAAACCACCAGCGACTACGAGCGACAGCCCAGCCACTATTCCAAGAATTCGGTAGTAGAACAGCAAATACAGCATGACCAGCAGCAGCCCAATCCCGCCAGCAATCAAACCTGCTTCAAGCTGGTCATTTCCCACGGTCGGCGAAATGGTCGTTACGTCAACCGGATCTAGCGTGATCGGCAAAGCACCGAATTTGAGTATATTTGCCAAGTCCTTAGCCTCTTGAGCGGTAAAACTGCCCTCAATTTGTGCTTGCCCACCAATGATCGGCTCATTAAATCGAGGGGCCGAAACAACCACCCCATCAAGTACGATCGCAAAAGCGTTACACGGTTCGGCTCCTGAACCACATTCGGGCAACGCACTCAACTCCGTCGAGGCAGTAGCCAATGCCGCGGCGCCTTCGGAATCAAATTCGAGGCTCACTACCCAAGTGACGCCGCCTTGTGGAAGTTGCGCAGTTGCGTCTGTGACGTTGGTACCCTTGATGAAAGCTGGTTGCAACGAGTATTTTGTCGCCCCAGTTTGCTCACAAGTGCCGAGCCATTTCTCTGGATCGTCGGGTGTGCCACCTGCCGTAACGCTCGGATCAGTGCAGTCCAAAGCCGCGAGCTCAGCCTGAAACTCGGTAGAATTTTCGATCGCCTGTATGGGTGGAGTGGACGCCACCGCGGCGGTCCCGTCTTCGGCAAGGGGAGGGATTGGTGAATAAATATTCCACACTGGCCTGAAATCCAGCATCGCTGTCTGCTGAACCAGCTCAACTATTCGGTCTTGATTCAGTCCAGGCACGGACACCACGATGGCTGCACCATCACCGGAGCCTTGGGTAGTCACTTCGGCCTCGGCGACGCCGAGACCGTTCACCCGCGCGCGCAGGATCTCAACGGTCTGAGCGAGTTGCTCATCGGTGATCTCAGCGCCCTCATTGACGGCCTTTGGGACCAGGATTACCTGCGTTCCGCCTTGTAGATCCAATCCCAAGCGAATCGAGTTGCTTGTTCCCGGAAATAGGGCCCAGACGCTAAAGGCCACCAGAATAACGGCAAGCAGTGCAAGCAGGCGCCACGGACGCGATTTCGCTGGTGTAGCCACGGAACTCCTTTATCGGTGCACGCAAAAGCGGCGCTCTAATGACTCAATCTTATGGCAGAATCACTCCCCCAACAGATGCGAAATCTACTCTGCGTCATCCATAGGAGGTAAAGTCGGGGGGATAACTTTCGATACCGCCGCCGGAAGAATCCTGATTACTGTCCCCGGTGCGATCTCTAGGCTGAGCTCTTCCTCACCTACCGCGCTAACCGTCCCAAAAATACCCGCGGTCGTCATAACCTCAGAACCCGGAGCAACGGCGCTCACCATCTCTGCATGTTTCTTTTGACGGTTCCTCTGAGGACGGATCAACAGGAAGTAAAAGGCCACCCCCAGTAAAAGGATAGGGGCAAGGCTCACGATGTCCATGGAACTCCTACTTGTCGTCGGTGACACTCTGAATTAGGTCACAAGGACCTTGGTTAGTCCTAAAGGCTACCCGCACCCTTGTTCTCACACCTTTACAGGGGCAAATCAAAACTTTCCTGACCCACAGGGTCCATGGGCGCTCCAGCCACCCCCAAATGTGACCAGGCTGCCGCCGTAGCGACCCGTCCGCGGGGGGTTCGAGCCAGCATGCCCATCCGGACCAGGAACGGCTCGCTCACCGACTCAATGGTTTCAGGTTCTTCCGCCACAGAAACCGCAAGGGTCGACAATCCCACAGGACCCCCTCCAAAACGGTTAATCAGTACGTCCAGCAATGCGCGGTCAATCCGGTCTAAACCTAAGGAATCCACTTCGTAGAGCTCTAGTGCACTGCGCGCCGCTTCCAGATCGACCACACCGCTTCCATGTACCTGAGCCCAATCACGGACCCTGCGCAGAAGTCGATTAGCGATTCGGGGCGTTCCTCGACATCGGCCCGCAAGCTCTGCACCTCCTTCGGGGGTCAGCTCAACCCCCAGCAAGCTGGCGCTACGGTCGATAATAGTGGCCAAATCTGAACTTTCATAAAAATCAAGGTGCGCTGTAAATCCAAATCGATCTCGCAGTGGCGATGGCAACATCCCCGCTCGAGTCGTTGCCCCCACCAGTGTAAAAGGCGCAATCTCAATCGGAATCGCTGTCGCCCCTGGACCTTTTCCTACCATGACGTCCACGCGAAAATCTTCCATCGCTAGGTACAGCATTTCCTCGGCCGCCCGAGCGGTTCGGTGAATTTCGTCGAGAAACAGCACCTCACCAGGTTGCAGACTAGATAGCACAGCTGCGACGTCACCGGCATGCTGCAAGGCTGGACCCGAAGTCAATCTCACCGGCGCACCAAGCTCAGTGGCAATAATTGTGGCCAAAGTGGTTTTACCTAACCCCGGAGGCCCGCTAAGAAGCACGTGATCGCATACTCCCCCACGTCGATTAGCGGCCTCAAGCACGAGACCCAACTGCGATTTGACCCGGTCCTGGCCAATAAATTCACCCAATGTGGTGGGTCTCAGGGCCCCTTCAACGTCGAAGTCCCCCTCACCCGATTCAGCAAAAACTAGTGGCTCACTCATGAGCGGTCCAATGATCGAAGGGATGCCTTAAGCAGGTCACCCACATCAGGTTCTCGCACCGCGATCAGGTCAGGAAAGTTTTGCGCAACTGAATCCATGGCCGCTTCCGCCTCTCGGCTTGTCCATCCAAGGGATGCTAGACCAGCCCCAACAGAGACCCGCCAGCCTTGACCGCGCTTGGTGTGCGCACTTGACATACTTTCTGCACTTGTTGGCACGACCTTGTCTTTTAGTTCAAGGACCATCCGCGACGCACCCTTTTTACCTATCCCTGAGATCGACGTCAATGCATTCAAATCCTCTGAACTAATGGCGTGGGCGAAATCATCTGGCGAAAGAGACGCCACCACCCCAAGGGCAATGCGTGGACCAATACCCGAAACGGTTTGTACCAAATCAAACATCTCACATTGCGCCTCCTCTGCAAAGCCATAAAGGGTCCACGAGTCTTCGCGCACTACGAGTGCAGTGTGCAAAAACACTGGATCTCCCACACGCATACCGTTGGCACTCACCGCAGGACACAACACTTTTACGCCTTGATCCCCGGTATCCACCACGACAAAGTCAGGGCCGGTTTTCCACACTTCACCGCGGATAAATGCGATCACTTCGACATCGC
>JAPKAV010000073.1 GCA_028825115.1 Candidatus Nanopelagicales bacterium | reverse complement strand
CTAAAACGTTAGCGAGTTAAGTGAGCTAGATGAGTACAGCTGCAACTGATTACTATGAGCTCCTTGGAGTGGGCCGTACGGCGTCCCCCGAGGAGATTAAAAAGGCTTACCGCAGGCTTGCCCGCGAGCTACACCCCGACGTCAACCCTGACTTGGAACACCAAGAAAAGTTCAAAATGGTGACGGCAGCATACGAAGTCTTGAGTGATCCTGAGAAGCGGCAAATGTATGACCTCGGCGGAGATCCACTGAGCAATCGGGGCGGAGGCTCTGCCGGGGGTTTTGATTTCGGTGACGTGATGGATGCATTCTTTGGTGGCCGTGGGCAGCGTCGCGGGCCACGCGGTCGGGCTCGTAGAGGCCAGGATGCGCTGATCAGTATCACCATCGAATTAACGGCCGCAGTTTTTGGTGAAAAAAAAGAAATCGCTGTGGATACGGCAATTTCCTGCGAAAAGTGCACCGGAACTGGCATGACCGCAGGTACTAAGGCCGCAACCTGCGTAATGTGCAAAGGGCACGGCGAGATCCAATCGGTGCAGCAAAGTTTCTTGGGTCAAGTCATGACCTCACGCCCCTGTCCCACTTGCCAGGGGCATGGAAGCACCATCCCGCACCCGTGCGTTGAGTGCTCTGGACAGGGACGAGTTCGTCACCGCCGAAACCTGACAATTGAAATTCCACCCGGCGTTGATACGGGAACCAGAATTCAATTACAGGGTCAAGGTGAAGCTGGCCCCAACGCGGGCCCGGCTGGCGATCTCTACGTCGAGATTGTGGTGCGTGGCCATGACCTCTTCGAGCGGCAAGGTGATCAGCTGCATTGCGTGGTGACAATCCCGATGACTTCAGCCGCGTTGGGAACATCCATCAACATTGAAACTCTGGATGGTCCCGAAGACATTACGATTGCGGCAAGTACGCAATCTGGTGCGGTAGTAACTGTGAAGCACAAAGGAGCAGCCCGGCTTCGAAGCAATGCCCGCGGGGACCTGTTTGTCCACATAAATGTCGAGACACCTGGCAAACTCACGACAGAACAGCAGGAACTCCTCGAGAAACTTGCACAAATCCGTGATGAAAAACCCAACACGATTGTGACTCGATCTGATTCAACCGGTGTTTTCTCCCGACTCAAAGAGGCGTTCACTAACAAGTGAGCGCATCAGTGTTTTTAGTTGGCCCGGAATTCGTGAGTGATGCCGCCACCGAGTCCATTTTGGAGCTACCCAAGGCGGTGTCCCATCACATGTCGGTTATGCGGATTAAACCTAATGAAGTGTGTGAGTTAGTTGACGGTCAAGGAAAACGCATCACGGGGAACTTAAATATCGCAGGCGAATTCATCGTCAGAAATATAGCGCTCGAGGCACTTCCTGGCTTGCGCATCGATGTTGCCCAGGCGCTCATCAAAGGCGATCGACTTGAAAACTCACTTGACATGCTGACCCAGGTTGGCGTGATGGGGATGATCCCGTGGATGGCAGACCACAGCGTGGTCAAGTGGCAGGGGAACAAATTCGCAAAGCAGCTCACTAAGTGGACTAACATCACTCGGGCTGCGACCGAGCAGTCCCGAAGGTCATGGACTCCCGAAATTCGCGACCCGGTGACATCGCCTGAATTAGCGAATCGATTGTCGACGTATGACCATGTAATCATGCTTGTTGAGGCAAACGGAGACAGATATTCCGGGGTCACTTCGGGGTCGGTGTTACTCATTGTCGGTCCCGAAGGTGGCATAAGTGCACGTGAGCGTGAATTATTCCGTGAAGCCGAGTCCCTAACATTAGGGGCGAATGTTTTTCGCTCAGAAACAGCCGGGGTGGTGGGCGCTTCATACCTGTTCACCAAGTCAGGCGAGTGGGATAGCCAAAGTGGAGACACCATGAAAGGATTGAGTAATGCCTGATTGCATCTTTTGTTCGATTGTTTCCGGGGAGATCCCGGCGAATATCGTGCTGCGCACCCCTGAGGTAGTTGCCTTCACCGACTTAGATCCCAAGGCTCCCACCCACCTCTTGGTAATTCCTACCGAGCATCACGAAAATGCTGCGTCGCTGGCAGTTGCCAATCCGGTACAAGCGGTTGCTGTTCTTGCGGCAACAGAACAGGTAGCCGCAGAGTCAGGCTTGGGCGAATACCGAATCGTCTTTAATACCGGAGCAAAAGCTGGGCAAAGTGTCTTTCATGCACATGCTCATGTTTTGGGTGGCCGAGACTTAGGGTGGCCCCCCGGATGACCAAAACATTAGTTGAGGTTCCCGCTTCACAATCAATGGTCGCACTACTAGGCGTAGCAGATGAATACCTCCAATTGATCGAGGGCGCATTCCCTGAAGTCGATATTTTGGTCCGCGGCAACCAAATCACGCTCGAGGGTGAAGACAAATCCGTCGACACAATTGACACTTTGGTCACTGAGATGCTCGCCATGATTCGTACCGGTCAAGGGCTTAACGCGGATTCTGTTCAACGTTCCATTTCGCTCATGAAATCGGGAACGCGGCCAAGTGAATTAATGACCGCCAATATCTTGAGTAGTCGCGGTAAAACAATTAGACCCAAAACGTTGAATCAAAAAAAATACGTCGAAGCAATTGATAAAAATACCATTGTTTTTGGAATTGGCCCGGCGGGAACAGGGAAAACGTACCTCGCGGTTGCAAAAGCAATCCAAGCTTTGCAGGCAAAGCAGGTGACTCGAATCGTGTTAACACGACCGGCTGTCGAAGCAGGCGAAAAGCTGGGTTTTCTTCCCGGAACGCTGTCGGAAAAAATTGATCCATATTTGCGGCCCCTTTATGATGCATTGCACGACATGATAGATCCGGACTCAATCCCGCGATTAATTACTAGTGGAACAATTGAAATTGCGCCACTGGCCTACATGCGCGGCAGGACGCTCAATGACGCATTCATAATACTCGATGAAGCCCAAAACACGTCGGCTGCGCAAATGAAAATGTTCCTCACCCGATTGGGCTTTGGTTCGACCATGGTGGTTACCGGTGACGTCACGCAGGTGGACTTGCCATCAGGGACCACGAGCGGGTTGCGATTGGTTTCCGAGATTCTCAATAATGTGGGTGACCTTGAGTTTTGTCGGTTGACTGCAAGTGATGTGGTTCGACACCGATTGGTGGGCGAGATCGTGTCCGCCTACGACCAATATGACCAGGTACAACACAGCAAGGCCTCGGGGGCTCGGTCTACTTCATGAGCATTCAACTGATGGAAATCGATAATGAAACCACGGCGATAATCGACTTAGCCGCAATCGATCAACTTGTCACCCACCACCTTGACTTTTTAGGCATTCACCCCGAGGTGCGGGGCGGCATCACTTTTATTGATCCCGAACGAATGTCCACGCTTCATGAAGATTGGATGCAAGAACCTGGCCCTACGGACGTGCTTTCGTTTCCCATTGATCAAATTACTTTGCCCAAAGCAGGTTCGATAAGCGAGACTGGTTTCCTAGGTGACATTGTCATTTGCCCAGATTTTCTGCTGTCTCAAATGCGCGAAGCGGGCCGCACACTTCAGCAAGAGTGCGAGTATTTGGTGACCCACGGTATTCTGCATTTACTTGGGCTTGATCATCAAGAGCCAGACGAGCATGATGAAATGTTCACTCTCACAGATACCCTCTTGCGCGATTGGCACTCACAGTGATTGTCACTCTCTTGATTTCTCTGATTTTGGTAGTGGTGGCAGGACTGCTGATCAGTGCCGAAACCGCAATCAGTCGGATCTCGCGATCGCGAGTGGAGGACCTCGAGGACGCCAAAGTGCGCCTTCGACTGTTAAGTGTGCTGGATGACCGCCCACGCTATCTAAACGTCCTGCTGTTCGTGTCAACCATCCTGAGCATCACGGCATTTGTTCTGGCGAGCTACCACGGAATGAATTGGCTGGTTGAGGCAACCAATCTCCCGGCCCTGGGTGCGTTCGCGATTGTCGCTTCGATTTTGGTAGTGATTTCGTATATTGGTCTTGGAGTCGCTCCCAGAACACTCGGCCGAATGCATTCTGAAAAAATCGCCCTAGCAAGCGCCGGATCAGCCAAATTCTTGGCTGCAATCCTTGGTCCCATCGCAACCCTGCTAATTCACATCGGTAACGCCCTGACCCCCGGCAAAGGATTTCGACAAGGCCCATTCGATTCCCAAGCTGAACTGAGGGAACTAGTTGACTTAGCGTCGAATGATTCGTTAATCGAAGATGACGAGCGAGCCATGATCCACTCAGTCTTTGAGCTCAGTGACACATTTGCGAGGGAAGTAATGGTCCCGCGCACGGAAATGGTTTTTATCGAGCGCAACAAATCATTACGCCAGGCCTTGTCGCTAGGTCTGCGCTCATGGTTCTCTCGGATTCCCGTAATTGGCGAAAACGCTGACGACATTGTTGGCGTGATTTACCTTAAGGACATCGTCAAAAGGATTTTTGAATATCGAGATGCGGAGCACATAGAAAAAGTTGAGGACCTCATGCGGGCTCCCTATTTTGTGCCCGATAGCAAGCAAGTCGACGACCTGTTGCGGGATATGCAATCTGCCCGAGTGCATATGGCGATTGTGGTTGACGAGTATGGCGGCACGGCCGGCATTGTCACCATCGAAGATATTCTCGAGGAAATCGTGGGCGAGATCGCTGATGAATACGATACGGCAGCACCCGAAGTCGAAGAGTTGGAAGAGGGGGGATTTCGGGTCATGGCGCGCATGAATATTGGTGACTTCGCAGAGCTAATCAACATCGATATTGACCCTGAAGAGGAAGGGGTCGACTCAGTTTTAGGCCTGATGGCGAAAAAACTCGGTCGCGTCCCAATTGCCGAGTCACGTATTTACGTTCAAGGCTGGAATTTGACCGCCGAGGCAGGTAGTGGTCGTCGTAACCGGATTGGTTTTGTCCAAGCGGTGGCGGCCGAGCCGGTTGAGGAAGGTACGCCAAGAGAGGCAGACTCAGCGAGTGGCACGGATTAGTTCCGGTCAAGCAAGAGTCTGATCCGACTAGCGGCGCCATTTTTTGTACTGCCCCTGCTAGCCTACTTGTGGATGAGAGAACGGATATAGGCATTACATGACGAACACGGAGTTCACGAGTGGATTCGCAGCAATTGTTGGACGCCCGAATACGGGAAAGTCCACATTGCTCAATGCGGCGATGGGAAGCAAAGTTGCGATCACCTCAGATCGCCCACAAACGACCCGCCGGGTGATTCGGGGGATTATCACTCGACCGGATGGCCAGTTGATCTTGGTCGACACGCCTGGAATTCATCGCCCACGGACATTGTTGGGAGAGAGACTCAATGATGAAGTGAAGGACACTTATTCAACAGTCGATGCAGTCGCACTATGTATCCCAGTTAATGAACCGATCGGACCAGGTGATCGATATATTGCCAAGTCGATTGCTGGTTTATCGAAGAGTATTTACTTTGCGCTGGTAACTAAAATGGATCTGGGTAATCCAGAGCAGATTACGAAACAACTTTTGGCAGTTGAGAAACTTGGGCAAGAAGTTGGCTTGACCTGGAGCGCGATTATCCCGGTGTCCGCCAAATCAGATGATCAGATTGATGTTGTAGTTAATGAACTCATGAACGCGATGCCAACGGGCCCTCAGTTTTTCCCAGAGGACACGGTGACCGACGAGCCCGAGGAGATTTTCATCGCTGAATTGATTCGGGAGGCAGCCCTAAAGGGTGTCCAAGACGAGTTACCGCACTCGATTGCTATCACGATTGAAGATATGTCCTTGCGGGAAGATCGCCCTGAAAACTTTCCCCTCACCGATATTTATGCCAATCTTTTTGTGGAGCGTGACAGCCAAAAAGCAATCGTGATTGGCAAAAGCGGGGCACGTCTGAAGCGAGTAGGTACGGAGGCGCGGGTGGAGATTGAAAAATTCTTGGGCACCGCCGTATTCTTGGATCTTCGAGTTAAGGTTGCCAAGAATTGGCAGCGAGACCCCAAGCAGCTACGGCGTCTGGGATTCTGATTCGTCACTATCGCGAATGATGTCAAGGGGTGAACTTCGTCGACGAGACAGTTGAGAATCGGGTCAATTGAGATCGCCAACAGCCACGCCTCGAGCAAAAAGAAGAAGAAACCGTCGAGAAGAGACAAAGACCAGATCACTATGTGAAAGATCAACACCCCGATCAGGACTAAAAAATTTACCTTCTCAGACACCGTGGTTCTGGGGCCAAGAACCCGATATTGCGCCTGGGGCGTGCTGTTTCGTCCGGAACAGGTTCATTGTGATCAGACATGCCGCTCTTGTCCGGAAATATGGTCCGCAAATATCGCGCGCTGGCGCTTAGACTGTAATGTGCCAGTTTATCGCGATGAAGCAGTAGTGCTTCGGGCTCAAAAACTTGGTGAGTCTGATCGAATTGTCACCTTGTTGACGAGAAGCCATGGCCGAGTCCGGGCGGTCGCTCGGGGGGTTCGCAAAACATCGAGTCGAATTGGCGGTCGGCTGGAGCCATTTGCCCATGTGGACGTCCAGTTGTACAGTGGGAAATCTTTAGAAAATATCACCCAGGTGGAAAGTATTTTGGCGATGGGTGGTCAACTCTCATCAGACTACGTTGCGTGGACTGCCGGTACAGCGATGCTTGAAACAGCGGAGCGGCTCACCCCGCATGAAGGTGAACCGGCGGTTCCGCAGTTCGCGCTTTTGGTCTCGGGACTGCGATCTATGACCGCACGAGAGCACGACCCAAGACTCATCTTGGATAGTTACTTACTCCGCTCCCTCGCCGTGGCTGGTTGGTCGCCGTCATTTCACGACTGCGCGCAGTGTGGCAGATCAGGTCCGCACCGAGCTTTTGCCATCGCGGCGGGCGGCATTGTGTGTAATGGGTGTCGCCCCCCTGGTTCAGCTGCGCCGACACCAGAAGCAGTTGCCCTATTGGGTGCATTGTTGTCGGGGGAGTGGGATCGTGCAGAATCAAGCGAGTTACGTGCGCGGTCCGAAGCGAGCGGACTTATTGCAGCTTTTTTGCAGTGGCACCTAGACCGGGGCCTCAAGTCACTGCCACTTGTTGACCGCAAAACTGTGGGCGGTGTGGCGTGAATAAATCTTTTCCACCGCCACCGACGCACGCCAGTGGGGAGAAACCACCCAAGTTGCCGAAAAATTTGATCCCCAAGCACGTTGCGCTAGTGATGGATGGCAACGGGCGCTGGGCTCAGGCGCGAGGCTTACCCAGAACTGCCGGTCACGAGGCGGGTGAGGCGAGTCTGCTCGACTGCGTGCACGGGGCGCTTGAACTGGGCATTGGTGCGCTATCGGCTTATGCTTTCTCAACGGAAAACTGGCGCAGGTCCCCGGAAGAAATTCGGTTTCTCATGGGATTTAATCGTGAGGTAATCCGCCGCCGCCGGGATGAAATGAATGAACTTGGGGTGCGAATTCGTTGGGCGGGCCGAAGGCCCAAATTGTGGCGCAGCGTGATCAAAGAACTTGAGGAAGCCGAAAAACTTACCGCAAAGAATTCTCAATTGA
>JAPKAV010000011.1 GCA_028825115.1 Candidatus Nanopelagicales bacterium | reverse complement strand
AGCCGAGAATCTCACAGATCCTCAAGGAAAGTGGTCCGATTGACATTATGTCCTTGGCATCACAGGGAGTGCAGATGGGCGACGACGTCCACATGCGCACGCAGGCGACGACAAATCTTTTAGTCCGCGATCTGCTCACATCAATTGTCCGATTGGGAAATGATGAAGGCTCGGCGGCCTTCGCTGATTATCTGTCCAAGAATCACCTTTTCTTTCTCACAATTGCTATGGCGGCGGCAAAGTCACTGATGCTCGCAGCGGAGCAAGTATCTGGTTCAACAATGGTCACGACGATGGCGCGCAACGGGACCACTTTTGGGGTGAAGGTGGGGGATTCGCCCCGTTGGTACATTTGTCCGGCTCCCCCGGTGGCAGATGCGTTGTATTACGCGGGTTTCAGCTCGAAAGATGCCGCTCTTGACATGGGCGACAGTGCGGTACTCGAGCTGATTGGGCTTGGGGGAGCTGCCGCAGCAGGGTCTCCAGCGGTGGCAGCTTTTCTCGGCGGGTCAATGTCCGATGCTGCACGCGCCACCGAAGATATGAGACGGATATGTGTTCAGGAAAGCAGCCGATTCAAATTGCCAACCATGGGTTTTCGAGGCACCCCACTAGGAGTGGATGTACGAAAAGTGGTTGAGACTGGGATTAGCCCCAAGGTCACCACAGGAATTCTTCATCATTCGTCAGGGGCAGGGCAGATCGGGGCTGGTGTTGCGACGGCGCCACTTGAAGGGTTTGAGCAAGCCCTTGTTGACCTTGTTACCCCGGAGGAAGGAGTGGAGTGACCCTTTCCCTTGACACGGGGGAAGGAGTCCGCGAAGGGCTCAAAAAAAACTCCGCGGGCCTGGTCATTGCTAGCTTTCGTAAGGCGATGTATATCCGGGTGGGCGCACACGTCTTCGCACTCACCATCGCTAGCGTCCCTTCGGGCCCTCTCCATGCCCGAATGAACACGTTGCCTCGTGGTGCCGTGGGCGATCCGGTAGAGGTACGAGAGGGAGAATTGCGCGTTGTGGACCGAATCGTGCCCATCTCTGAGCAGCTGTGGGCACCGACCGTGAACCCGGATATGAGAAGAGCCACTGGTCTACTCAGCACGGTGTTGTGTCACGTACCAAATCTCAATTTGAGCGGCACATCAGACGATTTGTTGGAAGATGACTTGGCCAGGCTCTTGCAGGTAGGAGATCTCGTCGGTGCCTGCGCACGGGTCATTGGCCACGGGGTGGGATTAACCCCAGCCGGTGACGATGTAGCTGCAGGCATCCTGGCCGTGGACTCGATTCTCGGGGTTCATCATCGGGTGATGCGCGAAGGGATTGTAAGTACCGCGGCAACCCATGAAATCTCGCGTGCATTCCTTAGATGGGCAGCGGTCGGGCAGTCAATCGAGACACTTCACACTTTTTTACAGGCATGCGCACTCGGACAAGAGGTAGCAGCGCGAGCATCGCGCGCACGCCTCACGGAACACGGTTACTCATCAGGCCTGGACCTCGCGTATGGAGCACTTATGGCCCTAAAGTATCTGCCGAATGCACTGGATGCGGCCCACTTCAGTGATCTGCGCTCCACTCCAAAAGGACAAGCCCAAATGATGAAATAAGCAGAATCAACAACGTCAGCGGGCAAATCAAAGCGGCAATTAACATTGAAAAAAAGTCTACGGCTCCGAGTGTGTACCACCCCAAAACCGTGGCCGTTACTGATCGAAATTGTATACTTCCACTGACGTTTAGAGTCGTGGAGTGTGAATGAAATAGTTGAGGTGGATTCAATGGCTGCAGATCGATTGGTGACCGCACGATGGCTAGGCGGCTATCAAGTGGACGTGATAGCTGGCGAGTTCTTAACTCGGGTCGATGAACCTGAGCGGGTAGGAGGGACGAACACCGGCCCCCAGCCGACAGACCTTTTTCTTAGCTCTGTGGCGTCCTGCTTCGTTCTGTCGTTGGCGCACGCTGCAAGTAAAAGAGATCTAGAACTTTCAAGCATTGAAGTGGACGTGACCGGAACTTACGATGGGCCAAGGTTCAGTAAAATTGAGATCAGCGTGAGAATCCCAGTACCCGAAGAGACAGCCACCACATTAATTGCGTCAGCTGAGCGTGTGTGTTACGTGACAAATACATTGAAAAACTCACCCGAGATTAATGTTGTCAACAGGGACCCTGCCCCACCATCTTTGGAGTGAGCGATCAGTCGCTAGTTAAACGGCGACTAGCCACTTCTCAACGCGAACCAGATCAATTGAGCTGTCTTCTTGCCCAAGTTTTCCCAACGATGCGGAACATCCCCACTGAAGTGCAAGGAATCCCCCATCTTGAGGGCGTACACATCATTACCCACGGTGAAGCGGACCTGCCCGCTCAGCACATAAACCAGTTCCTCCCCCGGATGCTTTAGTTGCTTAACTCCACTGTTTGCCCCTGCCGACATACTTGCGACCGCTGCGGCCGCTTGAAACTGGCGGTAGGACCCACTAATCCCACCAAGAGCGAGTCCATCATGTGGCGTGTAGACAACTTTCCGGGCTTCAGATTTGGTGATGTGCACGGATTCAGGGTGCGGATCATCCTCAGCAACAAAGTAGCTGACGGGCACCCCAAGCGCACCGGCCAACTTGAGAAGCGTTGTAATCGTGGGAACCATCCCGCTGCGCTCAATTTTATGAATTGCTGCAGCGGAGACGTCGCTAGCCGTGGCGAGCTGCTGGAGGGATAAGCCTTGAGCTTTGCGTAGCCCTGCGATTTTTGGACCGATCATGCTTACGATCTCATTGAGTTCAACGGTGGGATCCACTTTGACGTCTAATGAGGGGTCTTTTTTAGTCGTCATACGAAAACCCGCCTTTCCAGTTCTTCAGTAAATGTGCACTTGGTTTCCGAAAACCCACCAATATAATTTTTTTTCAATATTCAACATAGTGTATGGAAATTGGTCTATCGTGTACACGTCGTCATTTTTACTAGAGAGGTGGATACAGCCGTGGGGCAAAATATTATCGTCATCGGAGGCGGAGGCGCTGGCTTAGGTGCCGCTGGTGGCGCGAAAGCCGTCGACCCGTCGGCGTCAGTCACTGTCTTCACAGAAAATGAAGACGTCGCCTACAGTCCTTGCGGAATCCCGTTTGTCCACGGAAAAGAAATCCCGAGTTTCGAAGCGCTGTTTCTCGCGGATAAGCAGTCATACGTCGATGCGGGCATTGAAGTGCGCTACCAGACCAAGATCACGGCAATAGACACTAGTACGAAGACCGTACAGATCGAATCCGACCAGCCAATGCACTACGACTCCCTCGTCATATCGACAGGTTTCTCCTATGCGAATCCCGGAGTACCCGGTGGGGAGCTTGATGGCCTCTATTACGTGAAGAATATTCGGGAAGCTATGGAGTGGGACAAACGCCTCGACACTGTGAAAAAAGCGGTTGTTGTCGAAGCGAGTCCACTAGGCGTTGAGATGATCACCGCTCTGGCCCATCGAGGAATAGAAACCCATGTGATCGATCCGAACCCGTGGGCTCTTGGGGAGCTTGCAGATCCAGACATTGTTGAACTTGCCCAGGAATCGTGGGCGGAGTTGGGTGTAACGATGCACTGGAACACCTCCCTACAAGAGTTCCTAGGAAATGAGTCTGGGGCTGTTCGCGGAGTTCGCACCTCAAACGGAGACATTGAATGCGATCTTGTAGTAGTGGCCACTCATAAAGTTCCCAACAGTGAACTTGCTGTGGCCGCGGGATTGAAAACTGGCAGCACAGGTGGACTCATCGTCGATGGCGGCATGCAGACCTCAGCCGCCGGGGTTTGGGCAAGTGGTGATATCTGCGAGATCCCTCACGGTCTCGGCGGCCTACCACTTCAAGGTCTTACGGGGAGTCACGCGTACGCCCAAGGGAAGGTGGCAGGAGCTAACGCCGCTGGGGGGAATCGGACCTACAATCCGGTGTATGTCCCTTGGGGAATGGTGGCCGGCAAGTGGATGATCGGTGGAGTGGCGCTGGGTGAGGTGACAGCGAATGCGCTCGGCATGCCTCATGTGGTCGCTGTGGCGGACGGCATCTCGCGCGCACGATACTACCCAGGTGTGAAAAAAGTCCGGGTGAAACTTATCGCTGAACCGGGAACATTACGTCTAATCGGGGCCCAAATGGTGGGAGGCGAGGGGATCAAAGAAAGAGCCGACTTCCTCGGAGTGGCCGTCAAGGCTGGGTTGACATTGCATGACCTAGCCACAATGGAGAATGTGTACTCACCGCCCATAGGGGCACTTAACGAGCCGATCGCGGTAGCCGCCCAAAAGGGTGTCGCGTCACAGATGGGGCGTTGATGAAATCACCAACGGTGTGGCTTCGCGAGAATGCCCAATATTACTTATTGCGGGATGCTCAAGCCCGCGTTGCACACCAGCACGGAATGGAAGCGCCAAGCACTAGTGGTGAATTCTTTTGGACCGGTGTATTTATTCCGATTTACAGGGTCATGCCCTGGGGCCTACGTAGGCGGATCATGGTGGCGATGCCCGGAAGCCACAGAAAAAACTGGGCCAAACAGACGTCGCCGGAGGGACCGGCGATCTAGTTGAACTCAACACAACACAACACAATGGAGGAGTAATGCCAAAAACCGTAAACAGAACTCTACCGGCAGACGGAGAGTCCTTATTTAATGCAGAAGAAAAACTATTCCCTGACATCAAGGCCAAGGATGGACAGAAGGCTTACATCTTCATCCATACGGTCCCTTACGAAGGTTCGGTGCTGTTAGTTAACCTGCTGACCTCAACGCGTCTGGTACGTAAGGGGTTCGAGGTCAGCATCGTCCTGTACGGTCCCGGAGTACTCGCGGCCTCAGGCACTCGCGGTTATCCCGGCGTTGGAATGGCCGCATTCCCAGGTCACCTAGCCATCAATGAGCAACTTAAGACGCTCATGAAAGAAGGCGCGAAGATTTACGCGTGTCGTTTTGCGATGGGTGCGCTTTACGGGTTCGGCGAAGATGATCTCATTCCAGGGGTCATCCCGTTCAATCCCCTTGACGTGCTCGACACGGCCTTGACGGCGTGGAGTGAGGGTGCATTCCAGATGAATACTTGGACCCTGTAAATGCTTATCCTCGTGGGTGTTGGAGATTGTTCTACGCCCACGAGGCGGCAGGTCTTTATTTGTGAGGAAGGGGCCGTCAGGTCCCCAAAGATGAGGAGGGTTTGATGACAGAAATTCAACCGGCCAGCGGGGTGGCCGACATGGGTGGTGATTCTGGTTGGGGACAAGCCCCGATTATTGATCCCGACGAGGCGGTGTTTCCTGAAAAATGGGAGGGGCGGGCTTTTGCCTTAGCCCTTTTATCAATGAGGCTTTCTGGGTCAAACCTTGACGCGTTTAGGCATGCTATGAATCGACTAGATCGAGAGCACTACATCGATGATGGTTACTATGGACGGTGGCTGTACGGAGCCGAGAATCTATTGCTAGACAGTGCGATAATCGCACCAGGAGCAGTTGAGGCCAGAGCTGCGAATATCGCTGGGGGCGACGTGGACGAGCCGCCTGCACCTGAATCAACTAAACCCGATTACGCCCCGACGGCGGCGGGATCGATTCGACAGATTGATGCTCCGCGCAAGTTCACTGTGGGCCAGCGAGTCCGGGCGAAAACAATGAATGCACCAGGTCACACGCGGCTGCAGAAGTACACCCAGGGACATATTGGAACAGTTACCATTGCTGAACCGGCGCAGGTTCTTCCCGATACGCACGCACATTTCATCGCCGAAAACGCCCAATGGGTATATACGGTGAGTTTCGATTCGCGTGAGCTATTCCAAGAAAATGCGGAAAATTTTACACTTAATACTGACCTGTACGAGGACTATCTGGAGGCTGCATCATGAGTAAAGCACAATCGTCGAGTGACCGGATCCCTATGAATCTTCGGACTGAGGCCCTAGAGCAGCTTCTGGTAGAACGGGGTCTCGTTGACCCACAGGTGATGGACACTTTCATCAAGACTTACGAGAAAGACGTGGGACCACTTAATGGAGCCCAAGTTGTTGCCAAAGCCTGGACGGATCCCGAATTCAAGCAGCGGCTTCTCGACGACGGCACGGGTGCGGTTGCAGAATTAGGCTTCAAGGGCCCTCAAGGTGAGCATCTCGTTGTTGTGGAGAACAGCTCCGCGGTACATAACGTTGTTGTGTGCACTTTATGTTCGTGCTACCCATGGCCACTGCTGGGCCTTCCGCCCGCTTGGTACAAAGACCCGGCCTATCGGTCACGTGTTGTGCGAGAACCGCGAACAGTGTTGAATGAGATGGGGCTTGAATTGCCTAAAGATACCGAGATAACTGTATGGGACAGCAGCAGTGAGGTGCGATTCTTCGTGTTACCTCAGCGGCCCTCAGGCACTGAAAAGTTCTCCGAAGCTGAACTCGCTGCTCTCGTGACCCGTGATGCCATGGTGGGCGTAGCTCAGGTGAATGCGTGATGACTACAACGATAGATTTTGATATTGATGGTCCGGCAGCCCCACCTAGGTCCAATGGGGAACTGGTTTTTGAAGAGCCGTGGCAGAGCAGGGCATTCGGCCTCGTCATGTCTTTGCATGAATCTGGTGCTTTCACATGGGAAGAATTTCGCGCTGAATTAATTTCGGCGATCGCCGCGTGGGAGGAGCAGGAAACACCCAGCGAGGAATACTCCTACTACCAGTGCTGGGTGACGGCCTTGGAACAGGTAACAGTGCACAACGAATTGGTCACATCGGATGACCTGGCTGGCAGGGCACGTGATCTTGCACTGCGCCCAGCCGGGCACGACCATGATCACGATCATGACCACGATCATGACCACTAGTTAGGTCAGTGACGGAATCTTTCCAGTACCTCGCGGTATATGCGGCAATGTTTGATGGCGGAAGCTTCCCAGGTGTAGTCAGCGAGGACAGATTGGCCGCCAGCGATAAGCCGGGACCTCAAATCGTTGCTCAATAGAATGGATTCGATTGCGTCAGAAATCGCTTCAGGATTACCTGTTTCAGGAAGCAGTGCACTTACCCCATCAGTAAGAAATTCTTTGAAAACCGGAATGCTGCTTGCAACCACCGGAAGGTCGGCAGCGAGACCCTCGAGAGCGACTAGCCCGAACCCTTCCTTTGTGGAGGGGTAGGCAAGAACATCTGCAGCACGGAACCACTGGCCAAGGGCTTGCTCGTCAACCGTGCCCACGGTAATTACATCACGACCAAGTTCCAAACCTAAGCTCGGCAACAAGCCTATTGCCTCTTGCCGGTAGTCCTCGTAGTCTTGGAAAGAGTGGCCTCCGAGTATGACTAAGCGAACTCGGTGGCCACGGCTTTTGAGTATCCCCAATGCTTGAAAGAGTTCGCGACTGCCCTTGCGTGGCTCGACTCCGCCTACCGCAAGAATCACGCTCCCGTCTGTGACTCCTACAGATTCTCGTAGCGATGTCCTTTGCAGTTCTGAAATTTGCGGAAATCTTTCCGGTCGCACGCCATTTGGAACAATGTCAGCGGGAACCCCGTATTCGTCCTGAAGGGTTGACTGCCACGTCTGAGAGACAACGAGAATCCGGTTTGGCTCCACGATCGCTTGTCGCTGACAATCGATAAGCGCCTGAGTGGTGAAGTCATCTACATGGTGAACAGTGCGGATGACCGGGATGATTGGTGCGGATCTGGACACCGCCATAGCAGCCCGACCCGAAATGCAGTCCTGTGCATGGATGAGATCAAACGTGTCACGGAGTCCGGATAGACCTTCGGCCATCGAGGCAACGGATGCGAAAACTTTTTCATCCAGGCTCTGTGCCTGATCCACTGCCGGAAAAAGGGTGAACGGGACCGAGGTTGGTCGGAAAAAAGAAGTTCCGGGTGAACCCAAGGCAAACAGATGGACATCTACCCCCTGGCGACTCAGGGCCTCTGCCAATTCAAGGGAATGGACAACACCACCACGCGGTTTGGTGGAGTAGGTGAGCAGAGCTAAGCGTCCGGCGAAAGTCACTACGCAAGTGTTTCATGAGACGTATTGCGGTCTGCTAGGTGCGCTGCGAGGATCGCGGCGCGGGCGTTGGTCGCGGGAACGAGACATCCCGCTTTGGAAAGGGCAGCCACTTGGGACGTGTAATGCTGGGGGTCTGCATCGGTTCCCAATACGTATACAACGATTTGGGGTCCTCCGGCTTCCATGATCCGCTGACAGATCGGAGCGAACACGGCCGCTGGATCAGGGTGAGCTCCATGCCCCAGAACTAGGTCCATGAGAATAACGGCAACCTGAGGGTCTGCACCTGCTTCTTCCAGAAAGTCTACGCGTGCGACCGGGTCGATCATCGGATGTGGTCGCCCCCGCGTGTACTCCTCCTCACCGAGATCTAGCAGCGTGCTGCTGTTAACAGGGGCGGGCATACCGAGTTTTTTATCGATGGGGGTGTTGGAATACACCGGTGACGTAAAGCTTTCGGCAAGAATAACAAGAGCCTCGTAGCACAGGGTTCCACCCGAGTAGAGACCCCGGATGAGTGTGCGATCTGCAGAAATCTTGGCCAAGGCTGAGCGGACATCCGGACCCGCTATGGCCGATGTGTCAGGGAGCGACTCACCCAGGACTTCCAAAGTGCGCAGTACGCCAGATTCGAGAGTGTTGGCGAGTATCACACCCGGCGGAGTCGCAGTGGTCATATCTATACCCATAAAGGCTGCAACCATTGGTGAACCGTCAGCCAGAGCCATGACCTCTTTGGCAACGCGCTGGCTGGGAGGTTTGGACACGAAAAGAATAACCTCGGTCTGTGGATCGCTTCGCAAGGCATCAATGGCAAGTCGGGCCATGCGCCCGTTGATCTCGTCACTGAGGTCGCGACCGCCAAGCCCGATCACGTGAGACACGCCGATCCCCCAGCGGTGAAGCAGAGCCATCACTTCCTGTGCCCCGGTACCGGCTGCGGCCACCACACCTACAGGTCCTTGGCGCACAACGTTTGCAAAGCCCAGTCCGGTCCCGGCAAGGGAAGCGGTCCCGGCTCCAGGTCCCATTACGAGAAGGTTTCGAGCGGCGGCATGATCCTTGAGGGCAATCTCATCTTCGGGGGTGACCCCGTCGCTGAAAAGAAGAACATCTAGACCCTTGGTCAGGGCCTTATGCGCTTCGAGAGATGCAAACTCTCCTGGCACCGAGATAATGGCGATAGTTGAGTTTGGTTGAAGATTGAGCGCCTCATCTAGGGAAGTAGGGGACTGCTCCACCATCGGATTAGCTTCATTGCGGGCGGCAAACATCACCTGGCGAGCGCTTTCGATTGCAATTTCTCCACTGCTGGGCTCAAGGGATTCAACTGCTATAAATAGGTCACCGGGGCCAGCCCCCGTGAGTTCGGCGCTGGGGAATCCCCGGGAAATAAGCGTCTCGACGTTCGCCACTGTGCTCATCGCCGCCGAAGCCCACTGGACCCCTTCACACTGCTCCATCTCCCGCGTTCCCGACATCTGCAGCACCGAGTCAAGATAAGTGTCTGGGTACATGTTGATTGTAAATATGAGAGTCACGCAGGAGCTCCTTGTCTTGGTAACCCGCGGATCTCTCGAACGATCCGGGTCCCAGGCGTTTCACCTTTTCCTAATGCTGAGGCCATCGACGAGGCGTCGGTTATAACAGCGTAGCCATCACTAGCGTCGATAAAGTCGAGAGCAGCCTCGACCTTAGGGCCCATGCTGCCGGCAGGAAATTGCCCCTGCCCCGCGTACTCCCGCATTTGTGCTGCATCCGCCAAATGAATTTCTCTTTCGGTAGGTTTCCCGAAGTCCGCGAGGACGCATTCGACACCGGTGACGAGAAGGAGAGCGTCAGCCTCAAGATACGTCGCGAGTAAAGCGGCACTCCGATCCTTGTCGACTACAGCCTCGATTCCCGTTAATGTCCCATCTTGTTCCACGAGAGGGATCCCACCACCACCGCCCGCCACGACCAGATACCCATCCTTGGAGAGTTTGGAAATTGCGTCCCCTTCGACAATTGCTTGCGGGCGTGGTGATGGAACGGTGATGCGGTACCCGCGCCCAGAATCTTCAACGATCGGATGCCCAGTAAGGTCTGAATGCGCCTGAGCCTCGAGAAGTGAATAAAAAGGACCGATAGGTTTCGACGGCCGACCGAAGGCCTCGTCCTGCCTGTCAACGATCACGTGCGTGACGACACCAACTACCGGTCCTAGTTGTTGATGGTGGGTACTGAGCAGCGCCATTTGGATCAGGTGCCCAATTAAACCTTGGGTCATTGCTCCCAGCGCAAATAACGGCTGGCCAGGCACCTCAGGGGACCCGGCATGCTGCTGGATAGCCAGGTTTCCCACCTGCGGACCATTTCCATGTGTGATCACCACTCGCCAACCGGCTTCGCGCAGTGCGCACACGGACGCGGCCATTTCTTGACAGTTGGCCAGCATCTCGTCGTACGTTCCACTCTGCCCCTCACTTGTGATGGCATTTCCTCCCAGTGCAACGACAACCAAAGGTGCCGCTGTGGCGAGTGTCAACGTACATTCCTTTCGGCGCTGGTGCACGTAATGCAATCCGCGGATATGTTTTATCCGACAAAGTCATCACACTATAGTAAATGTAGTGTGATGGTGGAGAATGAGGCGATGAAAATGAATGAAGTGCCCCCCGCAGGTCTGGAGAGTGGCGACGCATTGGCGGCCCTGGTTGTCCGATTCACTGAAGCCGAACGACAGCTTTACCCGTTAGCCCTTGTTGACGCCGATATTTACGAGCGCTCGGTCCGACTTGTCGGACTACTCGGAAGCTATCTTGAGCAGCAAGTTCATGGGGTCGATGACCTGACGGGTATTCGTGTTAATGCGCTTGCCCGGCTCCACGGTGTGGCGAGTAGCCAGGGAATTGTCTTAACCAATCTAGATGATCAATTGATAGTGGATGCGGCGCTAGCCCAACGTTACCGAGTATTACTCGCACAGGGTGTTGATGACGAGGCAGAGCTGATCACTGACCGCGCCAGGGCAGCTGGCGAGAAATGGGCGCCCATTCAAACCCCGGACAACGAAACACTCGGATTCGCCATGTCCCATCAGTGGGTTGACCTTCATTTGAGCTCTGGCACCCGACTGGTGCGCTCAGTTGATGTGGACCCTGCCACAGGGTCTCCGATTTTCCGGATTCAGGTCTATCCGGGGAGCGAATTAGAGGCTTCGCTGGTGTTGGAAATGAACAATCGCCAGGAATGGCTTGACGAAGCTGAAGCGATGCGAGCAGATATGGGGTAATTGTCAAGTCGTGGATTGATTTGCCTGTTTCCACTTTTAGACACAAATCTTCTCCTATAATGTGGGGCGCAGTGAATTGACACGTGCATCACAGACGAGGGGAGAGGCAGTGCTTGACACTATGGATTACGCGAGGGTCTATGAAGCCATTGAGGCAGATGGCCGAGTTATCTCGGGCCAACCCGGTTCATGGGATGTCAGCAGCCTGATCATGGACGTGCAGGCCCGTGGTTTACGGGTCGAGGCAGAGATGGAGCGTCGAACAGGCGGCGCCGGTCCTACTGACGCGGGAATGCTGTGGATCGAAGGCTATCCGGTGACGGCTCCAACCGGGAATTCGACATCCCAGGATTCTCCGTACTTACTCAAAGCTGAGGACGACGGCTACGGAATTTACCGTGGACTGCTTCGCGTAGCGTCGGCGCGCGCCGAGCGTAGACCACGTTTCTACGATCTCACCACTGCAGATGGGATCTCGTACGAGAAAATCGCACTCCTTCACTTGGATTCGCTGGCGAGCACTGTTGTCCAAACATGTGCTTATTGGGGTAACGATGACCAATGCACTTTTTGTGGGATCGGCGTATCACTTGACTCTGGGCGGACAATCGTCAAAAAAACTCCGGAGATGCTCGCTGAAGTTGCCGTGGCTGCTAAGGAACTTGATGGCGCTGTTGATGCGACTTTGACGACGGGAAGTTCGCGTGGGGTAGATCGCGGAGCTCGCTATGTGGCTAAATGTGGGCAGGCCGTCAAAGAGGCCAGTGGACTACCCGTCGAAGTTCAATTCGAGCCCCCATTAAAGCTCGATGTGATCAACGAAGTTGGCGATATGGGGATCGATTCGGTGGGAATACATGTCGAGACTTTTGATCCGCAGGTCCTGGCGCGGGTTGCCCCAGCAAAGGCCGCGAGCGGAATTGAGTCGTACTTTGCTGCGTGGGAACGCGCGGTTGCCGTCTTTGGTGAAGGCCAGGTCTCGACCTATGTCATCCTCGGAATGGGTGAAGACCCCGAAATCACCATAGCCGGCGCGAAGCGAGCTATTGATCTAGGCGTCTATCCGTTTATGGTGCCACTTAAACCGGTCGCAGGGTCGCTGATGGAAGATTGGGCTTCCCCACCGCGTGAGTACGTTGAACCCATCTATCGCAGAGTGCAGGCGTACATGTCCATGCGTGGGATGGACGCCACCACTGCAAAAGCGGGATGTGCCCGCTGCCAAGCATGCTCGGGGCTTGCCTCACTTGAGCCGCGTAAAAATTCAACGATTCCCTTGCAAATCATTGACCGATAATCGCTTCATAAGGATAATTCTTGACTAAGGCTAGTGGTCGTCAGGGAGACATCACCAGCATTGTGACTGTTGATGATCGCCAGCGCCGACGTGAGCATTTTGACATTCGATACGACGTATTCGTTGATGAGCAAGGAATCTTCACGGAAACGGACGAGGATATTCGCGATAGTGAACCGAGCACGATCCACCTGATTGGTCTCATAAATGGGCGGACCGTGGGGGCGGTCCGCTTGTACCCCCTTGACGTGGGGTGCGAGCAATGGCAGGGGGATCGGCTTGCGGTTCTCAAGGCGCACCGCTCTTCTCGACTTGGTTTTGAACTTGTGCAAGAGGCGGTTGCTCAAGCGTCAGCTAATGGTGGGTTGGTCATGCACGCGCATATCCAATTGCCCAATGTTCGATTCTTCGAGTATCTGGGGTGGCACCTTGAGGGTCCCGTAGAAACGTATGCGGGAATCCTGCATCAGCAAATGGCCATCAATTTAAAAAGAGAATCTTCTAAGTCGGCTTAGTTGCTCGAGGCTCGACGGGTCCGCTGCGCACATGTATTTTCAGTACATCTTTGCAGGCCTAGATCAGAGAATGAGGATGAATTGAGAAGCTATTAGTTTCGATGAGCCGTGAATGCTTCGGCAAAATCTACAACCTGAGTACCGACTCGCGTGAGCGCGGCATGGGCTGCGAGATCCTCAAGAGTCCCGTCTGCACTGAATTGGGTTTCCGCGGTGTTGACCGCTGCCCCCATGGGAGTCGGCCAACCCCGGAGTGCATGGGTGATTTGTCGCAACTGATGCAGTGTTGTTACGGACGCTTGCCACCCATGTGCGACAGCCACGCATCCGACGGCGCGCCCATCAAGATAGGGACGCCTCTCACCGGAAAGATCCTCGAGGTAGTCGATTGCATTCTTGATCAAACCACTCATCCCGCCGTGGTAGCCAGGACTGGAAATCAGCACACCATCTGCGTGTCGAATCCGCTCAATCAGGTGAAGAGATTCCGCTGCGCGCTCGGTACTTTGGGTGTCGTAAATGGGCATTAACAGGTCAGTCCCGGTGATGAAACTCACCTGAGCTCCGGCATCTTTAGCTGCTTGAGCGGCAATTCGTAGTGCTTTTTCACTTGATGAATTCGGACGCGTTGTTCCGCCGATTGCCACCACTTGAATTGTTTGGGTCACGTGTTCTCCATGTCACTATGGGGGGCGGTTCGTTTACTATCTGTTTTCCTTGAGAAGATGCTGATGCCAGACGGGATTTGTTCTTAACTTTGCGACGAGATGCCTGACGGGATGCACCAATTGGTTTCCCGCGGCATTTGCGCACCTCATAAGGGTATCCGAGGCAATGATTCAGATTTTCCAGAGGCAAAAAAATTTGTTTATCGCGGGAAAACATTGAATCTGACACCAAGAAGCCCTGCCACAGAGCAACTAATTCTTTCTAGGTGCTTGGCCTTTGACTGAATCAGTGGGAAAGCGCTGCACAACGGAATCGAACTTACTCATCGTGGCTTGACCGAGATTGACATCCAATACATCGGCTAACCGGACGAGATACAAGACTATGTCTCCTATTTCTTCTCCCACCCGCTGATGTAATTCCGGTTTCGATGCCAAGCCTTTTGCTTGATCAGCCGGGAGCCATTGAAAAAGCTCGGCAAGTTCACCAACCTCACCCACTAATGCCAATAAAAGTGACTTGGGGTCATGAAACTGCTCCCAGTCGCGATCTCGGGAAAAGTCTCTCATTAATTGACGGAAGTACTCGAAAGAATCCTGATCAGTGGTCTTATCCATAGTGGGGGTTTCCCTTGTTCGTTGGATCCGCAACGACAACTGAGTTCGCTACTAGCTTGTCTGTGCGGCGGGGCCCACCTCGGTAGGCACCGTTGTGGACTGGCCTGAATTATTGATTTTGACGTGCCGCGCGACCCGAGTCGATTTTGACGTTCATCCTTAGCGGGTCATCACGATTTTGCCGCGCATGGATCCATCGATCATCGCCGAAAAACCCTCGCGCGCGGAGTCCATTGGCAAAGAGCGATCGATGATCGGCCGGACGCCGGATTCAGCGAGCAGCGTGAGGAGGCGGCTGAACTCCTCGCTGGTTCCCATGGTCGATCCGACGACCCGCAATTGCAGAAAGAAAACCCGGTTTAATTGCGATGGCGGCATCGCACCCGATGTCGCACCGGACACCACAATCGTGCCACCGGGGCGCAGAGACTTCAGGGAGTGATCCCACGTAGCCTCGCCAACCGTTTCAATTACGGCATCAACTTTGTCCGGGAGGCGCGCCCCCACCTCGAAGGCTTCATCTGCACCGATGGTCGTGGCCCACTCGCCTTTGGCTGTATCGCGTGAGGTCACCCACACCCGCAGTCCCATGGCTTTACCCAGCACGATTGCGGCGGTGGAGACACCACCACCTGCGCCTTGGATCAGCACAGTGTCTCCCGGTTGGGTTCCCGACTTGGTGGAAAGCATTCGGTACGCGGTCAAATAGGCGGTCGGCAAACAGGATGCCTCCTCAAAGCTCATACTTTCGGGCAGCGGGATTAGGTTGCTGGCCGGGACGCGAACCCGTTCGGCGAAAGTGCCCGGGTAGACCTCGCTGAGCATTGAACGTTTCGGATCCAGTGTCTCGTCACCGTGGACAGGTGTTCCGATCACCGCATGGACAACCACACGCGTTCCATCGGGGGCGATGCCGGCGGCATCGGTTCCCAAGATCATCGGGACCTGTTCCGCACGCAGGGCCTGTCCGCGAAGGGCCCAAACGTCGTGGTGGTTAAGGCTCATCGCCTTGACCTCGACGTCGACCCACTCGAGTGGCGTCGGTTTCGGTTCTACGTCTCCGATCTCTAAGACAGAAAGCGGATCGTCTGGGTTTATGCCGGCGGCGTGGATGGAATACATACGATAAAGCCTAGCGGTGGCAACTCTTGTGCACAGTTCGAATTCGGATTAGGCTGCCTCAGCCGGCTCATGCCTTACAGCGTTGTTCTTACCTCTCCCTTCACCGGTGCCTCTCACAACTGGAGCGCTCCCATGTCTGGTGCATTCAGTTATCCGTGATCGCCGGCACCCAAGGAGCACCATGAGCACAGTTGAGTATTTGTTGCCAGCACCCGAGCGCATCGCGCATCGCAACGTCAAGGGATTAATCGATCCAGATTCGGTAGTTGTCGTTGGTGCCAACGCACGGCGGTCCACCGTAGTTGCTGAGGCAATCGCCGGTCGAAACAAGGCGTACTTGGTTCATCCTTCTGGGGATTCTATTCTTGGCGAGGACGTCTATACCTGCGTGGCGGAACTGCCGGAGAAACCCGAATGCGCGTTCATGCTCGTGGGGCACGAGGTGGTCCTGGAGTTGGTGCGTGAGGCACTCGAGTTCGGTGTCCGAGCTTTCGTCATTCCTGGACTCGGCACGGAAGCTGGCGCCCGATCCACGGAAGTCGTAGCCCAAGTTATCGAACTTGCCGACTCCTACGACGCCGCCATCTTGGGTCCCAACTGCATGGGTATGGCTGTGCCCAATGGCGGTTCACTGTATGTCTCGAGTGTTCCGAAATCTTTTCGCCGCGGCCACGTCTCGGTGATTGCCCAGTCCGGATCTATTGCTGATGCGATGTTGAATTGCGGACCACGAATCGGATTCCGAGCCGTGTTCTCAACCGGATCTGAGGGAAACCGTGACACCGCTGACCTGCTCATGGGGCTCGTTGAAGATGACGAGACTAAGGCGATCGGTCTGTTCGTCGAAACGGTCCGGCGGCCAGAAGCTTTCGCCGATGCCCTTCGCGCTTGCGCGGAAGCTGGAAAACCGGTGGTGTGTATGAAAGTAGGACGTTCGCGGATTGCCGCACAAACCGCCCTGGCCCACACCGGCGCAATGGTGGGTTCAAGTATTGCGTTCACCAACTTCGTCCACCACCATGGTGGCATCGAAGTGACCGACACCTCGACATTCATGGAGGCGTTGGAGATTCTCGGCCAACCCAAGTGGCCGTCGGGTATTCGCCTAGGCGCCATCTCCGAGTCTGGTGGTGAATGCGGAATGTTGGCTGATGCCGCAGAGCCAACCGGGTTGGAATTCCCGCCAATGCCGTATGAACTCGTGGCGTCACTGCAAGAGCGGTTTCCGAATTTCGTGAACCCCCAAAACCCACTGGACGCTTGGATGGTCGATGACACCGAGGTGGTTTTCCCTGAATCGTTAGAACTTATGGCCCACTCGAGCGAGTTTGACATTTTGCTCGCACAAGTGGACATCACTCAGTACCGAGGAGACGTGGACAATGAGTGGTGCCTAGCCATCGTCCGCGGCCTGGCGCAGGCCACGAAGGATCGCCGGATCTTCCCGGCAGTGTCCACGGTGCACGTCACGGACCCGCCCCGGCGAATCGCGAACTTTGCTGCTTCCAATGGTGTTGCATTGCTGCGCGGCACCAGGGCCTCCGTCGAGGCTTTGGCGGCAGTATCGATGTGGCATCCGTTCACCAGTAAAGACCTTGATCCGCACGAAGAAGTGGATCTATCTGACCTACTGAGTCCTGGCGCGCTCAGTGAGCATGTGTCCGCCGAGATCATGGAACGTTACGGGATTCCGATGGCCGATCGTCGAATCGCAGAAGGACCCGAAGCGGCGGTTAAAGCGGCACAGGAACTGGGCTTCCCGGTCGTGGTGAAGATGAACGGCCCGGCCCATAAGGCAAGTATGGGCGGGGTGGCTTTGGGACTGGATTCGGCCGAAGAAGTATCCGTTGCCACACAAGCCCTCGGGGGCTCAGTACTGGTGGCGCAAGAGATCGCCGCGGGCCCAGAAGTCATCTGCGGTATGACTCGCGATCCACATTATGGGCCGATTGTGGCTGTGGGTATCGGCGGGCGCTACGCCGAAGCCTTGTCGTTGACCGCATCCTCGTTAGCTCCGATCACCCACGATCAGGCGGTGCGATTAGTGCGCAAAGCACCAGGAATCGCCAAACTCACCACCGAGGAAACATTCGACGCCATCGTGTACACGGTGTTGGTGCTTTCACGACTCGCGATCGACCACCCGAGCATCATTGAGGCAGATATCAACCCGCTGATTCTCGGACGCAATGGAGCGGTCGCGGTAGACGCGCTGGTGGTGTGCGAGCAGCTGCCCGAGGAGTGAGCACATTTTTGGGGCCAACGAGGCAAGAATAGGTCTGAGTGCGGGCGAGCGGCACCCCATTATCTGCGCTTACGCGCGCGTTTCCGGATGCTAATTAGACAATCGTCGGGAAAATAGACACGACCAATTAGGAGCCCTGCCTTTAATTAGCTAGGGTTCAGCAAGTGTCATTAACTATTGCCTCATTACGTCGCCCAGTTTGGCTTTCTCCTAAAGTGGCTCGAACCGAGATTCTCGCGGGACTTGTTGTGGCTATTGCCCTCATCCCCGAAGCAATCTCGTTTTCGATCTTGGCGGGGGTTGATCCACGAGTAGGGCTCTTTGCTTCCTTCACCATGGCGGTAACCATTGCCTTTACCGGTGGTCGACCAGCCATGATCTCTGCCGCAACGGGAGCGATTGCGTTAGTTGTTGCGCCGCTCGCGCGCGAATACGGTTTGGAGTATTTGGTGGCGGCAGTGATTCTGGGTGGGATCCTCCAAGTCCTACTGGCGTTTGCTGGCGTCGCACGCTTGATGCGCTTTGTCCCACGTAGCGTGATGGTTGGTTTTGTTAATGCTCTTGCGATCCTCATTTTCTCGGCGCAGTTCCAGTATCTGATCGACGTCCCGTGGGTGGTGTACCCCATGGTCATCATTGGAGTCGGGATTATTTTTGTGATGCCACGCATCACGAATGCAGTTCCGGGACCACTCGTCGCCGTTGTTCTGATCACGTTGACCGTTGTTCTGATGAATATTGATGTTCCGCGCGTTGGTGACCAAGGTGAGTTGCCAGATAGCCTGCCTTTTCTGAGCATTCCAAGCATCCCGTTCACTATCGAAACTCTTATAATCATCGCGCCGTTTGCATTTGCGATTGCATTAGTTGGTCTCATGGAGTCTTTGATGACCGCGAAATTAGTGGATGACATCACGGACACTCACTCAGATAAGACCCGCGAGTCATGGGGACAGGGCGTTGCAAACATTGTCACCGGATTCTTCGGTGGAATGGGTGGTTGCGCAATGATCGGTCAAACAATGATCAACGTTCGTTCAGGTGCTCGAACCAGACTCTCCACATTTCTGGCGGGTGTATTCCTTTTGATCTTGGTGGTGTCATTGGGTGAGGTGGTAGCGGAAATCCCCATGGCGGCACTGGTTGCGGTAATGATTGTGGTCGCATATGCAACATTTGATTGGCACAGTCTGAGAACAATTATGGCGATGCCCAAGAGTGAAACGACCGTGATGCTGTCCACCGTTCTGGCAACGCTGATTACCCACAATCTTGCAATCGGTGTAGGAGCCGGAGTGGTCACCGCCACTGTCCTGTTCGCTAGGCGCGTTGCCCACCTCGTTTCCATGGATCGCGTCCTTGAAATTGATCCGGAAACAAATGCCGAAGCGGTACGTTATCAGGTCCACGGCGAAATGTTCTTCGCGTCGAGTAATGATTTGGTGTACCTATTCGATTACACAGAGGACCCAGACTTGGTAATTATCGATCTCACTCAAGCCCACGTATGGGACGCGTCAACTGTTGCAACCCTTGACGCGGTCGTGAGTAAATATGAACGCCGTCACAAGAAAGTTGTGATCGTGGGATTCAATGAGAAAAGCGCGGAATTCCATGATCGACTGACGGGAACACTTAATATCGGCCACTAGTACCTTCCTGAACCGATTGAGGATTGAGCGGACAGAAACGATTTATCATAAGAGTTTTTACTCCCTGTCCGGGGCGTTAATACCTGACCAACGAAGAGCCCTTTCTGCGAAGTCAGGGTAGGGGGTAGCATGCTGTTGGGCCAGAAGCGGTTGGGCTTATTTCCCTTAGTTGAGCGACTTACCTATCGCTACAACTGCTGTAGAAGGTGTGTGTCTGAGAAAAATTATAAAGGCGATCACGAACGTCACACCTTCTGCCACAGCGAGTGCGGCGACGAAACGATAGTCACTTAGCAAAATATATAGCAGGAACAAAAATCCACCCGGCAGGACCAAGCTACTGCACAGGGCGACCAAGCCTGATTGAAACGGCAGATGTACGGCGGTGAGATAACCCGAGATCAGCATGTTGGCGCCAGCAAAAAGAAACACCGGCCAAACGTACGCCATTAACTCCGTTGCCATTGCCACCATTTTCTCATCACTCTTTCCATCCACGAATAGCAAAATGAGCGACTCATTCAATGTGAGCAATGCAGTGATAAAACCCCCACTCACCAACAAAATGATCCCGGAGGCTGTTTTTTTAAGAAGTCTTCCATACGTTTTGTCTGCCTGGCTCCAAAATTTTGAGACAGCATGACCTGAATAGTGTCGGAGATAGAAAAGAAGACCATAAAACCCAGAAGTAGCAGATAGTTTACTACTGTAATGGCAGCAACCCCGTCGATGCCGCCACGCTGAATCATCATCCAGTTAAAGATGAAGGCGATAATACCGCCAGAGATTTCATTAATGAATTCTGAGATCCCGTTATAGGCTGCCTGAAAAATTTCTTTCCAATTTTTTTGCCCGAAACTGAATTTCAATCTTCGTTTTGACCAGAAAAAGTAATACAGCATCACCAGTAAAGGTATGGATTGTGAAATGCCAGTCGCAAATGCTGCGCCAGTCAAACCCCATTCGCATAATACAATAAACAAATAATCTAGCATGACGTTGATTACTGCACCGACAGCTAACGATGTGTCTGCTAAGTTAGGAAGTCCATCCAAACGAATAAAAAAGTACAGGGCTACCATCGCAAACTGAGCGAAAAAAACGGCATGATGATTCGATAGTATTCGCTCATCATTGGAAAAAGTTCTTGCTTGGCTCCTACCCCTGCGAAAATTTGGTCTTCAGAAACCAGGCCCAGGGAAATGACTATAAACCCATAAATGGCTAGCGAAATGAGTGTCTTGCTGAAAATTGCTGACGCAGCTTCTACATCACCTTCGCCCAGATATTTACCGCCCCGCACAGAGCCGCCGATAGACAACATCATGCCAACACCAAATAGGATCGTCATAATGGGGATTATGAGATTGAGGGCAGCAAGCGCTGTGACGCCAACATAGTTACCAATGAAAAAGCCATCGACCAAAGAGGCAGAGGTCATGGCGATTAAGCCCACCAAAGACGGGACTAGGTATTTAAAAAATGTAGGAACAATTGGGCCTTCGATTGCATCTGTAGAGGCTTGTTGATCCTGAGTGCTAAGCGTACTCACGGGGTACTTCTTTCTTTGAAAAATAATAACAGTACCGCTGATGGACCGAGGAATACCTGCACCCATTTATGAGTAACCAGGGGGTGCGGCTTACGCCGTCTCACAACATGGCCTTGATGTGTCCCAAAAAATTACAGCGGACGTTGAGCGACAAACCGCATTTTTTGGCGCAGCAATGTCTGAATTGGCATAGCAAGAAACGAGGGCCGGTGCGATTAATGCACCGGCCCTCAATAATGAGAAATCGCTACCTTTTAAGTAGTACTGGTCCTTGAGTGCGCACCTTGCGATTAGCAGGGATTGCTGAGCAGGTTCCATTAAGTTGGCACATTTGCTTGTATCGCTTTGCTACTTTGAATACCTTCTTCGCAGTTTCGGAATAAACGATCCGATTGACTCCATCACTTGTGCGAAACTTGCAAGTGACTTTGCGCTTGGCTTCTTTGCAACCCTTGTAGGTGGTTCCCACAATCCACTCCTGCAAAGTGTTCATTGCGATAGCGCCGGGCGCCCCATCGTTGTATTGGATCCCCCAAAGGTCGTTATAGGGGCCCCACTGGTAGAGGTAGACGCGAGAAACACCTAGGCGAAGTGCATCAAGGTAGGTCACTGCGGTCCAGTTTGCAGCTTTGGTCCCTTCAATGTCCTGCTCTGGGAAATCCGTCCCAGGCCCGCCTAAGCCGTAGTTATTCTCGGTGTCCCACAGGGGCAAGTTAGGCGCTTTGGCCGCTTTCAGTAACCCAATCCACTTGTTGGCTAGTTCCCGTCTGTCATTAGTAGTACCCAAAGAGTTCGGGTAGGTGTGGGCTGACCAGACGTCGACCGGCCAGTTACGGGCCTTAAGTTCCTTGAGAAATTTTGGATAGAACCTCTGGAGTGCCCCATTTAATCGGAGCCCGGTACTTGGTGCAACGATTGTTGCGCTTGGATCGATGCTCTTGATGATGTCGTGAGCACGCTTGGTCAGGTCAGCCATTTGGGCTGGAGTTCCGGTGTAGAAGGTTTTGAGATTGGCTTCATTCCATGGTTGGTAGTTCGTAATCTTGCCCTTGTATCGAGTTGCCACCGCACGAACCCAGTCATCCCAGTCGGCCATGTTTGCCGGTACCCCGGATGCGTTAGGCGCTGGTAGGGAGATTGGGTTGCGCTGGTTGGTTGCCCAGGTCGGGGTTCCAGAAAGAACCATGAGAATGTCAGTTACACCATTCGTGTTTGCGTCCGCGACGACTTTATCAAGGTTAGTCCAATCAAAGACACCTTTTGATGTTTCAATATTGGTCCAGGAAGTTGCGTTGTCCCACAGCCGAAGCGACCCAAAATTGATGGTGGGCCAGACGCCACGTTCGGCACCGTTGACGTGTAATCCGAAGAGTGAGTCTTGGATAACGGTCCCTTTAAGGTTCGCCGATGGATCCTTGATCCGCGCGGCTTGGGCAGGAGTAGCGACGGGGATGACAAGGGCGACCGCAATCAGGGAAGCGAGTAGGTTTCGAGTAGATTTGATCATCTCCCAATTATGTCACGGGCAAGGGACAGGGATCTGACAGGTGTGCGTTATTCCACCCTGCTAAGCGCCACTACGGTCACATCGTTGCTGCTCCATCGTGGGGAAATCTCGCGCACATGAGCAACGAGTCGCTCTACGATTTCAGCCGGGTTTTGTCGAACTGGACCATCCAGGCCCCTAAGAATTTGAATGATCGCTTGGGTTTCCTCGGCGGCACTAGTGACGGCTTGACCCTCGAGGAATCCGTCGGTCACGCCGAGAATCAAATCTCCGGGGGCGAACGGATGTGTTCGGACTTTCCAATCACCCCCTAGTGATGAAAGCAAAGGTCCAGTTGCGTCAAGACTGAATAGGTCTTTGTCACGGGTAATCCCAATTCCGGGAGGGTGGCCCGCATTGAGCCATTCCAATTCATTAACCGCGACATCAACCGCAATCAGGAGCACGGTGACGAATAATTCATCATGTTTAGTCGATTCAGCCGCGAGCTCCACAGCATCGGTGAGTGTGAGCCCTTTCGCCAGTGCCGTACAAATAATTGCTCTCACTCGAAGCGCGACTACATTTGCTGAAGGTCCGTGACCACCGACATCAGCAATCATTAATACAACGCGAGTATCACTTATTGGAATGTAGTCCCAGTAGTCACCTGCAAGTACGCCCTCGGCAGTGGCCGCCAATCCGGCGATTGCAATTCCTGGACAGTGCAATGAACTGTTGACTCGCATCTCTGCTCTGATTGCGGCAACCAGAGGAGCATCTTGAGTGAGTCCCTTGCGCGCCGCTGATGCTTCATCAATCTCGCTGACAAGTTGACGGCGGAGTGACTCCGAATCTTTTGCCAGTGAGAAAAATTCAGGCGGTCCCAACGGTTCGATCGGATGCGTGTGCATTGGATCGCGCGTTGAGAGTTGTAGATCCTTTCGGATATCCATTAGGGGAAAAATTACCCAACGCTGGAAGTAAATGAAGTAGCCAATAAATCCGACCACGAGTAGTAGTCCGCCCAAGATAAGAAGTGTGCCGAGTGTTCGGGCACTGCTAGCGACCGAGTCGCTAGCTTCCTGACGCTGAAGTTCTATCTCGTCCTGTAACGCAACTGTGGCAGAAATCATCGCATCGTATGCGGCCCATGCTTTTGCTTTGTTGGTGAGGCGACTTGCTTTCGGCTGCTTACCATCAGCCATTGCCACCAAAGTTGGTTCAGCGTCTTCGCTGATCCAGGCTCTTTGGGCTGAGGCTGATTTCTCTACGAGAGCGACCAGAGCTAGGTTTTCTTCTCCAAAAGTATCCAGCAAATTAGTAAACATGACATTTGTGGTCGAAATAGCACTTTGGTGGCTAGCGAGTGCAGCTTCATCACTAGTGAGAACGTAGTCTGCAAGGTCACCCGAGGCAGTGGTCTGGGCCATCAGGAGAGAATTTGTCATTTGAGCAGCGGGGGTGAGAAGGCCATTAATTTTCGACTGTGAGCTTGAGACAGAAATGAAGGTGCTGATCGCAAAAATGAAGCCAAGGAGAATAACTCCAAGCCCGCCAGCGGACGCAAAAAAGGCTCGTCTACGCAAAGTCACGCCATTAGGTTACTAAACCCATTTCTCGATTGGCGAGGACTTTAGAGATTGGAGTGTTTATGGCGGATTTATGCCTGAAAAGTTTCCTTGGTCGGTCTAGGGAGAGTACCTATTGAAGTTTCAGCCAGAGAAGGTGACTTTGCAGGAGAGCACAAAGTCGAGGGCGGCACGCTGTTGAAGGATTAGCCGATATCCCCTAAATTGACCTCGTGAGTACTAACGGTCCACGACTGCGCCCCGACCTCGAGGAGTTGCCCTCGTACAAAGCGGGTCAGCGTCCGCTTCCGCGAACCGATATCACCACTTACAAGATCTCCAGTAACGAGAGCCACCACACACCGCTTAAAAGTGTGCAAGCAGCGATTGTGAACGCCGTGCCTGACATTAATAGGTACCCCGACCCTTTTTCACATGAACTTGTTGCCGCGATTGCCGCGCACTTTGGAGTTCCGACCGAACATGTTTCATTGGGCACGGGAAGCGTCGCACTGTGTGGACAGATAATTGCTTCTGCGGCAGGTTCTGGCGACAACATTATGTACGCGTGGCGCAGTTTCGAGTCCTACCCCATTTGGACTGGAATAGCCGGTGCGCACAGTATTCAAGTTCCCTTAAAGAACGATGAAACCCACGACCTCGATGCAATGCTGGATGCGCTTACCCCGGAAACCAGAGTGATTTTTATTTGTTCACCAAATAACCCAACGGGACAAATTGTTGACCGGGACGACCTTGAAAAATTTATTAGGCAGGTCCCGGTCGAGATTGTGATTGTGCTCGACGAGGCATACATCGAATACGTCTCGCAGGAGAAAAGAATCGACTCGCTCCGTGTGTATCGAGAGCACTCAAATGTTGTAATCCTGCGTACATTTTCAAAGGCATATGGCCTGGCGGGTTTGCGAGTCGGGTTTTCAATTTCTCAGGAACCGATTACCCAAGCGTTAGGCAAAACAGCAATGCCATTTGGAATTTCCTCACTTGCTCAAGTCGCTGCGATCGCATCCATCAACGCGGAACCTGAGTTACTTGAGCGGGTCGCATCCGTAGTAGCGGAACGGGAACGAGTTTTTAGCGCACTTAACGCTGGCGGATACGAGCTTCAACCGAGTTATGCGAATTTCATCTGGATTCGGCTTGGGCCGGACACGGATAAATTACACGTTGCTTTAGAAGAAGCAGGACTGTCAGTGCGACCATTTCCCGGTGAGGGGTTACGAATTTCCATTGGAGAGCGAGAAGCGAATGACCGGTTTATTGAGGTTGCTCTGCAAGTAGCTGGCGGGTTCGGCGTTCGCCGCTAACCACGAGCGCAACTCCACCGACCACGATGGACAGGCCGACAACTACATCCAGGCTGATAGGTTCTTTTAGAATCAAAAATCCTAGGGTTACTGCGACCATTGGGTTGACATAGGCGTGGGTTGTCACCAGTGACATAGGCGCGTTATTAATCAGCCAGACGAACGCGCCATAAGCAATTGTGGAAGCAAATACCAGGAATACCCATCCAGCCCAAGATTGTTGGGTAATAATGCCAAAATTCCATCTCTCCCCAATGAGGGCGCCCACCAAGGTGAGAAAAATGCCCGCAGTTGCGAGCTGAATGACAGCCGTAGTCAGCGGGTTTTTTGGTTGTTGGTAGCTCGTAGACCGCCAACTAAAAAATGCCCAACAAAAACTACCGCACGCAATTGCAACAGACCAGAGTGCGACTTGAGTGTTACTCGCACCGCTAATCGGCACAGTTCCACCGGGAATGAGGATCAGGAAAAGGCCAATGAGGCCCACCCCAACACCTATTAAGGTCAGCCGAGAGGGGCGATCTCCTGCCCGGAGTCGAAAGAGAATAATCCACAGTGGCAAGACCGAGACGATGAGGGCAGCGATGCCTGTGGGTACGTATCTCACGGCGAGCGACACAATTCCAATCGCTACGCCGAGAATCGTAACTCCCATGAAGACCGCGCCACGAACTTGCGGCCAGGTTACTGTGAATGCGCGCGGACCTTTGACCAGCAGCACGATTATTCCCAAAACTAGGGAAGCCGCAATAAAGCGTGTGCCGGACCCAATGAGTGGTGGCATAGATTTCACCATGAGAGCGATGCCCGTGTAAGTAGAACCCCAAACGATCCAGAGAGTGATCAAAGGTCCCATGATTGTGCGGAATGGGGCTTCGGTTACCCCTCGAACATCGGCTGTCACGAGGGCAGCATGTCAGAGTGATATCCCCGGTACCGGCGACTGTCTCGTAAGTGAGGCTTAGGACCAAAGTCCCGTAATTAGGGTCTGACGGCGCCTAGCGGCCACTCGTGCACCGGCAAAGATTGACACATGGACGTTTTGGATCTTTCTCGTGGGCAATTTGGCCGTCAGACCGGTGAAAACTTTTTCCACATCCCTATCGCGCTCGAAATTCAGGGGATCGTTACCACCGTGCATGGCTCGTATTAGAGCTAAAGGCGCAAAGGTCATCCAAGAAGAGCAGCGAGGTAACCATGATATTAAAGGGAAACACTTGGATGTGGTAGCCGACAGAATTAAGTAGATGGCAGACTAGGGGCGAAAGGACACGCCTTGACAAGCGTGAATCACAATGACAATGACTACGGCTCCACAACCACAAAACCCTGCGGTGCAGTTGCTCACGCCAGAGGGTGAATTGGTGACCCATGAAAGCTATTCCTTGGACCTTACCCACGCTCAGTACAAATCCCTCTACCGCGAAATGGTGTTCGTCCGAAGGCTGGATCAGGAGGCAACGGCACTTCAACGCCAAGGGGAACTTGGTCTCTGGGCCTCGTCGTTGGGTCAAGAGGCTGCTCAGGTGGGCTCAGCTTTTGCACTCGAAAAAAATGACTTTGCATTCCCGACCTATCGCGAACATGGTGTCGCCTGGATGCGCGGTGTGGACCCCATGAAAATCATGGAGGTCTACCGCGGAATTTCTAATGGCGGTTGGGACCCACTTGAGCATCGATGCAATAGCTACACAATCGTGATCGGTAACCAGGTGCTCAACGGAGTTGGTTACGCCATGGGTTGCACTCTGGATCAAAGCGAAGACGCCGTGATTACCTACTTTGGTGACGGAGCGACAGCTCAGGGTGATGTAAATGAGGGTTTCGTTTTTGCATCGACTTTTGACGCCCCGGTCGTATTCTTTTGCCAAAACAACCAATGGGCCATTAGCCAGCCAAGTGAGAAATTCGTTAAAACTCCGATTTACAAACGCGCAGACGGTTTCGGGTTCCCCGGTGTCTTGGTAGACGGAAATGACATCCTGGCAGTGATAGCCGTTACGAAGGCAGCTCTTGATCGGGCACGCAGTGGTGCCGGCCCAACCCTGATTGAAGCATTCACGTATCGGATGGGTGCCCACACAACATCGGATGACCCGACGCGTTATCGACATGAAAATGATTTGCAAAACTGGAAATTACGTGATCCAATCGAGAGGCTTAAAGTCATGCTGGCGCGTAATGGAATCGCTGATCGAAATTTCTTTGATGCAATTGATATTGACGCGGATGCATGGGCGCACACCTTACGAGCTGCGGTCCGCAGCATGGGTGAGCCGGCACCCGAGTCGATCTTTGACAACGTATATGCCGATAGCCATGAGGCTCTTGATGCACAGCGTGCTGCCTTCCTTGACTACCACGAAGGCTTTGCTGACTCGGGAGTGCAATCATGACAAACGACCTGACTATTGCCAAAGCCCTTAACCAGGCATTGCGAACCGCAATGGAAGAAGACAGCAAAGTACTCCTTTTCGGTGAAGATATTGGGAAGCTGGGCGGCGTTTTTCGAGTTACTGACGAGCTGCACAAAGACTTTGGTGATCACAGAGTCCTTGACTCTCCACTTGCTGAGAGCGGAATTGTGGGCACTGCAATTGGATTAGCCATGCGGGGTTATCGACCTGTCCTTGAGATCCAATTCGACGGTTTTGTTTTTCCGGCTTTTGATCAGATAATTTCCCAATTGGCCAAGGTGCATCGACGCACTAACGGCAGCGTGAAACTTCCCATCACGATTCGAATTCCTTACGGTGGCGGAATCGGTGCGGTTGAACACCACAGCGAATCACCTGAAACTTTCTTCACGCATATCCCTGGACTTCGAGTCCTCACACCTAGTGATCCGCAGTCCGCGTATTCCTGTCTGCTTTCTGCAATTCGCAGTAATGACCCGGTAATTTTCTTTGAGCCTAAGCGGCGATACTGGGACAAGGGCTTCGTTGATCGCACCGAATCTCCCGTGGATCCGTGGCGGGCTCGCATTGTGCGAACTGGTTCTGACGTCACCGTCGTCGCCTACGGACCCATGGTTAAAACTGCACTACAAGCTGCAAACGCAAGTGAATATTCACTTGAAGTTATTGACTTGCAATCGCTTTCACCACTTGATGACCGCAGTATTGCCGACTCGGTGGAACGAACTGGACGCCTTGTGATTGTCCATGAGGCTCCGGGAAACTTGGGCCTGGGCGCTGAAATTGCTGCTCGAATTGGCAAGAGCTGCTTCTACACACTTGAGGCTCCCATTGAACGGGTAACCGGATACGACATTCCCTACCCACCGAGCAAACTTGAAGAGCACTACCTACCCGACCATGACCGAATTCTGGTCGCCGTTGATTCAGCCATGGAGGCGTAAAAGTGCCCATTGAAATTTTTCATCTACCCGACGCAGGTGAGGGTCTAACCGAAGCTGAAATTGTGCGATGGCTCGTTGAACCCGGGGACTCAGTATCCGTAAATCAAATGGTGGTCGAAATTGAAACAGCCAAGGCAACTGTAGAACTTCCCATCCCGTGGGCTGGTGTAGTCTCGGAAATCCACGAGGAAATTGGCGCAGTTGTCCCCGTCGGCGCTCGAGTAATTTCGATCGAAACGCAGGTAGAGTCCCAGCGCGACCCCGTTCTGGTTGGCTACGGAGTCAAAGAAGGAGCCTCACTCACCCGCCGGTCGCGTAAACAGACACCCACAGATTCACCCACAGAGCCAACGCTGAATTCGAACCGGGTTACCGCTAAGCCACTAGTGCGCAAGCTTGCAAAAGACAAAGGAATAGACCTGTCAACTTTGGTTGGCACCGGTCTCAATGGTGAAGTCACTCGAGAAGATGTTCAAGCCGCACTTGGCGGTGGAGTGGTACCGCCAAGTGTCTCCCAGGATCACGCAGGCGAACGCATCCCGGTCCGTGGTGTCCAACGCCTAATGGCGGAGGCCATGGTTGCGTCTGCATTCACCGCCCCCCATGTCACTGAGTGGGTTGAGGTCGACATGTCAAGGACGCTTGAAGTCGTGGATAAAATCAAAACGCGCAGCAATGAGCGAATCACCCCTTTCGTGTTGGTCTCTGCTGCCCTGATTCGTGCGGCTCAAAAATACCCGCGCATTAATTCAAGTTGGATCGACACCAAAGAAGGCGCTGACGTACTCATTCACCCTAATATTCATTTAGGTTTTGCTACTGACACGTCAAAGGGGCTTTTAGTTCCTGTGGTGCGAAATGCGAACGCTGACAATCCCATTGCACTTTCTGCCAGCATCACCACTCAGATGAATAAAGCGCGAGATGGTTCAGCGAGCCCATCCGATCTCACCGGTGGCACCATAACGGTCACTAACGTCGGGGTATTTGGAGTTGATGGTGGGACTCCGATCATCACCCCTGGTCAAGCCGCCATTCTCGCTATGGGTCGAATCATGCATAAACCTTGGGTAGTCGACGACTCGATTGTGATCCGGCCGATCATGCAACTCACTTTTTCATTTGATCATCGAATAATTGACGGGGCACTTGGATCCCGCGCTTTAGCCAGCGTGGCCAGTTACTTGGCGGACCCGGCTCTAGACGAGTTACTACTCAAGGACTGACCAGGGCCAGTTCACGGTGTGGATGCGAGGGTATTAATAAACTCTCGAGTTCGTGGACCTGACCCAGTCATTCGAGTTGCAATAACGTCGGGTTCTACGCGCCCACAATATCCGTTAACAAAGTCAGCCCAAGAGATTTCGATGTGGGTTATCTCGCCGATTGGTTCACTGATGAAAGCAGCCTTGTCTTCGGAACCGGTCGCGATAAAGAGAGTTCCATTGATGCCTGGTCCGGTGAAGACCAAATGTAAGGATTCACCGGAGGGAACTCCCATTCTTTTGCCCCAAATAAATGGCAGAGTGCCGAACATTCGCTGCGCCGCATCCTTTCCAGCGTTACTCATGAGATTTTGCGGGGCCCCTATTGCAATTCGAACGTCTTGATCATGAGCCCAAATATCGAATGCCCGCATAGAGAGGAACTGTTCTTTTGCAATTTCTCCTTTGACCCAAGGCAGATTTATGGTGGGCGAGTGCATCAAAAGAAAGTCAGAAAGATTATTGGCGGCAGAGAGCATCTGCTCTAACAAAGCAGCCGGCGGGGTCCCGCGTCTGAAGTCCACGCCACGCTCAGTGAATTGATTTGATGGACCCTTCACGTGGGGGAGTTGATTCCAATTGGGTTCATGATCCGGTGGCGGCTCACCGACAGCCATAGAGTCAATGTCAATCGTGTGGGCGACAATGTCGGCCACGCTCCAGCCGGGGCACGGCGTGGGGAGTAGCCACTGGTCAGCAGTGAGGGGCTCTAGAGTGGCGTAGAAGCCCAAAACGGCCTCTAGATACGTCTTCATGGGGTCAAGGGCGCTTTTAGTTTCACGTAGATCCGACATGTTTATAGTCTGCCGTATCTCTGGCATTTAGTATTGGGAATACACTCAAGTCTATGGGTGTGACGGTAAAAGTGCTGCAAATTGACTGCTCAACGTCAGAGTCGGTTCCGAAACGAGTTGAGCGGGTTCTTGGGCTGATTGATCAGCAGGCGCCCGATTGCGAGTTCATGTTGCTGCCTGAGTTGTGGAATGTGGGGGCATTTGACCTCGAAGCCAGCCGCGAGCATGCCCAACCTATTGATGGGGCACTACCAACAGCGCTTGCGCGTAAGGCACGTGAGCGAGGAATCTGGTTACACGGTGGTTCCTTTTGCGAAAAAGACGGCGCAGACTTACACAACACGAGTGTGTTGTTTAACCCACAGGGTGAGTTGGCTGCCTATTACCGCAAGGTGCATGTGTTTACTTATGCACGTGAACAAGACATCATGACTCCGGGAAAAAATTACGTAATGGTCAAAACGCCGCTGGGACTAACTGGTCTTGCTACCTGCTATGACGCTCGCTTTCCCGAAATGTTTAGGGCAATGCGCATTGCCGGGGCACAAGCTTTCGTGATTCCCTCTGGCTGGCCGGTTCCTCGAATTAGCCAGTGGGATGCGTTACTTCCGGCCCGGGCTGTTGAGAACCAAGCTTGGGTGATTGCATGCAATCAAATTGGGGCCCAGGGTCGGCACCGGCTCGGGGGAAGTTCAGTAATCATTGATCCGCTCGGAAATGTTTTGGCGCAAGGTGGGGAGACTGAAACCGTGCTTGGCGCTGAGATTGACATTCAGATAGGGAAAGATTGGCGGGCAGAGTTTCCAGCGATTGAAGATCTCGTCGACTCACCTGTCATCACCGTTTAGTCAGTTCTTGACCCGGATCACGATCACGGGATTCTTTTTTGGCTCCAGCCACTTCAGCACATTTTTCATAAATTTTTGGGGGACGGCGATACACCCGGCTGTATTTTTCCCATTGCTTACATGCAAAAAAATACCGCCGCCTCTTGCGGTGTTCGCACTCTCATCAGTCCGATTAATCCCATTCGCGCCCTGAGTGATTTTCCCTTTGGGGAGATTAAAATCAAGGACCGCAACGTAGTTGTATTGCTTGCCATAGGTGGTAAGACGCTCTACGTAATTCCCGTAACTTAACCACTTCTTGCTCGAAGTTTGAAAAACGTTATAGGTGCTGGGAACTCGTGGGTTGTAGGTCCACGCGTCATCGCTATCGACTTTTGTGTACTTGAGAGTGGCACCGGGGTTTGGCTTAATGCCAAATGCCCACTTGATTGCGTAGGTTCCTGTCGGGGTTTTCCCAGTTCCTTGCTTGCGCTGGTTTCCAGAAACCAAACCACCGTAGCCCAGATTTGCTTGTGTGGAGCTTTGAGTTGCTGTCCAGGTCTGGTTCTTCTTTTCAAATGTGTGGACGGTGCCGGTCGTTGCGTTCCACGATTTAGCCGTGACCAAAACTACTTGCTTGCTGTCGGCGATTTCGCGAAGGAGCGCTGGTGCAGCGTGGCTGCTGGTGGGTGCAATGAGCCCAAACAGAACAATGGGGAGAACTAGGAACGTGGGCCACGCTTTGGTCATGAATGGGAAACTACAGGAGCGCCCGTACTCTGCCAACCGGTGATCCCAGATTCAAGTTCGAAAATACTTCCTACCCCAATGCTGGCCATTTGACCCACAGCAACTTGGGAGCGATTTCCACTTTGACAGTAGACTGCGTATACGCCGCCTGGATCCAGATTCATGATCTGATCCGCAAAGTCCGGACCCTCAACGTTGTAGTTGACGGCGCCATCGATGTGACTCTGGGCAAATTCACCCGGGGTACGGACATCAATAATCGTGATTCCAGGGGTTGCCACGACTGATGCAAACGTGTTGGCGTCAACGCGTTCCGAGGCTTCGGGTCCGACCCTTCGACCCTTCGATCCTTGATTCAAGGATGCTAAATGCTTGTTGTACGCATTGAGTTCGGCATCCCCGTCACGATCGGCTTGCCGATCCTTTCGCTTGGCATCGCGCGCATCACTTCTGGACCACTGCACCATGATTGCGATTAGCGCCAAGAGTGCGGGAATTTCGGACAGACCCCATGCGACCTGACCGCCGAACAGGGTGTCGGCGAGTGGATCAATCACCCAGTCTGGGCGGACGATTCCGTACCACTCGATTGCCATGGGGGTTGTTCCCATCATCAAAATTACGCTAAAGAATGCGTGCACGCCAAGAGATAAAAGCAGCAGCATAATCCGACCCCAATACGGCAAAGGATGCGGCCTGGGATCAATTCCCAGCAGCACCCAGTAGAAGAGGTAGCCGGCAAGAATGAAATGCAGTTGCATAAGTACGTGGCCAATGTGTGAGCCCATAAGCCAGCCAAAAGCGGGCGTCAAGTAGAGGCCATAAAGTCCAATAACATAGATAGAGAAAACAAAAAACGGGTTGGTAGCGAGACTATTTATTTTACTGTTAAGGAAAAGCACTAGCCATTCACGTGGACCACGCTCATTGGCGCGCGAAGGCCTCAATACCCGAAGCGCAAGAGTCGCCGGGGCCGCCATGACTAAGAAGATCGGCCCCAGCATGGTCAACGTCATGTGATTGACCATGTGAAGCCCCACAGATACTTGCGAATACAACGCGATTCCCGAATTGGTGCACCAAATAATTACCGCGATTCCGGCAAGCCATGCAACTAATCGCATGATCGGCCACGCATCACCGCGTTGGCGCAAACGAATGTATCCAACAACATAGAGCGCAGCAGCAATCAAACTCCCCGCGAGAAAAAAAGGCTCAAGTTGGAAGCCAAAAACAACTGAACTCACAGTGGGCGCTGGCGGGTACGGGTAACCCAGAAGCGTTTCGCCGAATGTGGGAAGAAGTTCTTCAACCCGCGGGTATGAACTGGTTGCGAGTGCCACACCAAGGCCAACTGCCGCAGCCATAATCATCACCTCACACGCGGCGACTTTGGCAAACCTTTTTCCAGCTCCCGGAGCGCTCATCATGGGCAGCACTCGGTTGCGAAGTCGGTAACCCAAGAATCCAAGACCCAAGATCAATCCCACTTTTACAAGAACAACTTGCCCGTAACCGTTAGTGAAAAGATCATCAAATGAATTCAATCTCGTGTAGGCATTAGATAGGCCACTTACCGCTAGCAACACAATCGCTATGAGCGCCAGTGGGGAGAAGCGCTCCAGTGCTCGGCCCAATGGGATGTCCCGCTTAATTGCATGAAAAAGAAGCACGACCAGTCCACCAACCCACAATGCAGCGGCGACAACGTGGGTAACGCCAGCGGTCAAGGCCAATGCGTGGTCACCGAGGCCAGAGCCATGTCCAGCAAGTGAAGGGAGCGAAACAGCCACCAAGGACAGTACGATTCCTGCTGCACTGACATCCGTTGTAGCCGTGATAAATCCACCAAGTGCAATGACTGCCGCTATGAAAAACACCACGATCAGAGCTCGGGTCGCAGGGACATCGGTTGCGTACGTACTGACCACAATTGGCGTGAGCGCCTCGGTGAGTGAGATTCCCAACACGTATGCCAACAAGAAAGATGCTTGGATGATGGACAGGATGGCCCACATAGCGGCGGCCCAGGATCCGCGAATTACATCTTTGCGCCCAACCGAAGATAGAACGCCATCTTTGCCCGAAGGGTCAAGGAAGGCCGCTGAAACAAGGAAACCGATCGTGAGAATTCCCGCAAGGTCGGTCAGAACCCGCAGAATCCCGACCCCCCACGCAATCAAAGGACCTGTGTCTGTGATCCCGACCGGCGCCACTTGGTATGAGCCACCGGCGACTATTAGTCCAATCGCAGATGCTCCAAGTGCTATGCCGATCACAATCGAAGCAAAAACAAGGACTCTAGATCGAGGAACAACTTGGGTCCCGGGACTTAACGTTGTTTTCATGTTGAGCGCTTTCGCCAAATGAAGTAACCGGCAACACCGAGAGTAAGTGCCAGGAAACCGAGAACCCACCCTAGATCAGACTCTGAACCAGAAGAGGGCTTCTCTACTACACGTGGCGCTGCAGTTTCAGGCTCCACTATCGGATCGCCCATCGCGGTGGGTTGCGGTTCTGCGGTGAGTTCTGGTTCTGCCGTCACCGTCTCTGGATCGGGGTAACTCAAACGCAAAGAGCCGGTCACCGGGTGTCCATCTTGGGAAACAATCCGGTAAGCAACTTTGTAGGTGTCGCCGGGGAGGTCAGCCGGCCATTGCACTATCGCGTCGGTCCCCTCACTTTCGGCAACGATCCCCGAGACGAGTTCACCATCAGAGTTGGAAACAGCCACTTCCACCATTCTGTCGAGCAGGGTGGAATTGAAACTCAGGGTTAAAGACTGTGGTGCGCTATCCAGAACGGCACCATCGACCGGGGTGGTACTTACCACATCGGCGTGGGCGGAAGCGGGCACCGCACCACCAAACACACTCAGGGAAATCAGCAGAAAGCCAGAGAGGACGGCGGTGACTGTGGTCATGCTCTGAGGGTACCTCGAGTAAACGGGAAAGGAGTCGGCGTATTTTGAGCGGGCCCAAAGTGCGCGGACTCGACGGTTTCTAAAAAGCAGATTCAGGGATTTCCATGATTTCATCGGTTGTCGCCTCGGCGATCCCACGTTCTGCGGCGAGGAGGGGAAGTCTGTTGCGAGCAAACCAGCGAGCACTTTCCACCTTACCGATGTAAAAGTCCTTATCGCGATCTTTGGGACCGGCGTCCAGAGCAGCGAGGGCAACTTCAGCTTGGCGGATAAGTAGCCAAGCAATCATTAGGTCGCCAGAGGCCATAAGCAAGCGAGTTGAGTTCAAACCCACCTTGTAGACCTCTTTGACATCTGTTTGTGAAGCCATGGCCCATTGCCCCATGACACCCAAGATCCCCTGAACGTTTTCAAGTGCCTGACCAAGGAGTTCGCGCTCAACCGAAAGTTGCCCCGAACCTTCGTCACCCTTAACTGTTTGGGCGATTTCTTGGGCGAGGTAACTGATCGACTTGAATTGATCTTTAACCATTTTTCGGAAGAAGAAGTCCAAGCCTTGAATCGCGGTCGTTCCTTCATAAAGGGTGTCAATCTTTGCGTCACGGATGTACTGCTCAAGTGGATAGTCCTGCAGGT
>JAPKAV010000072.1 GCA_028825115.1 Candidatus Nanopelagicales bacterium | reverse complement strand
AAGCTTCGCTGCTGCACTAAAGGTCTGACTCACTGTCCCAAAATCAGGAAAAGTGCGTGAAAGACATACATGGGCAGGGGAGCCTACGGTTCACAGAGTTTCCCACCGAATTCATCATCGGAGAAGCCTTGGGTCCGAATTGCTGCCTCACGTGGCTCAAGGTTGAATTTGCCACGGATTTCGCAGCCCGGGGCCGCTCAGTGGTTCGTTTCGGCTGGCCCCACATGAACACGTCCCCGGGTGCAAGCGGCACAAGGACGGGCAAATGTCTGCAAAAGACATGCCCACGGGGATCGATGTTGATTGGCATATGTCGTGCAACAAGAGATGAAAATTTGGATTGCGGGCCGGCTTTTGGTGGGAGCGTCAACCTCCATCAAGCACCACGTTAATTAGAAGTAACTCGCATGCGAGTTAAACAGATCTACCTCACGTCTCACCGGGAGGCTGTTTAATGTGCGGGAGGCGGGACTTGAACCCGCACGTCCGAAGACACAGGTACCTAAAACCTGCGTGTCTGCCAATTCCACCACTCCCGCGAGAGCGCGAGAGGAGTCTAGGTGTATCCCTAGAGTGGTGGTTCCCTGGGGATCTGCATCGCGTTAGGCTGTGGGGGTGAATGAACAGGGAGCAAGCAAAGAATCTGAAAACCCGCGGTTAGCGGAGTTGCAGTCCGAAATTGAAGTGGCCCGTGCCGCATTTATCAATTCGGTCACCCAATTGCGCGAGCAGACCGCCCCAGGCCTACTCGCCCAGCGCGGATTGCATGCGGCTCAAGGCTGGTTCACCGATGATTTCGGCGCCATTCGCACTAAGCGGGTCGCAATCGCGGGCGCGGTAGTTGTCGGCGTTGTTGCAATCAAGTTGCTTCGTCGTCGTGGGTAGTTCGTCACTTAATCCCGTTTTTGTCGGCGGAACCGGTCGTAGTGGTTCAACAATCGTCGGCGACCTCTTGGATCACCATCCTGCTATCACGGTGACGATACCCATGGAAGTTCGATTTATCACGGGCAATAATGGAATTGCCGATGCACTAGCAAAAGCTGGTAAGCCCGCGAGATTAAAGGCTGCAGAGCTTGCAGTTGACCGAATCCACAACCGGTGGTTTTTCCGTACCGAAAATGTCGGACTGCATACTTCTATGTCACGCGAGTTTGTTACCGAAACGACCGACAGGTACCTAGCGCACTTTGAAAATAGTCCGCAGCACGCAAGCCAGGTGCTCGTTTATTCGATCATGGAAAAAGTTGCACTTGGTTGCGATGCCGAACGTTGGGTGGATACCACCCCTGCGAATGCCCGCAAAGCAAATCTGATTACTCCTATTTACCCACAACATAAGGTGATTGTGATGGTGCGTGACGGACGCGATGTCGCAGCTAGCTTCGTACACCAGGATTTTGGGCCGAGTGACGTGTTTGAGGCAGTAGCACTATGGGAGAAACGCATGATTAAATCTGATCAGGCGGTCAAGAGGTGTGCTGCAGGCGTGGTGTTGACTTTGGACTTACAGGACCTAGTGGTTACAAAGCGTGATGCGTCCTTGGACTTGATTCTTGAGCATTGCGAGCTCGATGACTCCCTTGAAATGCGCGACTGGTTTAACGTCCGCGTTACCCCTGATGGCGCGCACGCTGGACGTTGGCGTCGTGACTTTGACGATTCGACGGGCGCCGTGATTGATAAAGTTTATAGTGATTCATGTGATCGGCTGCGCGAACTGGGTATCTCCATCCCTGTGTCAGGGGAATAAGTTTCTAGTTCAGAGGATTTCGTGAACAATCAAATGGGCGAGGTAGACGTCGCCATTGTCGGTGCCGGACATAACGGCCTCGTTGCGGCCTGCTACCTGGCTAAAGCGGGTCTCACCGTGACCATCTTCGAAGCGACTGATCAGGTCGGCGGAGCTGCGATCTCAACGGAAGTTTTCCCTGGAGTGCCGGCACGGCTGAGCAAGTACTCCTATCTAGTTTCGTTGTTGCCTGAGCGAATTCGCCGTGATCTAGGGATGGAACTCACCACAGTGAAGCGATCTGTTTCCAGTTTCACCCCTGATCCGCAGCAGCCGGATCGTGCTCTGGTGATCCCGGCAGATCATGAAAGCGAGTTACATCAGCGAATCACCGAATTCACCGGAAATGAGGCGGACGCCATAGCGTGGACCGACTTTTATGCCCGAACAGCCCGGGTCGCCAAGATAGTCTTCCCCACCCTGACCCAGCCCCTTATTTCGCGTGATCAAATGCGCACCCTGATTAACAGTGAAGAGGATTGGAATGACTTCTTTGAAAGGCCATTGGGGGAGGTCATTGAAAAATCTATCTCCAATGATGTCCTGCGGGGAATTATTCTCACCGACGCCCTGATTGGAACTTTTGCGGACGCTCACGGTTATGACAAACGGGCAAATATTTGTTTCCTCTATCACGTGATCGGAAACGGAACCGGTGACTGGGATGTGCCTGTGGGTGGCATGGGGCAGGTCACTGGTCAACTTGATGCAATTGCGCGAGGACTGGGTGTGCAGATATCACTGTCCACACCTGTTTCGTGGATTAAGCCAAGCGAAGGTCGGGTTATTGTGGGTACTCCAACGGGGGAGGTGTCGGCCACGCGAGTTTTAGTGAACGCGGCACCAGCAGTTCTTGCGCGACTATTGGGAGAACCCGAACGGGAAATTCCGTTACCCGATGGTGGTGCACAAATCAAGGTCAACATGTTGGTCAAACGCCTTCCTCGGATCCGCGGCAGCAATTCGCTTGAGGCATTCAATGGAACATTTCACATCAATGAAAGTTATGAACAGCTCCAACGTGCTTTTGCAGTCGCGGTCGCGGGCGAACTACCAGACCCACTACCTGCTGAAATCTATTGTCACAGCTTGACCGACCCGTCGATACTTTCACCCGAGCTACAAGAACAAGGTGTACACACCCTCACCCTCTTTGCCTTGCACACTCCCCATGAACTCTTCTCTCGCAATGAAAATCCGTATACACGTGAAGATGCCAAAAAGGCAGTGCTGAAGACTTTGAACTCGGTTCTTGCCGAGCCCATTGAAGACTGTCTGTTCCAAGATGCCAGTGGCAAGATCTGTCTGGAAGTAAATACCACCCTTGATATCGAGCACAGCCTCGGTATTCCGGCGGGGAACATTTTCCATACGCCTTTGGATTGGCCGTGGGCAATGAAAAGTGACCAGGTGGGAAAATGGGGCGTGGAAACCACGCACCCCAGGGTTTTCCTGTGTGGCAGTGGTGCAGCCAGAGGCGGAGGTGTCTCCGGGATACCGGGGCACAACGCGGCTCAAGCCCTACTGACCGGTTAGGTCGGGTACGACTGCCAGGGCGCGCAGTTGCACCGGCAGCTTATTGAGAGGTGCTACTTGCGGCTTCACGCAGCATGGGGAACAGATCGTGCTCCATGGGCGCACCAGCCGGAATCTCAATATTGAGGCCGTCAAAGTTCGGTGAGGTGATCCAGTCTCGTGGCGCGTGAACCATGTCATCGCCCAAGAATCGGAGCGAGAATGCGCGGCGCCGGTTCGGTCCAGGTACACCGTATGAATGGTGGATGGTCAACATGTGAAAAAAGACGGCGTCGCCCGGTTGTAATTCCCAGCCAAGAATCTCGAAGGCGTTCCGATCGGCTTCGATCTTGGGGATTTCCGACATGGCGCCTTCGGGGAACCATTTGGCTTGATTGTCCATAAAGGTTCGTGGGATGAGCCACCCTTTTTTATGGGAGCGGGCGTTGAACTCAAGGGTTGACTCTGGGGCAACCGGGTCAACCGGTGCCCACATGGAGCAGTTCAAGTCGCCATCGACGTTGTAATACGGCTGGTCTTGGTGCCAGGGGGTTTCTTGCTGGGTGCCTGGTTCTTTGACTAGCAAGTGGTCATGAAAGAGGCGCACGCTCGAACCGCCCATAAGTTGCTGTGCGACGTCAGCGGCCCTGGTCTCAAATGCAATTGTTCGAAATTCATCGATGCGATTCCAGTTGCAAAAATCTTCAACGAAACGACCAGGATCATCGGGCTGGCTGGCAATTTTAAACATCGGCCCTGGACTAGCTAAGTTCTTCTCAATCCCAACTCTGATCATGCCCACCTCATCGGGTGTGAAAAGCCCGCGAACGACAGTTGCACCGAGCTCATTAAATTCAGCCATTTGATGTCGTTCCACGACTTAAGCATGCCAGATTATCGATATTTCCTTCAGACTAGCCTCGGGGGAAGTTGATCCGCGCCAGATTAAGGAACTCGAACGTGGGGATTTAGACTTATGGATGCGCGCATTGGTATTTAAGCCAGTTTATAAGAGCGAGGGGTTTCTGGGCGACATTTAATTGCACTTAAGAACTACGCACCCAGACCAATGACAAAGGCGATCGCTAAGCCCGAATCATGCGAAAGCGAAACGCTCCAGCAATGTAGTCCCGCCTCATGCGCGGCCGCTGCGGCGCGTCCGGAAAGTGCTAGTTCTGGGGCTCCGCTCTGTTGCGAATAAATTTCGATGTCGGTCATCGGGATCTCGTCAACCCCGACCCCAAGAGCCTTGAGAGTTGCTTCTTTTGCAGCCCACCTGGCGGCGAGATTTTCGTTTCGGCCTGCGCAATCAGTAATTTCCTGGGCTGTCCAAGTTTTTCGGCTAAAGGGTTCTCCGACAACAGCAAGAAGGTGTTGCAAACGGGCCACTGAGACAAGATCCACGCCGGTTCTCAAGATCGGCAAGGTCATGAGTGGGAGGTCTCTCGGCGCACTGAAAAAGCCGCATGGAATCCATTAAATCCAGAAAGATTTAATTTACTTAGCCTGTCCCGTTTCAGTGATATCCGTCGAAGTAGCATCTCTAGGAATGTCCACATGGCGACTCCTGACACGAGGGATACCACCAAAGCCACCCATTTATAATCTCCGAATAATGGATAAATCTGGTAGTGCGATACGTAGATAACTAATGAAGCGCCTGCCACACGAGTTGCCGCAGCAGCGGCAACCTTTGGCACCGGTACCCACATCAGGAAAGCCGCTAAGGCAAGACCGACTACAACTATCGCAACTCGATCAGGCCGGTTGAAGAAGAAATATCCAACACCAAGGACCGCGACAAGTACTAGGAGCCGCCGTGCGGTGTCCGGGGCACGTTGCAGAGCCCACCCTGCGGCAAAAAGCCAACCAGCAACAAGTGGAGTATACATCGTGCCAGGACCCTCTGGAGCTGCGAATAGGAAAGAGATGATCGACGCCACCACCATGAGAAATAGAGGAAGCGCAAACGGCCACCGCCGTTCAAGGCGGTCGACCGACGGGAGAAACAAGAGTGCTGCAGTCACGGCGATGGTATAAATCAAGGCTTCGAGAAACCAGTAGCGCCACTCTGGCGCACCGCCGTCAGGGCCAAAAAAATTGATCCCGAACATCACGCTTGGCCCGTATGAATTGCTTAAGATCACCAGTGGTACCAACCACAGTAAACTGATCAAAACAATGCGACCGGCGCTCGTAGCAATCCGCTGCGTCCGAAGGTGACGGCTGGCATCAGTTAGATGAAATTTAGCGAGGCTAAATCCTGCTAGGGCAAGGAGCAGGTGGGCTCCGCCACGAATATCAAAAGTGCCAATGTGGGAGCCAGCAATTAAGATCATTGCGATGGTTCGGAGTAACGCCATAACATCTAGTCGCGTTCGCGTGAGAAATGGCCGGGTGGGAGCCCGTTCCAATTTGTTGAGTTCCGACACAGTCAGGCGTTGCCACCTAGAAGGAAGGTCACCAAAGCGGTCCTGCAGTGCTGCACTTACTGCGACGTACGACATTGAATCCCCGGCGAGACTCACAAATGAGTCCTCGTTAGAAACGTGAGATTTGCGTAGTATGCGAGCCAAGATCTCTCCTGCGTCGCCCTGCTCTTTCGGTGTGGGCCGGGGCGGATGTTCGGCTAAAATCTCACTGATGGGGTTAAGTTCTGTGATTTTTGCGTAATCAATTTTACCATTATTGAGCCTGGGAATAGAGCGAACGCTGACTGCCCTGATTGCCGAGAGTGGAAGCCCTGTTGCCGACTCAACGTTTCGTGCCAACGCTTCAAGGTCCGTGGCAGCCTGTTCAGGATTGTGATTCCGAGAGCTAGCAACAACGGCCAGACCGTAGGGAGCTTCTATGCAGGCGATTTCGTCACATGAATTACTTAGTATCCGCTCGAGTCGATCGAGGTCAACGCGAAGCCCGAAGGGTTTCGCAATCCGATTCATTCTCCCGGTGATTCGAAAGAGACCGTTGTCAGTTAGCTCTGCTAAATCTCCAGTGTGTAAAACCGTACTCTGGCGGCCGAGGGCGAGATCGCCTCGATCAAAGGCATACCCAATCATCACGTTCGGTCCGCTGTAGACCAACTCGCTCGATCCGACGGGGCCGTCAGAGACAGGCTCCAACCACAGGTTACCTCCTGGAATAGGTCGACCAATACAGTCGGCATGTGTCAGGGCGAGTTCCGGTTCTAGATACGCTATTCGCGCGGTCGCTTCGCTTTGGCCGTACATCACGTAGAAGTCACATCCGCTTTCCCGGCACAGTTCACTGAATCGGACAACCGCGTTCGGTTCCATCCGACCACCGGCCTGGGTGATCAAACGGAGGCTGGGAATTTGGCTTGGCTTAAAGCCTTTTTCCTCCATCACTTGGAAGGAGTAGGGAACGCCCGAAATATTTGTGATCTTTGTGTTGACGGCAAGATCCCAGAAACAGGAATCGGCAACGGATAAATCGGTCAGCACTACTTTTGCTCCCGATGCAAGGTGACTATTTATAACCGACAATCCGTAGCAGTAGGACCATGGCAGAAGAGTCGCCGCTACATCATGGGTATTGAGGGACAAGTATTGAGAAATAGCTTGGGCGTTACTCTCTAAATTGTCGTATGACAACTTCACCATTTTTGGTGACCCGGTGCTGCCTGAGGTAGATAAAAGCACGGAAAGTTCAGAATTGAGTTCACCCAATGGAACTTGACGATGGCTTGTCAGGTCCCAGGAGCCGATTACATTTCTTCGCATCGTGGTGTCAGGGCGGTACTCGGTCTCAATTTCTGAATAGCCTGCATGCAATGGATCCGTGGCACCTACGAGCAGAGCCACATGACCACCACTTACGCAAGCAAGATAAGTGATTAGTGGCTCAGGGTGGTTCGCCGTTTCGATCAGAACAACCCGCCTCAGTGCGCCGAGCTCTTTCGAACGCTGCTGCACCCGTCGTGATAGCTCCGGGTAGCTAATGTTCTCTCCCTCAAAAACTAATGCCACTCCGGTGTGACGGCTCCAGCAATCTAGGGTCAGATTTCGTTCTTCTTGGCGAATTCCCGCGCCTAGCTGCACACCAGCAATTACCATAAAGTAAGGGTAGCCTATACTTACCTATAAAATACCTACCCCCCCTTTGCAACAGAATATGGCACTGACGAGGCGGTGGCGCTCGGTACCACGTACTTTCCAAGCAGCCATATATCTAGAGTTAAAACCTCGGAAGAGGCTCCAAAGGTTGCGGTCAGGGTCTTTCGCTTGTCTCACCAGCAGGAATGAAGCTATTTGTGCCATGAAATGCCAAATGAACTGTATCTCCAATATGTGTCGCGACTGACTGTTCATCTCTTACTTTCAGCCGCAATCCTGACTGGGTGATGACGGTTACTATCGCGTTATGTCCATGGAAACGGATGGAGTCAACCACGGCTGAGGCCCCTTGGTTACCGAAATCAATCGACTCAGGTCTAGTGAGCACCGTGCCTCGGGTGCCAACTTGAGTGAACTCGTGTGTGTCAAAAGTCATTTCTCCAAACTCAGTGTCCGCAATGTGTTCAGAGGCGACCGTGCCCGGTATCTCGTTGATTGGACCCAGCA
>JAPKAV010000071.1 GCA_028825115.1 Candidatus Nanopelagicales bacterium | reverse complement strand
CGGCAAGACGAACCCATCCCTGCCAGTTGAGTGAGTGCACCATGGTCAGGTTGTCTGCGGCACCGTGAGGGATGCCAAAAGCCAAAGCGATGAGAGCTAGGAGAGCTGGAAGGGGTCCGATATTTATTGAAGACGCTGTTACCTGAGTCAACAGGCTGGCAACTACTGCGCTCCACACAAAGATTGGTCCCATATTGAGAATAATGAGTCGAGGGTTCAGCGGGAGTTTCGATAGTCGTCGGAGATGAGTGTGCGTAACCGCCATAGGAGGAGTGTGGCCCCTGGGGCGCCAGTGCACCACGCGAACACAGATGTAGGCCCAATTAGCGCTGGCGGGAAGCCAACTAAGGAACCAGAAGTATGGCGACGCAGCAATCACAAGGGGAGGGGTACTCTCTTCTGGTGGTTCGTAAAGCACAGATAAAAAACGGATTTTCACCCAAGGTATGCGTTATTTGCGGGCTGTCATTTGAATGGCGCAAGAAGTGGGTCCGTGATTGGGATCAAGTGAAATATTGCTCCGATAGGTGTCGCCGCTCATGATTTCGGGAATCATTTGTGAAAGTGAGAATGGTCTGGAGCCATACAGATCCGATTTTTATGGTGAATTTTTAGCTGGCCCGCGACCGGTTGGCAGACAGTGTGAGGGCAAGTCTAAACAGTTCATTACTTCATTAATTTTCCACGCGCTTGCCTGGATCGTTACTATTTTTTTGGGGATCAATTCTTATCGCATCTGTCCTTGAAAATTTTTCTGGTCATGTGGTGCCGGTGGTAATTGTGGCCTTCGTTTTGGGCAGTGCACATGCTTTGATTTCGATTACCACGAACCGAGGCTCTAGCATTAATGTGTGGCTAGCGGTATTTGTTTTAGTCTCGGACTTCCTGTTGGGGATCTTCGTTGACCCCAAGGACTTTGTCCTTGTCGGCGTGGCAGTCGTGCTTTTCGCCGCAGCCCTACTCTCATACCCAGAGCGCGACTCCGATCCGATTTTGGCATAGATGAACGGAAAGGGAGAAATTGCGTGAAGGTCGCCGGTGGATCAATACGTGAAGCCACTCCCACACTCTCAATCGAATGGCACTCCGAGTAACACGACGTGCCTATCGCGTCGGTGCTCCGCGTCCGACCTCATAAGGAGAAAAAATGAAACTTAGAAAACTTGCAACAGGTTTTGTGGCACTGGCCATAGTTTCTGGAGGGGTGAGTGGGCCGGCGATCGCTCAACAACCAGTCTTGGCCCCCGCTGCAAAGAAGTACACCACCATGGTTCTGAATCAAGGAGTCCCCAAGATCGACGTGCTCACCACCAAGCTGGGGCAGGACATCGAATCTATTGTCATTTTTAGCGCGCCGCTGACAACAAAGGCAGGCAAATCTGCGGGTAACATTGCCGGATTCTTGACTGATCTTGAGATCGGCGCAACCGGTGCCGAAACCCGGTTTCGTAATATTTCCTTCATGCTTAAGGGCGGACAGATCATCGCTAATGGAACCGGGGAATACGAATCCACGGACAGGGAAATGCCGGTCGAAAGACCGTCAACAATCGCAATTATTGGTGGAACAGGTAAGTACATCGGACCAAGAGTTGAAGTGATAACGCGAAAGAACACAGACGGCACCTTTAGACACATTTTTAGGCTATTGAAATAGTGGAGAACAGTGTGGGTCGGGTGAGCGCATTAGTTTTCTTCTCTTCTTTCCGACGTGGTGTGGCAGGAAGACCCCGATACCAAGGAGGAAATCTCTGAAGGTAACGCTTTTCGGCTGGGTTTCCCACGAGATGCCACTCGGGTTTATAAAAACGGGGGAACCAACCCTCACGAGGCTGGGCCAGACAGAAAGGGAGCGTCTGCGTGTCTGCAAATGGTGGATGAAGGTCTTATTAGTCACAAGCAAATTATGGATGGCAGTTTTTTCGCGAGTGCGAGTGCGAGTGCGAGTGCGCGTGGGAATTCCTTTACCCATCTGACGTATCAGAAATATTCGAAATAAGACAAAATTGGATCAAGATTTCCCACGGTCTCTCGGTTCACATCCGGTCAGAGCAAAAACCAGTTGTGAGACGAGATTCCCATGCAGTGGAGATTCTTTCTCAGGCGCGTGTCCGCAACCTGTGGCAAGGTTGGCTTATGAACAAGAGGGGAAGCGTGTCAGTATTTGCGGCCTTGCTGGTCGCTGGAGCGCTAATGGCGCCTGTGGTCAATGCCCACCAAGGCGTCAACCTGAATGAACGTGACCGCACCCCGGCGCGGGGACCTTTGTTGGTTGATGGCACAGTTTCCTTTGCCGTACGCGCGGACCTATCACGGGGAGAGCGACGTGGATTCCGCTTCCAACTCGAAACCGGTGACACCCTCGCGGTCCAATTACTGATTGTCGATCAAGCACCGGAGAATCGGTTGCGCTCATCGGCGCTGCCACGTGTGACTGTCACTGACCCCTTAGGCAAAGTGACCCGAATGGTCATTGGTGAACGGACAGAATTCTATGAGCCTTATGGCGGCACCAATTACCTTTATTTGTCACGAATTAAAAAGCGTGCCGTCGCGGGCACATACAAAGTTCGTATGACCGGTCGTGACTCAAATTCGGTGGAAACTATTGTGTCCGTGGGTTACCGCGAGGTACGTGGCGAGGTACGCGAATAAAGTTAAGTGAAGTCTATTGGCAACGGGTTTTTAATACAGATGGTTGATGTAGCAGGTCCGGATTCCTATTTAACATCAGGACATTGTCATATAGTACGAGGGTGACGCTCCCTCTAAGCAACAATTGTGTTTTCGCTTACAATTATGCGGACGCGACTACTCACGTGATCAAGTGAATTTTGAGCGGTGGCCTTACCAACCTCAGTCGCATAGGCCGCATCAAAGTCTTCGCGAGTGTCAAACCAAAGTTCCGCAACACCATCGATGCCCGCCTCGTCAAAGCCATCAGCGACTTCGTTGAAAACTACTTTGCGAATTTTGGGGAGAGCGGCAGCCATCGAGTCATGTTCTTGTAGCCACCATTGAGCAAACTCTGCGTGGGTCATGTCTTCACGTCGGGTAAGCACGATCATTGCCTTAAACATTGATTGCTCCATTTTTCACTAGTCATTTCCTATCGGCACGTGTCTATCAGGATGTGGGCTTTTGTACTCTTGCATGGGGTCGTCCGCCAATACTTAGTGCGAGCGAGATCAAGATTTCATCAGGATGCGGTGCATCTGGCAGTGACACTTCGACCGAGTCCATGTCGTCGAAGACCCATCGATCATCTTTGTTTCCAATCGGCATGGTGATGCACGCCCCAGGACCACCCACTTTCTTCGTTCCGGGAATGATGTCGGTACCGCCGCCGATCCCTGCGCGCACGGGTGCTCCAAATCGGGGGTGAAGCACCGCGGCTGTGTGTTCGCGATCCCCATCAATGCCGACAATCGCTCCCTTGCCGTAACCGCTGACCTGTGCTGCCGACATCCCAACTGATGCGAGAGACGCGATGGCCATGTCGATGAGAAGTGCTGCCGATTCGTTACCAAGTTGCTCCAACGGAGACAAGTCCTGAACCAAACCTTGCCCGGCGAGCGGATTGTTCACTACAACAGTTGCCGTGACAATTGTGGTCGGTGGCGACACCGCGACCCCTGCTTCGCGGTGTGTGTGCGTGATGGTGGTCGAGGTAGTTCGAACGTCCATGGGAACTCCTTAGTGTCGCGTTAGATATAGCGTACGCTCACTTGGTTCAGTCGCGACAGCCCACCTAGATGGCGCAGTTCTAGAGAGCGTAGTCATATACAGCGTAGTTCTAGATAGCACAGTTCGCAAAGCTCCCAAGTAAGGTTTTATGTGACCGTTTCAGCCGCAGCGCGCATCCTAATTTTTACGGCAATCAGGTTATCGAATTTCCTTAAGCGAGTAAGTGCTAGTTCGGCAACATGTGTATTGATGCCGAACCTGGCTGCGACGATAAACCTATTATTGAGCATCGCCGAATTTCGAAAGTTTTCATTGGCCAATCCTAAAATTTTGAAGGTATTGGGCTTGGATGCACGATAGTAGAAAGCGCAGGATGAAATATTCTTTTTTCCAGACATTTCTTGTATTTTGTGAAAGCATTACGATATAAATCCATACGTGGGAATACTTGGCAGGCCTTTGATGTGTTCTGTGAGCAGGCACGTTTTGCTCCCTAGCGGCACTTCCTTTTGTGACAAAAAAAAGGGAGAGGCAATTACCTTTTTCGAAGGAAGCTGCTGACACTCGATGCAATTGAATGGAGCACAAAATGACTATTTTCATGATTACCGGGTCTTACTCGGCCGAGGGAGTAAAGGGACTTACGGAGGAGGGAGCCATATCCAGACGCGATATTATTGACGGATTGACGAAGCATCTGGGTGGGTCGCTGGTATCGGCATATTGGGCGGCCGGCGGAGAGGACCACTTCTTTGTAACTGTTGATGTGCCAAATAGCGAAAATCTGGCTGCCCTTTGGATGGCGGTGGACGCCTCAGGTGCGGCGCGTGTTAACTCTGTAACTCAGTTATGGACAGCGGAGCAGCTTGATGAAGCACGTGTCAAGATTCCAGGCTACCGCGCACCTGGCGCGTAATATTCGAGAGTTCGCGAAATCAACCCCTCGACCACATTTAGGCTGTAGGTGCCGCTCAAAGGAAGCCGAGATTGTGCGGCACCAGCGGCCTCGCGATCGGAAACAAGTATCGCGGCGCCTTCTTGAAGCGTTATTGGCTTTTTCCCCTCCCTTGGCCGAGAGAAATCTTGCTTATAGTGATCATTCTGAAAGCGACATGATTCTCACATGGTGTTGTGCAGGGGTATTATGGAGAGAATCGGTATTTACCGGATCTGTCGAAAAGGTACGCCCCATCGCCAACTAATTTGGGCACTGTCCCTGGCTGAGGTGTAGCAATTCTCAGTGCCCACGTTACAGGTCCTGACCTACTGGCAACCCTGACTCACCCGACCCGGTACGCATAATTCGGTGGTCGCAGGTGCCAGTGTTGTCCCAACTGCAAGTGTCTTCCAAGTTTGATCTGTCGCATCGCGCCACGTCCATCCTGACAAGTCAACCGGGCTAGTGGGAGATTTTCGAACCTGCACCCACTCTTCATTCACTCTGTCACTTGCTGAGGCACGAGCGATGCGCATATTCATGTGCGAGTTAAATAGCTTTGATTCTCCGCAAAGGCTCTAATTCTCGGCCACCACTTTTTCCTGCCGGGCACTCTCGAGGGCACTTCGATATAGGGCGCGTAGGGCTTCAACATCAAGTACGCTTCGCAAGAATCAAGTGAGAGAAGCGTGAACGAATGAGTACAATTGAGGATTAACGGTGTTGTAACTGGGCTGGTGTTGGCTCTTGGTGCAACAAGAATTTGAATGGTTTTTGGGGTCCTCCGACTCGTAAACGGTATGGCAGGGGATTTCCTAACAATCAATTCTTTTGTCGCGAAACAAGTGTGAAGGGAAACCCGGAGACCATGAACGAATTACGTGAGCCCAAGTTTGCGGACGAGGGCGGGAGTGACTACGAAGTTTATATCCGAACTGACGAATTACTGGCTTTGCAACCCGAGCCTGATACGTGGAAGCACCGTGACGAATTGCTTTTTACCGTTGTTCACCAATCGTCGGAACTTTGGCTTAAGTTAGCGGTTGCTGAAATTGATCATGCCTTACTGAACATTGCGCAGGAGAAGATTCAGGCTGCCTGTCGATACCTCGCTCGAGCACGAGACTGTATTCATTACACAACTTCGCAATTGCCCATGTTGGAGAAAATGACACCGTGGGACTATCAACATGTACGAACAGCATTGGGTCACGGTTCAGGTTTTGATTCGCCTGGCTTTCGAAACTTGCGAATCAGTCTCAAGAATCTTGTCGATAGCATGCGCGGCGCATTGGCTGGAGCAAATTTAACCCTAGAAGAGCTCTACTTAAGTGTTGATGAGAATGAAGCCTTGTATTCCTTGGCAGAATTGCTCGTAGATCTGGACGAAGAATTGATGATTTGGCGCAGTGTCCATGTGAAAGTGATCGAACGTACGATTGGTGGAACTGTGAGTGGGACACAAGGAACACCCGTTGAAGTCGTGCGAAATTTACGTGACCGCTCCATCATGGACGAATTGTGGGAGGTGCGGGACGACTTAACAGGCAGAGCGGACAGAGAATTAGCAACCGACTAATGAAGTGGATGTTTGCGTCCTTGAGGCACTCCAAAGAGATTCCAGATGCTCCCACAGTGCACTTTCACGTCTCATCCAGCTGTGGGGACCTTCGGTCGCAAACCGCACCCCTGAACTAGAAGAAGCCGATGATACGAGCATTCCCGCGCGCATTTCAATCCTCAATCAATCGCCCAGACCACACCCGGTGCATCAGCATCAGTTACGCCTCCAACAAACGAGTGTGCAACGCATCGGAGTCAACTAAGACCTTTAGTCAAAAATTGGGCCGACCGTACGGGTGCGTTTTAATTCAAAGAAACCTGGGAAACTAGCCATGGTCAAAATCCCATCAAAGAGTCTCCCTGCTTCTTCACCCTTAGGAGCGGGAGAAATAACGGGCCCAAAAAATGCGATCTCGTTAACAGAAATAATCGGGGTTCCAACATCTTCGCCGACAAGCGACATCCCTCTACTGTGACTGGCGAGAATCTTTTCATCTAATTCGAGATTTTCCGCAGCCTCCATTAGCGTTGCGGGAAGCTTGAGATCGTTCAGAACTTCGACTATAAGGTCCGTGGAGTACTCCTTGTTCTCAAGATGAACCTTTCTTCCAAAGCTTGTGTAGAGATCCCCCACAATCCCATTTCCTAAATCTTCGGCCGCTTGCGCAATCACTCGTAAGGGGCCAAGGGCGTTACGGGCTTGTTCCAAATAGTCACTCCCGATTCCGTTTCGATCCTTGTTGAGATAGTACAGACTCATTACCTGCCAAGAAACAGAGATGTCGCGAACGCGTGCCACCTCCGTGATCCACCGGGACGTCATCCACGCCCAAGGACACTTGGTGTCGAACCAGAATTCAATCTTGTTGATGGCGAATTCTCCCTCATTCAATATCTACGATGCTCTGTCCACCTGGCAAAAGGCTATCCCTCGGTTCAGGCTGATTCAGAGTTTGTGAAGCATCTAAATATGTGCAATTATGAGTTTACCCTTTAGGTGCCAGCATTGTTTATCGGGCGCGCACTAGCCCCGGCTTTCTCTCTACTGGAGTTTCGTGTCACATGCGACTCTCCTACATGCCAAATATGTTGCACTTTTCTAGGATTGTCGACATGGCCTCAGTACGCAGGTCAGCCCACGCGTGCCGGCTGACACCTTGATCTCCAACAGATGCCTTGGACTCAACATGAGGAGTCATGCCTACTTCAATCGGTTCTTAGGAGATCACGAGCGAGACATTTTTCAGGTGCTTAATCAACCAGAAGCTCGGTAATCAGTTTCCCAACCTTGATTCGAATTGCGTCGCGGATCGGTCGAACGGACTCGACGCCTTGACCAGCTGGGTCCTCAAGCACCCCATCCTCGTATCGATTACTTGGATAAAATTGGCAGGTATCCCTACAACCCACTGTGGACCAACACCTGCAAGTTTTGATTGACGCAGAGATTCTGAACAGACGAAAAGACATTTACTGGAATTTGTGCTCGCTGAGTATGGGTGATTCGGCGAGTCGGCAAGCGATATTAAAGGTGCCCACGGACAAAAGGTTCAATACGCATCGGTATGGCAAATCCGAGGGGGTTAGGGGGGAGAAGGACCCTTGTTGGGGGGCGGTGCACAAGCGCGCGAAGGGGGAGAGGACATTTGTACTAGTGGGATCGATTCGGTTTTCGAATCAAATGAGCTCGCTGTACGAAGGGCACGTTGCCCCTCGTGTTTTACGTTAGGGAGAAATAGCAAC
>JAPKAV010000144.1 GCA_028825115.1 Candidatus Nanopelagicales bacterium | reverse complement strand
GTCCCTCTAGGGCAACCCGATCCCGATATTTACGCATCGATCGCGCGACAAGCCTTCCAACGTCCATGTGGATCCTCCTGATACTTCCTATTTGGTAGGTGGTTCAACGTATGCGGCGTCAAGAAACCAGCAACCTTTTTCCAATACGGTCACGGGATTGATGTCGAGTTCACAATCGATTGGCCAGTCTCGAACTCCCTGGGCCAATTGGTCGATGGCAATCACTAGTGCCTCGCGGTCGGCAGAAGGCGCACCGCGAGCACCTGCAAGCAGCACATCCAGTGTGGTTTCGGAAATCATTTGGGCGATGTCCAACTTACTCACCGGGAGCACCCGCACCGCCGCACTAGCCACTATTTCGGTCAACACGCCTCCCACACCTACTGTGAGAACACGCCCCATCGGGCTACTGCTCACCCCAACCAGCACCTCGACGCCCCCAGGAACAAATCGCTCCACCAAGACATCGCCCCCGAGTGCTTGTAGTCGTGCGAAAGTGTCAACGGCTTTTTCTGCACTCACATCCAGAACGACGCCACCGGCATCTGATTTGTGGAGCAGCCCAGGAACCACAGCTTTGAATACGGCTCTACCGCCCACAGTTCCCACCGCTCCCACGGCGTCCGAGCCAGAAGTCACCACAAGTGACTCCGGTACGGGCAGTCCAGCGTGGGCAAGTAGCTCCTTGAGATCCTTTTCCGAAGCTCCCGGCTGCGGGACGGGGATCCCCGGTTGGGTTGCGGGCGCCAAATCCTTTCGCTCCGGTGAGTTGATTGTGACCAAGGCTCGAAGGGCTGCCACCGCACGCTCCGGTGTGGGATACACCGGGATTCCTGCTTCTTTGAGAACCTGTGCCCCTTCTGGTGCCAACGCGGCGGCGCCGGTGCGTACTGCAACAACAGGAAGTCCAGTGCTTTCTCGGACAGCACCCAACGCCTGAGCGATTCGATCTACATCTTTACCGACAAGTACCGCGAAACACGCGACAATTGCGTTGACGGACGGATCCGTCGAAAGCCGATTCACGCAGCGCTCAAAGAGTCCTGACTCAGCCATGACCGCGGCCGTGACATCGACCGGGTTAGTTGCATTGCCGTAGCTAGGAACAATCTCTTCCAGGGCCGTTACTGTTTCAGTGCTGAGTTCTGCAAGAGCGAGTCCTTCACTTTCTAATGCATCAACGGCAAGGATGCCACTACCGCCAGAAGTTGTCACAATGCCAACGGCCGGCCCCGAGATTTTCGTTTCGGACGCAAACAACGCGGCAATATCAAGTAGTTCATCGATATTGTTCGCCCGCGCAATCCCGTTTTGGGTGAAAACTGCACTCACAACTTTGTCCGGAGACGCCAATGCCCCCGTGTGCGATGCGGCTGCGGCTGCGCCCGCAACACTCCTACCAGCCTTGAGAATCGCAATAGGTTTGCTTGCTGCAACGCGAATGAGTTGATCCATGTTGCCCAGCGACTCGACGTACATCACTACCGCATCTACTTCCGGGTCTTGAGCCAGTTGGGCAGCGACCTCTGTTGCGGTCACGTCCGCTTCATTGCCGGTCGTGATCGCAATACCAATCGGGACACCACGCTCTAAGCCAAGTGAGAGTGCACCAA
>JAPKAV010000010.1 GCA_028825115.1 Candidatus Nanopelagicales bacterium | reverse complement strand
GCCACCCGGGAAATAAGCCGAACCCTGGCGTTTACGCTCGACACAATGCAGTGAATACCCCAGCAATTTTGCCCGACGGCTCACTTTCATTGGACAGTATTCCAGAGCCTGTCCGCTCACGTGATGACTCATTGATCATTGACCACAGGGTGGTTTCGACGGTTGTGGAATTGGTACAAGGGGAGGACCAGAACTAATGGATCCCGTCTATTACATCTACCTTGCAACCATACTGTTCAGTATTGGCGCAGTCGGTGTGCTGGTTCGCCGCAACGCAATCATTGTTTTCATGTCAGTCGAATTGATGCTTAACGCGGCGAACTTAGTGTTCGTTGCTTTTGCTCGAATGAATGGAAACCTCGACGGTCAAACTGTCGCCTTCTTTGTCATGGTCGTCGCGGCAGCCGAAGTAGTCGTCGGTCTCGCGATTATCGTGCAAGTTTTCCGCACTAGGCAATCAGCGTCAATTGACGAGCCAAATCTTTTGAAGTATTAGCGAAAAATTAGTAGACCAGATTAATACCGAGGAATAGGAACAAACGTGACCGTTATGCCAGCAGAGGGGCTTTTCTCCCTAATGTGGCTTCTTATTGCGTTGCCGTTGGCGGGGGCGGCGATTTTGCTGTTTACCGGTCGGCGCTCCAACTCGTGGGGGCCTTACCTGGGAGTACTGACCGTGTGCGTATCCGCTGTTCTTGGCGTCTTGCTTCTGATTGAAATGATGGGGCTACCAACAGAGGAAAGAGCCATAACACAGGTCGCCTACCAATGGGTTTTTGTTGGCAACTTCTCCGTGGATCTTGCATTCCAGCTGGATCAGCTCTCCATGGTGTTCATTCTGCTCATCACAGTCGTGGGCTCCCTCATTCACATTTACTCATTGGGCTACATGTCCCATGATCCCGATAAGCGTAAGTTCTTCGGTTACTTGAATCTTTTCGTGGCAGCCATGCTGTTGCTCGTTATGGCGAACAACTACTTACTGCTCTACGTCGGCTGGGAAGGTGTGGGTCTGGCCAGCTATCTACTTATTGGTTTCTGGCAGCATAAGCGAACGGCTGCTGCTGCGGCCAAGAAAGCTTTCATTATTAACCGCATTGGTGACGTAGGCCTGAGCCTTGCGATCATGTTGATGTTTGTGACCTTCGGTTCGGTTACTTTCTCAGATGTCTTTGGGTCAGCGACCCAAGCAAGTGAAGGAACTTTGACCGCGATTGGGCTACTCCTACTGCTCGCAGCAGCCGGTAAGTCGGCCCAGTTCCCGCTGCAGGCCTGGTTGCTTGACGCGATGGAGGGCCCAACACCCGTCTCTGCACTTATCCACGCCGCGACCATGGTCACCGCTGGCGTGTACTTGATCGCCCGAAGCAACGTGATTTATAACAATGCCGAGTGGGCAGCGATGGCGGTCATTGTTGTAGCTTTGATCACGATTTTTATGGGCGCAATTATCGGTTCAGCAAAAGACGATATTAAGAAGGCACTTGCCGGATCCACCATGAGCCAGATTGGCTACATGATGCTTGCAGTTGGTCTTGGCCCAATTGGTTACGTTTTCGCCATCTTCCACCTGGTCACTCATGGTGTATTCAAAGCCGGGCTTTTCCTTGGCGCTGGGTCGGTAATGCACGGAATGGATGACAACGTCAATATGCGCCGCTATGGAGCATTGCGATCGGTCATGGTGATCACCTTTATTACCTTTATGGCCGGCTACCTAGCAATTATTGGGATTCCGCCGTTCTCAGGCTTCTGGTCGAAAGACGAAATCATTCACGCCGCATTTGAGCGTGGTTGGTTTATCGGTGGCGCCGCGGTTCTCGCAGCCGGTATCACGGGTTTCTACATGACCCGCATGGTTGCCATGACCTTCTTTGGTAAGAAGCGCTGGGAGAGCGACGTCCACCCACATGAGTCACCAGCCGTAATGACAATTCCGCTGATCATTTTGGGACTTGGCTCAACTTTCCTAGGCATGGCACTGTTGTTCTGGGGCGATATTGAAAGTTGGTTGGAACCTGTGGTGGGTTACGAAAGCGAGCCAACGCCCTTACCCACGAGTGCATATATTGGGATCACGCTGACCTTTGTGATCGCTGGAGCGATCATCGGCTGGATCTCCTATGCCCGCCGCGAAGTGCCAGTTGATGCGCCATCTGGCAATTGGCTCACCCGCGCAGCGCGCAGAGATCTTTACGGCGACGCGGTTAATCACGCACTTGTTGTGGCACCCACCAATTACGCAGCCCGTGCGTTGGTGTGGTGTGACGCCCGCGCGATTGACGGATTCGTTAATGGGTCGGCCGCAGTTGTCGGTGGGCTGTCTGGCCGCTTGCGGCGCACCCAGTCTGGCTTTATTCGATCTTATGCATTGTCCATGGTGGGCGGGGCTGTATTGGTGCTTCTCGCCCTATTGTTGGTGAGGATCTAGTGAATACGTACCCGTGGTTAACCACAATCGCTCTGCTGCCGCTTGTGGGCAGCGTGATTGTAATTTTGACTCCCAAGCACAACGCCAGACTTGCCAAAACTGCGGCGCTTGCCTTCTCGCTGCTCACCCTCGGTGCGGTAATCGCAATGGCACTGAATTTTGATGCCAATTCTCAGGAAGCTTTTCAATTCACGGAAAGCTACGCCTGGATTCCCACATTCGGCATCAACTTTTCGTTTGGAGTGGACGGAATTGCTTTAGTTCTGATTGCACTTGCTGCAACGTTGGTTCCAGTCGTGATTTTGGGCGGCTGGGATGAAGGACTTGAGTCACAGGGCAGCGTGAAAGGCTACTTTGCGTTAATTCTGGTACTGGAGTCGCTCATGGTCGGCGTATTTGCCGCAACCGACGTCTTCTTGTTCTACGTTTTCTTTGAAGCAATGCTGATTCCGGTCTACTTCATGATCGGGCGCTACGGTGGTCCGCAACGCTCCTACGCTGCCGTTAAATTCCTGATTTACAGCCTGGTCGGTGGCTTGTTCATGTTGGCCTCCCTGATTGGCCTCTATGTCGTTTCGGCCCAGATCACGGGTACGGGAACATTTGACTTTACGACTTTGGTGGGTCTTGATATCGATCCGGATGTCCAGAAACTGCTATTCGTTGGTTTCTTCTTAGCTTTTGCAATCAAGGCGCCACTGTGGCCATTTCATACTTGGTTGCCCGACGCAGCCGGCCAAGCCCAACCCGGAACCTCGGTCCTGCTGATTGGAGTCCTGGATAAGGTAGGAACTTTCGGCATGATTCGCTACTGCCTAGAAATCTTCCCGGCGGCGAGCACTTTCTACGCCCCGGCTGTGATCTCGATCGCTGTGATCGGAATTTTCTATGGTGCCTTTGTCGCCCTGAAGCAAACCGATCTGAGGCGGCTCTTTGCCTACTCGTCAATCTCCCACTTTGGCTTTATTGCCTTGGGTATTTTCGTCTTCACTTCGGCGGGTCACACCGGCTCCATGGTCTACATGGTGGCTCACGGCCTGAGCACCGCAGGATTATTCATTGTCGCGGGCTACCTCATGGCGCGTCGGGGTGGGTCTGCTCAACTGTCGTCATTTGGTGGCGTGAACAAAGTGGCCCCTGTTCTCGCCGGCTTCTTTTTGATCGCAGCGCTCTCGAGCTTGGCCCTGCCAGGCATGGTGTCCTTCATTGGCGAGTTCCTCGTCTTACTGGGAGCTTTCCAGCAGTACATGTGGCTGGGCGCAGTCGCAACCGTGGGCATTGTGATTACCGCGGCATATGTCTTGCGGGTGTATCAAAAGAGCATGACCGGTCCGCTCAACCCCGACTGCGAAGGCATGAAGGATCTCAACGGACGCGAGATCACGGCCCTGGCGCCCATTGCCCTGCTAATAATTGTGCTCGGAGTTTCCCCGGCTCCATTGCTCAATGTGATCAACCCAGCAGTTGACCGAGTCATGACCACTGTGGGTGCGAGTGACCCGGAGGTCACCATCCCGATCTTGGGTGAATCGGTTACGAGCGAAGGAGGATCGGAGTGAATACCTTTACCGCTCCGGAGATCGACTACGTAGCCATTTCGCCGATTCTGATTGTCGGAATCGCCGCGCTGTTGTCGGTCCTGGCAGAAACTTTTCTGCCACGTTTTCTTCGTCGGCAAATCCAGTTAATGCTGACGTTCTTTTCTTTGATTGGCGCATTTATCGTTTTGGTGATCAACCACGACCTTCGTACAATTACGGTCGGTGGGGCGGTTGCGATTGACGGCCCAGGTGTTGTCCTGATGGGCACGATTCTACTCCTCTCGCTTTTGAGCGCCTTCCTCATGGCCGAGCGCTCCTTGGACAGCCTGGGAGATGCATTCGCGCCGAGTGCATCAGCGCTACCAGGGTCGGCTGACGAACGCGAGTTTTCAGCACGCGGCTACTTCCAAACGGAAGTGTGGACACTGTTCCTATTTGCAGTCTTTGGCATGCTCGTATTTGTAGTTGCCAACGACCTGCTGTTCATGTTTGTGGCACTTGAGGTGATGTCACTGCCGCTCTACCTCATGGTCGGCATGGCTCGCCGACGCCGACTACTTTCGCAAGAAGCCTCACTCAAATACTTTGTGTTAGGAGCATTTTCATCCGCATTTTTTATTTTTGGTGCGGGGTTGGTGTACGGATTTGCTGGCTCAATATCGTTACCTGTCATCCACGATTCACTGGCATCGACCACGAGCGAAACCCTTTTAATCGTGATCGGTATGGCCATGTTGCTGGTTGGATTGTTTTTTAAAGTGGGCGCTGTTCCATTTCACCAATGGACTCCGGATGTATATCAAGGTGCACCGACCCCAATTACCGCTTTCATGGGTGCCACGGTCAAGGTCGCGGCTTTTGGGGCCATGATGCGTTTGCTGTATGTTGCTTTTTCCGGAATTCAATGGGATTGGGAAGTCATCTTGTGGACTGTTGCGATCCTCAGCATGCTCGTTGGGTCATTGATTGCACTGACCCAAAGTGATGTCAAACGGATGCTCGCGTATTCGGCAGTAGCGCAATCTGGTTTCATTCTGGTGGGCGTTGTCGCGGCAAGCCCTGCCGGTATCGCAGCGGTAATGTTTTATCTCATCGCCTATGGTGTGGTTACGGTCGGCACCTTGGCAGTTATTTCCATGGTGCGCGATTCCTCCGGTGAGGCGACGCATCTGTCCAAATGGGCTGGACTTGGCAAGAAGTCCCCCGTGTTGGGCGCGGTCATGGTGATCTTCATGTTGTCCCTGGCGGGCATCCCCCTCACCAGCGGGTTCGTGATCAAGTTCGGTGTCTTTGCGGCTGCAATTGCTGAGGGTGACGCCTGGCTGGTAATTGCCGCGGTCATCGCGAGCATTATCGCCGCGTTCTTCTACGTACGGGTAATTGTGGTCATGTTCTTCTCCGCGCCTAATGAGAAAACGGCGTCGGTGGCCATTCCTTCGATCTTGACCACCATCACGGTCGCCGCGACGGCCACCGCAACCTTGGTGCTGGGAATAATCCCGCAGCCGATGTTGGATCTGTTGAGCAATGCCGGAATATTCATCAGGTAGTAGCCTGAGCACATGAACCGGATCTTCCACGCCAGTGATCCGGTTTTTGAGGCACACATCAGTTCTGAGCTCGCGCTGGTAGAGAAGGCGCTCTTGGAATCCACGCGCAGTGAGTACCCCTTCGTTTCTAAGACTTCGCGTCATCTTGTTGTTGCCGGGGGCAAGCGCTTTCGCCCACTGTTGGTATTACTGGCAGCCGAATTCGGAGATCCAAAATCACCAGAAGTAATACCGGCGGCGGTGGTAGTTGAGCTCACACATCTAGCGACCCTGTATCACGACGACGTCATGGATGAAGCCACTATGCGGCGGGGTGCGACCAGCGCGAATGCCCGCTGGGACAACACGGTTGCGATTCTTACCGGAGACTTCCTTTTCGCGCGCGCATCGCAAATTTTGGCCGGCCTTGGACCCGATGCAGTACGCATTCAGGCTGAAACATTTGAACGGCTATGCACCGGGCAAATCAAGGAAACCGTCGGTCCGTTGGATGGTGAAGACCCGGTTAAGCATCACCTGTCGGTCTTGTCAGAAAAAACTGGCTCACTCATCGCCACCTCGGGTCGATTCGGGTCCATGCTCAGCGGTTGTGACGAAGAGGTGATTGACACACTGACTAACTTTGGTGAACAAATTGGTGTTGCTTTTCAACTGGCGGATGACATCGTGGATATCACGTCCATATCCGAACAGTCGGGCAAGATCCCGGGCACGGATTTACGGGAGGGAATACCCACGCTGGCCGGGTTGATCGCCCTGACTCATGCGCACCCAGAGGATGCTCAACTGCGTGGGTTGCTCTCACGCCCACTGCCTGATCCTGCAGAACACGCAGTGGCCCTGGAGCTGCTGCGTAAACATTCGAGCCTGAATGAAGCCCGGCTTGAAGCTTGTCGTTGGGCCGATGAAGCGCGGCGAACCCTAGACCCGCTGCCCGATATTGGAGCAAAAGAGACGTTGATCGCGTTGTGTGACTACGTGGTGACTCGCACGGGCTAATTCTCCAGCAGAGTTTCTTGTAGCTGTCTCGTAGGGCTTTGTGCATGGTGCTCGCATTTTTGAGAAAATAGATATTTTTTTTGGAGCATTCATTGGGTGGCTTTGTGAACCTGCAAGTCACAGAGCAAATAAGGTCGCATTGGCGGGAGGGTGCTGCGGATGCGCATGGGCTGAGGACTGGTCTCATCCTGCGCATTATCATTGGGGCATGTGCCCAGCTTGCTTTGTACCGGAACCAGAAGATAAAGATAGCGATGGAGACAGTGTGGATAGCGGAAACGGGTAGCCACGTTTTCTGGTGGCAAGGTAACCGAATTGCTACCTCTGCTCTTTGTATCGTGACTGCATGTGTGTGCAGAAAAAGTCGCTATTGCGAGCGCACGGGGGCAGAGACTGCGGAGATAGGCGTGAGTCAAGAGAGATAGGCTTTTAGTCGTGCCCCGATACGCCTTAACTTCTGAGCCACGTGTGTGTGTGGAGATTGTCAGCGCGGCTTTGGCCTGCTGCACATTAGAGTTACAGGCGGCCTTAGGCAGTGGTGTTTTGGTTGAGTCAACCGAGCTGGATGCCTCGCCAAGTGTGATTGTGATTGCAGGAACAGTGACCGACGCGCTCGTTCCTAGTGTTATGCAACTGATTCGGGCTCACCCCGGTGTGAAAGTTATGTCTTTTGGTGCTTGTGCAACCAGTGGTGGCCCGTATTGGGACTCGCCTCCGGTCTCAAAAGGGATTGACCAGTTTGTGGAAGTGGCAACCTATGTTGCAGGTTGCCCACCTCGCCCGGATGCATTTATTCAAGCCATTTCAGACCTGGCCTGCTCCGAGGATGCCTAGATGAATCGTGAATTCACGTGGCAGCAGGTCGAACCTGACCAGTGGCGCATCAAGGTAAGTGAGTTGATCGATTCAGGTTTTTTCTATTTTGACTTTCTCACGGGTGTGGACCGCGAGAATATTGACGGCCAGTCGGACTGTGAAGTTGTTGCCCATCTGGCAAAGCCGGATCTGTCTGATTCCCGGATAATCTTTACCCAAGTAAAAAGTGAATTGGCTAGCATCGAAGACCTCGCACCTGCCTCAAGTTGGTACGAGAGAGAGTGCGCAGAAATGTATGGCATCACATTTACGGGCGGTGATACCAGACCTTTGTTGCGACACGAAGGATTAGGCAGACCACCGCTGCGCAAGTCAGCAGTTCTCGCGGCGAGGGTGCTGACCCGGTGGCCGGGCGGAGCTGAACCCGAAATCAGAGAAGACGGGCGTAAGGTGGGGAATGTGTCGCGACGAAGGCAGCGGCCACCGGGTGTGCCAGAGAATTGGCTCACGCCGTGAAACATTCATTTATTGCATTGATTGAAGACAAGTGCACTTCATGCATGTTATGCGTGCGCGAATGCCCAGCCTGGTGCATCAACCTTGACTCGCACACCGTCGAGGTCACCGAGGAAGGTGCGCGACGTCCCAAGAAAGTCAATGTTCTTGACTCTTTTGACATCGACTACTCGCTGTGCATGTACTGCGGAGTCTGCATCGACGTGTGCCCATTTGATGCACTCGCATGGGATGAACATCGAGCCCTCACAAGCACAAATCGAGAGGACATGATCTTGGGAATTGCGGACCTTCGATCGAGTGGTAACGCGTAAATTGAACTGTGGGATCAAAATCGAAGTTATTTTGCACGTCAACAAGGGTTTCATGCCAAGTCTCGGAAGAAATTGGCCGGGCTCGATGAAGATGTGAAAAAGATGAAAGCAAAAGAATGTAATGAGAATGCGATCTAGGTTCTAAATCCGCCGGAAAGGTCAAGGACGGATCCGTTGAGCGCTGACCCGGCTTGCGAGCAACAGAACTTGATGGCCTGGGCAATGTCGCTTGGCTCCAACAGTCGATTGAGTAAATTGGAGCTTACGAATTCTTCTGCGCTATCTAAATTGTAGATTTGGGCACTTGCGTCTAGCATCGCCGTGCGAGTGGATCCGGGTGAGATGGCGCAGGCACTCACCCCCGATCCTTGAAGGTCAGCCGCAATGCCTTTAATGAGACCGATCACACCATGCTTTACTGCCGAGTAACCGGCGAGGTGTAAAAGCCCATGGCTGCCAGCTGCCGATGCAATTGCGATAAAGCGACAGGACTGTGGCTCCGAGCTCGAAATCATGCTCGGTATACACGCTTGCGCAAGATTCCAAACTCCCAACAAGTCGATGTCGATTAATGTCGCAAACTCTTCATTAGGCGTATTCCACATGGGTTTGCCGCCAGAAATCACGGCTGCCGCCGCCACGGCAACATCAAGGCGACCAAAACGTTCGACTGCACTTTGAACGATGAGTGCAAGGGCTTCTGCATCGCGGACATCACAGACGATCGAGTGAATTTTTCCGTTGCCGTAACGCTCGATTTCACGAAGATCTGCCTCAGTCCCGAGTGGATAGTTCACTCCAGGTAACTGGTGCGACTCATCCCCGAGACATGCGTCTACCGCGACAACTTGGTATCCGGCTTGACTCAGTTCTCGGGCAGTTGCTGCACCGATTCCTCGAGCCGCACCGGTCACGATGGCTACACGATCATCAATCACGAAGGACTCTGTTCGTAACTGAGGTCACGAGTTCCTCGAGTAGCCTTTCACCAATTTTAGAATTTGCTCGGGAAGGGTCTCCGAGGACTCCCGACTCTGTGATTGGTCGCAGGCCTTGTTTCTGGAGAAGTGGCAGAATTTCAGCCAGCGGTTGCGTGTTCCCTGGTAAAGCCTCAGTCATACGCACTACCCATGGGGCGAGTGCCAAGACAACGGAAGTTTCGTCGAAACCGGCATGAGCATCCGTGGCAGTTTCAAGGGCACATGGCACCCAGGACACCGAGTGACCCTCACTGCGCATAGTGGCAGTTGCCTCAGTCATGGTCTCTACATTACCGCCGTGTCCATTTACAAATACGATCTTCTTCGTCCAACTTGACGCTGCTCGCACCAATTCAATCAGGACCAAGCGCAAAGCTGCGTGCCCTATAGATAAGGTTCCGGGGAAATCCTGATGCTCGCCACTTGCACCAAACTCTACGGCTGGGGCAACAACGACCTTCAATTTATGCACATCCGCGAGGCGATCACCCGCCCTAGCTGCGACTGCGGTGGCGATCATGGTGTCCACACTAAACGGGAGGTGTGGCCCGTGCTGTTCGGTTGACCCAACGGGAATTAACAGCAGTGGTTCGTGGGGCAGAGTCGGCCACGGACACTCGTTTAAGTAATAAGCGGCCATGGGTTACTGAGTCCAAGAGGGACTGAAATCTTTAGGAATAATGATGTCAGCCGGGCTCAAATCATGTACTGAAGAGTGTCCGATGCCATACAAAGTCGAATCAGCTCCCATGCGAAGGATGTCCAGAATGTTTTCGACCCCCGCTTGGCCATTTGCTGCGAGTCCCCAGAGGTATGCCCTACCGATCATGACAGCTCTCGCCCCGAGGGCAAGGGATTTAATAACGTCGCTACCTCGGCGGATACCTCCGTCAAGGACTATCTCAATTTGACCCGAGACCGCGTCAGCGACGAGGGGCAACCATCGGATGGCTGCGGGAGTTGTATCCAAATTGTTCCCACCATGATTTGAGACAGAGATCGTGTGGAAACCGGCATCGACGGCTCGCCTGGCGTCATCAGGCCGTGAAATTCCCTTGAGCATAACTGGCCCATCCCACTGTTCAACGAGCCAAGCGAGGTCAGCCCACGTGGGGGGAGTTGTTTGCATCCAGCGGCCGTAGGCGCCAAAAAAAGTGGGTGTTTCTTCGCCCGGAAGAGTGATGTTTGGCGTCTTGAGATCAGGTATTTTTCCTGATTTGAGGAATCCGTAAAACCAGCCGGGACGACGGAGGGCTTCCGGCGCAAACTGCAGCATTGCTTTGAGATCAATTCGTTCTGGGATGGCTGGACTGCCCCAGTCACGTCCATAGGAAAAGGACCAGTCAAGAGTCACAATCAAGCCTTTTGCCCCCGCTGCTTTTGCCCTGTTAAGGATCGCTTCAAGGCCATCGCGGTTATCCATCCAATACAGCTGGAAAAAAAGCTGTGGGTTGGTCTCGATAACGTCTTCGATCGGTTTGCTCCCAAAGGAACTTAATCCCATTGCGATGCCGCGAGCGGCAGCGGCACGCCCGATCGCAAGCTCGCCATCCGGGTGCACTGCCTGCACTCCGGTGGGTGAGATCATTACGGGCATGGAGATTTGTTGGCCCATAACAGTTGTACTTAATTCACGGGTCGATGACAGGTTGGCCACGCATGGTGCGAGGCCAAGTTCAGCGAAAGCATCCGTGTTGTCACGGTATGACACCCCTTTTTCATTACCCGCGAGCAGTGCGCTGTAGACCGAAGGGGGGAGCCGGCGCTGTGCTCGACGTTGAGCTTCGGCAACTGTTTCCATCCATTGTGACGACATGATTTACCTTTCGAGGCCGCTAAGTAGTGACAGAGTTAAGTGCTGCAGATTCGGTCAAGGGGTCCTCATCGCAGAAGCGGGCAGGCACCTGACGTGAAATCGTGATCGGTATGGGACCGCTATTTTTTCGAGCTGACGCGCGAGAATGGTCTTGGCTTGCAAGTGGAATCACCCGGTTTGGATCAAGCAGCGCGTCTTCGCTGTGCCCCTTTACACACTCTGGATCGGGGCCGTCGAGTGGAAGACCGGTAAAGAACTTGGCCGCCATGCATCCTCCACGGCATGAATCGTAGGCACTGCAGGATGAACAAGCCCCTCCTGTTTGAGGGGAGCGCAGTTCTAGAAACAGCTCGGATTCTTGCCACACTTCCTGGAAGCCGTTTCCGTCCAGAACGTTGCCGGCTTTGAAGCGGTCATGTATCGCGAAAGGGCACGCGTATACGTCTCCGATTGGGTCAATCAGGCACACGACTCTTCCCGCTCCACACAAATTAAGGCCAGGCATCGCCTCTCCGTACGCGGCAAGGTGGAAGAAAGAGTCGCCAGTGAGAACTCCCTCTCCATTTAGTAGAAGCCAGTCGTACAGTTCGCGTTGCTGCTCCGCAGTCGGGTGTAGTTGATCCCAGATATCGGCGCCTCGACCGGAAGGCCGTAGACGAGTGAGGCGCAGGGTTGCTCCGAACTGGTCAGCGAGGGTTTTAAAGGCGTCAAGCTGGTGAACGTTGTCCCGGGTTACCACCACCGAAATTTTTGCGTCCTTGAAACCAGCCTCAGCGAGGTTCGTCAGGGCCTTCAATGCCATGTCAAATGAACCCTCGCCGCGAAGTGGGTCATTTACCTGTGCGGTTGCCCCATCGAGCGACACTTGAACATCCACGTAATCTGTGGCGGCCAGCAAGCGAGCTTTTTCGGGAGTGATTCGGGAGCCATTAGTGGAGAATTTGATTCCCACCTCGTGGGCGATAGCGTAGTCGAGTAGGTGCCAAAAATCGGGTCGAATAGTGGGCTCGCCGCCGCCGATGTTTACATAAAAAACTTGCATACGTTGGAGTTCGTCAATAATGTCTTCGCACTGTTTTGTAGTGAGTTCATTTGGGTCACGCCGCCCCGAAGAGGACAAGCAATGGTTGCAGGAAAGGTTGCATGCGTACGTCAGCTCCCATGTGAGACAGATTGGCGCGTCAAGACCAAATTCAAACTGCTCTATTAACGTTCCACCTGTGGGTCGGACCGTGGTGAGGGTTTCAGTCATTGTGAGGCTCCTTTTGGCTGGTTTTACCGGGGCTGAGGCTGTGAATCATGTCGGCCTTCATGAGGGAGGCGATTGCCTTGGTGAAGACGTCCCATTTGGGTTCGGGGATTTGACATTTTTGCAACACGTCTTTGAGTGGGTCAGTGCCGTTGAGGGAACTGACCACCTGGACTAATTCTGGGCGTTTGAGGAAGGTCAGTCTCCTATTCCCAAAGTGGTAAGCGAGAGCGCCAAAGGGTTCAGGCCTTAGAGCCACGGAGGGGGATAACTGAAGGATTTCGGTTAATTCGACCATTGGGCGACTTAGTAAACGCCACACATGCCGTCAATTGATACATCTTCGATCAGGACATCAACGCTGATTTCATCTTCTGTTGCGGTTTCAGTTTCTGGATTCACAGTTACTCCTTTTTTGGCTGGCGTTATCTGGCATTCCGAATGATATTGGCACTGAAGGCCAAAAAGCAAGAGTTTGGTCAAAAGTGATACATTTAGGTAATTGTGAGTCGAGCATTGGAGACTAGGCAAGGGCGACCGCCGGTCACTAACCATGCGGCCATCGAAAGAGCGGCTTTTGAGCTGTTTGAGATGCGGGGATTTGATACCACGACCCTAGACGACATTGCGCTTCATATGGGTATCGGAAGAAGAACGGTATATCGCTATTTTCCTTCAAAATTTGACATACCTTGGGGACAGTTCGACCAAAACCTAGAAACTTTTCGAGGGCGACTTAATTTATCTCCGGTGACCGTGCCCCTGTGGAAGGGAATTCAGGAAGCAGTTATTGATTTTAATAGCTTCGACGAAAATGTTCTCGACCAGCACCGCCAACGAATGCGACTAATTTTTGAAACACCATCTCTTCAGGCACATTCATTTTTGATGTACCAACGGTGGCGTGGTGTGATCGCCGAATTCGTCGCGCAGCGAACTGGTGAATCGTGCGATGCGGCCATGCCGGTCACTGTGGGCCACGCCAGTCTGGGCTTGGCACTTTCTGCCTACGATATCTGGCTGTCGACGGAGAAGTTGACTTTAAGCGACGCCCTCGATTCTTCCCTATCGAATCTACGTCAACATTTAGAGCATTGAAAAAGAGACTATGCAAGATTCACGAACGTATCAAAAGTCCTTAAATCCTGGTGTGCCCATTGGTGCTTTTGTCAGTTGGGATAATCGAACTAGGGTGCGATCGGGCTATCGAATTCTCATGGGCGGGAGTCCATGGCGCATGATCCGACTTGATGATCGGTCGGCGGTTTTCGCCCGAAAGATCCATGCTGCAGGCAGACTCGGGGCCAGTGTGGCTAGTGATTGGGAGTCCAAAGCCGCAAGGGAACTAATGGCTCGCGGCTTCGTTTATCCCGGGGTCGCGACGGCGAGCGAAAAAATTGATAAATCGAGCCCGAGGAGCGCTGATTACTGCGTAGTAATTCCGGTTTTTGAACGCGCAAAGCAACTGGCCGAGTTATTAAATTTGGTGAGAATCCATGATGGCGGGGTCGCTGAAATAATTGTTGTGGATGATGGGTCAGAAAATGCTGCTGAGATTGCTGAGGTTGCAACTTCATTCGGAGCACGTTTGGTAAGGCTCCCGTCGAACCAGGGTCCAGGAGCGGCACGCAATGCGGGTGCACACATTGCCTCAAAGCCTTTTATTGCTTTCCTCGACTCTGACTGCATGCCAACAGCGATGTGGGTTGAGCAGCTTCTCCATTATTTTACGGATCCGACCGTCGGAGTTGTAGCACCGCGAATCAAGACCATTATCGAGGATTCCTCAGCACTACAACGATTTGAAGTGAGTCGATCCTCTTTGGATATGGGGTGCTTTCCCGACCATGTAAAAAAAGGTGGGCGCCTTTCCTACGTTCCGTCGGCAGCTCTTGTGGTCCGACGCGAGGTCATGGACTGCATCAACTTTGAGGAATCAATGCGCGTGGGCGAAGATGTAGATTTTATGTGGCGGGTTTCAGAGGCAGGTTGGTGCGTGAATTATGACCCGTCAGTTTTCGTGCATCATCGTAGTCGCGCTGGATTGCGATCTTGGTTTGTACGAACATTTGAGTATGGAACGTCCGCTGCACTTTTGGAGTCTCGTCACCCAGATTCACTCGCGCCAGCACGTCTTTCTGGTTGGAATGTTGGGATTCTCGCGGGGATGGTTTTTGACAAAAAAGTTGGAGCTTTATCGGTTGCGGTCATTGCCAGTGGGACCCTAGCCTGCAGGCTTCGTCAGTTACCACGACCTATCCCCACGGCCATCCAAATAGCGTCCTACGGGCTCATGGCCGACATCGAACAATTGGGCCGCCTGCTGCGTCGCGAGTGGTGGCCGATTGGACTCCTGATCTTAGCAAGCGTGCCAAAGTCCAAAATGGGACGAGGCGGGGCCTTAATTATGTTCGCACCGATAGTCGCTGATTGGCGACTGGAAAACCAGCGGCTAGACCCATGTCGTTACGCACTCATGCGGTGTGCCCAAGACCTGGCTTATGGCAGTGGTGTGATCACTTCGGCTGTAAGGGCCCAAGTGTGGCGGCCCTTACAGCCCGAAGTCAGTTACCCGACAGTGATAGCTAATCGTGTCATCTCATCTGTGCGAGAGGTCGGTCACAAACTTGGATCAAGTAAAACTTTTCCAAAGTTTTCCCGATTTGTGAGCAAACGGTGGGCTTCGGATGCTTCCTCAAGTGGGTAGACCCCATGAATTTCTGGTACAAAAGTGCCATCAGCCAATAAATCCAGCACCTTGCCCAGCTCGAGACGACTCATTGAATGACTCCCCATGTACGTTACATGGTTGCGGAAAAATGAGATCACGTCGAGTTCCACAACTTCGCCACCATGTGCGCCAACGGTAACGAGCCGACCACTGGGGCGCATTGCAAACATTGATCGAGCAAAGGCCTCCCCGCCGACCATGTCTAGCACCACGTCGACGCCTCGGCCTTGAGTGTAGGCCATTACTTCTTCAACAAAGTCGTGGCTTTGATGATTGAAGACGTGGTCTGCCCCGGCATCGAGGGCTTGTTGGATCTTGGCATCTGAACCGACCGTTCCAATCACTCGCGCCCCAGCCTTTTTGCAAATCTGTAGCCCGGCAGTTCCTACTCCGCTACCGATGGAATGGATGAGAACCGTTTCCCCGACTTTTACTTGAGCTCTAGATGTCAGAGCGTGCCACGCTGACCCGAGAGTGACAATGCTTGCCGCAGCCGATTGAAAACTTAGAGAGTCCGCAATGGGCAGGCACATGCTTGCAGGGACGGCGATTCTTTCTGCGTATGTTCCTTGGATTTGCCAACCGAGAAGGGTTCGAGTTGGACAGAATATTTCATTGCCACTCATGCATTCAACGCACGCATCGCATGTGCGAAGGTAAGTCATGGCAACTCTTTGCCCGATTTCGAGGGTGGTGACGTGGGATCCAACCTCAATGACGGTGCCTGCACCTTCCATTCCCGGTATATGGGGCAGATCAATATCGAAACGTGAACTGCCGTCGCGAACGTCGAGTTCGACATGGTTAACGCCTATGGCACCAAGTTCAACGACGACTTCATTTGGGCCTGCAATGGGATTGTCTGCTGTGCCTACTTGCAACACATTTGGCTCGCCATATTCGTGAAACATTACTGCTCGCATTGTGTTCTCCTTTTCTCTTAGTGTCAGGTGACTTGCTTAACTACAACGGTGGAAAGGGCCCAGCTGCCGCAAGGATCTCAGGTTCCACGTAAATGGACGAGCCCTTCGCGGTGACGAGTTTGGTCTAAATTCTCACGTGCAGATCGAAGCGCTGGGCAATATTTTTTGTGCAGTGCTCACATTAGTGTGAAATTTCGAGCAAACCGCGAATATTTAATCCTGCAAGCATGTCGTCGTAGCCTTGATTTACTTCCTCTAATGGATATCGACGGGTGATTAGCTCGTCAAGTTTAATCTTGCCGCGCATGTAAAGATCAACGATTTTACGAATATCGTTGTGGGGGTTCCCTGAACCAAAGAGGCTTCCAATCAAACGCTTTTGATAGAGCGTCAATTCGAAGCTAGGGATTTCGATCATCAGTTCGGGATTGGCCACGGCAGTGACAACCACCACTCCACCTTTACGAATCATGGAGAAAGCGTCAGACACAACTTTCTTGTCTACGAGTCCAACGGTAATAATCGCGGCGTCTGCACCGACTCCGCGGCTCTCGCTCCACACAAACTCGTGCGCCTCTTCTGCGGAAGCGAACGCGTGGGTCGCACCAAGAGTGAGAGCAGTCGTCCGCTTGAACTCAACTGGGTCCACAGCGATGACCAATTTGGCACCGGCAAAGGCTGCACCTTGAACGGCATTGATCCCAATTCCGCCAATCCCGTACACCACGGTGATATCTCCGGGACGAGTGTCCGCTGCGGTGACCGCAGAGCCGAATCCAGTGGGGACACCGCAGGCAGCAATAGCAATAGTGTCGAGGGGTACGTGCTTCTCGATGACGACCACACACGAGGCTGGAATGACATTTCGTTGTGAAAAGGTACCCAGGAGGTCTACTGAACCCAATTTCTGACCCCGACCGTGGAGTCGTTGGGTGCCATCTAGCATCGTGCCTGACATGAGGTACTGGCCGTTGTCGCACAGATTTGTTTGACCGGTGAGACAGAACCGGCATCGCCCGCAGTAGGGCATCCAGGACGTGACAAAATGGTCGCCGGGCTGAATGTGGGTGACCCCCGGGCCGACTTCTTCTACGACTCCTGAACCTTCGTGTCCACCCACCATTGGCGGATTGAACCCGATGTCGCCGTTGCGCATGTGTTCGTCCGTGTGGCAAAGGCCCGCGTAATCGAAACGCACGAGTACTTCCTCCGGACCTGGGGGGTCCACAGTCAAGTCACTAATCTCAAATGGACCGGTCTCTTTCCACATAACTGCAGCTTTGGTTTTCATCTTTTCCTCACATTTTTGTCGGGTATTACTTGTAGGGCCTGAGTATTAGCCTTGCATCTCGTTTTGTGTCGCTGAAACCTAAACCTTCTGGCATTAGGTGTCAACATGTCACGATTTGGTAAAGTTAACGGATAACTGTTGACAGTTTATAGCACACCGTACAAACTTGTGGGGCATTCAAGCCACAATTAGGAGAAAACCATGGCAGCTAGCTACCCAGCTCTTGACGGGGCAATCGTTATCGATTTTGATCCAGACGGACCTTTCGGCGCGTTAACGGCCGACATTAGCTTCTCCAGTGCCGACCAGACGCTCACGTTTTCGGTCACCAAAGGCTCGCTGGCGGGCAAAGTTGAAACGCTTCCATTCCAAGCCCATGAAGTAACGGATGGCATTTGGATGGTGACTTGGCAGGAAACTGATCTTTTAACGGTGGTTCATGTGCAAGATTTTAACACCGGAAAATTGCTTTCAGCAGTAACGACTTCCGACCAGCACTTTGTGTTCATGAGCGGAACTGTAAGTCTCGCTAGCTAACTAAACATAACGTGTTAGAGACAGATCCGGGCGACAGAAGGGGTTCCGTGAGTAACTTCGCGTTAGTGCTCAATCAGGCACGGCAGAAGGATCAATGCCTCGTTCTTCCTGGTGCTTACGACGCTCTGAGTGCTCGCATTATTGAGAGCCAAGGTTTCGAAGCGGTGTACTTGACTGGAGCCGGATTCGCCAACTCAGGTTTGGGTGTCCCCGATATCGGTTTGGTGACAGTGAGCGAATTGCGAGATCACGTGGCCCGCGTGTCTGATGTGGTGTCCATTCCATTGGTCGTCGACGCTGACACCGGTTTCGGAAATGCGATTAATATGAGGCGAACCATCCGGATGCTTGAACGCGCCGGGGCGAGTGCTATTCAGATCGAAGACCAAGTGTTTCCAAAAAAATGTGGTCATTTTTCCGGGAAAGATGTCATTTCGCTAAATGAAATGGTACAAAAAATTCATGCCGCGGTAGACGCGCGAGATTCCAACGAGCTACAAATAATAGCGCGCACGGATTCGCGAGCCGTTTTTTCGTTGGACGTAGCATTAGAAAGAGCGGCTGCCTTTAAAGAAGCAGGCGCGGACATAATATTTGTGGAAGCGCCAGAGAGCATTGAGGAAATGCGCATCATCGGGAAGAGTTCGGATCTCCCGCTAGTGGCTAACATGGTGGAGGGTGGAAAGACTCCGCTAAAAACGGTCGAAGAGCTCTCAGCGTTAGGGTTCTCGATTGCCTTATTTGCAAATGCAGCACTTCGTTCCGCTCAAAAAGCGGTCACCGAAACCATGGCAGAGCTGAAGAAAACTGGAAGCACGAACGGCGTTCTGCATGCGCTGTCGGGCTGGGAGGATCGGCAGAACGCTGTCGGTAAGTCGTATTTTGACGAACTCGAATCTAAATACTCGACAGAGGAGTCGTTATGACAAAATTTGACCTTCGAATTTCCAATGCAAAAGCTGTCTTGCCGACTGGCGTCTCCGACATGGATATCTTAGTAAAGAATGGCCTCGTGGCCGACCTCGTTCCCAGAGGTGCGGCGGCTGAAAGCGCAAAGGATGTTGACGCGTCAGGTCTGCACGTTTTCCCGGGGGTTGTAGATGCTCACGTACACTTGGGTCCGAACATCACGTATCCCCAAGGCCCTGAAGACGTCGCGCCTGAGACGAAATCTGCTGCGGCCGGAGGAGTAACCAGCTTGCTGGCGTATTTAATGACGCCCAAGCCCTACCACGACATATTTCCGGTAGCGCGAGACGCCATGGCGGCGGACTCTCTAGTTGATTTCGGGTTTCATTTTTGCGTTGTGTCGCGCGAGCAACAGGAAGCAATTCCCAATTACGCAAAAGATCTGGGCGTCAGTTCATACAAGTTTTTTATGAATTTTCGTGGGGACGAGGGTGCGTACCTGGGTCTACCAGGCAATGACGACGGTTTTTTGTTCGATCTCTTAACGTCGTGTGAGGATGCAGGTGGAATGCTGGATCCTCACGCTGAAAATATCGAACTTGTATGGCGTTTACGCGAAGCGGGAGTCATCGAAGGAAATACGCCTCTGGATTCGTGGAATCTTAATAGACCGGACTATGTCGAGGCTGATGCGCTGAACCGACTCGGTTTTTTGGCCAGAGTCACCGGGGCAAGTGTTTACGCGGTGCATACGACTAGCGCTCTGGCGCTAGATGTGTTGCGGCAAGGTAAAAGTAGTTATGACAACATATTTGTGGAATCATGCCCTCATTACTTGACATTGGATGTCAATTCACCATGTGGAACATACGGGAAGGTCAACCCGCCACTGCGTGCAGAAAGGGACCGTGAAGCGTTGTGGAAAGCAGTAGCAGACGGATTTGTCGACACAATTGGGTCCGATCATGTGCCACGGCACCGCTCATTTAAGGAGAAAGATATCTGGACGGCATCTGCCGGTTTTCCGGGTTTAGAAAACTTGCTGCCGACCATGATTTCTGTCGGACACCACCAGTACGGCCTTTCCCTTGAGAGAATAGCTGAAGTCGTCAGCGAGCGACCAGCCAAGCTGTTTGGAATGTACCCGAAAAAGGGCGTAATTAGAATTGGGTCGGACGCAGATTTTGCCATCGTGAATCTTGACGAGAGGCATGAAGTCCATGGCGAAGAACAATTTTCAGCAGCGCAATACTCACCCTGGGAAGGTTGGGAAATGAAAGGACGTGTTCGTAGCACGTACCTACGAGGATCAAAGGTGTTTGATGTTGACACCGGCTTTGGCGGCGTCAAGGGCGAGTTCATTGCCCGGCGACATAGCGGTGAAGCGGCTCTTGAGATGGTCAAATGACTTCGCCGTGGGCAGGGGTGATTTCGCAGGAGGACGAATCCCGATACGAACGAGCGGGATTCGGCCGGTCATCGGGATTGGGTAATCGCCCTGCCTTACTGATAATTGATGTGCAGTATCGGACGCTTGGAAACTCGTCTAAGCCTTTCGATCAGGCTTTGGAAGATTACACAACTGCCGTGGGCGAAGAGGGTTGGAAGGCGGTTGAGCACATAAAGGTTTTGCTAGACTTTTTTCGGGAGTCCGACTTACCAGTTCTGTATCCGCACGTTGCACCAAAACAGTCTTACGATGTGGGAACGTTAGGTGCAAAAGTGCCGTCGATTTTGAATATTCCGGAACAGGGATACCGCATGCCGCCAGAGTTGCAGCCTCAAAGTCACGACGTCATGCTGCCGAAGAAACATCCGAGCGCCTTTTTTGGTACGCCACTTGCCAGTTATCTCATTGATCTTGGGGTGGACACTTTAGTAATTACTGGGTGCAGTACGAGTGGATGCGTGCGGTCCACCGTTGTAGACGCCTTCGCTTATAACTACAAAGTGGTGGTTCCTTTTGACGCTGTCTACGATCGAAGCGAAACGGTGCACAAGGTCAACTTGTTTGACATGGGGCAAAAATATGCGGACGTCATGACAACGGCCGAGTCTGTGGAAGAACTTCGACAACTTACAAAGGGAGGCAGTTCTTAATGTACGTCATTAACTGGAGCCAGGTCCCCGAGACGGAAAATTTACCAAATAATTTTAGAACAGCGCTTGCCGGAAAAGAAATGGGCATCAACCGGATCCGTTGGGAACACCCGACCACGCTGCCTCCGCACGTTCACGACGATGCCGAACAATGCGTCATCGTGACTGAAGGAGAAATCTCTTTCACGATTGGCGGGGAAACATCCACACTGAGGGAGGGCGATGTCGCGGTTGTCCCGCGTGGAGTTCTGCATTCAGGTGAAAGTATCACCGGTGAGGCGGTCTTTATTGAGGTCTTCACTCCGCTACGGATCGAAAACCTTCTCGGCTTCTTGGGAGAATCATTTATAGCTCCGGAGCGGGAGTAAAGATGTCACCACAAAGAATCACGCCGAAGGTAATTGTAGAAACTGAGTACTTTGGCAGCAACAACTCGATTGTTGTGGGCAGTGAAGGACTCGTTCTAATTGACTCACCTCATTGCCTCAGTGACGCCAAGAAATGGCGCAAATACGCCGAACAGTTTGGGGAGATTAGATTTGTGGTCAACAGTGACCATCACCCAGATCACACAATTGGCAACTATGTCATGCCCGGCGATGTTGTGGGACATACAGATACACGTGAACGACTCTTAAGTTCAGAGGCTCCCTCACGCGAGTACCTAGTAGATCTCATGAAACGGATTGACCCAATGTCTGTGAGTATTTTTGAAAATGAGTATCAGGTTCGGGCACCCAACATCGTTTTCGATTCCAAGATGGATATTCACTTAGGTGATGCGTCTGTTGAGTTGACGCATCGACCAGGCCACACGCGCAACAGTGTTATCACCTACTTTGCGGAAGACAAGGTAATTTTCTCCGGTGACGTAGTGTGCGAAGCCGGTTTGCCTTCATTTCAGGATTCCAAGATTGTTGACTGGTTTGACGCCTTGGATGCCGTGGACTGCTACGACTATGTGTACGTCGTCCCGGGACACGGTGAGGTAACGGATCGTGCTGGTGTCCAACGCTATCGGGAACTTGGTCGGCAAGTAGTCACCCAAGTAGCCGAGCGCATGGATCGCGGACACGAGCTTCAGCAGGTGGCGGAGGAAATTCGATTTGAAGACAACATTCACGTCGCGACGGATTCATGTGCGGGCTACTCAGACGACATGATCAACATATTTCAACTTCGCTCAATATCTCGAATCTATCAAGATCTACAAGAAACTCCAGATCTCGTGTCGAGATGATACACAATCAAAATATAAACCGGGCAAATCGCTCACAATGAAAAGATGGAGATGACATGCGCAAGAGCAAATTGTTGATTGCCGCACCGATACTCAGTGCGGTATTGCTCCTCGCTGGTTGCGGAAGCGACAGTGAGGATACTGACAGCGGCGCTGCTACCGCCGCTGCGACAGAAGAGGCGACAGAAGAGGCGACAGAAGAGGCGACAGAAGATGCCGCTGAAGTGAATGCCGATAAGGCGGATGCAATTGTGGCGGCGGCGACGGCAGTTATTGATGCTGCCAAATTGATTCCGAGCACCTCGGATTTAGGGGAGCCAATCGATATCTCCACTCTCAAGGGAGAAACGATCTACAGCATTCCAATCGACAGTAAGCTGGAGTTCTACCAGGTCGGCGAAGTTGCCATGGCGGCGATAGCTGAAGAAGCTGGAATCAATTTCGTTACGTTCCCATCTGACGGTACCCCAGTGTCATTCCAGCAGGGATTCGCTCAGGCGATCGCAAAGGGTGCATCGGCGATCGTTCTCAACGGGCCATTGCCAGAGACGCTTGCTCCACAGATTAAAGACGCTAATGACGCGGGCATTCCGGTAATTCCTCTTCACCTTTCTGACCTAGGTGAGCCTCTTCTTGAAGGCATTCCATATGAAGCGTTTGCCCCCTTCAACGAAGGTGCACGTCTTGCATCTCTTTACTCCGTCATGGATCTTGCTGGAGAGCCAGTGAAGGCCCTGGTGCTTGAAGCCTCAGGAACTGGCCCGTCTGCCGGAATGGTAACTAGCATCAAGGACACACTGGCAAGCGAAGCACCCGAAGGCTCAGAAGTTGTGACGCTTCTGAACTCAGAGGTGCCAAATTGGTCAACAGAGATTCAGCCAGCGGTTCAGTCGGCTTTGCTAGCAAACCCAGAAATCAATGCGGTTATCCCCATTTATGATTCAATGGCGTTGTTCGCAATTCCAGGAATTGAGCAGGCAGCTGCAGACCGCAACATTGGGGTTTACTCGTTCAACGGTACTCCAGCCGTTATGGACTTGATTCCCGGTGGCATCATGCGTGCCGATGCAGCAGAGAATCCTGACTGGGTCGCATACGTTAACCTCGATACAACGTTCCGCGCCATGCTTGGTGCCCCGGCTACTCCAGGTTCAGCAAACCCGCTGCGCCTGATTGACGCAAGCAATGTTGCCGAGACAGGTACCCCGTCCGAGAGTGGCAAGGGATTCGGTGACGAATACCCGGCTGCTTACCGGACTCTTTGGGGTCTTGGGTGAACTTAGAATCAATAGGTAACGAAGGTGGGGGCGCGTCAAGCGCCTCCACCCTAGTTCCTGTCCTTGACGTGCAGGCGCTGTCCAAGTCTTTCAATGGCGTGCGTGCACTTCAGGGAGTCAATCTGCAAATTAACCCGGGTGAAGTTCATGGCCTCCTGGGTGCAAACGGGTGCGGAAAATCAACACTAATAAAAATCTTGGCTGGCTTTTATCAAGCCGATGGAGGTCGTATTCACGTTAATGGCCGTGAAATTGCTTTACCGCTGGGACCGCGTGGACTCAGACAACAAGGGGTGGCATTCGTGCACCAAGATTTGGGATTAGTCCCTGATTCAACAGTGCTAGAGCATCTCGCTCTTGACTTCTACGGGGCAAATTCATTGTTCAAACGCATTAATTGGGCTTCTGAGCGAAACAGGGCAACTGAGTTGTTGAATCGGTTTGACGTCGACGTGGACCCTAGCGCGATGGTTGATACCTTGTCCCCGGTGCAACGGGCCATGGTCGCGGTGGTGCGCGCGGTAGGGGATCAGGAGTCAGAGGGCCAAGAATTTAGTGGATCGAAGCTCCTCGTTCTTGATGAACCAACAGTTTTTCTTCCCAGCGAGCAAGTAGATTTACTATTAACTTTGCTTCAAAAATTGAAAGAGCGTGGAGACTCTGTGCTCCTAGTCTCACATGACCTTGACGAGGTCCTGGCATCCACCGACCGAGTGACCGTCCTAAGAGACGGCCAGCTCATTGGTAGTCGAAACACGAACCAAAGCACAAGGGCTGACGTGGTTGAAATGATCCTCGGCTTGCGCGAGGTTCAAACTGCTAGGTCTACTTTTGTGAATGCGAGCGACGTGAAAACTTTGCTGAGCGCGGATAACATCTCGGGAGAAAGAGTTCGAGACCTTAGTTTCGAGCTTCGCGCGGGCGAAGTCCTTGGAGTTACCGGCCTGGCTGGTTCCGGATTTGAAGAACTTCCTGAATTGTTGTTTGGGGCGCGACCGTTAAGGGCTGGTTCGGTGACGGTCGCCGAAGAGGAGATGCGGCATGCGAGCCCGGCGAAGCTGATGAGTAGACAGGTAGTCCTTATTCCAGCAGACCGCAAGGCCGATGGCGCGGCACAAGGCTTAACGATGGTTGAGAATCTATCCTTGCCCTTTGTGAGCGACCATGGGCGGGGTTGGAAGATTGGCTGGCAAAAACTAAGAGTGCAGGCGCAGGCGATATGTCAGCGTCTCAATGTGGTCCCACCGAACGTGGAGCTCACATTCGGTAACCTCAGCGGTGGGAATCAACAAAAGGCACTTATTGGTAAGTGGCTCGAAACCAAGCCCGAGGTTATGCTGTTAAACGAGCCGACGCAAGGCGTCGATATTGGGGCTCGTCGTGAAATTTTTAAGTTGGTAAGAGCAACAGTGTCAAATGGCATGGCAGTTTTATGCGCCACTTCTGATTATGAACAGTTAGTTGAAATGGCTGATCGGGTCATCATTTTGAGCAACGGCCGGCTCAATGGGGAGCTCGTTGGCAGCGAGATAACCAAAGACTCATTAGCCGCATCTGTCTACTCCAAGGGAGCCACGTGAGCATCATCGATAAAACACCAAATAATCAATCCGGGGATCCCGTGCAGTCAAGTAAGTTGGTGAAGAAAGCAAAAGAGCCAGAGCGGTTTGCCCTCATTGGTGTCTGGGCCGTGCTCATAGTGTTCTTCGCGCTTGTGATTCCCGACACCTTCCCAACACTGGCCAACCTTTCGAACATGCTCGGCTCTCAGGCGGTGCTCCTTATTTTGGCACTGGGTTTGATTATCCCACTGCGTGCTGGAGACTACGATTTGTCAATTGGATCTGTTTTAGCGATGTCCGCTGTAACGGTTGCGGCTTTAAATGTAAATTACGGGTGGCCAGTGTGGGCTGCAGCGGTTGTCGCTGTTTTCGCAGGGATTCTCGTAGGGCTTTTTAACGGTTTTATCGTGACGAAGTTTGACATAAATCCATTTATCGTGACCTTGGGTATGGGAACCGTAATCGTAGGGATCTCGTACATGATTTCCAATACCCGAACAATCACTGGGGTGGATCCCGCATTGTCAGAAGCTGTTTTGGCGAAGCCTTTTTTTGGGATCCCAGTCGATTTTTACTATGCGATGTTGTTGTGTCTTGTGGTGTGGTACATGTTCGAGTACACGGCCTTCGGTCAGCGTTTACTTTTCATCGGACAAAACAAGGATGTAGCGAGACTTAATGGAGTACCGGTAAGTCGGTCTCGGCTCCTAGGGCTCACACTTTCAGCCACCGTTGCTTCACTCGCGGGTGTGGTCTATGTAGGAACCACAGGCAGCGCTGACACGACTTCTGGTGCAGGTTTTTTATTACCGGCATTCGCTGCGGCATTCCTAGGTTCAACGACTATTCGGATTGGCCGATTTAATCCCTGGGGAACGTTTATTGCTGTCTACTTCCTCGTGACTGGAATCACCGGACTGCAACTTATGGGTTTCCCCCAATACGTGCAGTACCTCTTTTATGGTGGCGCGCTGGTGATTGCGGTGGTTCTGTCCAAAATTGTAGCTGCGCGAAGTGAACGTAAACGGATAGCACTCGAGGCAGTTTAATCTCACGGGTGTAAAAATTTATGGCTAATGACGAGAGGAGAAGTCTAATGAAGGTAAGAGGTGCGGTAATCCATGAAATCGGTGGGGAATGGAAGGTGGAGGATCTCGAGTTAGACGAACCACAGGATTTTGAAGTGCTTATTAAAGTAATGGCCAGCGGGCTGTGCCACTCAGACGATCACTTTGTCACTGGCGACATCCCCGTAACGCTTCCCATGGTAGGCGGCCATGAAGGGGCGGGGGTCGTAGTCAAAGTTGGATCTAAAGTGAGTCGCGTTGAGGTTGGGGACCACGTATCAACGCTGTTCATTCCCGCGTGTGGAACTTGCCGATACTGCGCACGAGGCATGTCATATATTTGCAATAACGGTGCTGGAATGGAGCACGGCATGGCGATGGATGGAAGCGCACGATTCCATCTGGCCGACTCGGGAAAAGGAATTGGCGGAGTGACTCGTTTGGGAACATTCGCTAATCATTTGGTGTGCCATGAATCACAAACAGTCAAGTTGCCTAAAGATATCGGCTTTGACGTGGCCTGTCTTGTCTCCTGTGGTGTTGCTACCGGTTACGGGGCCGCTGTGAACGGTGGACCGGTCCGAGCTGGAGATGTCGTACTCGTCATGGGAGTAGGTGGCGTCGGAATGAATGCGGTTCAAGGCGCTAAACACGCTGGTGCGGATCACATTTTGGTCGCCGAACCGGTGGAGTTCAAGCGGAAGATGGCACTTGAATTTGGTGCTACTGAGGTTTTCCCCAGTATCGAAGAAGCAAAAAACCGAATCGGAGAATTGACTAATGGGCAAGGCGTGGATGTCGCAATCGTCACAGTGGGCCGTGTAGACGGTGATCTCCTCGGAGAGGCGTTTGAAGTAACAGGGAAAGCAGGCACATGTGTGCTGGCAGCGGTGGGTTCGTATGAGAAGTCGATAGCTATAAGTCCGCAGGACTTTACCAACTTCTCAAAACGAATCCAAGGAGTGCTCTACGGGCTGTGCAATCCCACCGTCGATATCCCTCGACTTCTCCAGATGTACAAGGAGGGCCGGATCAAACTGGACGAGTTGATTACCAACACTTATACGATTGAACAAGTCAATGAGGCCTACGCCGATATGCACTCGGGCAAGAACATTCGTGGCGTCTTGATCCATGAGCACTGATTTTTCCACATATTACCCAAAGGAGAAAAAAAGATGACAACAACGGCAAACCACACACCAGATCCAACTAAAGCCATTGACCGAACACGCTTGCTTATTCATGGGGAATGGGTTGATGCTGCCGATGGGGCGGAATTTGACGTCTACAATCCATCAACGGGCCAGGTATTCACCCGTGTTTCAGAGGCTGGCCCGGAGGACGTGAATAGAGCTGTCGAGTCTTCACGGAAGGCATTTGAAGAAGGGCCGTGGCGCAACATGACTCCTTTGGATCGATCGGCTGCATTGTGGCGATTGGGTGACTTACTCTTAGAGAATGCCGATGAGATTGGCCGGGTCGAGACGCTAGATCAGGGACAGCCTTTTTCAATTGCCCGCCACGGCTCCGTCCCATCTGCAGCTCGCATGTTTCATTACATGTCAGGTTGGGCCACGAAGATAGAAGGAAATACCATCCCAATCTCGGCGGGAGGTGACTTCCACGTATACACCAGACGCGAACCAATCGGAGTCGTTGGTTGTATTGTCCCTTGGAATTTTCCGCTCGTCATTGCGGCATGGAAGGTTGCCCCTGCCCTCGCGGCGGGAAACACGGTGATCCTCAAGCCAGCCGAGCAAACTCCATTAACGGCACTCATGTTAGGTGAGTTAGCTCTGGAGGCTGGGATTCCGCCAGGCGTGCTCAATGTGATTCCCGGGTTCGGCGGTAGAACAGGCCAAACCATGACCGAACACATGGGTATTGATAAAATTTCGTTCACGGGATCCACCACAACAGGCCGGCGAATAGTCGATGCATCTAAAGGAAACCTGAAGCGGCTCTCTTTGGAACTCGGTGGAAAAAGCGCAAATATCATTTTTCCAGATGCAGACATTGAAGCAGCGATTGGCGGCTCTGCAAATGGAATCTTCTTCAACGCTGGACAAGCTTGCGCAGCTGGGTCCCGGCTTTATGTGCACGAAAATGTATACGACGAAGTAGTGGCAGGTATCGCTGAAGTCGCGAAAAACATAAAGGTGGGTGATGGATTCGATCCAACAAGCGAAATTGGCCCGCTTGCCTCAGCACAACATTTGGACCGAGTTACAGGATATCTTCAAAGTGGAGTTAGTGAGGGTGCGCGAACAGTGACTGGTGGGACTCAAATTGACACGCAGGGCTACTACGTGGCTCCCACCGTCTTTGCTGACGCGCGAGAAGATCAGAAAATAGTCCAAGAGGAAATCTTTGGGCCGGTAGTAGTCGCCCTAAAATTCACAGACACAGAAGAAGTGGTGAGAGCTGCAAACAGGTCGGCTTATGGTCTGGCGGGCGGTATCTGGACCAAAAATATATCCACGGCTCATAAAGTCGCAGCGCAATTTCAAGCAGGCAGCGTATGGGTCAATTGCTATCAGGTTTTCGATCCAGCGATGCCATTCGGTGGTTATAAGGAATCTGGTTGGGGAAGAGAGATGGGGCATGAGGTGTTCAACGATTACACCCAAGTTAAAACCGTGTGTGTAAACCTGGATACCTGATTCAATCATGAGTGACGTGAAAATTGATCGAAGCACGACTTTGGCCCATCGGGTAGAAGAGCAACTACGACGGCAGATCGTGAGGGGCGAGTACGTCGCGGGAAGCCGGCTTAACGAGGTGGAAATTGCTGCCGCTTTTGATGTAAGCAGGGGGCCTGTCCGGGAGGCTTTGCAAAGACTTTCGCGCGATGGTCTTGTGGTAATCGAGGTTCACCGAGGGGCATTTGTCAAAAGCCTGAACCGTGAAGAGCTCATTGAGCTTTTCACGGTTCGGATAGCTCTTGAAGTTGAAGCAGCCGAATTGGTAGCTCGGTCAGCGACGAAACCGCAAATTGCTGAAATACTGGATATGCAGAAGGAGACTATTTCCGCTGTAGCAAATGAAGATGATCACGCCTTCCCAGAAATAATTGACATGCACGGACTAATTGTCAAAGCTTCGGGAAATCAACGTCTCATTACTATGTTGGGCCAAGTCAATCTCGAGTTGCGCTTGGTCCGGTCTCGGTCTGGGGCTGCATCTGTCCGAGCTCGACAGGCTATCGACGAGCATGACGAATTAATCCGTTGTCTCTCTGAGCGGGACATCCGGGGTGCAAGAATCGCGATGAGAAGCCATCTCGAGGCCTCGCTTTCTAATACTTTGTCGCTAATGTTTCCGTGATTGATTATGGTGAGAATTACATCTAGAAAGTTGCACTGAATGAAAATTTTTGAAGAGTACACATTGGGAGGCAAGACACTTAAGAACCGCGTTGTGATGGCGCCAATGACTCGCAACCGCGCCGATGCAAGTGGAGTTTTACCTGACTACGCCGCGGAGTATTATCGGCAGCGTGCGGGTGCAGGCCTCATTATTAGTGAGGCCACGCAACCGAGTGCAGGAGGAAAGGGCTACAAGGGTACGCCCGGAATGCACACCAACGATCAGCAGTCTGTGTGGTCAAGGATTGCTGACCGCGTGCACGAAGATGGTGGGCTTATGTACTGCCAACTCATGCACACGGGGCGAATCGGCCACACTTCTTTTTTTCCAAAAGAGTGGTCCTTGCTTGCTCCAAGCGCCATTCCTGCACAAATGAATGTTAGCGATGCTGAGGGTAATGATGTACCAGCAGAAGTTCCTGTAGCAGCGTCGAGAAAGCAAATTCAGGAAATAATTGATGACTTTGCATCGGCCGCCCAGAGGGCAGTCGCGGCAGGGCTTGACGGAGTAGAAGTTCATGGCGCAAATGGATACCTGCTGCATCAGTTTCTCTCGTATGGGACAAATCTTCGGACTGACGAATACGGTGGTTCCGCAGCCGGGCGGGCAAAGTTCGTCGTAGATCTTGTTACTGAAATGGCGTGCAGAATTGGGCCCGAAAAAATTGGATTAAGGCTTTCACCGGGGGGTCAATTCAATGACATGCAAAAGCTCGATGATGATGAGACCTACCTACACCTTGTCAAAGAATTACGACCAATCGGAATCTCGTACCTTCATGTTCTCAGGAGACGTTCAACACCGCTGCATGTGAAACTGCACGAAGGTTGGGGAACAGGATTTATTATGAATACGGGTTACATGGGGCCATCGGAACTGACGGAGCTTAATGCCCTTGTGGAGTCTGATGAGGCAGATCTGATTAGCGTAGGACGAAATTTTATTTCGAATCCTGATTTGGTTGCACGATGGAAATCAGGCATCCCGCTTTCACCTTGGAACGAGGATACTTTTTACGTGGGGGAAGAAAAAGGTCTGATTGATTACCCAGCAGCAACGAGTAAATAACTCAATGACAGCGATGGCGAATGGAGCAAGTGAATGAGTGAATTTAAGGATCGAGTAGTAGTCATTACTGGTGCTGCTTCGGGTATTGGCGAAGCATGTGCGGATGTTTTTCGGTCCGCCGGGGCGACGGTGATTGGCTGGGACTTGTCAGGCCTAAATAACTGTGAGCCAGTTGATGTTTCTCAATGGGAAGCCGTTCATTTAGCGGCAGGGAAGGTGGAAAGCCAATTCGGTAAGCTCGACGTACTAGTAAATTGTGCAGGCGTGATCACACCCAATCTTCCTGCTCAGGACGTGGAAAACGATGACTACACCAAAAATTTTGCGGTCAACGTCATGGGTGTGGTTCACACATCCAAAGCGCTTTATTCGCTTCTCTGCAAATCCGATAGCCCTGCAATCGTCAACATCGCGAGTCAAGCAGCGCTGGTGTCGTTGCCCTCACAGACGGCCTATTCGGCATCAAAGGGCGCCGTCACTTCTCTGACGCGAGCAATGGCGATTGACTGGGCGTCCGTTGGAATCCGCGTGAATGCCATTTGCCCTGGCTTTACCGCTACGCCTATGGCCATGGGTCAAATGACTCCTGAGCTTGACGCAGCTGTTTCTCGGAGAGTCCCTCTGGGGCGAATTTTTCAGCCAATTGAGATGGCTCACACCGTGGAATTTTTGGCCAGTCCCAAGGCATCTGCAGTAACCGGAGTTGTTCTTCCGGTTGATGGTGGATGGACTGCTGGCGAACCCGCATTGCCCATGTAGACGAGAAAAACGTAGGTCATTAAGTGTTCGAGAAAGAAAGGCGAGAGATGCGTTTAGAGAATCAGGTCGCGTACATTACGGGAGCAAGTTCGGGGATCGGATTTGCTGCCGCTCAACGGATAGCTGCAGATGGGGCTACGGTCGTTTTAATTGGCCGTAACACCTCTCGGCTTTCAGAGGCGGCGAATCAATGCGACGGTAGGGGCCACATTGTGGAATTAGATGTGACCAATCGGCAGGCGATCGATGAGCTTATGCCGCAGGTCATTACTAAATATGGAAAGCCAGACATCGTTGTCCATTCGGCGGGGGAAACCGTGCTTGGTGCATTGCATGAACTGACTGAGGCGCAGTGGGATCAGCAATTCGATTCAAATGTTAAAAGTATTTACTACTTGAACAAGCACCTCTGGCCAGAAATGGAAGGTGTAGGGGGCTCTATTGTTATGATTGCGTCGACAGCTTCTTTTGGCGCATTCCCGGGCGACGCGGCTTATGTGGCATCGAAGGGAGCAGTGTTGGCCTTGACCAAGGCTATGGCGTTGGATGGCGCCAAATTCGGAATCCGCGTAAATGCTGTGTGCCCCGGATTTATTTTGACGCCTAACCTTCAGGGTTATTTCGATGGGCAGGCGAGTCCTGATGATGCTGCTCGAGGAGCGGGGTCTGCGGCTCCATTAAATCGCCTTGGTACACCAGAGGATGTGGCTGGCGCGGTGGCGTTTTTTGCATCGTCGGATTCCAGCTTCATCACAGGGGCCTCGTTGCTCGTTGACGGTGGACTAATGGCAAAGGTTCCCGTTTAGCCACGTCGGATGTGGGTTTTATAAGTCAAAAGATGACGTGAATTGCAACGTCAGATAGCGAGAGTGAGCCATATGGGGATAACCTCCGCGGAAGACAAGGTTGACGTTGACGTCGACGTCGACGTCGTTGTAGTTGGCGCCGGCGGCGGTGGGCTCGCAGCCGCGCTAGCGGTCGCTGATAACGATCGGTCGGTAATAGTCTTAGAAAAATTGGATCGACCGGGTGGGAATTCAGCGTTATCAACGGGATCCATTCCGGCAGCAGGTTCTCGATTGCAAATCGAAGCCGGAATAGTTGATTCTGCGGCCCGAATGGCTGCGGACTTGATTGCCCAAAGCGGGCCGCATGAGGCAGAGAGCCTCACGCATAGGTTGTCAGAGACTTCGGCTGAACTTGTTGACTGGCTGGTAGATCAACACGGAGTGCAGCTCGCTCTCATCACCGACTACAAACATGTCGGCCACTCGGTGAATCGATTGCATGCACCGCTGTCGCGTCGGGGGATCGATCTCACCGATGATCTGATGCGGGCTTGCAAGAAATCAAAAATCGATGTCTTGACGGGTAATCCGGTAGTAGAACTCTTGATCGAGGGCGACAAAGTCATTGGCGTTGTGGTGGAAGGGGATCGGGTCGAACGATACGTAATTCGGGCGAATGCCGTGATTTTAGCTGCAAATGGGTTCGCGGCGAGTTCTGACCTCATGGCAAAATGGCTGCCGGAAATCGAATTGATTGAGTATTTTGGTGCCCATGGCTCAACCGGTGAAGCGCTGGAATGGGGTATTGAACTCGGTGGCTACCTAGCTAACCAGCATGCGTATCAGGGGTACGCGGCTGTCGCTTATCCCCACGGTTCCATACTTTCCTGGACCACAGTTGAAAAGGGCGCAATTCTTGTCGACCAGACGGGGAAACGAATGGGCAATGAAACTATTGGATATTCAGGTTTCGTTGCGGATCTTCTCACGGGAACGCCACCGTATTTCGTACTTTACGACTCGAGAATCAGAGATGTTGCGATGAAGGAAGAAGAGTTTGCTGACCTTGTGCAGATTGGTGGCGCGCGCGAATATCAGGATCTCGCTCAGCTCTGCGACCACTTCGCAATCGAGCTCCAGGAACTTTCCCTGACAGTCGATCATTACAACGCTGCAGCGCGGCAAGTCTCACCGGATGTGTTTAATAGAACTGATTTTTCGATGGCACCATTGGAAGCCCCTTTTGTCGCGTCGCGAGTAACGCCTGGAGTGTTCCATACTCAAGGGGGACTCGCCGTTGATCTTGATGGTCGGGTTATCACGCGGCAAACGAATCCGGTACCCGGCCTCTATGCAATCGGTGGAGTTGCCGCAGGAATAAGCGGGTTACGAGGTGGGAGGGGTTATTCTTCCGGAAATGGCCTGCTCTCGGCCCTAGGGCTTGGTCGTTTGGCTGGATTAGCGGCTAGTCAAGAACTGTGATGTGATCGTGAACCCCTGGGATTCATGGCAGTTGGGCTTGTACCAACGCGTGGACTCTTTAAAAGATCCGGCGGCATCAGTCGATGAAAGCACTCGAAAAAAAGCCGCACTGGTGCTAATCGATGATCTCGCTGCCATGGTGGCGGCCATCGATGAACCTGAATTGCTGGTTCTTTCAGCCAGCAGTCCTCGTGTAAGCCCCGGGGCGGAATGCTTGCACGTGAATGGAACTAAAAGTGGACGCACTTGGGCTGCGTTTGTCAATGCGGTGGCAGCGAACTGGCACGAACTTGACGAGGGCTACCGGCCGGTCCCTTGTCATGGAGGTTTGTACACACTTCCCGCTGTCATGGCTGAGGTGCAGGCTGCGGGCGGTCCCCTTAATGACGTTTATCGGGGCTTGGTCTGCGGATATGAAGTGGTAACTGCCTACGCCCGACTGTTTCCCGCGCCACGACCTTTGGCGCTGCATCCTCATGCAAGCATTGCAGCAATGGGTGCGGCTGCAGGAGTAGCCACGGTGCGAGAATCTCGAGGATCTGTCGTCGAGGTGTCCGCGAGCATTGCATCGACCCTTGGCGCTTTAGGTCCTTTTTCTCATGCAACGGAGGGCAAGCTGGTACGTAATGCTTGGGCGGCTCAGGGCGCCGTGAGCGGTTTTCATGCGGTTGAGCTCGCTCTGGCGGGTATCCATGGCAGTGTGAATTCCCCTGTGGATGTTTTGAGCGGAGTGCTGGGCTATCAACTTAATGAGTCTGAATTAGAAAACCAGTGGGATCGCTGGGCGATCCTCGACGGATACCATAAATCTTATGCGTGCTGTCAATATGTACACAGTGCGGTGGAGGCTGTCGCGCAGTTGGTGGCGGGGCCACTCGCAGAGATTAAGATCCATGACATTAGTGCAATCGAAGTCCAAACTCATCCGTTGGCTATGCCCCTTGATGACCCATCACCCACGACTGTCCTTGGGGCCAAGTTTTCAGTTCCGCACACTGTTGCCGCGGTACTTGCCACTAAAAGCACTCGGGCCGATACATTTTCAGACAGGTGGGTGTCAGACGTTGAAGTAGATCGACTAAGACGATTGGTTCGGATGAGTATTTTCGTGGGGAATTTAGAACCACCGCATGATCGTCCAGCACGAGTAAGTGTGACATTAAGGGATGGGCGAACATTTTCTGCCGAGTGCACGAGCGCCATCGGTGGTCCCGATCGGCCCATGAGTGCAGATCAAGTCATGTCAAAAGCTGAGTCTCTAGTCCAGTCTCACATGCCTAGGTTCATGGATTTGGCTCAAGATCTGGTCGAAGGTCGCGTTGATCCTCAACGCGCCTTTGGAGATTTTCTTAGTGCCATGTGGACCCGGTCATGACGGCTTCTCATAGTCCTGATCAGGGGGTGGCAACTTCGCTGATCTGTGCAATGCAAAAAATTCCTAATCTGACTATGGATTCGGCAAGGCTGCATTTTCTGGATGCTCTGGCAGTCGGCGTTCTCGCCGCTATGCAAGGTCCAGTTTCGGGAGTAACCCAACTACAACAATCTTTCAATTGTGGCCAGAGTTCGGTTCTGGGTCGGGAAGAACCAGCAAACCCTGCAATGGCCGCGCTCATTAATGGCACGTTGATTCATTCGCTGGAGTTTGACGACACTCATGTCGCCTCGGTAATGCACGGCAGCAGCGTCCTCGCATCCGCTGCCCTGGCCTGCGCCGAAAACGAGCAGGCAACTGTGGAAGAACTCTTTCGAGCTTACGCCATCGGGTGGGAATTCCTCATCCGAATTGGACTGGCTAGTCCCGGAAAAATACAGGCAAATGGCTTTCAAATCACATCTGCCGGCGGACCCTTTGCCGCCGCCGCAGTCGCCTGCCTGCTAAAAAAGTATTCTGCAGATGTGATGTCAAATGCCATTGGAATAGCGGGAAGCCAAGCTGCCGGAACGTTTGCGTTCCTCGCGGAAGGGGACACTGTGAAATCTGCCCAGCCTGGCTGGGCAGCACATGCAGGAATTTTGGCAGCTGATTTGGCGAGGGCAGGTGTAACGGGACCAGCGGATGTTTTTCGTGGTGAATTCGGCTTCTATTCCCTCTACGCCAAAGATCACAGCGGGGGTCAGAGGCTTTTGGATTCAATGATGGATCTGGGAGAACACTGGTATTTGCCGGAGGCAGCGTTCAAACTAATTCCAAGTTGTCACTACATCCACCCATTTGTTGAGGCAGTCCAACAGGCCATCGACTCAGGCCTTGATGCAACCGAGATAGAAAATCTACATTGTTGGGTTCCTGCCGAAGTTATCGGAATTATCGCAGAGCCGTGGAACTCGAAGATTCAACCGCGTACATCCCATGATGCCCGTTGGAGTCTCCCATATGTGCTCTCTGCGGTTTTTCTCGATGGTGATGTAGGTGTGGATTTATTTTCAGGACCCACTAGGGAAGACGTCACAAAGCTTGCCGAACTGATGACCTTCCAACCGTGGGTAGGCAGCGGATATCCTGAACAATTTCCAGCCCGCATTCAAATCACAACTCGTGACGAGACAGTTTCCGAGTATGCGGTTTTCGATGTAAAGGGCGGAATGGGTCGTCCGATACAAAAAAGTGATGTGGTTGCCAAAGCGTCTCGCAATCTAGAAGGTGCGGGATGGGATGTGTCAAGAATTAATGGGTTTATTGATGTTATTTTGCAGCGCGATGAAACTTCCGTATCAGAATTGTCTGCGTTTCTGAGATCCTCGCAATAATTGAAAGGGTGAAAGGGTGAAAGGGTGAAAGGGTGAAAGGGTGAAAGGGTGAAAGGGTGAACAATGACAGAAATTGAATTCGTGCAAGCAAACCATCAGTGGGCTGAGCCTTACAATTACTCGGCGGCTGCAGTTGTGGGCGACTTTATTTTTGTATCTGGACAAGTGGCTGTGGATGAACAGGGCAAGATCGTTGGGGAAGGAAACTTTCTAAAGCAGGCTCACCAGGTATGGAGAAACGTTCAACAGGTGCTGGGCGCTGCTGGGGCATCCATGGCTGAGGTAGCAAAGGTGACAATTTTTCTCACAAATACCAATGATTTTGTCCATATTCCCGGTATTCGATCCCAGTACTTCCAGGCACCCTACCCAGCTGACACGACGGTGATCGTTGAGTCGCTCGCCCGACCAGGGTTATTAATAGAGGTGGAGGTTATTGCCGTCAAGACAGGTCGGCACTCGAGTTGAATGCTTCAGGGTCGATAGACGTATTTTTTTGAGGGGTCTTTTGATTCCGAAAAACATTTATGGAAAAAACTCCTAATGCCACCCAAATTGCGATGAATCCAAGCCATTCGCCAGCGGTCAATTTATCCTGATAGAGGGTAATTCCGA
>JAPKAV010000070.1 GCA_028825115.1 Candidatus Nanopelagicales bacterium | reverse complement strand
TTGCGGCGTCAACAGCGTCTCCGGAAACGAATGCGATTGCACTTGGTCCTTCGAGTAGTGAATCAAGACCTTCAACACCAGCATCGCGCGCGGCGATCTTGGTGAGGGTGTTCTTGACGACCGCATAGTTGACCCCTGGTCCAAGCGCACGGCGCAGTTCTCTCATCTGCGCAACGCTAAGACCACGGTATTCCGTGAGAACTGCCGCGTGTGAGTTGCGGAAGTTCTCAGCGATCTCGGCAACGGTGCTTGCCTTTGAAGGCTTTGCCATGTTGCTCCTTTCATATTCCCCAAATAAAAATTCCGAACAATGAAAAACGCCCCGAGCGCTAGGCGCACGAGGCGTGAGGCCGCAACCTCACGGTTGCACTCCTTACTTCGCTCACCTGCGCTGGTCGCCCACTGTGTGGAACCTTCTACCGGAGCTTCTGACAAGAAACGCCGGCGACCTGCGGTCTTTGGTAGAGCCCAAGGTACCGAGCCTGAGGTCGGCCCCATTCAGCGGGTGGCACCAGAGAAAATAATTGTGGGGCCGACCCGAAGGTCGACCCCACAACTGTGGTGAAGTTACTTTGTCTTCAATTACTTTGTTTTCGATGGCTTTTTCAACGCGTCGGGTTGGAACAAGCGATCCTTGTTCACTCCTTGTGTCGAAAACACCAATCGTTTCGCAGCCGCAACTTCTTTAGCCGTTTTTGCGCTGACCATGGCGTCCAACGATTTGATAGACCTCAGAATTTGCTTTGATGTGAGAGTGCAGTGTCCCACGCCTGAGCCACCGAGAGCCGCTACCGACAATGCATCACTCGGTCCTTTTGCCCCCGGCAAGAACTTGGTCCAACCGTCTGCCGGTGGGATCGTGTAGAAAGCTGCTGCCTTAAAGATGCCGCGCTCCGCTTTGTTTTGCTTCGCGTACGAGGCGTTCAACTGATCCAAGAATGCACTCGAGTTACCAGCAGGAACAATTTCATTGTAAGTGCTGGTGATCAGCACGGTGGGTACCTTGTAAGCACCTGTCGGTGCCGCCAAGCCCTCCACGATCGCCACCGCCTTGGGGTTTGCAGGGAAGCGGGCAGTTTTGCTGCCCCGCGTCGAGTCCAATACCCCGAGCATCGCGTTGAGCGGATTAGCAATTACCGTCGTCGCATTCAGTGTGTCGCCAAACTCCCCACGCTGCTCAGGTGAGAGCAACTTGGAGTAACGAACGTTTACATTGTCAGTGAAGTTAGCTGACTCATTGGGTGGAATCTGGCCAATCTGACGCACCTTCATTTCCATCTCGTAGCGACCGAGAATCCCCAGAGCTGCTGCTGCAGCCACGTTTTGGGCCATTGCAACTACACTGCTTCCCCCCGCCGAAGCCGGCTGGAACCCGCCACCCAAAGCGGCGAGAGTGCCCAATGATGCGAAGGCAGGATTTTGAGTCTGGCCGTCATAGACACTACTCCTGGTGGGCAAACCGGCCATTAAACCGGCAAGCAGGTTTGCTTGAGCAAATGGATAGCCTGCGGGAGTCACTGGAGTTGTAGCAAATCCACCGAGAAGCGTCACTACAGTTGCTAAATCACCTAGAGCTTCCGAATACCCAGCGGGGCCAGCTGTGTAATTAGCGACCTTTAGATTTGGTGCGATCAGTGCTTTCCACGTGTACAAAGCAGTCATTGGTATTTCAAATTCCTGCATTGGACCTTCTTGGACACCGCAAGTTCCAAACACACCTGCAACTTTGCCAGGATTACGTTCGGCGATTGTTGAACTGATCATGGCGCCAAGTGAGTTACCCCAAACCATGATCTTCTTCGTCTTGGCAATTGCACCGGAGTTGATGTAGCCAATCAGATTTTCACCGGCCTCTACCCCTTCATTGGCCGCCCAGCCTTGGCGGGCATAACCCGAACCCGCTAGTGCATAACCCTGAGTCAAGAGCCGCTCAGCGACAGCTTCCGACTTAGACACTTCTGCTTCGTTCGAGGCCTGATACGCCACACTTGAGCCAAATGAGGGCGCAAATGCTGGGTTACTGATCGCCTTGTACGCGCCTGTGTTCAATCCCAATGGAACAGCCAAAGCTGCTGGAATTGGGGTCGAAACCCGGTAACCGTGTGAATAAACCAGTACCGTGCCGTTGAATTTCTCCGGCATTATGATCTTGAAAGGCGAGTCTCCGAGGGACCCGGACAGGGCCCCCTCGCAGACTGTGCCCAGCGCGCAGGCTTCTGCTGCGTTTGCAGAGGCAACAACCGGAGCACCAATGGTGACCAGGCTTGCTGCCGCTACTGCCGCGACTCCGCGGCGCATAAATGTGAGTTTCATAATTATCCTTTTCATTTAAGTGCGCGTGATTACGGCAGCAATTTCTTGGTAGGAGATGCGGGACTGAAAGTAGCTTGTTTGGCTTTACCCGACTTCGAACTCGTTGCCAACATCACGTACTTCGTCAAGCGCTCAACGTCACTGCTGGCGTTGTACTGGCCCATGTAGTAGCCGGTAAGACCCTGATGCGACTTGCTATTTACGACCATCGGGACAACCGCCGCTGAACGAAAGTTTCTCGCGTTCGTCTCAAGTGCCTTCACAAGACCCTTGCGCGTCAAGTTCTTTCCAGCAGCCTTGAGTGCCTGCGACAACACGTACGCTGTATTGATGCCGAAGTAGGTGTAGAAGTTCCACTCTAAACCGGCTCGCTTAGCAATTACCTTCATTTGGCTGACGTAAGCATTCTTGGAATTCTGTGCGGGAACCAGGAAACTTGGCACATACGCGCCCTTCAGCAGTGGTCCTGTCATAGCGCCAAGGGAACCCTTCAATACTGATGGATCCGAACCTACTGAAGTAATCATCCACGTGGGAGCAAAGCCCAACTTAGCTGAGGTACCCAGCAACTGAGCGGTCGCTGATGTCACACCAAAGAACACAACGAGTTCACAGCCAGCCGACTTCAGCTTCGAGACCTGGGCCGAGAATGGCGCAACCTGTTGCCCTGAGAAGTAAGAAGTGGTGGTCACAAACTTCGTCCCAGCAGCCTTAAAGCCAACCTTGGCATTTTCGCCAAATTCGCCATCTTGGTAGAACAGGCACTTTTTCTTGCCCTTAAGAGCCTTATCTTTTGCCATGTAGTAGCCCATCACTTTCGCCTCAACAACATAAGACGGGATTGCCGGGAATGTCATGGGGTACCTCTTGGGGTTATCAAAACTTGCACCGCCGGTGTTGACAAACAGGTCTGGAATACCCCGACGGTTCAAGTCCTGAACCACCGCGGAGTGGGTCGGTGTTCCTAGAGCACCGTACATTGCAAAGATCTTGTCGCGCAAAATCAATTGACTGGTGCCCTTTTTGGCCAGCGCGGGGTTGTATTGGTCATCAAACACTCTCAAATCAATTTTGCGACCGTTGATGCCACCATTGGCATTGACGTAATCGAAGTAAGCCTGTGCGGCAACCGGGACATCTTTATATCCAGGCGCGGCAGGTCCGGTCAATGCCGTGGTCGTGCCGATTACGATCTTGTTGCTGGTAACACCTGGGTCGGCCGCCTGAGCAGGAACTGCGGTGGCCAATGCCAATGCCGCAGCCGTACCAAGTGCAACCGTTCCGGTTGCAAATTTGAATTTCACGTGTGACTCCTCCAAAATAGGGCGCGCCCTGAATCGTCCACCCGTCAGATGGACATCCAGGTAGCGCCGAGTCCCAAGAGGCTAACCGTGGATTTGCGCGGTTGCAAGCCATATCGAGTATTTGTTGTCGTTTCGTCACGGCAATTTTGCTTGCAAGAGCAAGCGCTCAAGATGTCTAAGTTCATCAGCTCAGGGGTGAGCGGGTTTTCCCACGGGCTTTATCAACCCAGGCGCGAACCGTTCCGGTGACACCGCCAGGGGCCGCGAGCACCACCGCAACCACGAGCAGCCCGTACAACAAATTAGGGGCATTATTCGTAATTTGTTCGGGCCAGCCGCGGTCCCCGGACAGGCCATCAACCAACTCTGGGAGCCATACGAGAAGGAGCGCACCCAAGATGGCTCCGAGCAGAGAGGAACGGCCCCCGAGAACAATTCCGACTAGGAGCGAAAGGGACAGACCCAGACCGAACGCCCCCGGCCCAATAAAACTAAGAATTTGAGCAAATACTGCACCCGCCAGCGCGGCAAACAGGGAACTCACCACAAATGCCGAAATTTTGGATCCAGATGGTGAGATACCGACAACTGCAGCTGCCACGGGATCGTCACGCACCGCTTTCCACACGCGTCCTTGGCGCCCACGAACTAAGTTGAGTGCGGCAAAGGCAACCAGGCAGGCCACTGCGATCGCCATGGATGCCTGCCACCGCTCAATAATGAACCCCGAATCAAATGCGTCTGTGATCCCGGTTGGGTCCACAGCCAGGTCCGTTCCGGTGCCAAAATCTTCATCGGTGAGCAAATCACCATCCGTCAGCTGATCGCCCACCCCAAAATCCTCTTCGGTGAGCAAATCACCATCCGTCAGCTGATCGCCCACCCCAAAATCCTCTTCGGTGAGCAAATCACCATCCGTCAGTAAATCCTCCGGAGCAAGGTCAGCATCGGGGTTAGCTCCTTGCTCAAATTCAGAGAGGTCAAGTTCGGCGTACTGGTCTTCCTCGACCGCGGAATTGGGGTCAACGGTGGCACCAGAGCTTGAATCTGAGCTTGAGCCCAAGGCCGAATCAAGGGCCGCATAGCCGCCTGCCGGGTAGGGAACGCTCAACATCAAACCGTTTTCGCCACCCAGCAGCTCCGGGAACCGATTAGTGATCGCGGGAACGCCAACGGCAAGCCCCAGAGTCAAACCTGCCAGATAGGGCCCACGCAAACGCGCGGCGAGTCCACCGACTATTCCACCAATGAGGATGCCGCCGAGCCCAGAGAAAACCATTGACCACACGGCATTCCACTGCCAACCGATAATGGGAACGGTCTGCCAATTCATGGAAGTAAGCGCGAATACGTAGCCACCCACTGCCATCAGTGCACCATTACCGAGGGACACCTGACCCGAAAGTCCTACCAAGATGGTCATACCGAACATTGCCGTTGCATACATGGCAACTAAGGCAAGATATGAACTGTAAAGCGGATCAATGTTGTTGTTAAGTAGCAGTAAGAGCAGCCACACAATACCTACAATTACTGCATGCCAAATGATTCGATTCCCGGGGAAGGTGCGCAAATTTTTCACGTTGTTCACACTGACCTCGCTCCGTGGTGGCCAAAGACGCCATCAGGCTTGAGCAAAAGATTCAGCGCAAGCAGCACCAGGGCGACGATGGCCGCATTACCGGAGTCGCTATAACCGGAAACCAGAGAAATAACCAGTCCGGTACCGATACCGAATGTCACTGCCCCGATCAGCGAATCAAGTCCGCCAATCACGGCGGCCGTAAACGCGAACACCAACAAAATGTCAAAACTGTTGGGAGAAATAGTTGATGCGGGGGCAATGAGTACTCCACCGATTGCACCAGTTGCACCAGCGATCGCCCATCCGCTGATCAGCATCCGATTCACGCGAACGCCAGAGAGCCTGGCGACTTCCGGGTTAAAAGCTGACGCCCGCATAGAAAGACCAAGGGAAGTCTTGGTGAAAAGAAGGGTAAGGCCGATGACCAGTGCAGCGGTTGCGCTCAGTACCAAGATGTCATACGGCGAAATTGGCCAAATCCTGCCAGCAAACTCCAGGCCCGCGTTGTCAACTGGCGGAATGAAGCCTTGCGGGTCACCACCCCAGATCATGCCGGCGCCGGCCTGCAGTGCGATCAGCACTCCGAAAGTGGCAATAATCGCGCCCGTTGAATCGCTGTTCTTCACTGGTCGAATTACCAGAAAGAAAACAATTACCCCAAGTATTGCGCCAGCACCAATGGCAACGACTAGCGCCAATAGCCAGTTTCCGGTTGATTGCTGGATGGTGAGCGCGACGTAGGTCGTAAACATGGCTTGACCCACTTGTGCAAAGTTGACCATGCGAGTTGAGCGCCACACCAGAACAAGTGCAAGGGCCATTAGTGCAATTACCGCGCCGTTGCTAAACCCTCCAAGAAGGTAGTCAATGAAATTAGTCATGACTCAATACCCCAGATATGCATGTCGAAGTTCCTCATCGGAAGAGATCTCATAAGCGGACCCTGATTTAACGACCTCACCCAGATTAAGCACAACACCTGTCGTTGCCACCCGCAGTGCAGTTACTGCATTTTGTTCAACCAAAAGCACGGCCAAATTAGTCTCTTTGGCAAGCCGGCTTACTAGTTCAAGGATTTGGGTCACGATCAATGGCGCCAGACCCAATGACGGTTCGTCAAGTAACAGGCACTTCGGGTCAGACATGAGGGCCCGCCCGATTGCCAGCTGCTGGCGCTCTCCACCGCTCAGTGTGTCTGCACGCATACTCGCTCTCTCGCCAAGGATGGGGAACAAATCAAAGACGAGATTTTTCGATGCCCCGCGCTCAGACCTGTCTCGCCACAGTCCACCGAGCCTAAGATTTTCTTCGACCGTGAGTTCGGGGATGGTGGACCGACCTTCCGGCACCAGGGCCAGTCCAGTGCGGACGATGTCTTCGGGCTTATTGCCGGCAATCGACTTGCCGTCGAAAAGGACCTGGCCCGATTGAGGTGTCACCAATCCGGCGAGGGTTCGCATCAGGGTTGACTTGCCGGCGCCGTTAGCACCGATGACCGCGGTGACTTCACCGCGGGGGACCGTCAGGTTCATTCCGCTCAGCGCTTTAACTGCCCCGAAGGACACGCACAGGTCAACCGTTTCCAACATCAGTGTTCCCTCCGTCCTCTCCAAGATAAGCAGCAAGTACTGCGGGGTTCGTGCGAACTTGTTCAGGTGTGCCAGAAGCGATGACCTTGCCTGCATCAAGAACCCAAATAAGGTCGCACACTTCCATGACCAGTTCCATGTGATGCTCGACAAGCAAAACCGTTCGCTCCGGTGTCCAGCTCCTGATCATCCGGCCAAGCTCGGCCATGTCACCTACACTGATGCCGCCTGCAGGTTCATCGAGGAGGAGAACTTTGGGGTTCGAGATCAAGCTGCGCGCAATCGCAACCCGCTTTTGAACGGGGTACGGCAATTCGCTCGGGTACCGATCTACGGAATCTGCAATGCCGAATTCGCCCATAATCTCCATTGCCTGTGCACGCAGTTTATTTTGCGCTGAGTCCGCCCATGGTGCACCCAGTGAATCGGCAACAATTCCACTTTTCACCCCGGCCGACCCGCCAAGCATGACATTTTCCAATGCGGTGAGTGATTCGAAAAGTCCCACGCCTTGCAGTGTGCGCGAGATACCGAGTTTGGTCAGGTGATGGGTTTTGATGTGCTTCAGTTTTTTGCCATCAAATCTGATTATGCCTTCATCGGGCGTGAGGAAGCCACTCATCACGTTAAATACGGTGGTTTTGCCGGCGCCATTAGGGCCGATCAAACCGGTGACCGCCCCTTCGGGTGCACCGATACTGACTTCATCGAGAATCTTGAGCCCGCTCAGCGTGATGCTGACGTTTTCAACTGCAAGCAATGGATGCGTTAATGGCAAAACGTACTTCACGTAAGCTACGCATCCTTTCTGTGAGCCAGAGACATCTTGAAAAGCGTATGCCGATCCTTAAGTCTGTATTTAAATCCCACATTGGTCAATGCGAATCGCAATTGTTTTCGGAATACTCCACAAGAGCACTAAAAAGTCCGCGCACCAGCAGGATGCGCGGACTTTTTATCAAAGTGCTGTCACGCTATTCCTCTTCGCTGAGAAGTGAGCGAGTCCGGCTGGGGTCAATTTGGACTCCAGGGCCCATGGTCGAGGAAACCGTGGCTTTCTTTATATAGCGACCTTTTGACGACGACGGCTTCAGACGAAGGATTTCGTCGAGCGCTGCGCCATAGTTCTCCACGAGTTGCTCGGAGGTGAAGGAAGACTTTCCGATTGGGAACTGCAGATTTGAGTGCTTATCAACTCGGAATTCAATCTTTCCGCCCTTAATGTCACCCACTGCCTTTGCCACGTTCATGGTGACCGTTCCAGTCTTTGGGTTTGGCATGAGGCCACGTGGACCCAGTACCTTGCCCAAGGTGCCGACCTTACCCATGAGGTCGGGCGTACACACCGCTGAATCAAAATCGGTCCAGCCGCCAGCAACCTTGGC
>JAPKAV010000143.1 GCA_028825115.1 Candidatus Nanopelagicales bacterium | reverse complement strand
GGTAAAGGAAATGCCTACGCGGCACAGGCCTTTAATGAAGGTTGGATGGGTGTCGACTACGACATTCGCGAAGACCTCACAGGTCAACTTCCTGAGGAGTGGACTGAGTTCAATAAGGCCTTTATCCCCAAACTGCAAGACCAAACCCCGTCATTGTTGAAGACCACGGCTGGCATGTATTGCGGCGCCACCTGGACGACATGCAAGGGAATACAGATCGGTGACATTGTTGTGAGTCCTGATGGCACCGGGAAATACAGGCTTGGTCGGGTATCAGGTGATTACGTTTTCGCACAAGACGATGTCTTGCCTCACCGTCGGCCGGTGGAATGGCTAGAAAACTTTATCTCTAAAGACGCTTGCACTAATGCTTTGCAAAAGTCGCTGAGTGTTCCGCCGGCCGTGATCAGCCTGGGTTCCTACGTTGATGAACTAGATCGACTGATGCGAAATGATCCTGCTTTTGGCCTGATCGCAACAGACTCTTCGGTTGAAGATCCGCTTGCTTTCGCTCTCGAGAAGCACCTAGAGGACTTTCTTGTCAGCAATTGGGCATTGACTCCACTGGGTCAAACCCACGACATTCTGGAAATTGATAACGTTCAAGTGGGTCAGCAGTTCCAGACGGACACAGGACCGTTAGACATTTTGGCAAAGAGTAAGAATGGTGACGAACTTCTTGTGATTGAATTAAAAAAAGGCAGGGCTTCTGACGCTGTTGTGGGACAAATTCAGCGGTATATGGGATTTGTGATGACCGAATTGGCTGAACCGCATCAGTCTGTTAAGGGAGTAATCATCGCTTTAGATGATGACAAGCGAGTTCGAAGCGCGCTGTTGGCTGCACCCAACATCGAGTTTTATCGGTACGAGATCAACTTCAGTCTTCAGAAGGTAGATATTCAATCTTCTGAAAAAACTGGGACCTAAAAGGCTAGAAACCCGAGTGGAATGTCAAGGACCCTCACTTGGACAGAAGATGAAAAACTTACTAGTCAAGAATTACCCTCAGCACGCGACCCAATTCATACAATAAGCACATATTCCTGAGCCGAATGAACCCGCTTTGATTCAATTCACCAGTTCCATGCGTAATCCTTTGTCCTTGTCGGCATAATTACGGTTGACTCCCATCGTGTTAATGAGCAACACGGTGTGTCCACATACACGTAATCCCGTCAGGAAAGGGAGCGCTCGATTCTATGTTTGAAGACGAACTTGCCTCGCAGGAGGAAGCCGCAGAGAGGATTGGCAACCTGCTTGGATGGAGTGCTAGAGATACGATCGAAATCTTGGGAGGCCCTTGGCGCGCGGAGAGCGACATAGTTGACTCTGTTAACCCCGAGTTTTTTGTTGGGCGAGCAGCAGATTCGGTTGCACTGCTTTTTGACCTGGAAAATCGCACTCTCACGATTGGCAAGGCTGTTGGCCATTGGGCCAATGTCCATAACCTACTCTGGGACGTCGAGGAGCCCCGGCAGACTTTTGAACTCGAATCACTATCAACGTGGGAGGCATCAGAGGCCGCAGACGCCGCATTCGCTTCAAAGCGGCGTAGCCTGCGGATCTGCCGCTATTGCGGAGAACTCCTGGGACGTGAACGCATGGCCGGGGGTCAACAATGCTACGGCTGCGGCACACACGTCTTCGGCGCGGTCTACTAAAACTTACTGCTG
>JAPKAV010000009.1 GCA_028825115.1 Candidatus Nanopelagicales bacterium | reverse complement strand
CCCATGCCGTGATGCTAACTGACGCCTCCCCCAATTGCAGAATCCCGCCGGTTTCGTTGCGGGATTCACCCCAGTGTGCAACCACGCTGTTGTCGACGGACGTGTACGTAAAAAAGTAGACTTGCGCACCAATTCCCTAGGTGGCTCAACACTTTGAGGCCCACAGAAGTGCCTTCTGGGGACCGAGGTCGTGCTCAACCAGCGGAGCGTATTACAGGTAATACCTCGGAGAAAAGGTGTGTTCGCCTAACATCAGCCGGTAATTCTCTTCACCAACCTGGTTACGAGCTCCCAGAGCCTCAATTTGGGCGGCCATTTGAGGGGTCCTTAACCCAGCAAGAGTTATCTCACCGTGGTTGTACACGGTAAAAGTGCGGATCGCGCGATGGCAGGTAACTCCTCGCGTTAGTTCAGCCAGCGCTGCGCTGCTTTGCCCATGTTGCGATGTTCCGACATACCGATGGCGAGCCATCGCGTCCGGAAACACTACTTCCAAACAACCGTCAAACTGATTCTCAGGGGCTTCAAAATTGCTCACATTGGGAGCAAGGAGTGTGACCGCATCGTTATCATAAAAATTAACTAGGCGATACCGCACCTTGGAAATGTGTTCGCTCTCGCGTAAAGGCTGTGCGACCCGTTTGATGAACGCGCTACGCCAATCCTCTCGTGAAATTCCGGCTGCAGACTGGACGTAGATCATGAACTTCAGCTGATCGCCTAGATTGCCATTTGGCGACTGATTAAGTGTTTCGTCTTTTAAAGATCTTGTAAAGTCTCCCGGCGCTTGATAACTAACCGTTTTGTCAAAAACATTCTGCTCATCCTGCATCAATGGATTAAGGTTCGCAGCGAAATCCGTAAGGTCCCGCTCGTTTGCAAATGTAATCTCAGCGTCACCGAAAAAACCATTAGTGTCACTCTGAGTCCACGCGTCAATTCCTGGCATTCCCTCGCCAAGGTCAGGATCAAGGTGGTGTTCAAAATACTGATGGATTCCCGGAAGGCGCGAAGAAATCTGAGTATGCGCACCCGACCAATAGTCGTAAAACCACTGCCTTGCTAACCCACTGCGCGGCCACAGCAAATTCATCATCGCTACATGAACTTCACCCATAACTACCTCCATTAATTATTTCCGAGAGTGCAAAGAAAGAAAGCCTGACCCCAGCGGCCTGTATCGGCGGCTGGGGTCAGGATCATTTCTTGTAGTTATCCTTGGACGTTAGGACTGAACACAACCCTCAACGTTTTGTGGCAACATTCCCTGTGTCCAGCCTTCAGGGCACGTTTCACGGGTGATGTAGCGGCGTGACTCATCTTGCTCGTACCCTTGCAGGTATTCGGCAGTGAATGGGGTCGCTTCAATACCTGGCGTGGGTTCACCTGTCTGAGCCATGTTCAACGAGACCCCTGGGGCCATAACGTTGAAGATGTCCGCGGTGTTTTCGTCACCGACAACACCTTCAGGGAATACATTGCAGTACTCCGTGGCAGGCTCATCAATGGCTTGCTTACATTCCGTTACGTTTTCCGCTGTGACGATCGTGTAGGGAACCTCAATGTCCTTAGGAATACCTTCTGGTCCGTTGAGAACAACTGCCATAGCGACCTTCATTCCAATAGCACCCTGTGATGGTGGGGAGCCGATGGATGCACCGGGGTAGCCCTCTGCCATGCGCAACCGGAAGTAGTTGGAAGTCTCGCCGGTAACCGGAATCTCTTTCCCTGCAGCATCCAATGCCTTGACTACACCAGATTCACCGTAGCCACCAAAGATACCTTGAACGTTAGGGAAGGATCCTAGCGCTTTAGCAGTTTCTTTTTGCTGCTGCGCGCTATCCCATTTGCCTTCGTATTCGGTCATAATTTCGGTTCCTGGGTAATTCTCCATTGCTGCTAGTGCTGAGCCATAGTGAACAATGTCTGTAGATGTTCCCACAATGCCGTGCGACACGAATATCTCACCCGGTCCGCCCATCAACGACAGCAACTGATCCATGGCGTTGTAGCCCATGAACGGATTTTCAACAAGTTGACCATCCGTGCCAAAGGGCACTGATGTGATGTAGGAAACATTATAGACGCACGGTTCCGTTGCAGTTGCGTCATAAACGATAACTGTCACGCCCGCATCACAAGCTTCCTTGTAAGCATCATTGATGGCTGTTGGGGAAAGCGCGTAACTGATAATAGCATCCGCACCATCGGCCACCATGGACTGAACCTGCGAAATCTGTGCCTGTGGGTCTGCCTCGTCGCGAACTCCAATCACCTCAACACAGTCGCTGTAAGGAGCCATCTGGCCGATTCCCATACCAGTGTTTTGAGCCTCTTCTTGCCACGAATTCCCAATATTGAGAGAGGTCATGTAAATGGTGTACTTATCTCCGCCCGATCGTGGAGGCACAGCTCCCGGTCCTGCGATAGCGCAACCAGCTGCGTCTGCGCCGTCTGCGCCGTCTACGTCGTCTACAGCGTCTTCTACATCTGCTGCAACTTCGTCACCTGCACTGGCAGCGTCCTCGGCGGCATCGCTGCTACACGCAGCAAGTGCGAGTGAGGCGGCACCTAGTACAGCCACGGTCTTAAGGACCAGACTGCGCTTCATATTTTTTTGTCTTATCATTTTCGTCTTCCTTCCATCACTATTTTCACTTTCTCTCCAACACTTGTTGTCGAGGATTCGATTTAGCTAAGCTCCATTTACGGTCCGGACGAGTAACAATCAAGGCGAGGAGGATCACCACTCCGTAAAGCACTGACTTGTACCCTTCTGGATACCCAGTTGCCTGAATCACAACGATAATTGTTGTCAAAAGCACCGTCGCAGCGAAAGTGCTTTGCCAGAATCCCAACCCACTTCCAATTACTGTTCCCCCAACAAGTACCGCAGTGATTGCAGGTATCAACCATTCGTCGCCCAGGCTTAACTGTGCGTTGCCTGAATAACCAAGCAGCATGATCCCGGCAATGCCAGATGCCAGCGCACCCACGACATACACCAAAATTTCAATACGCAACACCGGTTGACCTGCAATACGAGCTGTGCCTGGGGAGCTTCCAAAGAGATAAGCCTGGCGTCCGAAAACGCTCTTAGCCTGAATGATGTAACCCAACACTCCCACGAGGAGGAAAATAAATATAGGGATACCAATCCCATAGATCTTTCCGATACCACTAAACAGGTTGATGACAGCATCTGGCCCAGCCGGAGCTTTACGGCCAAAGGTCATTCCCATCGAAACGCCTGCCAAAATTGTGCCCATGGCAAGAGTAATGATGAAAGCAGGAATCTGGAATTTTGCAATAATAAATCCGCTGATCAATCCGAATAGTGCCGACGCGATTAGCGCCACAACGACCGCCACTAGGACAGGCCACTCCCACACGCTGGTCCCCACGGCCACGATAGTGGCAGAGACAGCAATCACGCCAGGGATGGAAAGATCCAGCCCACCAATCAACATGACCAAGCCTTGACCGAAAGCGATCACGGCTACGAACAGGCTCTGCGTAAGAATTGTTCCTACCGACAAGTACGAAGGAAGCCCATCGCTGTAGAAGCGACCGAGAAAGAGCACTCCAATGGCGAGGTTCACCAGAATTAGTGGTCGGATAAAGCCCGGCGACCTAAGCAGATTGCGACCGCCTTCCGACGAAGCGGCTATAAATACGGTTATCGCAGATACTGCAAGACAGATGAACAAAGCAATTTCGATACTCATGACTAGTAACCATTCCCTTCCACCAAGTGATCTGCGTTCGTTTGATCTACATCACCAGCGGTTTCCTTAAGTTTTGCGCCCTGCCGCATTGCACTGACAGCGCCGGCCAGGACAGCTAAAATAATGAGTACGCCCGTGAATACTCGTGCGCTCCAGCCGCTAATTCCAATAACGAACAGCATCTTCGGCATAACCATTAGGGTCAGTGCGCCAAAGATTGTTCCAATCGCCGATCCACTGCCGCCGATAAAGGCAGTGCCGCCAATTGCGATTGCCGCGAAAGTTGACAAAACATATGACTCACCAATCGTCGCATCGCCGGATTTAATAGCGGCTGCCAAGAAAACTCCTGCCAGCGCGTACAAAATGCCCGCGATAGTGAAGATGGACAAGCGAACTTTACGAACGGAGACACCGGACAGCTGGACGGCCTCTTCATCGCGTCCCACTGCATACATGTAAATCCCGAGCTTTGTCCGCTTGAATAAGAGCCAAGCTACGACCAGCACCAACAAGATAAGTGCCGGTCGGGGGATGAACGCGGACGACGATGATTCAGAAGAGCCCGTGACCAAGGCTATGAGGTTCTCGTCGACTGAGCCCCCTGGGCGCACCAAGAGGATGAGAGAAACGCCCTGCAAGATGATGAGTGTTGCGAGGGTAACGGCGATAGCTGGAAGCTTTGCAAACACAACAAACACTCCGTTGAGCAGTCCTACTAATGCTCCTACGGCAAGCACCAAGATGACCACTATCCAGACGTTCGTCTCCTTAAAACTTGTAGCCATCATGACGCTTGTTAAAGTAATAACTCCGGCAGCCGACAGGTCAAACTGCTTAGTGATAATGACCAAGGTGACACCAATTGAGGCGACTGCTAAAGGTAATGCGAGCACAAGCCAGTCCGTTATATCCTTGCTCTCAAGAGGGTTTCGCGCGTTTATTGCCCAAATTAGAAAGAACACCAAGAGAATAAATGCGGCCCTTGTCGAGCCATCGCTAGCGATGCGGCGAACGACCGACCCCACGGCGCTCATTAAAGAGCTCCCGTTGACTGAGCGCTAGAATGTCGCCCAACGGCAGCTGCCATTACTTTTTCTTCTGTCGCGTCACTACCCAACATGGACGCAACGATTTTGCCGTCGTACATGACGAGTATTCGATCGCAAAGGCCTAAAAGTTCGGGGATCTCGGTTGAGTACAGCAACACACCAACGCCCTCCCCTGAGGATTTGCGCAACGTGCTGTACACCTCTAATTTCGCAGACGGGTCAATCCCGCGCGTCGGGTCAAACATCAACAAGATTTGCGCGCCTGAAAGTGCCGTACGGGCCAAAACGGTTTTCTGTTGATTCCCTCCCGACAACTGGCCAACATTTCTTGTCAAAAAATCCTCAGGAAGGTGATTCTCACTACCTGCTTTACGCGACATACTCCTTTCAGAACGATTTCGGATAATTCCTGCCGTCGAAACCTTCGAGAGAACTGGAACCGAAATATTTTTAATTGACGTCATATCGGAAAAAATTCCCTCTCGCTTCCGCTCCTCTGGAACGAGAGCTATTCCCGGCCCCGAACGCGATGCGGTGCGCGGTGTACGCAACTTCGCAACTTCGCCGTCCACGCGCACTTCCCCCGAACTTGACCGGATCGCCCCACCGAGTGAGTAGAACAACTCGCGCTGACCCTGTCCTTCTAGCCCTGCAATGCCAACTATTTCTCCCGCGCGAACATCCAGACTCACCCCCGACACTTGACTTCCGACGACTAGGTCTTTAACTTCTATCAGAGTTGAGGCATCTTCTCGTAAGGGACTCTCTCTGGGCGGAAATGCCAAGGAAATTGACCGCCCAATCATAGTGGAGATGATGTGCTCGTGATTAAAGTTTGCCTTAAGGAATTCCCCAACTATTGCGCCATTTCGCATGATGGTTCCTCTGTCACAAATCTCTTTAATTTCCGCGAGCTTGTGGGAAATGTAGATAACGCAGGTGCCCGCATCGCGCATTCTTTGAACATGCTCAAAAAGCCACGATGTATCTGAAAGCGCCGCCGTAGGTTCATCAAGAATCAGGATTTTCGGGTTGCTATTCAGAGCGCATACAATTTCAATTCGCTGCTTTGCACTTAGCGACAAGGACGCGACCGTGCTACGCACATTAATGTCGTTCACACCCCACTCATGTAGGATCTCACGCGCCTGTGATTCAACTCCCGCTCGAGTTACAATTCCGAATCGCGTTGGCAAATGAGAAATTAATACGTTCTCTGCCACACTGAGATTAGAAATAAGCGAGAGTTCTTGAAAAGCCGTACTCACCCCTAAAGATCCCGACTTTCGTGGATTGCCAAACTCCAATTCTTGGTCGGCGATCTTCACCGATCCCCTATCAGGAACCACGATTCCCGATAGCACCTTTACTAACGTAGATTTTCCCGCACCATTTTCGCCTACAATGGCGTGGATTTCTCCAGCTTCCATCGTCAAGGTGGCACCGTTTAAGGCCGTCGCGTCACCGTAATGCTTGCTGAGGTTTGAGACTTCCAATATTTTCACGCGAACTCCTTTCAGGGATAAGAACTAAGTCCATAAATTGCACATTACCCCTTCCAAGGGCCAAAAATTTAGATTATGCAGGTAATTCTTAGGCCGTTATGAAACCTTAATTCTTTCCAAAAGTTTCTCTTTTTGCGTTCCAGGACGCTCAATCGTTCCCTCCGGTACTATTGAGACAACCACGCGAACCGTCAGTTTGTCGCGAACCTCGTCTTCAACCATTCTCTTCAGTTCGCTGGGATTTAAAGTTGAACGTTGACTTTGCTCCACGCGTGTCTTGAGGGGTTCATAAGTGCTGTGCCCGTCGAAGTCCAAATCGATCTTTAAGTAACCAGTTGTGTCAGGCGCCAATTGCGTGACAACGTCCTTCACCGCAGCGGGGAAAACATTTACGCCGCGAACAATAAGCATGTCATCTGCCCGACCGTGGGCTTTGATTCGATAGCCGGTCCTGCCGCACGAGCAGCTCATGTCTGAAACCGTGATGATGTCCCCCATTCGATAGCGGATTAAGGGTGTCGCCTGACGACGCAATGTGGTGTATACCAATTCGCCTGTTGCGCCTTCCTCGATCGGCACTGATTCAAGGGTGTTGGGGTCGATTAACTCAACGTGTAAAGCGGCTTGGCTGCACAGATGCATTCCGTCCTTGACATCGCATTCAGCCCAGTAAGTACTCCCAAAGTCTGCACCTCCCATCATGTCTCGCACATCTGCGCTCCATAGCTCTTCCATTTTTTGACGAATAGCTGGGACGCCTCCTCCAGGTTCACCGCCGACCGAGATTTTGCGAATCGAAAGTTCAGAAGCACTTTTGCCCAGCACGTCCTGAGCAACACTCCCTAAGTGGTTCACCATTGAGGGTGTGGCACACATGGCGACAGGTTTTAGGTGGTCTATCGCCTGCAATAGTCGCTCGGTTCCCGACTCGGCGCCCAACGGAATGACGCAGCAGCCAAGGTGCTGAAGGTGCTCAATGTTCACGAGACCACCGACAAAACCCCTGCCCATGGCGTATGCGTGCATTACCCAGTCCCGTGGGCGAAAGCCATTGGCATAAAAAACGCGGGCACCCATTGAATTCCACGTTTCAATATCTTGCCCAGTGGCAGCTACGAAAGTTGGCATTCCGGTTGTTCCTGAAGATGATTGGATCTGGACAATGTCAGCCAACGAGGCCGCGGCGTGTAATCCGAGCGGTGGACGAGCCAACAGGCTTTCGCGAAGCTCGTCTTTCGTTGTGAGCGGTAAGTTAGGTAGTTCCTTCAGCGATGTGATCGAAGTCCGTGTAACACCTGAATACTTCTGTTGATAGAAATCTGATTGGCTTAAAACATAATCCAATTGTTTTTGAAACAAGTCTTCATGCAATTCTGAGACCTCAGACCACGGTAGAACTTCTAACTCATCGAAAGTTTCTGTCACCTCATACCACCTTCCGGATTTCGTCGGGAAGACCGAACATTCGAAACTCTGGAACGACGCCCTGGCCGAACAATTGAATTGCGCGGGCCGTGTCTCCCGGGTGCATATTGTGGTAGGCCAAGCGTGCAACTACATAATTCACGCCCAACTCTCGTTCGTAGCCGTACAACCGCTCAATACATGTGTCTGGATCCCCGATAATGATCGTGTCCATTACAAGTTTGTCAAATTCCGATGATGACAGTTCTAGGCCGGCACGCATTTGTGCGTTGTACAAATCACGAATGGCAGCTCCGGCCAGGCGTTGCGCCTCGTCCGTTGTTGGCGCAATGAAAACATCACGAATTAAAGGGACGACTCGTTCAAAAGTTGGATTTAATCCTTCGTACAACGGACGCATTTGCTCTAGAGTCAAATGGCCGGGGGCCATGTACGGAATACCGGTTCGCCGTGCAACCTCAGCTGCCTCGGTCCCACCGGACATCCACAGCGGCATATCTAATTGAGCGGGCTTGGGCTGCACCGAAATGCGATCTAGGCCCCTTGCCTGAACGTGAATCTCTTCATTATTCATGGGGATGTTGTGAAACGCTGAGTGGTGCGAGAATGGATTTGGCCCCCATGCTTTTCGCAGGACGGCGATGTCATCAACGATACGATCGGCAGAGTTTGAAGCTCCCGAACCAGCCCAGCCGCGAACGGTCTCATCATTTGGCACTTGGCCTGCGACGATTGTTCGGCCCGCGTTGATGTTGTCAATGCAAGCGACTTCCTCGGCGACGTAAATCGAATTTACCAAGCCAAGGACCGGCATCATTCCCACTCGCACAAATTCTGTTCTTTGTGAAAGTCCAGCCGCCACGACCGACGCTGACGAATTGAAAGAGTCCGGCGTGAAGTGCCGTTCATCAACCCAAACGGAGTCGAACCCCCACCACTCCGCTGTCACTGCATGTTCTAAAACCTCTTCATAAATGTCTACTTGTTTGCGGCCGCAACAGCCACTAGCTGGCTTACGGCAGCCAGCACAGCGCCAACCCTGCACCGACTCCAATGTCATGGGCCCCAGTCCGAAACGCATAATTTTCTCCAATCACCAATTGAACATGTTAAATATTCGGGATAACTTCGGTCGCGAGCAATTCAAGTGAGCGCAAGTACTTCTGGCGCGGAAGCGAGTCAAATCGGGTACCAAAAATAATGTGATCACAACCTGTTGCTGCGATTTCCCTTAAACCTCGTGTAACTTTTTCGGGCCGGCCAATGGTGCGCTCGTGTACGGTGACGAGCTTTGCCGCCGCTGCGTCCAGTTTGTCAGGCGTATCAAAACCGACGGACTCACCATTTTCGTCTTTGAGATACCGCCAGCCGCCAAGTTGATCCCGCAACAAGAATCGCAGGGACTTCAGCGCATTTTGGTAAGCATCATCATCTGTTTCAGCAACCCATCCTCGGCGCAGCACTCCCATCTTTGCTGTGGAAACATCTACGCCATATTCCTGTGCAGTTTTGTGGTAAAGCTCGATGTGTTCACTTAATTGGTCAAGGGTTAGCGCGTCGGAGAGGATAATCGATACTCCCAATTTTGCCGCACGCTTAATAGGCTCCGGTCCCACTGCTGCTACCCAGATCGGCACGTCTGATTGGAATGGTTTGGGGGTCACTGAGACATCAGGCACGTCAAATTGCTTGCCGTGAAAATTCACCGGATCGTTACTCCAGGAACGCCGCAAAACCTCGATGCCTTCTTCAAAACGAATCCTGCGCTTGCGCCTGTCGATGTTGAATCCGTCGAATTCGTTGTCTCGGTAGCCCAAACCTAGACCAAGTTCAAGTCTGCCGCCTGAGAGTTGGTCAACGACCGCTGCTTGAGTCGCAACACGCAGCGCCTCATGCTGGCTGAACAGCATGGTGGATTGTCCAATTTTGATGTGCTTAGTTGCCGCGGCAATACCGCCAGCCACCGTAAGTAGGGCCGGTGAGTAACCGTCGTACCAGAAGTGATGCTCCGTTTGCCAGATCGTCTTAATTGTTTGCAATTCATCGCAGTACTGCGCATCCTCCATCAGCTCTTTGTAAAGATACGAAAAGTGTCGCGGACCCTGCTTCGTGGACTGCATACTCCAAATGCCGACGCCAACTTCAAGTTTACCCATAACCACGCTCCCTAGTACTAACTCCGGTAGGTATTAACCAAACTGTAGAGTCAAATCGCCCCTCCAGCAAGCACTTTCACCAAACAAAAAATCCCTTACCCGATTTTTTTCCAAGATCCCCGCTCGCAACCATGTCGATCAGAAGCTGAGGTGGCTCAAAACGAGACCCCAATGCTTGGGCCAGATTGCGAGCAATGCCCAATCGAACATCAAGGCCGACTAAGTCCGTCAAGCGCAACGGTCCCATCGGATGCCGATAACCCAATTCCATTGCCCGATCAATATCGGCCGCCGAAGCAACACCATCACTCACCATGCGAATCGCCTCGAGGCCAAGTGCGATTCCGAGTCGACTCGTTGCAAATCCAGGGCTATCTTCCACTGTGATGGCGTCCTTGCCAATAACGTCAACTAATTGCCTGGCCGAAGCAGCAGTCTGAGTTGAAGTTTTTTCTCCGACCACGATTTCAACCAAAGGATTCGACCATGCGGGATTGAAAAAATGCATCCCGATAAATGACTCAGGGCGGGTAAGTTTTGCCGCAAGTGAGCTGATTGAAATGCTACTCGTGTTGGAAGCCAGCATGGTGGGATGCAAAGTCTCCGCATCCAACAATGCAACAGTCTTCAGATCAAAGTCTTCTGGCACCGCTTCAACGAGAAGTAGCGGCTTTGGTGGAATTGCCCCTAGTGAAGACTGTGTGGAAACCCGTTGGGTGAGTAAATCACGGTCAGAGCTCCCCAACACTCCACGTTCGACCGCACGGTCAGCAACATGCTGCACAAGCCGAACACATGACTCTCTGCTCGCTTCTGCCGGGTCAACTACATCAACTTCAAACTCCGCTAAGCCAAAAACGTAGGCGATACCTGCTCCCATCGTCCCTCCGCCCAGAACAACGATACGTTGGCTCAACGGTAGCCCTCGAAGTTCGGAGAACGTTTCTCTACAAATGCGTTTACTCCTTCTTTCGATTCAGGAGTCCCCGTGAAAACACCCAGGGCATCAAAGGCCATCGTGGAAATCCCCGCAATTGACTCACTGTCCGCATTGAACGAATGCTTCACAATCCGTAGCGCGGTTGGACTCAACGCCAACATTTCATCGGCCCACGCTCGTACTTCCTCATGTAACCGCTCGAACGGAACAACTGCGTTAACCAGCCCCCAGTCCATCATCTGTTGCGCTGAATAGCGGCGGCACAAAAACCAAATTTCACGTGCTCGGCGTGCTCCGACAATTCGAGCGAGGTAGGCGGTTCCAAATCCTGCATCAAAGGAACCGACTCTGGGGCCGGCTTGACCGAATTCGGCATGCGCTGCAGCAATCGATAAGTCACAGACAACATGCAAAACTTGCCCTCCGCCTATTGCGTAACCATTGACGGCCGCAATGACAGGTTTAGGAATGTCCCTGATTACCCGCTGTAGGTATTCGTCCTGGAACACGCCATAGTCACTCGGTCCGTAATCACCCGTTTGTTGGCGCTGCTTCTGATCTCCACCCACGCAAAAGGCCTTATCGCCAGCACCGGTAAGCGCTACTACCCCAACTGTCGAGTCTCCCCAAGCGACCTTGAAGGCGTGGATCAATTCGTCAATGGTGTTGGCTGAGAATGCATTGAGCCGTTCAGGTCGGTTAATAGTGATCCATGCCAACCCCCGGTCCACGACATAGGTGATATCTTTCAGTTCCCTTTGCATCATTCATTCCTCCTTGTTTTCGCCAGACCCAGGTATGAACCCCTATGGTGTGCCTTGGTAACTTTGGTCGGATAAGTTGTTTCAGACGTACGCGGAAAGAAGGGTTGGCGATGCCGCACCGAACGCAGTTGATTGATGCGCTTTGTGCGCTTGGCTTCACGACCTACGAAGCGAGAACGTATACAGGGCTCCTGGAAAATTACAGTCAAACCGCGTATGGACTCTCCAAGGTCACCGGAGTTCCGCAGCCAAAAGTTTATGAAGTTCTGAGAAAATTGGAAGCCCGAGGTGCCGCAATTCTTGTCTCTACCGACCCCCAGAAGTTCGCGGCAACCCCTCCGCAAGAAATCCTCACGAGTTTGCGGGCTGAATTTGAATCCCGCATGAGTAGTGCGGACCATGCAGTTACCGTCGCTGTTTCGGAAAACAAGCCACTCACCGAAGCGCCGAAAGTAATGACGGGGCTTTCTGGAAAAGCCACGATCATGGCCGCGGCAAGTCGGCTCTTGGCTGAGGCAACCGATAAGATCTACCTGTCGGCCTGGGTCCCCGAGCTTTCCGAACTCGAACTCCAAATTAAGCGAGCATCTAACGATGGAGTTTTCTTCGTCACATTGGGATTTGGCCAAGGACAAGTGTATGAGCCGAACGGGCATTTTTACCGCCATGGGTCTACCTTGAAAACCGTTTACCATCACCATCAAAACCGACATTTTGCTCTTGTGGCAGACGGTAACACCGTTCTTTGGGCGACTTATGTTGATGATGTTGGTTGGACAGGTTTGCTGGCACAGGACCTCAGACTTGTGGGCTTGGTGCGCACCTACATTCGGCACGACATTTACGTTCAGAAAATTTACGCACGATTCGGTCCTGAGCTGATGAAAACCTTTGGTGCCGGACTTGAATTGCTCACCAACGTCAACCAAGACTTGGTCGTGTCTGACACTTCTATCGACTCGGTGGCAAATGATGCGGCCGTAAACCATTCGTTGACTGCGAAAATTTTGCGAAACGAAGACGCCAGCTAGCACAACTCCTGCACCACGATTACAGGTGCCCACGTGGATCACTCCCCTGTTCCGCTCCCGTAATGCAGCCATACTCGTAAAGAATTTCTTGGGAGTGCTCGCCTAAAGCAGGTGGTGGAAACCTCGTCACGCATTTTTCGCTATCTATCCAAATCGGCGATCCTTGCACCTTAATCGTTCCGGCAAGACTGTGATTAAGTTCGAGAACCATTTCGTTGTGCTGAATTTGTGGATCGTCGCACACCATTCCATAATCCAATACTCGACCCACTGGAACTCCTGCAACGTCAAGAAGGTTGATCCATTCTTGAACATTGCAGTGAGCCAAAGCCTCACTTACTCGGGTTCTTAAATACTCGGCATGCTTCACGCGTGAGTCGTTGGTTGCTAGCCGAGGATCGGAAATTAAATCTGCAAGCCCGAGCGCCTTACACAGGATTTGCCAGTGCCTGTCGTTGACGACCGCAAGTACAAGGTCTCCATCTTTAGCTCGATATACATCTGTGGGAGCAGTGAATGGTGACCCTGACCCTAGTCGCTGAGGCTGTTCCCCTGTTGCCAGATACGAACTCACCCAACACGCTTGCAATGCTACAAATGCATCACGTAGCGCGACATGCACTTCTGATCCTTTTCCTGTCCGTTCGCGTTGCAACAAAGCGGCCGTGATCGCGAATGCGGCGGTAGTTGCAGCGTAAACATCCGCGGCGTTAGTGCCCACCTTGACCGGAAGACCATTAGGGCTTCCAGTTACTGCAAGCATTCCAGATTCTGCTTGAAATAGGAGATCTATCCCCGGTCTACTCGCCATCGGACCGGTAGGTCCGTAACCTGAAACAGCGCAGTAAACAAGCCCCGGATGAAGAGCGCAAAGATCCGGATAAGCAAGCCCGAGGCGTTCAGCAACGCCTGTTCGATAGTTGTGAATCACAACATCGACGTGCGAAGCGATCTCTCGAGCAGTAGCCAGGTCCTGGGGATCTTTCAAGTTGAGAGTCAATCCTCGCTTGCCTCGATTAACCGCCATGAAGAACGCGCTTTCCCCAGACACAAAGGGGGCAAATTGTCTGGCCATATCACCTTCTGGCGGTTCAAGTTTAATAACTTCAGCACCCATGTCCGCGAGAAGCATTCCGCAGAAAGGCGCCGCCACAAGTGCGCCCATTTCTAAGACCTTTATACCTGCAAGTGGACGCGCGTGATTTGTCATTGCCGCTCCAGCAAGCAAGATCCACCTTGGCCTCCACCAAAGCACCTCGTGATCAGTGAATACTGACCATCATTTTTACGTAATTCTCGTGCCAGGGTGGAAACCAACCGAGTACCGGATGCCCCGAAGAGATTCCCGGTTCCAGTCGGGCCGACCTGATAACTGTGACCGGTATTAATTTGACCTGTCGCCCCGCCTACCACACCGCCTACCTCAATTATTCTCTCTATATTTGAGGCCGCGGCATCGTCGGGCCACATCCCGGAGAAGCCAGCTCGATGTTTTCGAAAAGGAGTGCGAACCCCACCGACACGGTAAACATCACTTTGCACGAAAATTCCTAAGACTCAAAAGTGACGTAAAATTAGATGCAATTTAGATACCTCTGCGAATCTGCTTTGGTAAATCTGGCATACGGAACTCAGGAATAACCTCGCGACTGAACAGGGACATCGAAGCCAACAATTGATGAAGCGGCATGCCAGGAAAATGCATGCGGCAGATGAGGTGGTCGAGACCGTTCACTGAATCTAGTGCGGCGATCTGTTCAATTACTTGTTCAGGATTGCCAACAATCAATGAAGACCTGCTCAATCCCGCAACATCAGCAGGATCACCCTGCCACATTCCCCAGTCCGAATACCGCTTAAATTGGTAAGAAACCATGTCAGCAACTTCAGACAAGGGATCGTCATTGGCTGAAACGTACACGTCGCGAATTAGCATCTTCGGGCGACGCGCGGCTGCAGGTGCCACCGCATCGTACTCAGACCACAAAGAACGTAGCGCATCATTATCTGAAATAGCACCAAGAACCAAAGGTAATCCCATTTCTGCTGCCAGGGATCTTCCATAATCCCAAAAACCACCGATCAAGAGGGGCAGTTCGAACTGGGCCGGTTGCGGCTGAACCAAAACAGTGCCCGATGGAATCGGTGTATGTTCAGGTAGTCCAGCAGGGATTGTCCAATGCTTGCCTTCATGCCGAAATGCTTTCGGAGCCCAGGCCTTCAGAAGCACTTCAATAGTCTCTCGGTATCGCTCCTGATAATCGTCTTCGCTAATTCCGTAGGCCATCCTCTCGTGCGAGGCCGCGTTGATGGGCACCACGATTGCCCGTCCCCCGGAGAGATTGTCAAGGACGACAGCATCTTCGGCGAGATACAGGGGGTGCGTTAGCCCAGCAATAGGGAGTACACCAATCTTGACAGACTCAGTCTTGGCGGCAATATTCGCAGCTGCAATAAAAGGCTGCGGGCAGTACCCATCGGCCGAAAATTGTCGCTCCGCAACCCACACGGAATCAAATCCCGTGGAATCAGCCTGGCGTGCAGCTTCACCAACAATTTCGTACGCTTCCATCCATGAGATGGCACCTGCTTGCTCGGCGGCAAAAGGCCCTAATCCAAAACGCATGTCATGCCCTCCCTACTGTGCTTAACGCTGGCGCAACTTCGCTCGCCAACAATTCCATGGCGCGATGCCTGTCCTCAGGTGACTCCGAAACCATGTGTGTCCGCGCCACAATAAAGTTAACTCCAACAGATTCAAGGTTCTTAAGCCGTCTAATCACAGTGTCGGGGGTACCGATCGCCGCATTGTTACGGATAACTCCTTCTGCAGCTTTACGCAATGCCACCGGTTGATCAAAACCCAATGAGTTTCCGTTTTCGTCAGACAGGTACCGCCAACCACCAAGTTGCTCCAATAGGAATGCGCGGAGCCGAGGGATGGTAACGGCTTCTGCTCGAGCCGCCGACTCGTCAACCCAGACGTACCTCAAAATGCCGAATCTGATATTACTGCTGTCAACTCCGGCGGATTGAGCTGTTCGGTGATACAACTCGATGAGTTCACCCGCCCGCCGATCATCATGTGCGTCTGAAAGAAGGAGGTTCAGACCCCGGCGTGCGGCTCTTTCGACAGCTTTCTCCCCAACTGCTGCTACCCATATTGGCACAGGTTGCTGAACGGGCGAAGGGGTAATTAATTGTGCTGCCTCCCCCCTTTCGGGTGAATACGCTTTGCATTCACCAAAAGAGGCTCCACGGGAGGACGCTGCCAAGATGTCGAGGGCATTTTCCATGCGACTTGCGCGTTTTTTCCGTGAAATACCTAGGGCATCGTACTCAATATCACGGTAGCCAAGGGCCACGCCGAAATCCAGTCGGCCATGGGATATCTGGTCAAGTGTGTTTACGCCCTGAGCGACACGCATCGGGTCATGCTGAGGGAGCAGTAAGCAACCAGTGCCAATGCGTAGGCGAGTGGTCGCCCCGGCAATGTAGCCCCCAGCTGTGAGAAGAGACGGCAGGTAGCCGTCGTACCAAAAACGGTGCTCAGTAAGCCATAAGGATTCAAAACCCACGTGCTCGGCGAATTGTGCATCTTCGGCCAATCTCCGATACAACGTGGGATGCGACAGGGGCGCGTTCCGCGTGCTCTGCATGCCCCACAATCCAATTCCGAATTCCATTGGTAACTCCTTAAAAAATGCAGTCGTTAATTAGTTTCAGATAGTAGTACCGACCCTTGTAGTTATCAACCGGTTTCGGTAGAATCTTTTCATGAAATTAATCAATGCGTCTTACCATCTCGTCAACTTTTAAGGCCCATGTCTGATTCTGAGGAGCGCTCACAGTGAAGAGGCAAGGATCTGCCGCGGTGGTTGGTGGTTCTATCGGAGGACTCACTACCGGGTTACTACTGGATCACGTCGGATTTGACGTCACAGTCTACGAACGAAGCTCCAGGGAATTGGACGGCAGAGGAGGTGGGATCGTCTTACAACCAGAAATGTTGCGATGGTTCAAAGAAATCAGTACGCAAAACCCCTCTAAACTGTCCATTCGATCGAGCGCGCTTCGTTATTTAGGTCCCGAAAACTCCGTCACCTACGAAGAGCCAGTTCAATGGCGGTTTAGTTCGTGGAGCACGCTGTATCGTGCACTGCTCGCCGACTTTAAACCCGATCGCTACTTTCTCGACCATAGTGTTGCAAATGTTCAACAAGACCTCGATTGCGCAACATTGTTCTTCGAAAATGGTGACTCGGCGGCATTCGACTTCGTGATCTTTGCTGACGGAATTACTTCAACGGGAAGACAACTTGTCTTCCCCGAGGCTGGGCCCGAGTACTCCGGCTACGTCGGGTGGCGAGGCACTGTTCCGGAAAATGAATTAAGCCCAGAGTCCCTGAAACTCATGGGAGATGCCCTTGGCTATGCATTCGTCGACGATGGCCACATTTGCATGTATCCCATCCCTGGTCCTAACGGGGAAATCACGGCTGGCTCGCGGCTCATGAATTACGTCTACTACCAAAACGTCGCTCACGGTGCCGAACTTGATGCCATGATGACAGATATTGACGGCATCAAAGGCTTCGTTTCCGTGCCACCAGGTCGGGTGCAAGAAAAGTATATACGTGAGATGAAGAAACATGCGACAGAGACACTTCCTCCAGCGACAGCCGAATTAATTACAAAGACTGCGCAGCCGTACATTCAAGTGATCTTTGATGTCCGCGTGGCCCGAATGGTGACCGGTCGAATAGCCTTGTTAGGCGATGCAGCCTTTGTCGCTCGACCTCACGCGGCAGCAGGTAGCGCAAAGGCAGCAGACGATGCTTGGGCCTTGTTCGACGAATTCAACGAATCTGATGCAGATATTGCGACGACATTGTCACAGTGGGAAACACATCGTTTAGAAGTCGGTAATAAGCTCATCGATCGAGTAACACTCATGGGCCGGCGGGCACAATTCGAACACAATTGGGTTCCAACCGACCAGGAGTTGCGCTTTGGGTTGAAAGGAGGCCTCCTTCAACCGCAGTATTAATTTGGTTCACCAAACTCAGCAGAAATATTCCATACCAACAACAATTGCAATAGGAGAAACGATGAAGGGACTTGTTTACAACGGACCCGGCTCAATCACATGGACCGATCGGCCCGATCCCAAAATGCAAGCTGACACGGACATAATCGTGCGGATAACCACAACTACTATTTGTGGTTCCGACACGCACATCATCAAAGGCGGCGTTCCCGATACCCCACACGGCACGATCTTGGGACACGAAGGTGTCGGAATTGTTGAAGAAGTTGGGTCAGCTGTTAAAAGCGTTAAGCCGGGAGACCGGATTCTGGCAACGTGCGTGACCGCATGCGGATATTGCCGTTTCTGCACTTCGCAGCAATACGGTCAATGCCTCAACGGTGGCTGGGCACTCGGTCATTTAATAGATGGGGTGCAGGCGGACTTCGCACGAATCCCATTTGCCCAGAACTCCACCTACAAGATCCCTGACGCGCTTTCCGACGAACAGGTCGTCTTCCTCACCGATATCTTGGCAACCGGATATGAAGTTGGCGTGTTGATGGGGCAAGTGGCACCTGGTGACACCATCGTAATAGTTGGAGTTGGTCCCGTTGGGCTTGCAACCGTATTAACTGCGCAGCTGTTCGCACCTACCAATATTGTGGTCGTGGACCTCGTGGAATCGCGACTGAAGAAGGCCCTTGAACTTGGGGCAACCCACGCAGTCACGCCGGATAAGGCGCACGACATCGTGAATACCCTCACCGGTGGGCTGGGCGCTGACGTGACAATTGAAGCCGCTGGATTCCCTGCCCCATTCGAATTAGCCGCTGATCTTGTTCGCTCTGGCGGACGTATCGCCAATATCGGCGTTCACGAAGAGCCCGCAACCTTGCACCTTGAGAAACTGTGGGCTAAGCAAGTGACCATTACCACCGGTATTCCCTCCGCTTTGAGTGTTCCCCAATTAATGAAAGCCATCGAGTCAGGAACGCTAGACGGAACCACCATGATCAGTCACCGAATGCCGCTCGCAGAAACAGTAGAGGGGTATGACGTATTCAAAAACGCGGCGACAACAAACGCACTAAAGGTGGTGCTGACTGCATGACAGATCAGTCAACAGATCAGTCAACAGATCAGTCAACAGATCATCTCAGTAAACTCCCGATTGCGGGTAACCTCGTTGGCGAAAACTTCGAGGGCTGGTCCGATGTTGTGAAGAAAGAGTTTGAAGAACTCGTATCAGATGGCCACGTAGGGTCGCAGTTACTCTTTGAAAACCATAGGGTTCGGGTGTGGGAAATTCGGCTTCAACCAGGTCAGCGTTGGCATGCACACTGCCATTCCCTTGACTATTTTTGGACCGCCATCACACCCGGGCAAAGTCGTCAACGAACATTTGATGGCGCTACACGCGAAGTATCGTATGAGCCAGGAGACACCAGATTCTACGCTTTTGGTCCTGGTGAATCGCTACTACACGATTTGGAAAATATTGGTGACACCGAGCTAGTGTTCAGCACCGTTGAACTGGTGGAAAGTTCTAATACGCCACTGTCTCTCGGAAGATAAACCGCAAATTTGTGCAGGTGCGGGGGCTCAATTTTATTGGGCCCCCTCACTTTTTTTAGCCGCCGCTGGCTATTTCAGATTCGAGGGTTTGGGTGTGATGAGTTCCTTCTTGAAATGACATTAATTTCAGGGCTTTACCGAGAAATGAGAGGTTCGTAGTCACTCCTTGGATATCTGCTTGCGTCAATGCTATTTCCAGTCTTCGGATCGCAGCCTTGCGATCAACATCGTGCGCCAGAATCTTGCACACAAGTGAGTCGTAAAACGGCTGAACCATGTCGCCAGAACCAAACCCTGAATCAACACGAATCCCAGGCCCCGAGGGCGCTTCAAACACCGTGAGCGTACCCGGACTGCCCATAAAACTCATCTCAGGATCTTCAGCGTTGACTCGAACTTCAATCGCTGCGCCGCGAAGTGCGACGTCATTTTGTTGCAGCGACAGTGGCTGGCCGTGAGCAATCCTGATTTGTTGGCGGACAATGTCCACTCCCGTGACCAATTCGGTCACACCATGTTCTACTTGAACTCGTGTATTCATTTCAATAAAGTAGAAGCTTTGATCTTGGGCGACAAGGAACTCAACGGTGCCCACCGAAATGTAATCGACAGCTCTCGCTAAGCGAAGAGCGGCTTCAGCCAATTCGGCACGGGTCACCGCGTCAATAAATGAAGATGGGGCCTCCTCTACCACTTTTTGTCGTCGGCGCTGTAAGGAGCAATCGCGTTCATAGAGATGAATACTGTTACCCGAACTGTCACAAATAATTTGCACTTCGACATGCCGGGCACCTGTCAAGAGTTTTTCCAGATACAGGCTGGCGTCGCCAAATGCCGCTCCCACTTCGGCCCGTGCCTGATCGAAACTCACCACCAACGCATCAGGACTCTCGATCGGACGAATACCTCTGCCCCCGCCACCGGCATTTGCCTTAAGCAGCAGAGGATAACCGAGCACCCCTGCCGCTATCAGTGCTTCATCAAGTGAGACCAGCACGCCAGATCTGGGTAAAGTAGGAACACCGGCTTGGGTAGCCACCCTTAACGCCGAAGACTTATCACCCATCAATCCGATGCACTGCGGCGGGGGCCCAATCCAAATCAGCCCCGCATCCACAACTGCCTGAGCGAATACTTCATTCTCGGCGAGGAATCCATATCCAGGATGAACCGAAGTCGCACCGCAGTCAAGAGCGGCCTGAACTACAGCTTCGCGATTCAGGTAACTCTTTGCCGCTGGCGGGGGCCCAATACACACAGCCGAATCTGCCTCCCGAACCCAACGGGCATCTCGATCCGCTTCGGAAAATGCAGCAACAGTTTCATAGCCGAGTTCCTGACATGCCCGAATTACCCGCGAAGCGATTTCACCTCGATTCGCAACAAGCACTCTCGTCATTGTCACGATTGAGACTCAATTTTGGCGATTATCTGCCCCATAGCAACAGCATCGCCATCTTCCGCGCAGAATTCTGTAATTCTGCCTGCAACTGCCGATTGGACTTCGTGAAACATCTTCATAACTTCAACAAGTGCGATCACATGACCAACGGCTATCACCTGTTCAGGCTCTGCCAAGGGCGCTGAACCTGGGGCTGCGCGTCGGTAGAATACTCCAGGAAATGGGGCTGCAATTTCGTGAATTTCAGGCATAGTTCCTCCACATTAGATGGTCATTACGTAACTGCATCAATCAATTCGACGAGGCTTTGAAGGCGCTTTCCTCTCTCCGCACGCAATTGCAGAGCAGCCTCCATACTGATCGTCTCGAACAAAACTGTCTCTGGAAATTTCATCTGCGCAAGAATGTCTAGGTCAACGGAAATTACCGTAGCTAATGTTGCGTAGCCTCCACCGGTAACAGCATCACGCATGAGGCAAATGAGTTCAGTGCCACTGGGAGCCTGAAGCGAGCCCACTGGGTAGCCGAGGTTCACAACGTTGCTGGGGTCGGACCCCGCTCCAAACGGTTGCTCCCGTTCAATAAAACTCAATTGGTGTCCGGTAAGACGGTAGCCGGTGCGATTGGCTTCTGTCGAAACCGTGAATGTCTCAGCCGTGAGCAACTGTTGGGATTGCGGGTCTAATAGGTAGTTGCACAGCCCCGGCACAATGCGAATCACATGATGTGGCATTGGGGATACTCGTAAGTATTCCGGAATTTCAAAACGGTTTCTGTTCGTGCGAGATTCGCTGTCGGCGAGTACTTCCAGACGGTCACCCGGCAGCAGAGCTCTTCCTTCAACACCACCAAGATTGGATGCAACGTATGTCGATCTACTTCCCATCACCGGCTGAACACCGATACCGCCAGAGATGGCGAGGTAGTTGCGAACTCCCGCAGAGATGCCACCAAATGCGAGGACTTGACCTTTCTTAATCTCAACGATTGTCCACGGCTGAATCGAAACTCCGTCAATCGTGATATCTGCTGTCGCGCCAGTAACAGCAATACGCCCATTGCGTTCGAACTCAAGGGTCGGCCCAACGAATGTTGTCTCCAAGACCGCAGCATTCGCTGGGTTGCCAACTAAAATATTGGCGACAGCGCTGGAATACAGATCCATCGATCCAGACGGAGGAAATCCAACGCCGTAAAACCCAAACCGCCCTCGATCTTGAACCGTTGTGTATAGGCCAGGTTGAATTACGGTAATCATGGCAATGCCTCTACTAGCGTGAGCGGGTATCCAGTTGGATCTTCGCGGAACTGTGATAAATCAAATTCGAGTATGCCGATTCGATATTGGTACGTTCCCGCTTCCACTCGGCTTCGAATATCTTCATATTCCGCCATCTCAATTGACCGGTATTGAAATATATCTCCACCCTTCGGAAGGACTGTGCTGTGTTCAAAAGGACCAAATGGTTTTTTTGTTTCATAAACCGGTGCAGCGCAACGTCCGAGAAGCTGAAACCCACCGGCGCCTTGCACAGGATAAATAGTGCTAAAAGCTCCCCCGAAACCAAGTGCGCGATCCGGAGTGTCTGTTCTGGGTCGAACGTACTTAGGCGCCTGTAGTTGCATCTCGGATGGCACAAGTTGGTAGCACTCAGCATTGCCAGGCATGAAACCCACGAATGTTGCGATGTGCAGTCGGGATGAATGGGCGTGAATGAATTCCGGTGCCGACGAGAAACCATTTATGCGGGAACAATAATCCAGATCAGTCGAAGTTGGATCCTGGTGCCTGTCCCTGAAACGCATGAGAACCTCATGCGACCAAGGGTCCTGGTAGAGAATCGGCATTTCTATTATTCGACTTCCAATCGTAAGTTTCGAATCCTTCGCTTTTTGCTTGTGTATTTCTGCAAGAATGGGGAGTAAGTCACGAGGGTCCCTGATATCGGGGTCAACGCGCAGCATGTAGGAAACATGCGCCGGACAAATATCTGTCACACCGGAAATTTCAGCGGCTGCCACCGAATCGGTAAGAGCAATGACTCGAAGAGTAGCTTCAAGGTCCATGTCGGTCGCCACCTCAACAAAGATGAATTCGTCACCTCCAAAACTTGCCTGCGCCCCATCTACAAACTCGGTGTAGGTATTCATTAGCTGCCGGCCATCCAGCTGCGGTTTTCCATCGCCCGGATTTCAACACCGGCATTAGCCAAATGCAGCCGCACGCCTTTGGCTACCTCCACCGCATTTGGCCGATCACCGTGAACACAAATAGATTCGGCAGGCATCTCAATCGTCTTACCTGAAATAGTCGTCACGCTCCCATGCGCGATTTCAACGGCACGACGACCCACTTCGTCGGGGTCTTTAGCCTGAGGTATTGGCTCAATTCGATGAGAACCATCGTCGTTGTAGTCCAGATCTGATGGCGCGTCAAAAATTACAGGGAAACCCTCTTGGCGCAATGTCAGCCCACTCGGCCCAGAAGAAATCAGGAAAGCCAACTGTGGATCCAGGCGCAAGAGCTGTTCCACGAGGCGACAAGCCAGCTCGGGGCTCCGTGCAATGTATGCATACAGGGCGCCATGTGGCTTCACATGAGTGAGCCTGACGTCTTCGGCCATGGCTATGCCCCAGAGTGCTCCCACCTGGTAAACGATGTAGTCAATGACATCTCGGTCTGAAAATTGCATCGCCCTTCGACCAAAACCCAAAAGATCGGGGTACCCGGGGTGAGCACCAGCATTAAGTGAGTGCCGTTTACACAAGAGCACTGAAGCTCGCATGTTTCCCGGGTCACCTGCGTGGAATCCACATGCGATGTTCACGGTATTTACAAGCGGGAGAAGTTCTGCGTCATTTCCGAGAATCCATCGTCCAAAACTCTCGCCTGCATCAGCATTAATATCAATAATAGGGTTCATGAGATCTCCTGTTCGAGGGTTAGGATTCAAAAAGTGGTCGGGGCGAAGCGAAAACCTGATCCAATCCTTCGATAAAGAAGTCTGCGTTCGACTTGTCAAACACCATCGGGGGCTTCACTTTTAGGACATTGTCATAAACCCCTGTTGGATAGGAAATGACACCGTGCTTGAGCAATTCCTCACTGATCCAGGCGGCCTCTTTTTTCGCTGGTTCTTGATTTTCACGGTCCCGAACTAATTCGACACCCAAATAAAGGCCTTTTCCTCTGACATCGCCGATAAGTTCATGCTTGGCCTTGAGCTCAGTCAATGAAGCCAACAGGTAGGCGCCAACATTCTGGGCATTATCTTGTAAATTTTCATCGTCAATAATTTGGAGGACCTCCATTCCAATTGCACAGGACACAGGATTCCCCGCAAAAGTATTGAAGTACTTAACACCGTCGTCGAAAGCCTGGGCAATTTCGCGAGTCGTGACCACGGCCGCCATTGGATGCCCGTTGCCTATCGGCTTCCCCATCGTCACAATGTCAGGAACCACACCTTGGTCTTCAAATCCCCAATAGTGATTTCCGAAGCGGCCCGCCCCGACCTGTACTTCGTCAGATACACAAAGTGCACCGTGGCTTCGGGCCGTAGCAAATACCTTTTCAAGATAGCCATCTGGCAATACAACATTGCCCGCAGTCCCCATGAGAGATTCAGCAATGAAAGCCGCCGGTTGGCTGTTGGTTTGCGAGAGCCCTTCAAATACCAACGATGCATCTGCCGCGTAGTTGGCTCCTGCAGAAGTGTCTCCGTAACGATATGAGCCACGATAAAGGTCCGGGGTTTCAAGTTCGTGCGTTGTCTCCGGCTTGCCTCGCCCCCCCGGACCCTTATAACGATTGGGGCTTATCTCCATCACTGCCGTTGTGTTCCCGTGGTAGGCACCATCCAAGATCACGACATCGCGACGGCTAGTGAATTGTCTGGATATTCGAAGCGCAAGATCGTTGGCCTCACTCCCCGTACAGACGAAGAAAACAACTTCAAGTGGATCTGGGAGCGTTGCAACCAGGCGATCCGCATACTGGGCGAGACCCTCGTATACAAATCGAGAATTTGTATTGAGTTTAGCCAGTTGCCGATTGGCAGCCCTCGTTATTCGTGAATTGCTATGACCCACGTGGGTGACATTATTTATTGTGTCAAGGTATGCGCCACCGTTTTCGTCGTACATCCAGACGCCTTTAGCCCTCACTAGTGCTGGCGGAACGCGATAGTAAGCCCGCTGCGATCGAGCCAATCTCTTGTCCCGCAAAGCGACTATCTCGCTGGAAGATAGTGGTCCCGTAGTTTTCTTCAGACCAAGTGAGTCGAATCCGCCCTCTATTACAGCTCGTCGAGCTTCAAAAAGTTCCTGCGTGGTCAGGAGTCCAAGTTGCGAATAGGAGTTTTTGTGATCGGTCACGACTTGAATAGAAAAATAATCGCCAATAACCGAATCGTGGACTAAAGATGTTGATGCACCTAAAACATCACCAGCAGAAATCGTTTGACCCGTCACCACGCCCGGTTCGATTCCGTTGAACGCGAAAGCGGAACCAGAATCTAATTCCCGGACGAGTACTCGATTCGGTTCAACCATGTGAACGATGGCCGGCATCCCTGGCCATCTGACCTGAGTCCCTGGTTGAGTAATAACTAACGCATGTTCAGCGGTAGTGGCCACATCACTGGATCGCTGCGAGTCATTGGCCCACGCCATGATCACGCTACCCGCTGAGATAGTTCCAGCTGTCATTTTTCTATCGCCCAGGAGGCCGTCAATATAAGCACTTGTGCTTAATGGGTCGGACCAAAGCGCCTCATCGTAGGCATCACTTCCAGGTGAGAGGTCGATGGAAACAATGGTGTACCCCTGAGGTAGAATCTTAGTCCAAAAAGACATCGCCACTTCACCTCCTAGGTATGGCTTAAGTTAACGCATTTTTCGGCGAAACGTCTTTAACAATCAATAACCTAACCAATTACTTTTGCGAGCGTGCGTATTGTTGGCCACGTTGCGGCCATTCTTCTTTGTCCGTACATTGTTCGTTCCAGAGATGCTCGCTTTGTCCATGTCGTCGCATTGACACACAGGCGCAGCCCGGACAACTGTCTCACCATGTCATATTCAGCATCGGGCAGCGGCAATATTTCCGCGTATCCGCCAATCACTTGATCGACGGCTGACAATGGCTGTGGTTGGCGCAGCATCGCGTATGCGGATGCGACAATAAGCTCGGAAAGCCGCGGGGCGAAGACTGTGTCACCTACATCCAAAAGGCCAGTAACTCGGGCTTCTGTCGATACTTCGCTGATCAGGACGTTAAAATCATTGAGATCTTGGTGGATAACCTGGTGTGGAAGTTGTTCAAATTTTTCAATAGCTGCTTCGCTACCTTCCATCAACCGCTCAACTGCCAGACGATTTTCTCGGTCCTCAACAAACTCTAAACAGGATTCGACGGCCACTAGGGACTTTCGCAGATCCCAATAATGAGTGGGAGGGACAGAACCAGGATCAAAATCTGACAGCGCAAGAACGGTGTTCGCCGCTAAAAGCCCCCATTCTTTGAGTAATCTGGGGGGCGGCTGATGGTGGCTTGCGATCACCTGGCCAGGGACCCAATTGGCGAGTCGGACCACGACCCAGGTTGAACCGTGCTCACAAACAACGTCCCAATCGCCCTCAAGGGTAGGGACGAGAGTGGGAACCTGGATCCCAGCGAGCCTTTTATTGAGATGCTCAAGCACCAAGTACTGCCATCGGATCTCTTGGGGGTCACCGCATGTGGATCTCTTGATTGTGTATTCACGATCCTGGGAATCGCGAATCCAAACATTTGTATCGAGTTCCCCTCCCAGTGAGCGCGCTGCGATAACGGAAAGTCCGTGGGTGCGTTCGACAAGTTGGCAGAGATCGCCGGAGTCGGTCCCGCCTTCACGGCCGGCATCGTCTGACTTACTTTCGCTTGTCACAGGCTCTCCGATGCGCTTTTGCGGAAAAATATGCTCACGATTTTTGTGGCTGAAAAGCCCATTCTGCCCATGGCAAGGGATCCCCTGCGTACTTTGTCGCCCGCACGTCACCAGATCGGGCATGGCCTTCGAACAGCTCAACTCGACTCGCTCGCCCGCACATGCGGCCAAGTTCGGTGCTTGATTCCTCGTTCACTACTTCTTGATAGGTGACCGTCTTGAGGTACTTACCAACCCAAAGTCCGCCGGTATACCGGGCACTTTTGCGGGTAGGGAGGGTGTGATTAGTGCCAATGACCTTGTCGCCATAAGAGACACAGGTTCCCTCTCCTAAGAAAAGTGCGCCATAGTCTGTCATTTTTTCGAGTGCCTCCCGAGGATTCTCCATCAGAATCTGCACGTGCTCACTCGCGAGTTCATCGGCAAGAGCGAATGCTTCATCTCTATTGCCAACGACGATCACTTCACCATGATCCCGCCACGCTGGCCCGGCCATGTCATTCGTGGGCATCTCGGGCAGAATGCGGTCAATGTGTTCCATCGCTTTATGGGCGACAACCTCCGACGTTGAAATTAGAATTGCGGGAGAATCTGGGCCGTGCTCAGCCTGACTCAAGAGATCAACCGCAACGATAAATGGGTCTGCATATTCATCTGCAACCACCAAAATCTCGGTCGGTCCGGCGAACAGATCGATGCCGACCTCTCCAAACAGTTGTCGTTTGGCTTCAGCTACGTATGCGTTGCCTGGGCCGGCGAGAATATCGACCTTCTTAATGGTTTCGGTGCCCAGTGACATCGCAGCTACCGCCTGGACTCCACCAAGCAAATAAATGTCATCTGCACCTGCAAGATGCATGGCCGCAATAGTGGCCGCGGGAATCTCACCACGAATGGGCGGAGTACATGCTGCAACATGTTGGACGCCCGCAACTTTCGCGGTAACAACTGTCATATGAGCTGATGCGACAAGCGGGTAACGGCCACCGGGGACGTAGGCCCCCGAAGCGTTAACAGGAATATTTTTTTGCCCAAGGAACACTCCAGGCATGGTCTCTACTTCGAAATCTTTCAAAGAATCCTTCTGGAGTTGAGCGAACGCCCGCACATTAGCCTGCACGGCTTTAATGTCGTCAATGGATTGTGCTGGAACGTCACTTATGATGCGCTCAATCTCTTCTTGATTGAGCTTAAAGTTCTCCGGCGACCATTTGTCAAATTTCTCTGAGTACTCGCGTACGGCTTCATCGCCGCGCAAGCGAATATCTGCGATAACCTCTGCAACAACCCCTCGAACCTCCACTTGGGCTGCAGTAGCAATCTCTTTGTCCACCGGCGCCTTGAGTACTTTAGCCATATCAGTTCCCTTGCCTCGTAGTTGTAATCCTACTATTCTTTGCATACGTATGCATGTCAAGCAGTATCGAACAATACCTTGAGAAATGAGAGAAAATGGCGATCACGAGTCACGATGTTGCGCGGCTCGCAGGAGTGTCACAGCCCACAGTCTCGCGCGCATTGCGCGACCAGTGGGGAGTCTCTGCCTCAACTCGCCGAAAGGTACGCGAAGCTGCTCGCACCCTTGGCTACGTTCCGATTCAAGCCGGCCGGACACTTTCTACGCAGACATCTGGGCGCATTGGAATTGTCAGCGCCGAACTTTCGAACCCGTTTTATCCGGCGATCATTGAACCTGTGCATGATGAACTTGCTCGCCTTGGATATCGCACCATTCTTGTAACCGACCGCGGTCACGAACCTGTTGAATTGGAACCCATAATCGATGGATCGTTGGACGGCGTAATTCTCACAACGACAGAATTGGATAGCCAGCTTCCCTACGAATTGCGTCGCAGAGGAGTCCCCTTTGTGCTCCTCAACCGAGACACCCGCCAGCCAGAATATGACGCATGTGTGGTGAACAACACCGTTGGTGTTTGGGATTTGGCAAAGCTCCTCCTTGGGCTGGGACATCAACGTATCGGAGCTATTTTTGGGCCGGATACCGCGAGTACCGGCCTCGAAAGGCGTACTGGCTTCGCCCAAGCCCTTGGACGGCTTGGGGCAAGCCTTCCCAACTCACTCACTTTTAGTGGCCCCTTCTCTTCAACAACTGGGTCCCAAGGATTTCAGTATCTCTGGAATGCAAAGCCGACCGCTATCTTCTGCGCCAACGACGTTATCGCTCTTGGTGCCGTCAGTGAAGCAGCTGCTCTCGGGGTGAGGATCCCAGAAGACGTGACCCTCGTTGGCTTCGACAACATTCCCATGTCGAGTTGGAACATATTTGGGCTTACTACTGTGGGCGTATCACTTGAAGAAATGGCAATGACCGCAGTAGGATTGTTGACACGTCGAATGGACGATACTGAGCGGGCGGTGCAGCGGGTGACAATGAAACCTGTACTCACGCTGCGATCCACCCATGGCCGCCCTCGCGCTCTTGATGCGGAGACGCACTAATCCCAGGTTCTACATATACCGACCGCCCGTGACCTCTAGCACGGCGCCAGTTACGTAACTTGATAGATCGGAAGCAAGAAAGAGGACTGCTTTCGCCACCTCGCCTGCCGCACCCGGCCTTCCTAGTGGAATCTCGCGTATCTTCTCTTGGAGTATCTCTTTTGAAAGAGATGCCGTCATGGGAGTTTCAATCAAGCCCGGTTGAACCGCATTCACTCGGATTCCATACCGCGCAACCTCTTTAGCGGCAGCTTTCGTGAGACCGACTACGCCAGCCTTGGCTGCCGAATAGTTGGTCTGCCCAAAGAAGCCGACCTTCCCGCTGATTGAGGACAGATTGACGATTGCGCCTCCGCCAGATCCCTTCATGTACGAGGCAGCGGTTTTCGTGCCAACCCAAACTCCCTTGAGGTTGACATTAATGACCTCATCAAACTGTTGCTCGGTCATTTTCGACAAAGTTGCATCTCGAGTGATGCCTGCATTGTTAACGAGAACGTTAACAATGCCAAACTTGTCAATGGCTCGATCAAAAAGTCTCTCCATGGACGTAATTTCAGTAACATCACATGCAACATACAAAAATCGATCAGAGAATTGCGTAATTGAGTCCGGGCGTACTTCACTCACGTCTGCGACAACAATATTGGCTCCGTGTTTCCACATCATCTCTGCTGTGGCGAGCCCGATTCCTTGGGCTCCCCCTGTCACAATGCAGGTCTTGGCGTCGAGTAAAGGTTCCATTAGATTCCTACACTAAATTTACAGGTCGCCAGTGCTCCACTATTGGAGCCTCACCAAGAAGATCAGTCACAAGTACGCTCCAAGCGCCAAACAGCTCGGACTGAACAAACCCTATTGTGTGATCCTCTACGCTATCCCATTTGATTTTGAGGGCGAAAGTGTTGGGTCGTTCAATGCCGCGACCCAGCGATAGCGACACAAAGCCTTGTGAACGGGGGAATATGTCTTTGCTAGCTATTCTCACCGCCTCTTCAAATGCATCTTGCTTACCTTCCTGCACTTCAATGAATGCAATTTCCTCAACCATAATCATTTCCTCTCTATTAGTTATTCGCTAGTTGGATAAAGATGTCAAGAGCTGATGCGTCCTGCAAGGACTCAATGTTTATGACTTCTTGGGCGCGGGCACCCTGGAGAATCCTCTTGACCGGCACTTCACATTTCTTACCATTAAGCGTTTTTGGGATACATGGAATGAATCGAACTTCATCTGGGACATGGCGCGGAGACAATTTAGATTTAACCACGCGACGAACCTGCTCAATAATCTCTTGCTCATTCGCCTCATCACTCTTGACTACAAATAACCACATGACTCCGTCATCAGTCGAGCCAGGTTGGACCACATCCACCACAAGGGTATCTAAGATGCCCTCGATTTTTTCCACAGCACGATAGAAGTCTGCGGTGCCGCTGCGAATCCCGCCGCGATTGAGTGTTGCGTCGCTACGTCCCACGATAATAAATGAGCCGCGTGAGGTATGCGTGCACCAATCTCCATGGCGCCAGATACCAGGGTAAAAGGAGAAGTACGTATCCCGGTAGCGAGATCCATCGATATCACCCCACAGCCCTACCGGCATGCTCGGCAGTGCCTGGATCAAGACGAGCTCGCCGACTTCTTCGAGCACCGATTGACCGTTTTCATCAAAGGACTGGGCGTCAACCCCCAATCCGGCCCCGGACAGCTCACCCTTCCAGACTGGAAGATTCGGTGCTGATATGAGAAATGCTGTACACACATCTGTCCCACCGGATGTGGAACAAACTTGAATATGGGTACCCAGTGACTCTGAAATCCACCCAAACGCCTCTGGGGAGAGCGGGGATCCTGTCGAACCAATCGACTTGAGTCTGGGCATAGCTCCGACAGTCGATGGACGCCCACCAGCTTTCATCGAAGCATGAATAAAAGATGCGGAAACCCCGAAGAGTTCGACCTGCTCGTCCGCCGCTAATTGCCAAAGTCGGTTCACATCTGGCCACCCGGGGTTTCCGTCAAAGAGGATGATCGTTGATTCCACGAGTAAACCAGAGACAAGATAATTCCACATCATCCAGCCTGTCGTCGTAAACCAAAAAAATCGCGAAGTTGGCCCGAGGTCGTGATGTAAACGCAGGTTCTTCCAATGCTCTAGAACTATGCCCCCGTGTCCGTGCACAATGCCTTTGGGTAAACCGGTTGTCCCTGAAGAGAATAGAACCCAGAGTGGGTGCGAGAAATCAACCTGCTCAAATTTGAGCGGCTCATACTCCGACACGAATTTGTCCCAGCGAGTTGAATGGCGAGAGGGCGAAGTCATTTCAGGGCCCGCAACGACAGCATCCCTTAACGTTGGTAAGGACCCTACGAGGGTTGCGACGGTCGAAGAGATATCAAAAAGCTTTCCGCCATAAGAGTAACTATTGACGGCAATGAGGAGCGTCGGTTTTAACTGGCGGAATCGATCAAGTATCGCTTGTCCCCCGAAATCAGGAGAACAAGACGACCAAATAGCTCCAAGTGAAGCACTCGCGAGAAATCCAACAAGTGCCTCAATCGAGTTTGGTAGCACTGCAGCGACAACATCCCCCTTTGCGACCCCGATTCGACGCATCCCTGACCTCGCTCTCGCAACAAGGTCTGTCAACTCCGCGAGAGTCAGCGTTGTGCGTCGGCCGTCTTCGCTGACATGGATTACAACGAGTGCCTCGGCAGGCCGCGAACCGGTTTCCCTTAGCGCTACTTCAGCGTAATTTAATCTCGACCCGGGAAACCAACGTGCCGACTCCAAGTTTTCTCCCTGGAGCGCTGCATCTGACTCGACGGTGAGGTTAAGACCAATGTGGTCGGCAAGATCTGCCCAAAATCGGCCAATATCCTGAACTGACCAACGGTGCAATGATCCGTAATCTTGGACTGTCAGTCCGAGTGTGTGCCTTTTATTAACGAATTCAACAAAATTAGCCATCGCACTCTGGGGGAGCGTGGATAAATCCGGGCTCCACATAACCGTTGTCATTTTACAAGCTCTTTACTCATGGAAAAATTGATTGAATTCCCTTTACGGGTCATTCGGACTCAGACATACTGGCAAGGCCCAATAACTGATCGGGGTGAGGCCGCCCGTGAGACTCTTCGTACCGGTGAACAATGGCCGCAACCGCATCATTGAGCGGAGTTGGGATACCGACCTTTCTGCCTTCGGCGGAGACACCACCGTTGATGACGTCAACCTCCGTGACCGAGTTTTTTTCAATATCTTGCAACATGGACGCCTTAGTTGGTCCCAGTGTTGACATAAGCACTTTAATCGACTCCATCGATCGGGGTCGGTCCTTGGGATCGAGCACTGCAATATCGCGCGGCTTGATCCCGGCGACAACATCAAGATTCATATTCATGGCCACCGCGACCCGGTAACCTTCGGTCCACAGAGCTATCGCCACGTCTATGCCATGCGGCTGAGCGATCACGTCTCCATATACCAACCCAGTAACGACCCCTAGCCCAGAGAAAGAGCTGTTCAGTAGCAACTTCGACCAAACTTGACCTTGGATATTGTCAGTGAAATGAACTTCAGCTACGTCGGAGAGCACCCGACCTAAAGATTCGAGACGCTCAGACATCGCTCCGTTGAGCTCTCCTAAAGCGAATGGCGCGATCGTTGTCTGAGCCACATGGCCTGGCCCCAAGTTTGTTGCACCCCAAGAAACCGTTCCCACGAGCAAGCGGTCCGACCCAATAACTTCTTGAATACGATTTTGAACCAGCCCGTTTCCCAATGAAACGAAGAGATCGACACATTGCATTTCGACGAGCGGGGTAAGTGCGGCGCGAATATGCGGAGCTTTTAGTGTAACTAGGCCAAACTCATAAGTTCCGCTCAATTCACTTACATCACTCACGGCCATGAGAGGCACGATGTGCCCTTCACCCACAAGATCAACTTCCAAGCCCGGGTCGCGCATTCGTTTGACGTGTTCGCGGTCGGCGTCAAGAACAGTGACGTCATGGCCACTTCTCGCTAAGCGAGCAGCCGTGACGCCACCGATGGCTCCACCCCCGATTATCAGGATCCGCTTGGGCATAAAACAGTCCTAAATAAGGTTTGCGGGGTCAGAAATTCCCCGGTAAACAGTCTGAACGCCATGCTTCCAAAAGGCTTTCTGCTCAGCACTGAACCGAGTGAGGGCGTCGGGAGCTTTCGGCAACATTTCAAAAAACCCCATGTCGTGACTCACTAACATATTTGCGTCCATAACATTTGCCAGGGCAGTCAAGCGATGCATTGACATGGCAGCGGAGGTCGCGTCACTCGTGATCCCACCAGGAGTGTCCCATGCGACGTTGTTCTGGCAATTCACCGCATCTCCAGCGAGAATCACCGATCCCACGTCGGGAACATCCCACAAGGCAATAGACTGGTGGCCGGGCGTATGACCGGGCGTTGAGATCAAATGAACCCCAGGAAGGATGCACCAATCCCCCTCGGCCAGGTTCCAGTTAAAATTCGGGTGGTCATAGTCGCTCTTCTGATAGGGGAACGTGGAAAAACCATCTGGAGCCGATACCCAACGGTATTCAGCCTTTTGAACAACATGCAGAGCCTCTGGAAAAAATCGTGCTCCGCCACAATGATCATGGTGTAGGTGCGTGTAGACCACCATTTTGATGTCAGAAGCGTTCAGTCCGAGAAGCTTGATTTGCTCTAGGGGGTGATTGCGTTTCTCCATGATCGGGGTCGCAGCGCTAGCGAGCGGGATCCCCCAAGTTCCTTCGGGGTCATCAATGACATCAGGGTCGTTGCCCGTGTCAATGAGGACAAATCCTCGTGTTGTCTCGAGCAAGAAATACTGAACCGGAATTCGGATTCTTTGCCCAGGACGATCCCCAGAAACCATGACGCTTGCATCAAGTTCTAGTTCACCCCCGTCGAGAACATAAACTTTTTTGACAACGGTGTTTACCATTAACTTCTCCTTAGATATTGATTAACTTTTTACACTTCAGCCACAGGGCCAGACTCTCCAATTTCCCAAGAATCGTCAATAGCTCTGCTCGTATCAGTGATCCATTCGCTCCACGAACCTACATACATTCGGGCCCCATCAAGTCCCGCGTGCGCCATTCCGAGCACATTTTGAGCGGCGGTAATACCCGATCCGCAGTAAAACACCACGTCACTCGGATTTCTCTCACCAATGAGCGCTCGAAAGTGATCTCGCAATTCTTCACTGGACCGCCAACTCATGCCGTCTGGTGCACTATTTAATGCTCTGTCTGCCGCCTGAGACCCGGGAATGTGACCCTTGATCGCATCGTGCGAGGGGACTCCGTCACTCAGCGAGCGAGAATCAAAAATGAGGAGTTCCCCACTCTCGCTCATCTTTTGAATCTCCGGGAGGTGAATATAAACATGATCGAGAAAATTTGGATCGTAGGCCGTGCGAGCAACCTCCGACGTCTCCGCGTCCAGCGGGAATCCTGCCGCCACCCACGCTTGATATCCACCATCGAGCAACGCGACCGACTCCAACCCCGCCCATCTGAGCATGGTCCACAAACGCGAAGCCGCCATGATTCCATTCATGTCATCATAAATAACAACCTGCGATAATTCGTCGATGCCCCAGTCGCGAATGGTTTGCGCAAATGTCGACTTCCCCGGCAATGGTCGCCGTCCTGTCACGCCAGGGATAATTGCACCTGCCATGTGCACCGCGACATCAGCCTGCCGGGCGCCCGGAAGATGTCCCTGACCAAAGTTAACCAGCGCTTGGTCTTCGGAGTCGATGTCAAATCTTGCATCTAAAATCACAAGCCCTCGTCGATGGATTATCGAGTGAAGATCTTCAGCGGAGATCAAAGTTCGATACGACGCACCTTGGTGGGAATCTTGGTGGCTAGTCATGTGTTCTTCTCCTCGATCGGTTTTTCCACTTCACGTTGTTCACTCAACACAACCTTAATCTCGACCCGGTGGTGGGCCGATTTCTTCACGCAACTTGGCTAAAGCCGCGTAAGCCCGGTTTCGATAACGAGCAATTTCTTCTCGTTGCAACGTGTCCATGCCCGTAAATCCGCCACCTGACTTCAGCCCAAGATTTCCACTCTCAACCCGCTCAACCAAAGACGCAGGAACCGCATATCTTTCTCCATATGCCTTGCTTAAACTTTCATAAGCTCCAACGTAGACGTCGAGACCCGCCATATCGGCACCCGCAAAGGGACCGAAGAAAGGCAATCTGAATCCGAACGAATTTCTCACAACTTCATCGATTAATTCAGGCGTCGCCGATCCCTCGTCAACCATGCGCATGGATTCCTGGAAGAGAGCAAATTGAAGCCGGTTCGCAACAAAACCTGCAACGTCAGATACTAGGGTAGTGACCTTGCCAAGACTCTGGAGCAGATGCTCGACACCAGCGGTAACCGATTCCGATGTTTGTTCTATGGGAATAACTTCCACGCATGGCACGAACGGGGCCGGGTTCATCCAGTGTGCACCCAGAAAACGCTCGGGATTCACAACAAACTCAGCGAGAACACTAATGGGAATCGCCGAAGTGTTTGATGTGATGACGGTATCTACCCGTGCTGCTGCTGAAATTCGACCAAACACCTGTTCCTTGGCTGCCAAATTCTCTGACACAACTTCGGCAATGTAGTCCGCATCGCCCACGGCATCCTCGATTGAATCGGCGGGAACAAGTCGCTGCTCGATAACATCAGCGCTTCCCGACTCAAAAAGCCCATCTCGCTCATATGCCCTTGCTTCGTGGACTAAACGCACTTTAGCTGCGTGAGCTGTTTCCTTGTCGATATCGGCGATCGCGCATTCGTAGCCGGCCAGGATGAAGCACTGAGCCATTCCTCCTCCCATGTAACCACTGCCAACGATTACTATCTTTTTAATTGGCCTTTCGTGCACGTTCAACCTAATACCCTTCCCTTAATGAATTGTGTATCCGCCATCGATTGCTAATACATGCCCGGTAATCATGCCAGCGTGCTCACTCATTAAAAAAGCCACAGCAGGTGCGACGTCGGTCGGTAGCCCCAACCTTCCTAAGGGGATGCGCGATGTCAATTGCTCTTCCATTCCTGGGCGACTTAAGGTAGCGGCGGTCAAGTCCGTCCAGATGAATGTGGGGGCGACGGCATTCACTCGAATGCCGTACTGACCCCATTCGAGCGCCAAGACACGAGTCATGTGCGCGACGGCCGCCTTACTGGCTCCGTACGCAACCCGCTCCTCAATAGCCACGGTGCCTGCCTGACTGCCAATATTGACGACGCTTCCGCGAATACCTTCAGCGACCCAATAACGGGCAAGCGCTTGTGTGACAAAAAAAGTCCCATTCACGTTTGTGTCCATAACACGCTGCCACGAGTCTTCATCTACATCCAAGGCAGCCTGCGGCGCATTAATGCCTGCGTTGTTGCACAGAAGGTGAATAGGCCCCTCCGTGTCCCACAAAGATTTCACACCACTTTTCAGGGACCAGGTATCGCAGACATCCAGTACGACTGGGGCAGTTCCATATTTTGAAGCTATGAGTTCTGCATCGTCCCGATTACGCGACGTGCCAAACACCCGCGCACCGTTAGCGTGCAGTTCATCCGCGATTGCGGCGCCGAGGCCACCCTGCGCCCCTGTGACCAATGCAGTTTTCCCAGCCAGAGTAGACATGACTACTCGTTATCCGATATTTTTCGGGGCACATTCCAATATTAGACATTCTTTTGACTTGCTGTCTGGCTAATGACCGTGAATCTTTCGCATACAGTCCAAGATAACCTGCACTACTGATCAGAAACGTGAAGGTTCCAACCGAGATGACAAAGTTCGGCGGTGGTGGAGAACCATAACCTTCTACCCTCTAAAGTTTTCTTCTCGCGCCGGCGTGTCTGCAAGTCCGTTCAGAGCCGCTCTTTGCAGTAGCGCCCCACCCAGCCGAAGTCGGCTCTAAACACCAATTGCTTCGCGTACCAGAGTGACCGTGTGACCGGCACCGTTGCGAACTTTGGTAGCAGCTTCTGTGGCCGTGGTGTAGCCGTCTTTTGCAGCACTTTTTACTGCATCAATCGCAGTATTCACGCCATCCATGTGTACAGCGGGCATGTTTAAAGTGGGCACGTCAACTTTCGGCAGGTTGATCTTTGGTAGGTCGATCTTTAGCAGATCGACCCCAAAGAAGTTGAATTTCCTTGATGTGTTCATTTCTTCAGACATTGGATCCTCTTTCATTTTCTTATTCGTTTTCTTGGGGTTTGGTTTGCGTGTTGGACTGCGAGCTAGCGCCGTTTTCTGCTTGGAAGGCGGCATAAATCTGCAGCAGCGTGGTTCGCTGACGCTCGGTGAGAGTTCGGTCTGAAGCAATCGCTGTGGTAACGATTTCCTCGCCTGAACGATCGCTGAGGATTCCGGCTTGTACGTATAGCGTTTCCGCGGAAATGCGGAGACCTTGGGCAATTCGATTGAGAATCTCAGCACTGGGCTTGCGCAATCCGCGTTCCACTTGGCTCAGATACGGGTTGGAGACTTCGGCAGCTTTTGCTAGCTGGCGAAGCGACATTTGCGCTTGATCGCGTTGATCTCGGATAAAAGATCCGAGTCCACTGACATCTATTCCGGCCATAACCTCAGTATGCACCTAAGTGCTTGCAAATGCAAACGCTAGCGCTTGCATCCGCTAGCGGGGTGGGGGCAAGGCCAATTGTGTGCTTGAGTGAGCTCGGGTGGGTCGGCTCGGGTGGGTCGGCTCGGGTGGGTCGGCTCGGGTGGGTCGGCTCAGATAAGTGTGGGGTGAACGCTTCCCACTATTTTGCCGCCGCCAAGAACCGGCTGAGCGGAGTAGATGTGAACAACCGACTCTGGAACACCCATGTACATGAGCAATCCAGCCATTGTGGCATTTCGCCCCTGCTCCGATCCGCCCTCAATTTTTAGAGCCATGGCTCGGCCATCCGCAA
>JAPKAV010000069.1 GCA_028825115.1 Candidatus Nanopelagicales bacterium | reverse complement strand
ATTCGGCACTGACCACCGGACCCTTGGCCATGGTGCGCCGCGATGCCCGACGAATGAGATCTAAATGTGGAATTACAGTCACTGGCATCCGCACTTAGCAAGTTTGGCCGCAATCAAATCCATCGAATTTCGAGCGTTAGCATTCGATCCGACCTTGTTGCCCATCATGACAAAAACAAGCAGGCGACCACTTCTATCTAAGATTGTTCCGGCTAAAGCCGAAACTCCCGTAAGCGAACCCGTCTTGGCGCGAACCACGCCCGCCCCTGCCCTGGTTTTTTTTGTATCAAAACGGGATTCCAGGGTCCCGGTGCGCCCGGCCACGGGAAGCCCAGTTGCGATTGCGGACCATTGCGGTTCGTCTCCACGGACCATTTCAGTGAGTAACTGCGCAACCGTCGTGCTCGTAATTTTGTTTTGCCGCGAAAGTCCACTTCCGTCAAATAATTCCAATTTTGCGGTTGAGACACCGTTCTGACCCAAAACCAGTTTGGTGGCACGAGCACCCCCGGAGAAACTGCCTTCGCCCACAATTTTCCTGCCCACCAGATGGGCAAGCACTTCAGCCGCGTCATTGTCTGATTCACGCAACATCACTTCGACGATTGTGCGAACCGGCTCTGAAAAAACCGAAGCAAGTTGGTTAGAGCGACTCGGGGCCTGAGCGCGCTTTACCTGTGAGACCACAACTCCGGCTTTTTTCAGCCGTTTGGCAAAAAGTCGGCCCGCTTGCTTTGCTGGGTTGGATACGCGGGCCGCTGACCTAGGGCTTATTCGCGCACCACCCACACGCAAGGCCGATACCGGACCAGCAATACCCGATTGCGGAAAACTTGATTTCCAGCCCGGCCCCAGGGTTGGACCGGTAAACAGGGAGTCATCGAAAAACAGTCTGACATTTGTCACTTTTCGTGCTCTCAATGCCCTGATGGTGTCCAGTGCTAGTGCCTTAAGGGAGTTCTCACCTTTAACTTTACGCAGAAGAGGGTCTCCACCCCCGACCAGATAAAGGTCGGATCCGGCGAGAGTGGCTCGGGTAGCGAGCCGGGTATTGGGACCAAGTGCGCTGAGTGCGGCCGCTGCCGTCAGCAGCTTACTGACCGAAGCCGGGGTCCGTGATTTGTTCACTTGGTCCCTGAACACTGGTTTCTCGCTCACCGGGTCAACCACAATCATGGAGAACTCACCCAATGATGCGGTCTGGGTGAGTTTACCGATTGAGCGATCAAGGCCGGTGATGCTCGGTGCTGGAGCACTACTGCCCAAAGGCTCATACACGCTGGGAACGGGGCCAGTAGGTGGGGCGGCCCACACCGAGGCCGGTGACACGAGAAGGCCACATGCTAAACCAAGTGAGCCTGCTGCCACGCCAAGGCGCTGCGCCGGAAAAGTCCAATGGCTCTGCATCAGCCTTACTGTAAGTCACCACCACCCTCTTAATTGGCACTGCCCGGCTACTGTTCACCCATGGATCCCCTCATCTTTGACGTCACGATAGAAATTCCCGGCGGAAGCCGCAATAAATACGAGGTTGACCATTCAAGTGGTCGTATCCGCCTGGACCGAATGCTCTTTACCTCGACCCGCTACCCCCACGACTACGGCTTTATCGACGACACCCTTGGTCTTGATGGCGATCCACTGGATGCCCTGGTGATCGTGCAGGAGCCCACCTTCCCGGGCGTTGTTATTTCCTGCCGAACCGTCGGCATGTTCCGCATGACCGATGAAGCCGGCGGTGACGACAAGCTGCTGTGCGTTCCGGCAGGTGACCCCCGCATGGAACATCTACGAGATATCCACCATGTTGCAGAGTTTGATCGCCTTGAAATCCAACATTTTTTTGAGGTCTACAAAGATCTTGAGCCCGGAAAGTCCGTTGAAGGCGCCACCTGGACCGGTCGCAAAGAAGCCGAAGACGAAATCCACCGCTCCTGGGACCGCGCAAAATCCCACTAGCCGTGTGGACTTTTCGGCCCTAAAATTTTTGTCTTTGTGGGCGCACCTAATTGTTTTTCCACAACAACTTAGAGGTACCAAAAAAACTAGTTCTCCGCAGGGGAACGCCGGTCGTGTCCCAAAACGTTGTGGCGAGAAATCCGATGCCTTGATCCTGGACTACGGGGACTGCCTTGGCCCCGAGAAAGAAAGTGATTCCGGCCAGGACTGCTAGCGATGCGAATGCCGCGCCAGTAATCGTTGTGTTGAAGACCCGGTCACCGCGATTAGCTTTCTCGCTTTTGCTCAAGTCGCGAATTGGGGTATCGGGGGCCACAAGGGCCTCTACAAATGAATCCTAGAAATTCATTCGGCGAACTACAGGTGAACTAATGGTCCGAACCGGTAATTTGTTCAAGGGCATGGATCACAATTTCCCCAAGAACTGCCGCGGCATCTTTCGCACCACCGGGTGAGCCAGGGACATTAACCACCAAAGAGTCGCCCAATTGCCCGGCAATCCCTCGGGAAAGTGCTGCAGTAGCGATTCCATTTCCGCGCCCATATGCACGGATTGCCTCGGCAATCCCCGGTACTTCGCGGTCAATCACCGTTCGAGTGAACTCCGGGGTGCGATCAGTCGGTGAAATTCCAGTTCCACCTGTTGTAACGACAAGAGAGTGCCCCGTTTCGGCGGCGCGGCTAATCTGCGCCGCGACTTCAGGCCCGTCTGGAATGATCACGGTGGGTGAGCAAGTGAGTCCCATGTGTGTCAATGCCGCCACCAGGATTTCACCGGATGTATCAGCGCGGATGCCTTGGGATCCGCGGGTTGACACCGTAATTACCTGTGCGGTGAATTTACTCATGATCACTGCGAATCCAGTGACCTGAGCGTCCACCTTTTTTTTCCAGCAATTCCACGAATTCAATGCGCGCTAATCGATCAAGCCCCTTGACCATGTCGATTAACGTGAGGGCCCCAACCGATGCCGCTGTGAGCGCTTCCATCTCAACCCCGGTGCGGTCAGCGGTCTTCACGGTCACTGTGATCTCGGCACCGGTCTGATCAAGTTCCACGCTGACGTCCACTCCATGAATTGCCAGTGGGTGACATAAAGGGATCAGGTCACTCGTTTTTTTGGTGGCAGAAATGGCCGCAATGCGGGCAACCGCGAGTGCATCACCTTTAGGCATATCTCCAGCATTCAACCGACCGATTACCTCGGTGCTCAGTGAGACCCGGGACCGGGCCGTTGCTGTTCTTTCGGTAACGCTTTTAGCCGTGACATCGACCATATGGGCGTCACCTTGTTCATTCAGATGCGGGAATGCACTCACGCTAAACCGCCCGTAACATCGATAACCCGAACTTGGTCTCCACTGGCAATTCTGTCGATACCCATGGGAATAACGATGAGGGCATCGGCCTGCGCCAACCCACCAAGGACGTGTGAGCCTTGCCCGGTCCCCACGGGCTCGACCTGACCACCTTCGATAAATCGCGCTCGGGCAAACTGAACTTTGTCCACAGGAGAGTTTAGTTCACCTCTTATGGTTACTGATCGTAGTGGGCGCTGAAGTGTGGTCAGCCCGCGCATTTTGCGAATTGCTGGTCGAATAAATGTTTCAAAGGAAATATAGGCACTCACCGGATTACCCGGCAGCGTGATAATCGGGATAGTTGACTCACCAACGCTTCCGAACCCTTGGGGCATCCCGGGTTGCATGGCAACTTTATGAAACTCGGCAGTCCCCAATTTCAGAAAAACAGCCTTCACCGGGTCATAGGCGCCCATGCTGACCCCACCAGTAGTGACGATCAGATCTGCCCGGTGGACTTGATCCTCCAGGATGTCGATTAGTTTATCTTCATCGTCTTGTGCCGGTGGAAGCCGATACGCATCAGCCCCACTGTCATTTGCCGCTTCCGTAATTAAGAAACTATTTGAGTCTGAAATCAAACCAAATTTAAGTTCGGTCCCCGGTTCGACTAATTCACTACCGGTCGCAAGGACCGCGACCCGAGGTTTGGGAACCACAGAAACAGATCCGTGCCCGACCGCAGCAATGAGCGCGATCTGCCGCGGCCCAACAAAGGTGCCTTTGCTGAGGACCAAGTCGCCGGCCTTCACGTCCTCGCCTTCGTGCCTAATACAGCTTCCCAGGTCAATTGATGCTCGGATCTGAACGCTTTCACTCCCTCCATCGGTGCTTTCGATAGGAATCACGCTGTCCGCTCCAGCCGGCATGGGGGCGCCAGTCATGATTCGAATTGCCTGGCCGCTGTGCAATGTTTCCAAGGACTTGAATCCGGCTGGAATGTCGTCAACCACGGGAAGGGTTACCGGAGAGTTTTCACTTGCATCCACTAGATCCGCTGAGATTACCGCGTATCCGTCCATCGAAGAGTTATTAAATGATGGCAATGGCCAGCGTGCGTAAATATCTTCAGCGAGAACACATCCATTCACCTCCGAGATTGGTAACTCCATGGATGGCAGCTCTTTCACACTGTCCAAGACTAGGTTTAGGTATTGCGCTACCGTCAGCATGAGTCAACTCTACGCTCTAAGGCGCCAGCGAGCGCAGCCATCACTTCATTGCGCGCATTCATCGGGTGTCCGTAGGCGGATGTGTCAACGTGCGGCAGCGCGGTTGCCAGCCCGGGGTCAGCCAAGTAGTCAGCTTTCGCTAATTCTTGGACTAATTGCTGGGGTGACTCGATCTCGTTTGCGGAACTCGCCATTGACATCTTAAGGCTTTCATGCTTCACAGGTAGCATTTGGAGCGCGCCCTCGTGCTGGACTAGCTTCCTCTTTATTGGGGTTCAATCCCACTTGGAAATGTGATTTTAGGAGGGGATTCTTAGAAAGCTTTTTACCAACCCTTCGCATTAAAACTAGAGGAGTAACGAGTGAGCGGGTGAGCTTCAAACTGCTTTCGAAAAGGGCCTGCCTGGTGATGGGATTTTAAATTACAAGGATTTTGGAAAGCCCAGCATGGTGTGGGCGGTTCGCTAGGTTGCAGGACTTCTGCCAGATGGAAAGCTCCGACTGCCCGTTAACGAGTTTTATGCATCGGCACCCCATTTCCTGTATCCCTCAGCGCCGCTGTCATAGGGGTTCCCCGAATGGAGGGCCCCGCCATCCGCATATGGGCCTATCTGCGGTACCTCGCCTTTCCTGATAGCCTTATATTCCAAGGACAAATTAGGAGTTTTGCGATGTCACAGGAAAGCGATCAAGCCGCAGAGACACTTCGCACAATCTGGCAGGGGACTCCCGGGTTAGAGACGGGCCTCGATGAAGAATGCAGTCCAAATAAGGTCTGCCGCAACATGAAGGACGTATCCTTCGACGGGTTTGCTGAAGACGGAATTGATTTAGGTACAGCATGGCGTAATAAATTGGCGCGTGAAGGGAAATTGAGTGGGGCCTCGTTGGCCGATCTGGTTATGGGCAAAGCGGACTAATTTAGATGCCGTTCGATCAACTCACCGTCCCAGAACTCACTGATGCTTTGGGAGAGCACAAATATATTGCTGATCGTGGGCTGAGTACAGCGTTGCTTCTTGCTCTCAAACTCGGTAAGCCACTACTACTTGAAGGTGAGGTTGGCGTCGGGAAAACCGAGCTCGCCCGAACCGTGTCAGCCATGTTTGGTCGTGAACTCATCCGGCTGCAGTGCTATGAGGGCATTGACATGCACCAAGCGCTCTACGAGTGGGACTACGCTCGCCAAATGCTTTTCGTTCGCTCCCTTGGATCGGACGAAGCGTCAGATGATCAACTTTTTGGCCCGCGCTTTCTGCTCGAGCGGCCTCTATTACAAGCTGTCCGCGCCGGCGACCAATGCGTCCTACTCATTGACGAGGTCGACCGTGCCGACGATGAATTTGAAGCGTTTCTGCTCGAGCTACTGGGTGACTACCAGGTAACAATTCCCGAGGTGGGAACGATTAAGGCACAATCGAGACCGATTGTAATTCTCACTTCAAACCGAACTCGAGAACTTCATGACGCACTCAAAAGGCGCTGTCTGTACACCTGGATCGGTTTTCCCGAAAGCGACCGGGAGGTAGAAATTGTGCGATCTAGACTTCCTGAAGTGGGTCCAGTTTTAGCCAATCAAGTAGTCAGTGCAGTGAATCGGCTTCGCGCCATGGATCTGGAAAAGCTTCCCGGTGTCGCAGAAACCATTGATTGGACCAACAGTGTGTCAGCACTTGGCTCCAATTCACTCACCGCTGAAATAGCACTAGACACGCTCGGCGCCGTAGTAAAAGATCGCGACGACCTTGAGTTCGCCTCTCGAAATATTCAGGATGTCATCTCTTAGCGGGTTCGATGAACTGCTCGTGGGGTTTGGACAGACACTCCGACAAGCAGGCTTATCGATCGGGTCGGACGATATTTTGACCTTCTGCTCAGGGGTGTCACATTTGGACATCGCGGACCTCATGAACGTGTATTGGGCAGGCCGAGCGACATTGGTGCGTCGCAATGATCATGTGCCCATCTACAACGTCATCTTCCAAGAGTACTTTCTTGACATACACGAAACTAGTGTCGACGAGCGCAAACGCACTCTGCGGGCCTCCTCCACAGCTGGAGCAACCCTGGAGATACCCAACACAGAAGAAGGTTTACCAGGCGAGATTAGTCCGGATGAAGTGAAACTGGGCTACCTTGCCAGTACGTCGGAGGTTCACCGTCTCAAAGCATTCGCCGACTGCTCCGATGAAGAAATTAGGCGCGTGCGAAAACTCATTTCCCGCTTTCGTGTTACTCCCCCACAACGCAGGACCCATCGATCCACGCGCAGCAAAAAAGCAGCTCGACTAGACCTTCGGCGTATGGTGCGAGAGACCATGCGCAATTTAGGCGAACCTAGGGCTCTGGCCTTCAAGAAGCGCAAACTCAAATTACGACCTCTCGTCTTCATTCTCGATGTTTCGGGGTCTATGGCCGATTATTCCCGGAACCTTTTACAGTTCGCGTACTGTGCACGCCGGGCAAATGCCAAGGTAGACGTTTTCTGTTTTGGCACTCGCTTAACTCGAATCACTCGCTCACTAGATCGTCGCAATGCGGACGAGGCAATGCGACTCGCTGGTGAGGCAGTTCTTGATTGGGATGGTGGAACGCGGATCGGAGACTCGCTACGGCAGTTCACCCGCGAGGCGCGGCGATCACGACTAGGCCGTGGAGCCATAGTTGTAATTTGTTCGGACGGCCTTGATCGGGGAGAACCAGCTGCTCTTTCCGAATCCATGGAGAGCCTCTCCAGAATTGCGCACCGAGTTATTTGGGTGAATCCCCATAAGGGAGACGTGGTGGACTATGTCCCGAGTTCCATGGGGATGATCGTGGCGGACCCTTATATTGATGAAGTGCATTCCGGTCATAATCTGGCTAGCCTTGAGCGGTTGGCCGACCGGCTAGCGAAAGTGGGGTAAAAGTGAGATTCAGTGTGTCAATCCAAGCAGAAGGCGATCGGGAGGTCACCCTCGAGGAGGTAGTGGACCTTGCCGACGCAGTGGCAACCCTTGAGGGCATTGCGTCAGGTTATGGCACTATGGGGTACGGTGCTCAAATAATTGTGGAAGCGGACATCTCAGACATTGCAGCCGAAATTGCATTGGAAAAATTCGCTCAAGCCGTAGCGAAAACGTCTCTTCCAAAATGGCCAATAACCAGCGTCGAGACACTCGCCGAAGATGACGACTTTGGCGATCTGGAGAGTGAATTACAGTGATTCGGCTTGGCAGCCTAGCCGGCTACGCTTTTGAGGGGCCCCGCATATTGGCTGGGTGGACCCCACCCCACGAACCCGCAGTGTACGCAATCTTGACCAAGTCAAATCCAGCCCGCGACCAGGAATTTTCGGTAATCTACGTCAACCACGCCGATGATCTCAGCAAGGAAGGGTTTCCCTTCAAGCATCACCGTGCAGCCGTCTGGCTCAACCGAGCCGACACCAAATTTAACCTACATGTCTGCTGGTTGAACGCGCCGGGGAGTAACCTTGCTCATCGTGAGCAAATCACTCGTGATCTAGCGTCCATCTACAATCCGAGTTGTAATGAGGAGAAATTCGACAGGGCGTGGAAGGACGAATGGATCGGCTCTTATGCAGCACCAGTCACCGATTCCCTCACCACGGGACGCACACCAGACTAGTCCTGTTCTGCGCCGACAGCTTCCATCATCCGACTACGCCGCGTGCCCATCGCAGGACGGGCCACTCCGTCGGATACATGCTCCTCATGTACAAATGTCGCGCCAACGACAATCGCTTCGCCCATTCCGGACAGCAAAGGAAGGGCTCCCGCCACCACTCGACCAGTTGTGTTGATCGAAGTCAAACCAGGATCAATTTTCTCTGCGTCTTTCTTGATCTGCCAGACTAAATCGGCCGACTCCTCCAGGTTGCTGCCCACCTTCTTCAGTTGGGAACCCAGAATGAAAAGAAACACCGCCA
>JAPKAV010000068.1 GCA_028825115.1 Candidatus Nanopelagicales bacterium | reverse complement strand
CTTTCTGTCCTTCGAGGGTGACTTCACCTTCCTCAAATTGTTCGGTCCCAGAAAGAATCTTCACCATGGTGGACTTTCCCGCACCGTTGTCACCGATCAGCGCCGTTACTTGACCCGCCTCGATATCAAAATCGGCACCATCCAAAGCAACTACCGATCCGTATGTGCGCACCATTCCGCGCGCTTCAAGAAGTGCCATTATGAATTTCTTCCGTTATGCCACGGAGTCGCCCGACCAGCGATTGCTTCGCGAAGTTTGATAAGTCGAGGTCTGGCCGTTTCAGAGAGGAAAGTAGCCCGTTCACCCGGGTTCAGCCCCACCGCTTCTTTCCAGACGGACCGACCTGCGATGAAACCCGATGCACCACCGTCATCACAAGAGACTTTGATGACATCTTCGAACACATCAAAGTCCACACCGGCGCTGAGCACTGCCCAAGGAACCGTCAAGACACCAGAGAGTCTGCGGCAGCCCTGCGCGGAGCCCGGGTATTCAAGTTTAAGAATGTCTGGATTTGTTTCGGTCAGTAACTCAGCCGAACTTATAATCGCCCGTTCGCGTTGCTCTGGGGTCAACTTGTCCACTCCGCGCGGTGCAAAAATCAGATTTTCAATTACCGATGGGATACCTTGCTCTCGACAATCGTCGACGATGCTCTGAACAACCCCGACTGTTTCTGCGGTGATGTCTGGTTCCCCTGGACGGACTTCACGTTGTGGATTCATCATGACGAGAATCTTGACGGCGTCACCCCCTTGAGACTTGACCCAAGCCGCGTTTTGTTCTGGCATGCGATAAGAGCGCGGTTCACCATCGAAGTCACCTCGGTCCGTAGGCTCAGCAGCAATCAGCAATCCGCAAGATGAGTCCAATGCACCCGCATCCATGACAGCTCCCACCCCCAATTGAGGGTCTAGCAGAATGCCAGTCGCATCAGGAGTCAGTGCCTTTGTGACCTCAACTTTCACGTCGCGCATGTCTTGATCAGTTGCCTCTATCCCGACAGCTGTAAACATCCGGCGTAGCGTGTTGCGTTGATCGAAGGCAATGATTGCGAAGGTACCACTCTCATCTGCAATCGATGACAGAGTCAGGGGTTCGCCTTGCACTGCGGGCGTTGTCATTGAACTAGCTCCTTTTCTAAGGGTGTTGAAAATGCGACTGCCAGGTTGGCAGTTAGCGGAACATTTGAATGGTGAGCGGCCAACGCGGCCAACGCAGACGCCCCGCGAGAACCGGGCTCTTCTCCATCGAAGCGGTTAAGCGCTGGCATTACTTGCAATTTTCCACGGAACACACCATCGATCTGCGCCCAGCCACCGGATGCAGTCGCTAGGCCATATGGGCCAGCGATGTCATCTGCTGCGTGTACTAGCGCATTCGTGTCACTGAGCACGTATGCCATCGCGCTCGCCCATACATCAGTTGGTGAAACATCACCACGAAGCGAAATGGTCACCTCATTTGTCCAGTCCTGTGGTTCGGAAACTGACACTTCTGATTCATTTTGTGGATCCCATGAGTCAGCGATTGCGCGACGTGCTTGACGGTCATTGGCGCCTAACATGGCCAGTACGCGTCCAAGAACAAGACCTGAGCGTGTGGCACCCAGGATTGCCGAGGCGGCAGGGATAACGTGGCGACCGGCACTGAGTCCCCTCGCTACTAACGTGGTGCGCTCGTCGTTTGTGAGGACCCGCTCAACTGACCGCAGCACAACGTCGGCAGTCCCGCATGAGTTGTACAAATCACTAACACCTGTGGCGCCTGCGCCGACGGCGCCGACCAGATGGTCGTGGCCTGCAACGGTGACCTCTGCTCCGCGTAGTTCAGCGGGAGCAAACTCCCCCACCTGGCCGATTGAAGTCCCTGCAAGATGCAACTCGGGAATAAGGGTGGCATTGGCACCAATTTGATCTAATGCAGGTATCCAAGGACTATTTGTTTGTTGGTCAAAAAGACCTGTCCGAGAAGCCAATGATGGCTCGGTAATGCTTGTTCCCGTCAGCCGGTAAGCAATGTATTCCAGTGCGTTTAGCCAACGGGAACCTACTGGGATGTCCTCACCGAGACGCTTTCGCCATAACAGTTTGGAAAACGAAGACTCAGCTTTAAACCCAAGGCCGGTATGGGCACTAAAGTTTTCCGCGAATTCAAGATCTAGTTCCTGTAATTCATTCTTCCCACGCTCATCAAACCACGCGATAGCTGACATGAGGGGACGGTGCCTCGCATCCACCAAGACACCAGTTTCTGCCATACCCGTGATGCCCAGGCCGATAACTGACCCGTGCAAGTCAGACCCAGGCACAGATTCCGCCATCACGTGAATTGCGGTGTCAGCGAGGACATCAATATCAATTTCAGTTTGCCCATTAACACGTACACTCCAGGGTGTCGGAAGTGACGCCCGACCGACAATTTTTCCATCCATTGTAAATGCGTGAGCCTTTATCGAGGTTGTGCCCACATCAATCCCGATAGCAATACCCGTCGACTGATTCATACACTCACCGCCATCGCGTGTGGAATCAATTCGCCTGAACCACGCTTAATGAGATGCAAAGGAACGATTGTTTCTCTCGGGGGGCGTGCTTCGTCGCCACGCATGAGAACAATGAGTCTCTCTATTGCGATCCTCGCCAAAACCCGCGGGTCATGGTCGAGCACAGTAACTGCCGGGCTGAGAATGTCGGCCGCCTCAAAGTCACCGAAGGACACCAAAGCGATGTCTGTCCTATTCCCATGGTGCTGTGCCTTAACCACACCCAACGAGGTTTCTGCTCTCGACGAGAAAATAGCGGTAGGGACTTCTGGTTGAGAAAAAATTTCCCAGGTCCGCTGCTCGGCTACATTGGCGTTAATACATTCGTGAAATTCCAAGCCCTCGTCGATAACAAGGCCTAATTCGTGGTGGGCCGCACGATAACCCTCTCTTCGTCTACGGGAGGTTTCAACCGCCAGATCATCTACGATTAAGGCGATGCGCGAGTGGCCGTGACTTGCCAAATGATGTACCACCCTCTTGGACTCAGCGAAGTCATCAACGAGAACAACATCTGCATCCAACCCGCTCGCGTGGCGATCAAGGAAGACCACAGGGGTGTTCGCGCTGGCCAAAAAGGCGAAGTCAGTCATAAAAGGTGCGATGATCAGTCCAGCAACGCGACGAGCGAGCATTCTTTCGACCACCATTTGCTCAATACCGGGATTGCGTGAACCACCTGCAACGAAAACTGAGAGGCTTTGTTGAAGTGCGATGCCTTCAATTTCCTCAACCATTGTCGCGAAAAATGGGTCACCTATGGTTGGCACGACCACGCCTACCGTTTCGTCCACGCCTTTACGCAAACTTCGCGCCATCAAATCAACTTGGTATCCAAGGCGATCTATTTCATCTTGCACACGTTGACGAGTTTCGATTGACACACGGTGATCACCATTTGCCACCCGGGACACTGTTTTTGCGCTGGTGCCTGCTGCGTCAGCAACATCAGAGAGTCGGACTTTGCGGCTGGTCATGGGTACGACTTCTCTCTCAGGCTACTCATGATTTCTTGGACGCGCACTGGGCTCACCCCTCCTGCACGGACCTGTTCACAGGAATTAGCCGACGTTGCAACACCAAACCGCATCGCTGTGGCCCAATCTACGACTTGACCCTGTCCAGTGGCGCTCCATTCGTGTGCGAGTCCTGCTACAAAGGAGTCACCGGCTCCCACAGCGCTCACCGCTTCAACGGGGTAGGACGCGGCCCACTCGATCTGGTCGCCGCTAGCCATTGCTACCCCCGCTGCACCAGCGGTAACGAATGCTCGGCGGGCACCTCTTTGACACAATTTTAAGGCCGCTTTCTCCGCGCGATCTCGAGTTAAATCATGATCGAGTATGTGCGAATCCATGACGTCAGCGCGACCTTGCTGCAGTGCGGCCTCTGCTTCGTCAACGTTTGGGGTCACAACGTCTGGGTTGGCGCTTAGACTCGCTGAGAGACACTGCGGATTTACGTCAATGAGAACTTCTGCGTCTTGGTCGTGAATTCCGTCGATGAGGCTTACCAGAGAATTTGGATCCAAATCAGGCGGAAAGCTTCCCATGACCAAGACAATGTCTCCAGATTCGGTTGCGGCGATAATGCTCTCGTGCGTTGCATTCCAGTCGGCCTTGGACATCGGGTGTCCTGCGTCATTGACAACGGTTACTCGATTGCTGACTTGCTCGAGGTAAATACTGGAAGTACGAATTGGCCCGAGAACGTCAATGAGTTGAGCTTGGGCCCCCTCCGTTTCGAGAAAAGATTCGTATTGGGCTCGATCCTGTGCACCTGTGGGGATGATCAGCGGAGCTGCGCGGCCCAAAGCCCGCAATACCCGAGCCACATTGATTCCTTTACCGCCGGCTGTGAGCTCTACATTGAGGGTCCGCATTACTGCCCCGGGGATTAGTTCGTTGACTGTGATGGTGCGGTCGAATACTGGGTTTGGATTGACGATAATCAGGGCCACGCCGCACCTCCTTAATCTCCATGACCTCAGAACCACATCACATGTTCGCCTAGGTAATCGTTGACATGAAGCTTTTATGTTAGCCCCGAAGATCAGGGAACTGACCTCCTGTTACCGAATCGTTATAAAATGCCGCGGATTACCTCGCGGCACTGCGCTTCAATTTCTTGACCGGCATCCACGACTCGGTGGTCAATCATTGGCCAAGGAACACGCCCCAGACCCTGATCGTATTTCCGCACCCGCGCGTCACGAGGCGAGTCACGAACAATGATCCGCCGCATTCGAACTTCCGGGTCGAGGTGCAGCCAGATGAAATCCACGACTTCTGCCTCGCCGCATTCACCCAGCCAGGCGCTCCATAATTTCGGTGACTGAGCGTGTTGGGAAAACGGTCCAGAGGAGATTACCAGATCCCGTGAACAATCGCGGATAGCTCCTGCGAGTTCGGAGTACCGCTCAGACTTAAAAATTTCCAACAGCTCTGGCTCCGATAATTCAGGATTCTCGTTCTGTCGGATTGCCATAATTTCCTGGCTCACCGTGTCAAAATCAAGGTGCGGGATACCGAGATCTTCCGCGATCGAATTCGCCAAAGTAGACTTTCCGCTACCCGCAGGTCCCGCAATAACAATCAACCGCACGGGGAACATCATCCACCATGCGAACCGGAAGTTCACACAATAGGAGTCACAGCATGGCTGAGATCCAGACCCAATCTGTTCACGGCGAGCCTTCCTTTTCGATATCTAGTGATTCCACTACGGCGTGGATGACCCTTCGCGGTAGCCACATCTCACCCGTTATTTTCCATTTAGGCAGTGGGGATTTTTCACCGTACAGCTGTGCGCCATGGGCACCCGGAGAACACCACAACATCGGCCCCCTCCTCGACGTCCTGCGCGGAGACTTCTGGTGCCTCCCATTTGGAGACTCACCTGTGGGGCCTGCGCACGGGGAGACCGCTTGTGAAGCGTGGACGATTATGTCCGTCACTACCTCGAGCGCTCACCTTCGAATTGATACTAGCGATACCGGTGCCCGCGTAGATAAAATTGTCAGCGTCCGCGATGGTCAAAGTGCACTTTTCCAGGAATTCACCATCAGCGGACTTAACGGCGCATACTCTTACGGAACGCACCCAATTTTGGATTTATCTCCCTTTCCCGTTGGTACTGCACGCATTAGCACTGGGTCGCTGCGGTGGGCCTGCGTCGTTCCCGGGATTTTTTCAGACCCGGAGGCGGGCGAAACGCAAATCCTTGATCCAGGCGCAGAGTTCGAAGATCTCGCCGCAATCCCCATGATTGACGAAGGAGACCTCGACCTGTCAAGTTACCCGACGGCCACCGCACATGAAGACCTCGTGATGCTTACCCAAAAAGGTGACAACCAACAACTGGGCTGGACGGCTGTGAGCGTTCCAGGGCATACCTGGATTGCCTTAAAAAACGTTCAAGATTTTCCCTCCACACTTCTCTGGGTCTCCAACGGCGGCCGCACCCAGATACCTTGGCAAGGGCGCCATGTGGGGCGCGTAGGAGTCGAAGATGTGTGCTCGTATTTTCATCGGGGACTCGTGGACAGCCGCAAAGACCTTTTGTCACACTTGGGAATTCCAACAACCCGCGAATTCCGCGAACGTGAAACCACGACCCTTCGATCCTTGCAAATTGCGGTGGACACACCCGAAGAGTTCGGTCGCGTGATTACCATCGAAACCCCAGCAGCCGGAAAGATCCGGATCATTGACGAAGAGGGGCGGTCAGTTGAGTCCAAAATTGACTGGGAATTCGTACTCCCAAAAGAATAAGCAGCACTCACCAGCGCCAATGGAAAGTTGGTATTGCGCACCTGTCGCACGCGACACTCGCTTATCCATAAACTAGGGCCATGACGTCAACGGAAGCTGCGCCCACAAAATTACCTTCTAATCAGTTTGATCACTTTTATAAAGGTGGATATCGAATTGGGAAGCTGCGCAATGGCCCCGGCGGACCCATGCGACCTGAGGAGTGGATTGGCTCAACCACAACTAGATTCGGGGAGAACGCAACGGGGCTCTCCAAGCTAGCAGATGGAACTTTGCTAAAAGATGCCGTTGACGCCAATCCCGTCCCCTGGTTGGGGCAGAAACATCTCGACAAGTTTGGGACGTCTACAGAGATCTTGGTGAAACTACTAGATCCGGACCAACGGCTCCCCGTTCATTACCATCCGGATCAAAAATTTGCTGCCGAAAAATTACACATTAATCACGGCAAGACCGAAGCATGGATAATTCTTGAGGCTCCCCCACAGGCCAGGGTGGGACTGGGATTTAACCGCCAGATGGAAAAATCTGAGGTCGCCGGGCTCGTGGCGGCACATGACTCCGCAGCCCTGCTTGAGTCCTTGGTCTTCACTGAGGTAACCCCAGGTGACGCGGTGTTTGTGCCGGCCGGAATCCCCCACGCCATTGAATCTGGGATATTTGTTCTTGAACTTCAAGAACCAACGGACCTTTCAATTCTTTTGGAGTGGGATGGCTTCGCGGTTGACGGTGATAAAGACGGTCACCTCAACCTCGGGTTTGACAGCGCACTTGACGCCTTACGACTCTCACCGCTCGACGAAAACGAAAGCGCACAAGTCGTTAGTAAGTTTGATACGAAAGCTGATTCACCACACTCGATTTTCCAGTCGGTCGCGGACCCGTTTTTTCGGGCCGACTATCTCCCAGGAAACGGCGAAAAAACCGAAGCAGGATTTGGAATCTTCCTGTGCCTGTCAGGCGCAGGAGAACTTCAATTTGAGAACTCCGATCAACTACCGGTGTCTGTCGGTGATGCCATTGTGATACCCCACTCAGCCGGCAGTTTTCACATCAATGGCTGTGCTGGGATTTTGTGCCGCCCTCCCGAGGCCTGACCCCGGTCTTAACAACAAATATTTGCATTATCTATAACCGAATGCCTCAGCTTCTGCCAGCGTGTCAGCGAAGCGTTTGACTCCAACTGAAGTGGAGTGCGATTGAACATTTTGCGAAGCTGTCGCCACACCAAGCCTGATGCAGTCTTGAACGCCCCAGTCTTCATGCAATCCATACAGGACTCCGGCGGCAAACGCGTCCCCTGCACCTGTGGTTCCTCGGATCTGCGATTCAGGTACTTTCACCGATCCTTGTCGCCAGGTTTTACCGGTCGAGTCAACCGCAACCGCGCCGGCGGGGGTATGAATCACTGCCAGGCGCGAAACTCCGCGAGAGATAAGACCTTGAGCCATTCTTTCAAGCACATTCCAGTTGATGTTTGCATCGGCGCCCTCGACTTTCGCAGATTCATCAAGTAGCGCACCTGCCTCAGACTCATTAATGATCAATGAAGATAAGTGCGGCAGGCATGGAAGCACCAACTCCTTGGTAACGACTGGGTCGAGGGTCACCATTTCCATGTTTGACTCGATTCCGAGTAACTTTGCACGTTTAAGTGTTTCCACCCATTGATTGGCTTCTCCCTGCCATGGGGAGTCGGCAAGCTTGTGAAGCCCAGGCGCTCCGAGGTGAAGGATGCGGGGCGTGAATTGATCCAGGTCCACTGAAATGAGATCTAGATCCTCGTTTGAGCCACCGTGAAAAAGGAATGTTCGTTTACCATTAGAATTTAGCGTCAGGGCATCTGCGTAACCAGTGTGCTTCGTCTTCGATCGTTGCGTGCGCGAGTTCCTAATGCCGAACTGCGAGGTTTGCTCAAGAATATATTCACCATCGGAATCCTGGGATACGCAGACCACCGCTTCAACAGGAAGATCACCGTCCAGCTGGCGCAAATTGAAAGCAATATTTAGACCTGGTCCGCCCGTGCTTTGGCTCATTTCATCAATGACCACGAGGGACTCTAATTCAGGCAGGTGATCAATCTTTTTTGTGTAGTCAACGGTGGTTG
>JAPKAV010000067.1 GCA_028825115.1 Candidatus Nanopelagicales bacterium | reverse complement strand
TGAGGAGAATCAAGGATTGGTCCCGATTCGAGTAGTACACAGACACACCTAGTGTCACCCCGATGTACGCCGCAGCAAGGCAAATGTTCGCAAAATGTTTGCATGCCCTGACCCAGACGCGGCATGAATTGACCCGGGCCTTGTTAACAACCGACCCCGGCTACTTATTCGTGCAACCCTGTTAAGGTTGTGAGTGATATTTACTTCGAAATCAGGAGAAAACCACTTGCAAATATTGTTGTACAGGTCAACACGAAAGGCCGACAAGAACGGACCTAGCTTGCCGTTACGAGTCCGTGAGTCTTGTGAGGAGAAACTGGGATGGGCCACGGAGCACAGGTTCCAGCGTCACATTTTTCTAGTCACTTGCCGTCGGGGTGTTCTTTCACCCAGTGGGCTGATTTTCCAAAGAACAGCGAAATAAACCCAGCGAACAGCAACGCAGTGAGACCCAGTGTCAGTAATTGAGCGGTTGTTTCATCCAACACAGTGTCGATGGCGGTTGCGCGCGGGATAGCGACTGCAATTTGTCCTACAATTCCGACCGCAAAGAAGATAGATCCGGTTAATCGAATTGCGGGAAGAAACTCTCCTCGGTAAAGCAAGAAGCCAAACATGAATGTCACAACTGCGAGAAGGGACCAAACGAACTGAGATGTTCCCAAATGTTCATACACGGCTTCAACGTCTGATGCCCCACCTCCAGAGGCCAGTCCTAGCTCAGCCTGAGCCTTAACGGCAGCCGGATTGGACTTGACCGCCACCTTCGATGCGACAACCGAGATCAGGTGAACTGCCTGAATGAAACACAGGGTTGAGAGGGCAACGACTTGCCAGGGTTTGGTTTTCATAACCTAAATCTCTTTCACTAATAATTGTGGGACGTTCCATTTTTTCCCTTATCCAACTCATGAATTAACTGAGCGTACATGACGCCGTGTCGCGTCTTTTTACTACCCACGCATTACGAGTGCGTTAAGACCATGAGGGAAATCAAGGATTGGCTCCGATTCGAGTAGTACACGGACCCCTATGGTGTCACCCAGATGTACCCCGTCGCAAAGAGAATGTTCGCACTTTTCTAACCTTAATTCCCTAACTTGACCCGGGAGTTGTTAATAACCGACCCCCGGGTACACATATGTGTAAGCCTGCCAAGAATCTGAGTGATATCTAATTCGCATTTCGTGACAACCAAGCGCCCCAACTTCGGGGACTCATTGGTTTCAAATTTACCTACACAAGTCAAAAGGGGAGGAGCTTGCCGCTTCTCTACGCCTGTTGGGCAGAAAATGGGATGGTAACGGTCAAATACAAACCACCTTCAGGCCTTGCCTCGGCCTGCAAAGATCCGCCATGTGCCATCGCAACCGCGTGGGCAATCGACAGGCCGAGCCCGACTCCTGGCCCGATACGGTCTTGACCCCTGGTGAAGGGCTCGAACAGTCCAGCAAGATCTGCCGGATCAACCACGGCACCCGGGTTCTCGACTGTCAAAATTCCGTCTCCGTTGCAATCCTGATTTGCGATGGGGAAGACCCGGATCTCAATCCACCCATCAGGTTTGTTGTACTCAACTGCATTTTTGATGAGATTGAGGACCAGTCGATCAAGCAGGGTTGGGTTTCCCGACACCTCTGTCACCTTCAAGTCACATGACACTCTCAGATTGGAGGCATCTACAAGTGGCTGCAGCATGGCCAATCCGGAATTCGTCACTTCTGCGAGGTCAAGAGATTGCATCTGCACCTGTTCTTCACTGTGCGCCAGCGTGAGTAATCCATCAATTAAACGCTCACTGCGCTTTTGGACGGCCAGAATTTGTTCTCCAACGCGCACAAGGTCGTCGCTGGCATCTGGATTGGCTAGTTCTACTTCCACTATTGACCGCTCAATCGCCATTGGGGTCCTTAGCTCATGAGAAGCATTGGCGATAAATCGCCGTTGGCTGTCAAAGGATGCCTGCAACCTATCCAACATTAAATCGAAAGTGTCTGCCAACTCGCGTAGTTCGTCATTGGGGCCAGCAAGTTCAATGCGTTGACTCAAAGTCCCCGCACTGATCTTTCCTGCCAAGGCTGAGATTTGGTGGATTGGCGCCAGAGCCCGACCAGCCAACCACCAACCCAACAGCAGAGCGACCGCTCCTACGACTAAGACTGCGATAGTGGACAAGATAAGCAGTTCCTGCTGCATGCCGTCGCGAGTCTCTTCCACAAACGCGAAGCGTTCCTGCAGCCGCGCTCCGCGAAATTCCTCAATAATCGGGAATTTTTCAAGGAAATCGTCAAGGCGATTGGGAAGCGGCTCGCGACGCGAGCCGAAAAAAATAAACCGCACGACGTTGTACTCTAGGAAGGTTTGCAGCAGAGCCAGCTGCACCAGGCCGGCCGCAAACAGGGCGCCACCGTATTGCAGGGTGAGCCGCAAGCGAATGGACATTCGCCTCACTTCTGACTTGCTCAAAGCTGGTATCCCACTCCGGGAATCGTGACGATAGCCACCGGATCTCCAAGCTTGCGGCGCAAAGTCATCACGGTTACTCGCAGCACATTCGTAAAAGGATCCACATTTTCATCCCACACCTTTTCCAGTAGTTGTTCAGCAGTTACCACTGCTCCTGCGGCACACAAGAGCTCTTGGAGGACACCGAACTCCTTTCGTGTCAACTCCACATGCTCACCATTACGTTCTACCCACCGCCTGGTCGTGTCTAGGCTGATGCCAGCCCGATGCATCACTGGTGTTGTGGCGCGGTAAGACCGACGATGCAGCGCGCGCACGCGCGCCAAAAGCTCAGCGAACGCGAAGGGTTTCGTTAGATAATCATCCGCCCCCAGGTTGAGACCTGCAACGCGCGCTGAGACCGCATCGGCGGCTGTGAGCAGCAGCACTCTGACGTTGGGGTGCTGGTGCACCAGCGTGTGGCAAACCTCGTCGCCGTGCACCTTGGGCAGGTCTCGATCAAGCACAACAACGTCATATTCGTTGATCTCGATTCGGTACAACGCCTCCTCACCATCGTTGGCGATGTCTACGGCAATGGATTCCCGTCGCAACCCCTTTGCAAGGGCCTGCGACATCAAAGGCTCATCTTCTACGAGTAAAAGCCTCATAGTTTTAACATCTGGCTTAATTTTAGGAAGGAAACACACATATCCACATATTAGCTGTCGCCAAGTAAAGGGACCATAAGGAAATTTTTAATGCTGTTCTTACGCCCGAAGTGATTTACTCCCTTTCGAGACAAAACGCTCAGCGCTAACCAGCCCGCCGACAACCTCGGGAGCCGCTTCAGCGCACTGAACTGGAGGAAAGATGAATAAAACGACTACGTTGAGGAACTGGTGGCTGCTGGCATTGGCGGGACCGCTCCTGATCCTTTTGTCAGCTTGCAGTTCTGGCGGCGAGGAGCAGGTAGCCACAATTGAGATACCAACAACGAGCACTGATCAAAGTAACGTAGCGGAAAGCGTCGACGATGGCGGACTGGCCCTAGCCCAGTGCATGCGCGAAAACGGGATCGACGTCCCCGATCCTGACCCTGGGGGAGGATTCGGCTCCGCTAGAGGCGATTTCGACCCTGAGGACCCGAAGTTCCAGGAAGCTATGCAGGAGTGTTTCGAACTCCGTCCTGCCGGCGGCCCACTCGACCGCTCATACGACGCAGAAGCTCAATCACAGAGCCTCGAAATTGTGAAATGCCTTCGCGAGAATGGATGGGATATTCCTGATCCTAAGTTCGACGCCAATGGGAATCTTATAGATGCCGGCGAATTCCTAGCGAACCTCAACGATCCCGACTTCCGTGAGGATCAGCGGAAATGTCGAGAACTTAACGACCTCCAAGAAGGAAGCCCTTGATGTCAGAACCAGAAGCAACAGACTACATAGCCAGGCAATCAAAATTTGATCCGAGAAGCTGGTCTACCCGTACTAAATTCATCAGCGCCCTGGCAGTAACGGTTCTACTCCTGCTTACCCCGCTGACCCTGTTGGTTTTTGCGGAGGCCCAAGTGGAGCCCAACGATGACGCTAAATCGGTTACAACCGTCGAGGTTGTCCGGGGAGATATAACGGACACAGTCACCGCCGGTGGCATGGTGCAGCGAGTTGGAATCGTCGATCTGTCCTTCCCTGCCGGAGGAACGGTGACGTCGGTCAATGTGGAGCCCGGGGACACCGTTTTTGCTGGCGCAGTACTGGCCACCGTTGACGACACCAGTGCGCTGCAGAACCTAGCTACTGCCGAGTCCACTATGGCAAAAGCAGTTCAGGGTGGGGCATCTAACGATGCGTCGGTGTCGAGCGCGAGCGTTGCGCTAGTCAATTCCCAGCGGGTCGCTAAGGAAACGAACAAGCGAAACAAACTGTCGCTAATTCAGGCTCGGGAATCTTTGGTTGTGGCGCAAGATCAGTGGGACGAATCGTGTTTGGATCCTGACAATCTGTTGTGCCCCAACCCTTCGGCCCAATCACAGTTAAAGGCAGCTCAGGCAAGCGTAGACTCTGCGCAGCGCACTTTCGATACGTCCGTCGAGAAAGCCGTCAACAACGCGGTCGGATACGACATTGCAGTCAACCAAGCTGGCGAACTTCTCCAGCAGCGGCAGAACCAAGAAAGCAAAGCGTGCGATGGTGATGGTTCAGAAACATTGACCTGTACGAATGCGCAAACGGCCACAGTAGCTGCCCGGCACGCCCAAGACAACGCTGTCCGCGCACGGACAACAGGGCTGCTCGTTGACCAACAAGCGCAACAAACTGCGTCCTTGACCCTTGCGAGTGCTAATGTCGCTCTTCAGCAGGTTCAGGTAAATCTGGGTAAATCAGGTGACGATGCGGTTCGTTCGGCGCGGCAAGCGCTCGACAGCGCCAAGCGCTTTTACGAGCAAGGCAAGGTCGCTGGTGAACAATCAGTGAGTTCTGCCCAGTCCGCACTCACGTCGGCAAAGGCATCCCAGAAAATCACGGAGTTACCCGACGGTGAGAACACAACGTCATCGCAGGCGGCGATCGTCGCAGCCCAGACCGGCATTGACGTGGCCCAGCAAACCGTGGATAACGCTTCACTCGTTGCCCCTTTCGCTGGTCTTATCGGAACCGTTAATTACGAGATGTACGAAACTGTAAGCGCCGCGAACGCGACACCTGGCATCACGGTTATTCCCGATGGACCTCTGGAAGTTTTCGCCGACTTGGCTACGGCAGATCAGCGTCTAGCCGAGCTCGGAGACAACGTTGTCGTTACTTTCCCCGACGGCACCGAGGCTGCCGGTGAGATCACCTCCGTTGGGTCGGTTGCCACCGCTGGTGGCAATAGCGCGGTAGGTCTGAGTGGCGGCAGCCAAGCCACCGAATCATGGATTCCAGTTGTGGTGACTCTGAATGAACCCGGCCTGGCTGAGCCCTGGGACTCAGAAGCGGTAGACGTGAGCTTTGCGGCCAACCGAGCTAACGACGTTTTGACGGTGCCGGTCACCGCACTTCTCGCGCTGACCGAGAGTGGGTATGCCGTTGAGGTTGTTGGTAGCGACAACACCCGCAGACTCGTTGCGGTTGATACAGGACTGTTTGCCCAAGGTCGGGTTGAGGTTACCGGTGATGGCATCAGCGCCGGGACCGTAGTGATTGTGCCGACATCGTGACGGGCACAAATTTGGATCATCGCCACTTAGTGTTAGAGGCTGATGACCTCACCCGAGTCTTCGGTGAAGGCGGCACAGAAGCCGGTCGCGTGGTTGCTCTCGATGGTGTAAGCCTGACTATTGCGGCCGGTGAACTAGCGGCCCTAGTTGGCCCATCCGGCTCAGGAAAATCGACCCTTATGCATGTCTTTGGCTGTTTGGACACACCCACTGGGGGTACGTTGAAGATCAACGGAATTGGCGTGTCGCTACTCGATGACAATGCACTATCGGCCGTGCGAGCTCACCAGATTGGCTTTGTCTTTCAACAGTTCTTTCTTAACCAAACTCAGACCGCCATCGAAAATGTGGCCGATGGCTTGCTCTACACAGGTATTCCACGCGCCGAACGCACTAGACGAGCCAGTGATGCCTTGCAACGTGTCGGTTTAGGCGATCGACTGACCCACCGGCCTAGTGAACTCTCGGGAGGGCAACGCCAACGGGTCGCGATCGCGCGCGCTGTTGTTGGTAATCCTCCACTTATCCTCGCCGATGAGCCGACTGGTAACTTAGATAGCCAAGCCAGTGCCGATATTGTGGCGTTACTACATGCGCTTAATTATGAAGGCACAACTATTGTTGTGGTCACCCACGATCTAAAACTTGCCGCGTTGTTCCCCCGGCAGATACAAATGCGCGATGGCTCCATCGTTGCGGACGTGGTGGCACAACCATGAACCAATTAAGCCCAGGACCTAACCATTCCTCCAACCACCCCCAAGCACTTAACCTTCCCCGCGCCCAATTAGCACCCGGAGATGCCACCCGCATCGCCATTGAAGGAATACGTGCTCGCCCTCTTCGGGCTGCACTTGCCGGCCTCGGGATTGCCCTGGGTGTTACGGCGCTCGTGGCTGTTGTCGGTTTGTCCGAATCCAGCAAGGCCCAGATTAATCAAGAACTGGATGCCCTCGGGACCAATCTGCTCACTGCAACTGCTGGCAACAGTTTCGGTGGTGGACAAGCCCAACTCCCTCAAGATGCAGTAGCCATGGTGGAACGGATCGGTCCGGTGCAGCAGGCCGCCGGTGTCGGCAACATCAACGCCAGCATCTATCGCAATGACAAGGTTGATCCCATCAAAAGTGGCGGGATCGGAGTAAATGCTGCCACCAGATCTCTTAAAGACACTGTCGGGCTCGTGATAGCGGATGGGCAATGGCTATCCGCTATCACGGAACAGTTTCCCACCACTGTTTTGGGCTCCACGGCCGCGGATCGACTCGGCATCACGGCTGAATTGATTCGCTCCACGAATCCCACGCAGGTGTGGCTTGGCAATCATTGGTTTACGGTCATTGGACTTTTAGAACCTTCAGATTTAACGCCGGAATTGGATTCATCGGCGCTGGTGAGCTGGCCTGCCGCGGAAAAATATTTGAGTTTCGACGGTCACCCCACCACTATTTACGAAACATCTTCAGATACGTCAGTGGACGCGGTGCGAAATGTCCTAGCTGCCACCGTCTCGCCCTCGGCTCCTGATGAGGTCCAAGTTTCTCGGCCCTCGGATGCCCTCGCTGCAAAAGCTGCCACCGATGCAGCCTTCACCGGACTGTTGTTGGGTCTTGGCGCTATTGCGCTATTAGTCGGCGGATTGGGGGTAGCAAACACCATGGTTGTCTCAGTTTTAGAACGGCGCCAAGAAATTGGGCTGCGACGCGCGCTGGGGGCAACACGTCGTCATATTCGCAACCAGTTTCTAGGAGAAGCCGTAACCCTGTCTGTTCTAGGCGGAATCGCCGGTGCAGTGTTGGGAATCCTTGTCACGGCGATCATTGCCACCTTTAATGGTTGGCCAATATCGTTGCCAATCTGGGCGATCAGCGCAGGACTGGGTGTGACCGTGCTGGTTGGGATAGTCGCGGGAATTTTCCCCGCAAGTCGCGGAGCAAAACTTCCCCCAACAGCCGCATTATCAATCTAAAACCCCATGAAATGTCGATCGAACCGTGTTCCTGCACGCAAGATCCCCTGCGGGCTTGCCTTCGGCGACAATAGGGGAGAACTCAATCAGGGTGAATACGGGTGTATTCAAACCCGCATGATCTGCTTTTCCCCTTGGGAGTGCGTGAGATAAATACTGTCATCTAGACACATCCAGAAACAACTAGTCGCACCTTGAATGGTTCCTAAATGGTTCCACCAGTTAAGGACAGCAAAAGGTCGCGTTCAGTGAACCCGGATGCACGGACTGTTGTTAGGGGCAGTACAAAGAAGTAACAGGAAATGGTCACGCGCATTATGAGTGCGTTACCCAACCTCCCACAGAAGAGGAAGATAACTAAATACTCTCGCATGCGGATGAAACGTCTTGCCAGCGGATGTGTTGCGGCGATGGTGGCGTCGTCTTTGTTGGCTTCGCCGTCGGCGGCAAAGAACCCTTCGGTCTCTCCTTCCGTAATTAATGGGCAATCAGGTCATCCGTGGAACGGGGCGTCGGTCTATTTGGAGATTGATATGGGCGACAATGGCAGCTCGTGTACGGGCGGCCTGTGGAAACCACAGGTGGTCGTGACTGCAGCCCATTTCGTCATGGAGACAGTTAATTCCCCCATCGTGGCAACTTCGGATGTCGCGGTCTGGCCGCCGGGTGCCAATATTGAGGCCGCCGGCCCGGCTGATGTGCAAGTTACGTCAATCCTTGCCGACTGGAATAATGAAAATGAAGATGAAACAGTGAGAGATATCGCCTTTCTTACGCTTAGTGCGCCAATCGGATCTACTCCCATCTCACGTCTGGCAAGCGAAAGGGAGGTAGCGGATTTGATTCGGTCGAAAGGTGCGCTTACGTATATCGGATACCGATTGACCGTGCCACGAAATGATCCGAGTGACTTGTCCTCCCGGATTCCTCTGTG
>JAPKAV010000066.1 GCA_028825115.1 Candidatus Nanopelagicales bacterium | reverse complement strand
CCCCGATAACGAGGCGATCCGGCGCGAGCGTGTCTTGGACCGCGAATCCTTCCCGTAAGAACTCGGGGTTCCAGGCAACTTCGACACCAGGTGCTGAGATTTTCAGCATCGCTGCGATCTGGTCGGCTGTTCCTACTGGGACAGTGGACTTACCCACCACGAGGTCAGTGGGGGACAGGTACGGTCCGAGTGATTCAACGGAGCCAAATACTTGGGAAAGATCCGCAGCGTAGGAACCGGGTTGTTGGGGGGTTCCCACGCAAATGAAGTGAATGTCGGCAAACTCGGCCGCCTGCGCAAACGAGGTGGTGAATGTTAGTCGGCCAGCGTCGATGTTGCGGTGAAGTACTTCATTTAATTCCGGCTCATAGAAAGGAACCTCTCCTGAGTTAAGGAGTTCAACTTTCTCCGGGACCACATCGAGGCCAATGACGTGAAATCCGAGTTCCGCCATGCAGGCGGCGTGGGTCGCACCGAGGTACCCGGTTCCAATAACGGAGAGTCGCAGGGTCATGCCGCAAGATTACTGCGCACCGCCTCTCGATTATCACCGCTGGGCCCATTGAGCGGGGCATACCCTCTAAAGTACTGACCGTGGAGGGCTCAAATTGCGCATCGGCACTGAAGGTGCGCCAGGGCCGTGCCGGCGAATTTTCGGTGCGGGTCCATGACCAAGACTCGGCCCACGAATTGTTGTCTACCGTGGTCAAAAGTGGTGGGGTCGCCGAGACCGTCAAGGCAGCAAGTGATCATGGTGCCGTACCCCGAAATGGGTGGTTGGAAAGACTAGAACGTGAGGTGTTGCAGTACTCGAGTCGCTGGGTTGATTTCGGTTTTACAAGTGAATGCGCCTCGTCTAGTGAGTCCTCTCCGGCGGTTTTGCGAGCAAGGACGCCGCGGACATGTGTACCAGTATCGGGTGGGGGAACCCCAGTATTCAAGGTAATAGATTGCAACTCGATTGAACGCGGCACCCAAGACGGGGGACTGATCTATCGGGCACGCGGCCACCGTTGCATTTATCTTCGTCAAGCGAAAGATTCATCGGCTGCCAGCACTGGGGTAGTTGCGGATTTATCTTTCCGAAAAGATATTGCGGGTGAGGTAATCGAGGTAGATTCCAATGTCTGGCGCGGGTGCGCCGATCTGGACTTGGAGCGCTGAGCCAATGGACTCATTCCCTTGTGTAGCAATTGTGATAGCAGCGCTCAATGAAGAAGCTCACTTAGAGTCATCGATTGATCGATTGCTCGCCCAGGACTACCAAGGTGAGATCCAGATTGTCATCGCTGTTGCTCCCTCAGATGATCGAACAGAAACTATTGCAGCCGAATTGGCGCAGCGTCACCCACACTTAAGCCTTGTTGCCAACCCGAGTGGGAAAACCCCGGTGGCTCTTAATTTGGCCATTGGCGCATCACGGTCTGAAGTAGTGATACGAGTTGATGGGCATGCCCTGATTCCAGTTGATTACGTGCGGATCGGCGTTGAGACCTTGAATCGAAGTGGCGCAGACAATGTCGGCGGAATAATGGCAGCCGTCGGGGTGTCGCCGATTCAAAAGGCAATTGCCACTGCCATGACTTCCAAGTTTGGTGTCGGAGGTGCGGCATTTCACGTGGGTGGGACACAAGGCGAGGCGTTCACCGTGTATCTAGGTTGTTTTCGCCGAAGCGCATTAGAGCGAGTAGGTGGCTACGACGAATCGATGGTGCGCGCTCAAGATTGGGAAATGAATCACCGGATCCGAGAAAGCGGTGGAAAGATTTGGTTCACCCCAGACATGGTGGTGACCTACCGCCCGCGTGCGAGTCTGCGCGCACTCGCCACTCAGTATTTCGGATACGGTACTTGGCGCCGTGAAGTTGCGCGCCGCTACCGCGAAACTCTTTCACTTCGCTACCTTGTCGCGCCAGCACTCGTGCTCTGTGTGGCCCTTGGGCTTTTACTCACGTTAATTGGCTTAGTGGCGTCCCAACAATTACTGGTGTGGGTGGGTGCGACCCCTTTAGTCGCCTACTCTCTTGGGGTAATTATGGCAAGCCTGATGCTTAGAGGTGGCGATAATCGAATTTTCCTACCCATTGTGTTCCCGGTCATGCACTTTTCCTGGGGATTTGGGTTTCTCTTGGGGAGGGCAAAGGCATGAGATTTTTTGCGCGTAAACCCAAATGGTCCATCGTGACTGCGGCGCCAAAAGGGGAGGCAGGTAGAATATGGGGTGACTACTGGTTTGCTACCGATCTTGCGCAAGCGTTGAGAAAGGAAGGTCTTGACACCAAGGTTGTTTCTCGCGCCGGTGCGAATAGTCAACAGCGCGATAGCGATGACGTAGTCGTGGTGTTGCGGGGACTTCGCCGCGTGGTCCCATCAAATACCAGTGCAATCTGGATGCTGTGGGTTATTTCGCACCCGGAAATGGTAGAACCGGGTGAGGCGGCTCAATATTCACGTGCATTCGCGGCCAGCCAGCGTTGGGATCCGAGTCCTGAAATTGGGGAGTTCACCCCACTGCTACAAGCAACTAATTCGCTGCGCTTTACACCGATGCCATCACTGGAAAAATCAGGTGTCCTTTTTGTTGGTTCAACGCGCGGAAATTTTCGTCCGATTGTGCGGGACGCCTTGGCTGTCGGAATTCCACTTAAGATTTATGGAGTTGGCTGGGATAAATTCTTGGCACCGGATCAAATAGCGGGAAATTTCCTTGACAACAGCGAGTTGCCTACAGCTTATGCCTCAAGTGCCATCGTGCTCAACGACCATCACCGTGATATGGCGGAGCAGGGGTTTCTTTCCAATCGACTATTCGACGCTGTTGCGGCAGGCGCACGAGTGGTGAGTGACCCCGCGCTGGGAATTAGCGAAGTTTTCGGTTCGCGTGTGCTCACTTACAACTCTCCGGAAGAGCTGGCGGAGATTATTCGCGATCCAGATTCATTTTTCCCCAGTGATGAGAATGCTCCACAACGGATTCACTCTGAGCATGATTTTCGCGTTCGCGCCCGCGCATTAATCGAAGCAGCAGATTCGGTGCGCCATGACTAATCCAAAGGTGTCCATTATCTTGATCGGACACAATGATGCAGCTCGCGTGCCGAACGCACTCGAGTCACTCACTTCGCAGTCATTTCGGGAGATTGAAATTATCGCGGTTGATGACTGCTCAACCGACGACTCGGTCGCAATTTTGCGGGCGGTTGCCGGCACTGATCCACGAATTCGGGTTGAAGTCCTTGCGCAGAACTCTGGGGCCAGTGCTGCTCGAAACCGCGGCATGGAACTGGCTAGTGCACCTCTCATCATGTTTTGTGATTCTGATGATAGGTATGAGTTTCATGCAGTCCACAATTTGCATGCGGCGATCAACAGCATGGGGGCTGACCTAGTCATGGGAGCAACCACTCGCATTATTTCCGGTTCCGGTGAAGGAAAAATCTGGCACCCTGAGTTGTATCTCGAATCACGCGTCGTTCTCGGGTTCGCAGAGGAACCTAGATTGTTATTTGAGACGACTACGTGGAACAAGATTTACCGGGCACGATTCCTGCGCGAGTATGAAATAGATTTCCCTCTAGGCTTATTTTATCAAGACCAACTGTTCACACTGAAGTGCTATCTCGCAGCAGCTCGCATTGGGATAATCCCTGAAGTCGTGTATTACTGGAGTGTCGAACCTGACGCTGTCGTTCCTTCGGTCACTCAATCTCGGCACGAGTCGCGCAATGTGTCTGACCGCATTGTGATTAATCAGCTTATGGATCGTGAGCTTGAATCTGCTTTCGCTCTGGGTCACCTCAAGAACCAGAAGTTTCTCCAGCATGAGCTATCCCTCTATCTCGGGACTCTATTTAGACTTTCCGAGAGTGACTCGGTTGAACTGATTGACATTCTTTCCCAGTACGTGCGGCGCATTCCGATTGAAGACTTTGAATGCCTGCGACCAGGTGTGCGGGTTGCTGTCTACTACTTGCTCACCGGGGATCAAGGAAAAATGCGCCAAGCTTTATGGTGGGAAAAAGGTGGCGGGTTCATCAATACCAGCCTGGTGGGGCGCAGCGGCGAGTTGTGGTCGAGTGAATCTGCTGATTTGCTGGGCCGCCCAGCCGCCTGGTGGCTGGATGTGAGCGACTTGCATCTTGATTTGATCCCATTTGAACGTCGTTCGTACTTCAGCACGATCAGTAAAAGTGTCGGGGCTGACAAGTGGGTTCTTACCTGCGTTGATTTTTCCGGCGATCTTCCGCGCGACACCCAGGCCCAGGTTATCTTGCGTGAGACAAGGACCGGGGCCTTGATTGCATTCACGGCGACCCCGGTTGAATCTGAGAGCGGTGTGCGCAGCTATCACGTGAACTTGGATTCTGGCGGTGCTGAACTTGTCCAGGATCGGGGTATTAACCCTGATGAACACGGAATTGTCTGCGTGCAATTGACCTGCCGCCTCGGTGTCAACCGTTCAGATCTGCACGTGGTGCCCGGTCAGGAACTTGATGCGTTACCCATGGATAGGTTGGCGTCCTTGGGTTGCGCAGACAGTATCGATTTTGAGATCCAAGCGGATTCGCGAATCCATTGGCGTGCTTCAGGCACGATGAAGTCCGTGATGGGGGCGGTACGAAAGCTCCGGCGCTCACGCAGTGCCAAGCCCACGCCTTCACATTTGCCTATTGTGAAAGTAGAAGGGCGACCCACGGTCGTCTTCGCACCGACCGACCTTTCTTCAACGCAGCGTGTGCCTGAGAGTTTTGATACACAAGCGTGGATCGACGAGTTTGGGACAACGGCGTATCTTTTTATTCCTCGAGAAGAATTCATTGACAGGCCGCGGCGTTCGCGCTTTGCCTATCGCAGTTACCCACCCTCACAGCGCCCGGCAGTGCTTGCGCTCGCTGACATCGTGATTACAGATCGACCAGAGTTGATCAATGATCCGCGGTCTATCGTGTTTCGTCGTGACCTTGAAGCCGCTGACCACCTATTGGTACCAATTGATGCAGTGGTGGTTGATAATCAATCGGCGCTACACCAGGCGCTGCGTGAACGAATTCAGGCTCGCCACGCTTAGTCATGATGCCCGTAGCGATTGCTTTTCAGAGGTAAGAGTTTGCGCGGGTGAGGTCTTCTTCAAAGTCGACTTCAACTGCGAAGAGGTCTGAGATATCTACTGGTCGAACATGTGATCCGTGCAAGTCAACCATGATTTCAATCCCACGTTCAAAGTAATCGCTGTCCTGGCAAGCTTCAAGTCCAGAAATTAAGAGTTCCTTGTCCTTTTTTGCGACAAAATTTATACCGACCGATTCGCCCAGTGCATTTACGACCTGTTTGGACAGTTCACTAACAAATCCATCCGCGTCAACTCGGTATTTGACTTCTTCATCTCCGACAACTGCAGTATTTACACAAATAATTGATTCGTCGCGATCAATGTACTCCTTGACCCGATCCAATACCCGCGGATCAAAGACCACATCACCATTCATCCAGAGAACGCCCCCTGGGCCGGAAAGTTTGAGGGCCTTGAGCAGACTGCGATTGGTGTTGGTTTGATCGTAGGATTCGTTGTAGACGTATAGATTATTGGGAAATGACTCGATTATAAGTTCAAGTTTGAACCCGATCACCGTCATGATTCGCAGTTCGTCACCGAAGGCTGAAGTCAGATTATCAACCTGCTGGCGCATGATCGTTCGGCCGTCGGCCAGGGGGGTGAGGGGCTTGGGCCAGGGGCGACCAAGGCGCGTTCCCATGCCTGCGGCCAAGATTACGGCTGTTTGAGTCACGACCTGAGTCTACTGGCTGGTGAAATTAAGAACCTACCTGCCGCACGCGTTGGATTCCCTGTAATGCCGCGTCGTGGTCGGCAATTTCTGTCGTGATTGCCGACCAAAAAGCGCCCGTGCTGCTTTCTTTCTCGGTGTCACTAAAGTAGTACGAACGCATGCTTTCTCGATCTGATCGGTGCGTGTCTGTGTCTAGGCTTGTAATGATCAGATTATTTATCCCAGTAATTGAACTTTGGTCAATTACTGCGCATGCTGCAGACATCGGGGAATCAGCGTGCAATTGGTTCGAATCTGACCTGCGATCGGTGAGCACGATGGGTGAATCCGGCGCAAGGTAGAGATGGTCAAGGGTCACGCTGGATACGTCTGCGATGAGCAGATCAGTTTCCGGCAGGATCCCAAGAATGTCGGCAGTGGGGAGGTAGAGGTGCTGCGCGCCGGCGGCGGCAATCAAGCTCACAATTACTTTGTGGTTCGCGCGAATCACTGGGTCAGCTGACGCGACCACGCGCGGGTGGGGCTTGTACACGACCCGCGCATCGGGGACCGAGAGAGCGGCTTGCATGATTTGCGGCCCGTAAAGGTCAACTGACGTGTAGTTATTCGCTTCATCTTCGCCCTCCCATGTAGGGGCGTAGGTAATAGTTCTTAATTCACTTTTTGCCAGAGGACTGGCGACTTCCAAGTCGAGTTGCGGGCGCCCTACCGTCACCAAATGCGAGGAATCAAACCAGGCAATTGCTGCAGCATGACGATCGATTGCAGCTTGCCCCGCCACGAAAACTTTGTCGTAGGCCTTGGCTTGGTTGCTTACCATGCAAATCTTGTCGCTCTCGCCATGGTTGACGTGAATATGCACTGCCTGTTGGAACGAGAGTGACTGAAAATTGGTCCAACCATTATTTACATAGATCACAGCATGGAAATCGGCCCGGTCGTAAAGGGCCATCAAAATTTCGTATCGAGGAACAAGGAGAACCTGCAGCGATGTTAATGCGCGCAGTTCGTTGTAGGTCTCTAGATTTCGGACTACAACTATTGTTCTCAGATCGATCTGATTTTCAAAGACAGGGAGCCACTGGGTGAGTTGATAGAGCTTGGCGGGCTGATCGGCGAAATAGAGTGCAATGTCGGCGGTGGGGACAGACTCCAGGTCAAAGCCATCAGGTTCCACCTGTCCAAACGCTCGAAGTCTTCGACTCAAGCCACGGGCTGCTCGCTTGGCAAATACGCTGACTTTGCCGGGTTTAACGGTCTGTACTGCTACTGATTCCACGTGGTGCACGATACGCGAGGCCGGATCATCTAATGTAAACGGCGTGCGCACACTCTGGAAGTATCGTGAGGTACTCCGAATGTTGGTCCTTCGTGACCTACAGAAGAAGTACACTAAATTTAGGTTGGGTTACTTCTGGTCACTACTCGAACCACTGGGGATGTCCCTGGTTCTCTGGCTCGTGTTCTCGGTGCTACTGGGCGAACGGGCACTTGGACTTTCCCCCTACTTGCTTTTTCTGTCGGTCGCGATCTTGCCCTGGTGGTGGTTTACCAAATGTGTCAACGCTTCTACCAAGATTTTTCGTGGATCCCGGGGTGGGTTGACTTTTTCCACTCTGCCACCGCAAATCTGGGTAATGAAAACGGTGATTTCATCAGCTATTGAGTTTCTGTTTTCGCTTCCAGTAATTGTGCTTGCAATTGCTTTGACCCGAGATTTGCCGGGGATTTACATTCTGTTATTCCCTGTGGCATTCATTTTGCAATTCCTTTTGTTGTACGGCATTGGGTTACTTGTCTCTTCACTCAGCGTGATGATTCCTGATCTTGCACGTGTGGTGAAGATTGTGCTGCGGGCAATGTTTTATCTTTCACCGATTCTTTACTCGATTTCCAATATTCCCGAGCAGATGCAAACAGTCGCTGCGATTAATCCTCTTGTGGGAATTCTTGGTCTGTACCGGATTGGATGGTGGCCAGAGGAGCAGACTTCCACGACGGCCTTAGTGATCTCCCTGAGCGTAGCGGCGACCCTGTTTACCGCCGGGATTTTGACATTCCGAGGACTTAAAACGAGGTTATTTAAGGAGGCCAAATGAGCGTCGTCGAGGTCTCCAATGTGTCACTTGCTATGCCCCGCACGAAACGCCGGCAAGGTTCTGGCCGAAAGCATCGTCTTCTGCGGATCGCAGGGGAAACATCCCGGAGCATGATCCCAATCTTGGATAATGTGTCATTCACGATTAATTCAGGGGATTCGGTCGCGATTGTCAGTGGTAAACCGTTATTACGCACTTCACTAACCAGGTTGGTCGCGGGTACTTTGAATCCTGACTCGGGGTCGGTCGTGCGCAGTGAACGGGTCGTAGCCATGATCGGTATTGCCAGGGCGATGGGCGCTTCATTTACCTTGCGCCAAAATGCATATTTGGTGGGCGGGCTTATGGGTATGACTCAGGAAGAGTTGACCGAGAAGATTCCAGGCATTATAAAATTTGCTGATCTGGGCAATTATTTGGATCGCTATCTTCGGGTCGCCCCCTCTAACGCCCGGCAGCGACTAGCGTGGAGTCTCGCCATGGCAATCGATGCACGGGTGTACGCAATTGATGGGACCCTTGTCGTAGGCGAACTTGAGTTTCGCAAAAAATGTTGGACTGCGATCGATGCCTTACGAGAGGAGGGCGCTACGTTTCTGATTTCTTCCCATGGTGGCAAGCACTACCGCCGATTTTGTGACCGGGGTCTGTATCTCGATCAGGGAGCCTTGATCGCTGATACTACGGTCTCGAAAGCCCTTGCTCTCGCGCGTAAGAGTAGGCAGGAATCCGGCGGGGAATAGGCTGGGCCACGTGTCGGTTTCTCCCATTGCGCCAGATGGCGTGTTGCTCCACGTTGGCGTCCACAAAACGGGTACAACGGCCATTCAGGCAGCCCTGGCCGACTCCCGTCGGGAACTGACTTTCCGCGATGTCCGCTACCCAGGAAAATTACAAGCCCAACATCGCGCTGCTCTGGCCCTGCTGGGTCGTCCCTGGGGTTGGAATAACCGCGG
>JAPKAV010000065.1 GCA_028825115.1 Candidatus Nanopelagicales bacterium | reverse complement strand
CCAGGAGAAAGTCCGGCAGCTCGATCTGATTTCCTAAGGTTTTGGTTGAATATGGGAGTCCGAGACTGACGAAATAGGTGAAGGTTGCGTGAGTGAGAGAAGAGAGCATTAGCAAATCCTTAGTAGGATCCACGGTTTTTCGTCCGGACATTCAAGGACTGCGGGCAGTTGCCGTATTAGCAGTTGTTTGTCACCACGCGGGACTTTCTGTACCCGGAGGTTTTGTCGGGGTAGATGTATTCTTTGTTATTTCAGGCTACGTCATTACCTCCCTCCTTATTCGAAGTCTGCATCAGGAAAATCGAATTGATCTACGCTCATTTTACGAGCGTCGGATCCGTCGGCTAATTCCTGCATTGACACTCGTACTAGTTGCGACACTGGCTGTTACTTTCCTGCTTGGGTCGCCGTTTGACAATCAGCAGGAAATTACTGCACAAACTGCTATCGGTGCAATCACTCTCTCGGCCAACGCGGTCATATTTCTCAAGTCTGGTGGGTACTTTGCAACCCCGCCAACAAATAATCCTCTTCTGAATACTTGGTCCTTGTCTGTTGAGGAGCAGTTTTACTTAGTTTTCCCTCTCGTTTTGCTTGGGTTGTGGATAATTGGACGAAAAATTAGACACAGAGTCTCGCAAGAAAAATTTGTACTCTTGGGGTTGATCCTTTTCGGTACCGCGAGCTTTCTACTAAGCGTCACCATGAGTTTCGGCTTCATTCACCTCAGGCTCAGCGATCCAAACTGGTTCGCGTTTTATTCTTCTCCAACTCGCGCCTGGGAGTTTGCTCTCGGTGGGATAACTTATTTGGTTTTTCGGAACGGTACAGGTCGAGTTGCTTCGCGGGTTCTATTTTGGGTTGGGATAATTGGAATCCTCGCAAGTAGTTTATTGATCTCCGAAGCCATGGTCTTTCCCGGCTGGGTAGTTTTGTTTCCCGTAACTGCGACGGCTGCTGTTCTCGTGGGAGGAACTAATTCTCCGTTTGGACACCGGCTGCTATCTAACCGAGGAATGGTGATTCTTGGGGGTTCTTCCTACTCGTGGTATCTGTGGCATTGGCCGTTTATCGCCTTCGGGGTAATGCTTTTCCCGGATATCAGCAGCATCACATTCTATGCCGCGGTTCTGAGTCTCCCTGTCTCACTTTTGACCACTCGGTACTTAGAAAATCCGATCCGTTTTTCAAAAAACCTGGGAGGAAACAGAAGCTGGCTAATCCTTGGAGCCTCTATAGCAATAGTGACCGCTCTCAGTGGATCATTACTTTTAGGCGCTCGCTCAGCCTGGTGGAACACCAACATCACTTCCATGATGAACCAAGTATCACAAGATCACCTATGGCTAACAGCCAATTGTAATTCGGAGATCCCGATCCAAGAACGAAGACAAGAATGCACGTGGAATTCCGGAGCCACAGGGGAGCCTATCTACTTATTAGGCGACTCTCTCGCGGGTTCATTGGGTGAAGCGGTTCTTGGAGCAGGTGAAGCTTTAGGTCGACCGGTCATTGCAGGTACTCAGGGCGCCTGCCCATTCATTGGTAATGAGATTTACATTGACGGTACATTAAATTCGGATTGCACTGATTTTGTAATCGAATCTTCTAGATGGCTCGCGCAGCAACCACCTACAGCAATAGTCTTAAGTTCCTCTTTAGGCTACCTTGGAATGGACACTCTTGATCTTGCATTCCCAATAGGTACGCAGCAAACAAATAATTTTGATGCAAAAACGGAAAAATATCTTGAAGGCCTCGGCCACACGGTGCAACGATTCACTAGTGCAGGGCACACGGTCCATGTCGTTCTTCCACCTCCAGGGTTTCCATTCACCATTTATGGGAGCGACGCTTGGTACCCTTCGCAGTGCAATACTTTGCAAGCTCTGAGTGATATTTCTGGCTGTGGTGTAACCCGTCCCGAGGTTGAAGTTTTCGCTGAAACGGCGGCGCTTTACGCGGAAGTATCAGCAGTTGTTGAAGCGGCTGGGGGTTTCACAATTGATTACGGCACCGAAGTGTGTACGCGTGGTAAATGTTCAACAAATGTGGATAATTTTTGGCTATACCTCGACGGAAGTCACATAAGCGTGGGATTCAGCGAGCAACTTGCGCCGCTGCTAACAAAATACATTAAATAGAAGACGGTGTCATTTTCGGTTCTCGACTGCTTCTGCCAATGCACTAATATTAACTGGGGCATGTACACTTAGCTGCTCGATACGTTGGTAACTATGGCCCAATGTGCTCGCGAGTTTTTGGAAAATGTCTTCAACCTGAGACGGTAGTGGCGGCGACACCTCAACAACATGCGACTTCGGAGGCATCCAAAGCATGTGGACAAGCCCAGCGCCGTGTTGCCCCACCAGTGTTGTTGCTCTTTGTGCTAGCCGGATCTGGTCCCGTGGGCCTACTCGTGCGAGGTCAACTACTTCGACGTTACTTGGGGTATTTAAAGCCGCTTTTAAGTCAATCAAATTTGGGACATGTCTTCTTTCTTTGCCTGACATGTGGGTTTCTGATCCGTGCTCATGGTAGAAGTCTTCACTCGTGGCACGATCCACAATGAGGATTCGTTCAGTGTGATGTCCTGACGTTATTGGGATCTTGAGGTGTTGCAGTACCGAGCGCGATCCGGCCTCAAGTATTTTCGGAGAGAATTTGCGCGGATCATCCATTCCATCAAGTACTACATGACTCCTGAGATCGCCGATAACCACGTGTAAAGCAGATCCAGGAGGAATGACTTCAATGTCTATCTTTTCTGTCAATAGTTGAAACCATGGATTCATGGGCCCACAGTCGCGAACTGCGATCTTATTCGTGCCAGTCTTGTCTAACCAGATACACAAAGGCATAAAATAGCCAAGGAAAAAGTGGTAGTACTGTTGAACGCTGCCATCCCAGTTATTAGCCAAAACCAATGGTCGTTCGTTGTAGTTCAGTTTTACTTTTTTCCGAGTTTGGAGAGTACCGATGATTTCATTTGCTTTCTGTCTCAAAAAGATGACTATTCCTTTCTTCCCTAAATAAAGGACTCCTCAGTGTAATGATCAGTTGGTGGGATCTGGGCGAAACGTGGTGTTTACCTACAAATTTCCCTTGACTTCGATGGTCGCCAAGGCTCTGTTCTCTCTCAGTTTGGGACCAGAGTCGACAATTCTCACAGAAGAAAAATCAAGGTTATCGCTGAGTAACAGCTGGTGGCTGCGCAACCATGCGAAGCCTAGATCCTGACATTCCCAATTGGGTGGAAATGCAATCCTGTAGGCGAATATCCCTGATCAGGTTTGCTTCTATGTCGGTGTGGGTTCTGGACCCTAAATTGAAGGATCGAATACATATTTCTTGTCTCCTTAAAAGGCTGGTGGGATATTTTGGTGGACATATTCACGTCAGACATCACTATGTCTCTAGCGGTTCGACTAGGCGACGAGTGTGCGGTGGGGCTACGTAGCTCAAGCACCGGTGCTTCTGTGGAGTATTTTGAATTTGATGCTCGCCAGTTGGTCAACCATGTTGCCCGACGGGCGAGGAAGGCCGAAGCATTTCGCCACAACGGCACCTTAACGTGCTGACTAAACAAGGCACGGATCTTTGATTTGACGCCGCCGGGCCCAATTGTGCTGAGTGTCGACGTTGAGGGGATGGAATTGAAAGTACGGAGGGGAAAATCCTGGGGTGGGTTCAAAACCGACTTAATTTGTATTGCAAAGTGGGAACCACCACTAAAGGGGACTACGAAAGTTTCCTACTTTTTAACAGATCAAGGCCATAACCTTACTTCTGTTACCGGGTTCAGTTCGGTGTATCAGTCGATTATTGATCACGTAATTTCTCCATCGGACTGGATATCGGACCTCCTACACGCAAAACTGTAAATACTCTGAGAAATGGGCACTCATTGGGCGCTTGCTGTAACTGCAAGTGATTGACAGGTATCAGGATATTGATTGTGAACGGGTGAGTTAGAGGAGATGGGTTGCGCTTTAACGACTAAATTTCCCGTAAGGAGACAAATTCTGAGCAGTTCCGTGCCCTTACACGTTTCGAGCCAGATGTTGTTCAGCTGCTTGCACGGCGATCAGTAAAAACAGTTCGCGTAATAATCCTCAGTGGCCGACCCAATATTCCCGTCGTTGTGTTTCCCGATGGCACCCATCTGGTTGAGCCAACCGATGCGGCGCTCCAGGAGAAAGTCCGGCAGCTCGATCTGATTTCCTAAGGTTTTGGTTGAATATGGAACCAAATCATCTTGGCTGCGTCACATGCTTATGAACACCCAAGGAACGTCCGCGAAATTCAGAGTCATTATTGCCGGCGTCGCAGCCGGGGTGCTACTACTCTCCGGATGCTCCTCGGGCTCGGACGACAGCAGCGCAACAGCAGCCGCGGCTGAAGTTGTGGAAAGCACCCCCCTAGTTGAGCCAACAGATGCGGCTGAGAGTGAAACGAAAGCACCTATTGAGCCTGCCGTCGTCGCGAATCCACTGCCAGTTTTTTCCAGTACAACCCTGGACGGTCAATCGGTGACGCAAGCCAATTTCGAAGGAAAACCCACCATCATGTGGTTCTGGGCACCGTGGTGTTCAGTGTGCCGCGGGGAAGCGCCCACATTGGCCAAAGTCGCAGATAAACTTGATGGCAACGTTGATGTCGTTGGCGTGGCCGCGCTCGGTAGTGTGGATGAAATGAAGACCTTTGTCAGTGACACGGGAATTGAAAATTTCTCACAGCTTGCAGATCCTGATGCCCAAGTGTGGGGTGTTTTTGGGGTTGCCTCTCAACCCGCCTTCGCATTCATTAGTGCAGATGGGTCAATTGAAGTTGTACAGGGTTCAATTGATGAAGATGCAATCCTTGAACGTGCAGCGACCCTGAGTTAGAGCTGCAGGCTTTCCCAATGGACACCGCAACTCTTTCACTGGCAATTGTGGCGGGTGTGCTCGCAACATTTAATCCATGTGGGTTCGCATTACTCCCGGCGTACATGGGAATGATCGCTGCAGCCAATGAAGGACGTTCACAGGCGCAGGCATTAATTAGTGGTCTGCGTTTTGCTTCCGGTATGACCGTTGGGTTCATTTTGCTTTTTGGCACGTTCGGTTTGGTATTTGCACCATTTGCATCTGCAATATCGCGGTACCTACCAATCGTCACGATCGTGGTGGGGCTATTGATCGTGGCCCTCGGATTTTGGCTACTTCTTGGCCGCAAAGTTGGTGGCGGTGGTTCGCTGATTAAGGGATGGTCACCGGGTGGAGGTTGGTTCTCCCAAGTGGGGTATGGGCTCACTTTTGCGATCGTGTCCTTGTCGTGCACCCTGGGTCCATTCCTTGCCGTGACCGGTGCATCAATTCGATCAAGTGATTTCTTTGGGATCGTGTTTACTTTTATCGCATTCGCCCTCGGCATGGGTGCTGCCGTCACAGTGATCGCAGTCGCGACCGCGTTGATCGGATCTCAGGTAAGTGTGTGGATGCGCTCCAAGTCTGAAGTTATTTCGCGAGTTACCGGGTCCTTAGTCATTCTTGCCGGGCTGTACGTCGCTTGGTTTGGTTGGTTTGAATGGCGGGTTAACTCTGGTGAGCAAATTGGTGACCCGATTATTGATGCGGTGACGGATGCCCAGGCCTGGGTCGTGAATACGTTGAGTTCGAACTCCGGGTTGGTGATCACCTTGGCGTTGTCGATTGTGGCTGCAGGTGTAGCGGGGATCACGATCACCTCGAAACGATCCAGTGCTCGAAGAGAGTGACACTGAAATAGAAATGGCCGACTGCATCCGTAGGCATCGTGGCGCAGTGGGATTAGTCCGGCATTGCGTCGAGTCGCTCACGGCTCGCATTGATACTGAGATCAATAAACGTGTGAAGGGCAGGAATTCGCGGTCCAGACTTGCGTAATGCCAACACGATAGTGCGTTTTGGTAGTGCAGGGTCAGTTGCCATGATTCGGATATCTGGATCGGTTTCATCAACAGTGAGTTTGGGCATAATCGAGTAACCGGCGCCGGTGCGAACCATTGCTTGGACCGCGCCGTTGTCGTTGGTTCGAAAAACGTAGCGAGGTTTTATTCCGGCGGCGAGTAGTGAGGTTTCAACGCGCACGTGATCGGACTCTTCCTGCTGGGCAATAAACGGCTGCTCGTGGAGTTCACGGATCGGTACGGCGCTGCGTGGAACTTCAGGGTCCGGGCCCATAAGGAGTTCGTCGTGTCGTGGTGCAAGTAGAACCATGGGATCTTGACCGAGTTCAATAATTTGGAGTCGCGGGTCATTAACCGGACCGACAAGAAATGACACATCCAACTTGCCAGAAACAAGAAGCTCGATCAGGTCCGCATTTGACGTCGATTCGATTAGCTCGACTTCAACCCCCGGTGAGCTCAGTAGTAGCTGTCCAACAACGGTGGGGAGTAATTCCACCGAGACGCTTTGAAAAGTGCCACAGACAACTCGGCCTTTTGTTCCTGCGGCAAGGTCATCAAGTTCCTGGCCAGCTTGTTCTAGCCGGGCAAGAATCAATTCAGTGTGTTCGAGCAGGATTCGCCCCGCTTCGGTTAAGGAGGCAGGTTTGGGGCCCCTGGGTCGGTTGAAAAGCTGGTGGCCCACCGCCTTTTCCAAACCGGCCGCTTGCTGGCTTACGGCGGACTGGGAAAACCGTAGAACGTCGGCTGCTCCCCCGAAGCTCCCTTCCTCACCAATTGCTCGCAGGGTCAGTAACTGCTGAATATCGAGATCTTCGAGGTAGGCCATTCCCATATTTTATCATAAGTAATTCTTATGTTAATCATTGTTTTTCAACGTTTGTTTTAATGATTAAGCCGGATTACCTTTAGGACATGACAACTTCCACGATTGACATTATGAACTCCCTCGGAGACGACCTGGCCAAGTTCCAGATCAACGACACCCAGATCAACAATTTCGTTGAACTGGTTAAAGGAGCGCCGGTTTCCTCGGTTGCCCTCGAGGTTCTTGCCGACAATACCGCCGTCGAGGTCGTTCGGGTTCGTGCATTTGCCCGCGTGAGCGCCGATCTCCGTAAGGCCATTTAGACTCTTCCCACTATGGGAATCAACCGCAAGAAGACGGCGGCCCTCGGGGCGCTTGTGGCGTTAACCGCTGCGGTACTCGCCGCACCCGCAGGCGCAAGCGTGCGAACCTCCCCATGGGACTCGATTCAGTCGTGGGAAACCGGAACCGTCACACGGGTTGTTGACGGTGACACCATGATCGTGACCGACGACGTGACCGACGTGAAAAGTCGGATTCGACTTATTGGGATTAATACTCCCGAGACTTATAGCGCAACCGACCAAGTTGCCCATTGCGGAGGCTGGCAAGCCACAGCCGCCCTTGAGGAACTAGCTCCAGTTGGCACCAAAGTTCGGTTGGCATCACTTGATCCAGCGAGTGCCGGAAAATCTAAGCGGCCCCAACGCACCGTGTTGGCGTGGAATCCAATCTCACAGAAATACGACCAAGACTTGGCGTGGGCAATGGCTGAGCGTGGCTGGGGTCACTGGTTTACCGTTGCCGACGAAGCCGCGATGAGTAGTCTGTACCGCAAAGTTATTAAGTCAGCGCAACAACGAAAAGTAGGGATCTGGAATCCAGACCTGTGCGGGGTCAACGAACAACCTGAAGCAAACATTCTGTTGCGGGTCAACCGTTCTGCCGAGTCGTTGAATGACGAATGGGTAACCGTTCGTAACCTGGGTGCGACTCCGATTGATCTTTCCGGCTGGCGGATTCGCGATACCGGCAACACGGCCATCTACCTTTTCCCAGGCGGATCAATTTTGAGTCCCGGGGATTACCGGATCATTCGTTCGGGTGTTGGTGCTCCCGGTGGTACCGATGGACGGACACTTTTTATTGGCAAGAAGACAAACTTGGTCTATAACGATCCGGGTACCGGCCCGTATCTGGTGGGAGACGCTGCCTATCTGCTCGATCGGTACGGCAACTACCGCTTCACGCGTGAATACCCTTGCCTCAATGGGTGTGAACTTGACGCCCTTGAGGGCAGTGTTGTCATCTCTGAAATTTTCCTTGGAAAGAAAAAAGGAAAGACCCGCGCCGCAACTCAATTTGTGCGCCTACTCAATACCGGCGCCACAACCCAGTGTCTTGACGGCTACCGAATTGTTACAGGAAACACCACCTTTCGTTTTGATCCGGGAACCTGTTTGGCATCGGGCACCACCTGGACGCTTCGAAGTGGTGCTGGTGAAAACACTGCAATAAATCATTTTCTTGACCGGAAAATTTCCATGTTGTGGCTGAATGGGTCGCTGACATTGATTTCGGATCGGGAACAAGTCATGGGTGAGCGCTTCTGGTAATCGCCACTGATATTTACCAACCGGCCCGAACGTCGAAACTCTCTGATTTCATTTGATGAAAAAGTGAATTACTGGGACGCGTGTTGCGCTGGGGAACTTCCCATCGCCAACAGAGGTATCGGAGTTGGAAACCTCGCACATCGCCCAGATATGGCGTACTCTGGAGGCATTGCCCCACGGAGATCTGTGTCGGGCCACAACAATTTAAGGAGTGATCACACATGGTCGGACGTAGAGGAATGGGTGTTGTTGGAGTCGCCGCAACCGCCAAGGTGGTAAATAACCGGAGCCAGGCACAAGCAGAGCAGAAAGCCGCAGACCAGGCCGCCGCACAGCAACCAGCCCCACCTGCAGCTAGTGGAGACGACCTGATCGCCCAATTGGAGAAGTTGGGTGGCCTGAAAGCCTCAGGAGTTCTCACCGAAGAAGAGTTCACTGCCGCTAAAGCAAAATTGATTGCAGCTAGCTAAAGGAAAACGGGTCAACCTGTTGGTGGTGCGCGAGGGGGGAGTTGAACCCCCACACCCTTTCGAGTACACGGACCTGA
>JAPKAV010000142.1 GCA_028825115.1 Candidatus Nanopelagicales bacterium | reverse complement strand
AACTCGACCACGGTGAGCGCACTTATGTTTCGGTTGACGGAGGCATGAGCGACAATATTCGAACTTCACTTTATGGGGCTCAATACTCGGTGGCGCTGGTCTCAAGAGATTCATCAAATGAGCCGATTCTTTGTCGGGTAGTGGGAAAGCATTGTGAATCAGGAGACATCGTGGTGCGTGATGCTTGGCTGCCTGGAGACATTACGCCGGGTGACTTGATCGCTGTTGCGGCCACCGGCGCTTACTGCCGCTCTATGGCTTCCAATTACAATCAGATCCCCAGGCCCCCTGTGGTGTCAGTTCGTGAGGGAGCAAGCCAACTAGTTTTACGACGAGAAACTTTTGATGACCTATTGGCACTTGATCCATATGCCGGCTAATGCACCGGCGGTATTCTGCTTTGGCAGACTAAGCCTGCGGACCCCGGCCATTTTTACTTGAGGAGATTCATGTCAGAGCGTGATAAATCTGCTCCGCCAGTGCGCATCGCCATGTTGGGTGCTGGGACGGTGGGAACTTCCGTCGCCCAGCTCTTAGCCCGTCATCAACACGATTTGGCGCACAGAGTCGGGGCCGCCCTTGAGTTAATCGCGGTTGGAGTCAAAGATATGAGTAAGCCTCGAGCAGGAGTTGCTCAGCCGCTACTCACTCAAGATTTAGAATCGGTGGCTTTGTCCGGGGCAGACATTCTTATCGAAGTAATGGGTGGGATTGAACCGGCGCGCTCGCTCATACTTTTAGCAATGGAAGCCGGGGCAAGCGTTGTAACAGCCAACAAAGCACTTATGGCAGAGGACGGCGCGGCACTGTACGCAGCGGCAGAACGATTTGATGTCGACCTATATTTTGAGGCTGCTGTTGCGGGCGCTATCCCGCTGATTCGACCACTGCGTGAATCCTTAGCAGGAGATCGAGTCACGAAAGTAATGGGAATAGTCAACGGAACTACTAATTTTATGCTTTCTAAAATGGATGAGGAAGGAGCCGACTACTCCGAGGTTTTTGACCAAGCGAATGCGCTGGGTTACCTAGAGTCTGACCCTTCCCTCGATGTTGACGGAATTGATGCGGCGGCCAAAGCTGCCATTCTTGCCGAATTGGCTTTTCATACTCGGGTGACTTTGGCCGACGTCTATTGTGAGGGAATCGGTAACGTCACCAAGGCTGATATCGCTGCTGCGCGCGACATGGGTTTTGTTATCAAGCTGCTCGCAATTGCTGAATTAGTCGGTACCGAGGACAAAGAAGATGGAATCGTAGTGCGGGTGCACCCGGCGATGATTCCTTTGCACCATCCTTTGGCAAATGTACGAGGTTCATTTAACGCCGTCTTTGTGCAGGCGGAAGCTGCTGGAGAAATGATGTTCTATGGGCGCGGCGCTGGCGGGGATCCGACCGCGAGCGCGGTTTTGGGTGATGTTGTAGCTGCTGCACGTCATCGGGTCTTAGGGGGCCGTGGCCCAGGCGAAAGCACTTATTTGGGTCTAGAAGTTCTCGATATCGGACGCGCTGAAACACGGTATTACGTGAACCTCGACGTACAGGATCGGCCCGGAGTTCTTGCACAGATTGCTCACGCATTTGCTTCGCACAGAGTGAGTATTCAGGTGGTGCGGCAAGAAGGACAAGGTTCAGAGGCCGGGCTAATCGTGCGAACGCATAGTGGCAGCGAAGCAGCACTCAAAGCTACCGTTGATCAACTCGAATCAATGGATGAAGTTCGAAAAGTTGTCGGTGTCATGAGAGTTGAAGGTGAAGATTAAATGGCACATCAATGGCGTGGAGTAATCACGGAGTATCGCGA
>JAPKAV010000064.1 GCA_028825115.1 Candidatus Nanopelagicales bacterium | reverse complement strand
ACACTGTCGCGAACGACTTCCCCACTAATCACGACTTTGGCGATGTCCGTGCGGCTCGGCACGTCATACATCACGTTGAGCAGCACTTCCTCCAAGATTGCGCGCAGCCCGCGAGCACCAGTACCCCGCAAAAGGGCCAGGTCTGCGATTTCGTCGAGTGCTTCCGGGGCAAACTCGAGTTCCACACCATCAAGTTCAAAAAGTTTCTGATATTGCTTGATCAGCGCATTTTTGGGTTCAACTAGGACAGCGACAAGTGCTTCGCGGTCGAGCTTGTTCACCGAAGTGAAAACGGGAAGTCGACCAATGAATTCAGGGATCATGCCGAACTTAATTAAGTCTTCGGGCATAACGTGGGAGTACACGTCTTCTGAGATGTCCTTGCTCTCGGAGCGCTCACCTTCAACGAGATCAAATGTGAAGCCGAGGTTTTTCTTGCCCAAACGCGCTTCAACGATTTTATCCAGGCCTGCGAACGCTCCACCCACAATAAACAGGACATTAGTGGTGTCAATGGAGATAAATTCCTGATGTGGATGCTTGCGTCCACCCTGTGGTGGAACTGAGGCCGTTGTCCCTTCAAGAATCTTGAGCAGCGCCTGCTGGACACCTTCGCCAGATACGTCCCGGGTAATGGACGGGTTCTCACTCTTGCGGGACACTTTGTCGATTTCGTCGATGTAGATGATTCCCATTTCGGCGCGCTTGGTATCAAACTCGGCAGCTTGGATGAGTTTGAGCAAGATGTTTTCAACGTCTTCACCGACGTAACCCGCCTCGGTAAGTGCGGTCGCATCAGCAATGGCAAAGGGAACATTCAGCACGCGGGCCAGGGTTTGAGCCAATAGCGTCTTACCAGAACCAGTAGGTCCTAGTAGCAAAATATTAGACTTAGCTAGTTCAACGGCATCTTCTTTGGCCTTCGGATTCTCGCCAGCCTGCACTCGCTTGTAATGGTTGTATACCGCAACCGATAGGGATTTTTTAGCCGAGTCTTGACCAATCACGTATTCATCTAGGAATGCATAAATTTCTCGTGGCTTGGGTAGCTCGCCGAAATCAGATGTACTTGCCTCGGTGAGTTCCTCTTCAATGATTTCATTGCACAGATCTATGCATTCATCGCAGATGTACACGCCCGGGCCGGCGATCAACTTCTTGACCTGCTTTTGGCTCTTTCCGCAGAAAGAACACTTCAGCAGATCGCCACTCTCGCCAATTCGCGTCACAACGCCCCTCACTCACAGTATGAACAGCACCGAATCGGGCTGCCCCAGCCATCGCCTTGCTCTACAACCCGGTAACCGTACCCCGGATCCGGGCTCTAGGCTGAGATATTCACAGGGTGGCGTGGGGGAAAGTCTCAAGCGCTACTTAACACCTGGCCTTGGGAGCCAGCGTCTAGCCTTTGCGCGAAGAGATCACGGAGTCGATCACGCCAAAGTCTTTGGCCATGTCCGCCGTGAGGATTTTGTCCCGTTCAATATCTTTTTCGATCTGTTCAATCGGCCGACCCGTGTGCTTAGCGAGAATACCTTCCATCTCGGTACGCATCCGGATAATTTCATTGGCTTGGATCTCAATATCTGAGCCCTGCCCGCCGCCCTCGGTGTACGGCTGGTGAATCAAAATCCGAGAGTGTGGAAGCGCGAATCGCTTACCCGGGGTTCCGGCTGCCAACAGAATCGCAGCAGCCGAGGCTGCCTGACCCAGGCACACGGTCTGTACCTGAGGCTTAACGAACTGCATGGTGTCGTAGATCGCGGTCATCGCGGTGTAAGAACCACCCGGCGAGTTGATATAGATCTGGATATCACGGTCTGGGTCCATTGATTCCAGGGTGAGCAGCTGCGCCATGACGTCGTCGGCGGATGCATCGTCAATCTGCACCCCAAGGAAGATAATGCGCTCTTCGAAAAGTTTGGTGTAAGGGTTATGAGTGCGCTCACCGGTGGCAGTGCGTTCGCGAAACTCCGGAAGAATGTAACGACCGGTTGGGTTTATCACTTCTGGGCTCCCTTGTTCTTTGACTCGCCCTTGGGGGCGTCTGCGGAACTGCTGTACACGTGATCGATCAAGCCGTAGTCGCGTGCGTCCTCTGCGTCAAACCAGCGGTCACGATCGGAATCTTTCTCGATCTGCTCAAGAGTTTGTCCACTGTGCTCCGCGATGAGTGCCGCCATGCGCTTTTTGATAAATAGCATCTGCTCGGCCTGAATCTTGATGTCACTCGCAGTTCCACCCAAACCACCTGAGGGTTGATGCATCATGATCCGAGTATTCGGGGTTGCATACCGCTTGCCTGCTGCACCCGCGCAGAGCAGAAACTGACCCATCGAGGCGGCTAGGCCCATGGCAACGGTAGTGACGTCATTGGGAATCAGCGCCATGGTGTCGTAGATGACCATTCCTGCGGAGATCGATCCACCCGGTGAATTGATGTACAAGCTAATGTCTTTTTCTGGATCTTCCGCCGCGAGCACCTGGAGCTGCTTGGCGATTCGGTTCGCATTGTCATCCATTACCGCGCCTTCAAGCCAAATGATTCGCTCACGCAAAAGCCGCTCGTCGAGCATGTCACCAAATCCAGTCATGCTGCCAGAGGAGCGCATAAATGGCACTGCGTTAAATTCGGTACTACTCAAAGGGACGGTCACTGGTTCTCCTAGCGTGTGGCGGAAAGCTTTCAGCCTGATACATGAAACCTTAACGCGGAAGCTGGTGCATTCCCGCGATGATCGCCCCTAGTTCGCCCTAAGCCGAACCGGTGAGAGCAGCCATTTCGCTATCGAGTTCGGACAGATCAACGGCAACACCGTTGGTGTCAACAACCTTGGCGCTTTCGAGCACCTTGGCTAGCGCCTTCGCGCGGCGGATATCTGCCATGGCCATGGGCACCTGTCCCGCTTCCACCAAAGCCTGCGCGAATGCGTCAGGTGACATGTCATAACGCGGTGCCTGCTGCATGAGCCAGGCACTGAGCTCGCTTTCACCAACGGTGAGTTCTTCATCTTCGGCAATTTTGTCCAGAATAAACTGGCTCTTTAGCCCACTGCGAATCTCGGCTTCCACTTCAGCGCGATGTTCTTCACCTGAATCATGACCGTCCTGGAAATGCCCTTCGATTTCAGCGGCGATTACTCCTTCAGGCATTGGCAGTTCGACCTGTTCAAGCAGTACGTCATGGATTTTATTGCGCGCCTCGGCGCCCTGTTCAACTTTCTTCAGCCGTCCGAGGCGGGTTTCAATATCAGCACGTAGCTCTTCCACGGTGTCAAACTCTGAAGCCATCGAGACAAATTCGGCGTCAAGCGCGGGGAGTTCTCGCTCACGGACCGCCGTGACTTCGACTGCCACCGTCAAGGGAACACCTGACCAATCACCATTTTGTGGGGTGAATTCGAATGTACGAGACTCCCCTTTGCTCGCTCCACGAACGGCGTCGTCAAAGCCTGGCAGCATCCCTTCGGTTCCCAATTCATAAGACATCGCCGATGCGCTGAGGTCTTCGACTTCATCGTCACTTTCAGTTTTTCCGACAGTATTCACGAGGAGAACATCGCCATCTGCGCTGGCGCGATCAACTTCGGCTAGATTGGCAAACCGGCCGCGCAAGGAATCTATTTGCTCAACAATGTCGGCTTCATCCAGTGCTACCGGCTCGACTTCAACCGTCAAAGAATCAAATGCTGGAAGAGTGAACTCTGGGCGAACGTCAACTTCAGCGGTGAAGGTGACCTTCTCGCCATCAGCGATCTCGGTGACGTCAATTTTGGGTTGTCCAATTGGGCGAAGCTCATTTTCAACCACGAGTTCGTCATACGCCTTGGGAACGGCGTTGTTTACGGCTTCCTCTAAGACCGCTCCGCGGCCGATCCGCTGCTCAACAACACGGGCTGGAACCTTCCCCTTGCGAAACCCTGGGATATTGATTTCCTTGCCAATTCGAGTCAGTGCCTCATCTAGGCTGGGCTGCAGTTCCTCAAAAGGAATCTCCACGCTGAGCTTGATGCGGGTCGGGCTGAGGGTTTCGATCTCACTCTTCATGTAGTGCTCCAGGTCTTGAGGTTGGGTATTTTCATCACTTTCAGCCTTTGCGCCGCGAATAAAAACGGCACAAATGGTCGGGGCGGGGAGATTCGAACTCCCGGTCTCCTGCTCCCAAAGCAGGCGCGCTAGCCACTACGCTACGCCCCGCGTTGGCCAAACCTCATTGAGCATCAGAGTGTAGGGGTATGCACTTCTCGCCTCTAATCTGCCTGTGCACAGGGAACGCGCTGCCTCCCCATTTAACCGAGTAGCGTCCGTCAGGGCAGTCTCTAAAGTCAGGGTCGTGGGGCTCGCCTGGGAGGATTTACCCTTGGACCGTTGACCCAAAAGAACAAAATCAATGTTGGCACCGTGTAGGCCAACCAAATGGTTACCTCGAGCCAAGTCTTGGTGTGGGTGAGGTTTACTAGATCTCGAATCAAGGTTCCCACGATGCTATCCGAGGCAATCGTCGACGAAATATCAATCGACACCGCGTTTGCCTTCACCAACACAGACACACTGCCCAATTAGATGCGCTTGACCCAGCTGAGTCTTAGTTAAGTCGCAAATTGGATGATAGATCAGACCGGCGGGTGCGGGCTTTGGGATTACCACTACCCTTATCTCTACTTAGGTGAATAACCTCGCGGGTGTAGCTCAATGGTAGAGCCCCAGCCTTCCAAGCTGACCATGCCGGTTCGATCCCGGTCACCCGCTCCACATTTCACCTCTTAGTACCAACACTTTTCGAGTTTTTGTGCTTCGTTAATTCACTCCACTTTTTAGCCCAAAAACACCGGTTTTGACCCCTGTTTACCCCTGCTAGTTCCACGTAGGTCCCACGGAATTCCACCAGTGCAGCCCACAAAGCCCCCACGCCTTTGCAGGCATGAGGGCTCGGGGCGCTACGCACCTAGATCAGATCCGGGTGAGCCTGCCATTTATCGCTCGTAGTCCCCTGTTTAGGTAGGTGTCGCACGTAGCCTGCAGCTTGCAAGTGAGCTAGGTCTGCTTTGACTAGATCTGCTTTCGCGTGCAGTTTCCTAACGATCTCTCGGACAGTGAATTCAGGCTGCCCTGATTCCTTGATAGCTGCGAGCACTTTAGCTCTGCTACCTACAACCGGATCCCCAAACACAAACTGTGCCTGACCTAACCAGTATTCCCACAAGCTCAGTGCGGCTTCCATTTGTCCGGCTTCCACTTGCTCAGCTTGTGGATTCTCAAAGAGGGTGAACATAGCCGCAATTCGCAGCATCATTCCTTCATGTTTGGACACCCACCCCTGAGGGCTTGCTAGATCACCTTCAGTGCCTAACCTGGATTCTTTGGTGTTCCACCAACTTTTGTAGAGGACATAACTGTCAGAGCTCAGGGCTAATGTGCGGTAGTCCCCCGCCTTTAGTAGCTCTGAGCTGGCAGACACAAGTGACCTGACACCTGCGTGCCAGTAAACACTGACATCTTCGGGAACAGGTGCAGTCTCATATTCACGCGCACCGACTGTTGAAACTGGCTGTGCGAAGAGGAACCGGTCTAGGAATCCCCGCCCGGCCATCTCGCTGTTCTTCGCCATCTCCCGCAACACATCAGGCTGCACAAGTAATCCAACAACTAGGTGTGCACGCTTAATGACAATGGATTCCCTACCAATTCGATCAACTATCGCGGTTCCACCGCTGTACCCCTTGTTCACTAGATCGAGGTTCGCCCTGCCTTCGTTGTATCTTCCTGCGAGATTCTTAAGGAATCCCCGGCAACCAAAGCCACAGCCGGAAACTCAGATTACAACGTACAACACCAGCCAAAACAACAACGCAGCCAAAAAAAACAGCTTTTTAAGAGACCCGCTCCCCACTCCCTCCGCCCCTTACCAAAATACCCCCAGGTGCCTCAAGCAATCCGTTTAAGGCTCATTCAATGCAGGAACGAACCGGGATGAACTCGCTGACAGTAAAAGGCCCTAACTCGTCTAAGAAGACCGCGGTGGCGGATTTTGAGGCTCCCCCGCGATCACTGGTTCGTTAGAAGCAAGGGTCTCGTCTTCGTCCTGACCCAAAGGATATGAGAGTGACAATCACTCACATATCCTTTGGGTCATTGACCTATGACTGTTTACTCGCCGGAGACTTCGCCTTATGCCTCTGAGGTTGGGTTTTGAGTCAGTGCCGTTTGCTTTTCCGCAGATAAAGCGCTGACGAAGTCTTCTGGCAAACTGGCTACCTGCTTCTTCGTCAAAGCTATCAACTGATCTACTGTGACGGACCGAGCCATTTTGGGCTTCCCCAGCACCGCACCGAGTTGTGCAGGCTTCATGGCCGCAAGTACCTTCGACTCGAGTGTAGCAACTTTCTTCGGGCTCATGCCGACTCTCAACGTTGGAATCGTGAATGACTTGATCTGTTTCGCATCAAAACCAGCAAACGCATTCGTTGGCATAGCTTTCAGCTGATTACCTGACAAGGACTTAATCGCCTTCAGTGGAAATGCACCAATCTGATCTGAATTGATCAATTTTAAGGCTTTTGGTTTTATCGCATCGATTTGATTGGATGTGAACCCAGCAAACGCTGAAGCAGCGATTGCCCCTAATTTTGCGGCCTTAAAGGTCCCCATTGTGTCTGGCCGGAATGACTTGATCTGTTTCGCATCAAACCCAGCAAACGCTACTAATGGCATGAAATTCATTTGCTGGCTGCTCATTGCTTTAAGGGCGGTAGTTGTAAATTCAGCCGACTGAGCCGGACCGATAAGGGAAAAAGCCTTATTACCCAACTCAGTGATCTGCGCTGGCCTCATACCACTAAACATTTCTGGTGGACAGGCACTCATTTTGTCTGGCTGAAACCCTTCCAAAACCGCATCTGGCAAAGAACGGAACTGGCCTGGACCGAATTCCCCAAATGCTCCCGCCGGCATAGCGTCCCATTGTTTGGAACTAATCGCTTTGAGCGCTTTTCCTTCGAACGCACTGACCTGCTTTGCATTTAACCCACCGAATGTTGCGGCCGGCAATCCGTCGATCTGCTCAGGCTGGAAGCCCTTGATCGCCGCAAAGGGGAGAGCTCCCATTTGATCCCCAGTAAACGCGTTTAGCTGCGCCGAGCTCAGCTCTTCGACTTGAGCCGGCAAAAATCGCGTAAAAGCATAAGGGGGAATGTCAGGCATTTGGTTGGCATTAACTTTGCCTAGTTGGCCGGCATCCATCCGGGAAAATTCTTCTGGATTCAGGTTAGCCAATGGTGTCCCCCCAGCTGCACCTGGAATCTGGTAACCTGCACCTGTCGGATCCGTGGCGCCCCCTGGAACAAACGCAGTCATGTTGGGCGGCGGCGTGAAGACCGGCACCTCTGCTCCGAGACCCGCAACGGGTATCCAAATTGGTGGGCCGACCGGACCACCGGGATCAACTCCACCAGGAGCAGGTGCAGCTCCACCGAAGCCTGGAGAGATTCCACCGGGGGAAGCAGGTGCAGCTCCACCGGGTACAGCAGGTGTTAGAGGTGCTGCGGGTGCTGCGGGTGCAGCGGGTGCAGCGGGTGCAGCAGGTGCAGCTCCACCGGGTGCAGCAGGTGCTGCAGGTGGTTCGGGCACGTGTGGAATTGCTGGTACATCAGGACCAGGGATTGCGTTTGTGGCAGGTGCGCCCAGGGCGGCTAATAAAGCGACGCCAGCTCCTACCGCTAGAAACGATTCAATGCGCGAATTCTTGCGTCTCATATCTAATCCCCAATCATGTTTCAGGCCCCGTATCCGATAAATTACACGGCATCAATGTCCATAATGCTACATTAGTGGGCATATGGACTATATGTCCACTATTTTAACTTTTTTTCATTTGGGTGGTTTTTCCGTGCCACCTTTTAAGAGTTTGCAGTTTGAGCAAGAAACTCCTCGATACTGAAAACCGGTATCCCCCAATCGCGGGCTTTCTTCGCTTTCCCAGAAGCACTGGCTGGGTCCGCTGCGAGCAATTTGGCTCTGCTACCTGTGACCGGATCCCCAGACACACACTGTGCCTGTCCTGACCAGCATTCCCACAGGCGTCATCCCCCCCCCGTGCGAATTCTCAAAGTGAATCCCTCGCCAAAACTATTTATGTGTGTTTTTATAGGGATATGGATCAAAAAGGATCGCCCGTGGGTCGCCGCGTGATTCTTGGCATGATGGGGCTCGGCGCTCTGGGAGTTGCGTTCGGACGGCAACTGAATTCGGTGGTGAGTGACACCGTCGCTGCCACCGTTCCTGGACTGGGTGGGGTGATTCCAGCCGCAGGCGGTTTTCGTATTTACACGGTGACCAATGGCTATCCAGAAATGTCTGAGTCGGACTATCGATTGACCGTGGGCGGGGCCGTGAACTCGCCACTGAATCTAAGTTTCACTGACCTTGGTTCCCTCCCCCAAACGTCAATGACAAAAGACTTCCAATGTGTCACAGGGTGGCGAGTAGATAATGTCCCCTGGTCGGGAGTGCTTTTAAGTGACCTCCTCGCCGTCGCAGGAGCATCCCCCACAGCAATCGCGTTAACCGTTGATTCATTTGACGGCGCGTACACCGAATCACTCACCATGGAGCAAGCCGTTCGACCTGATGTCTTAATTGCGACCTCGATGTACGGAGAACCAGTCTCTCGCGAACACGGTGGTCCAGCGCGACTATTGGTGGCGCCAATGTATGGATACAAGTCCCTTAAATGGTTATCAAATATTGATGTTGTCGACGCGGTTATTCCAGGTTACTGGGAACAACGTGGTTACGACATTGACGCTTGGGTCGGCCAATCGAACGGCCGCAGCGACGAGCCCGTCACATGAAACGCTTCACGCCGATTGAACGGTTTGCACACCGATCAATTTCTATTTTGATGTTTATCCTGCTTGCCACAGCAGCCGCTCTCTACATTCCTGACATTA
>JAPKAV010000063.1 GCA_028825115.1 Candidatus Nanopelagicales bacterium | reverse complement strand
CTTTCTGGGTGCCTTTCACAATATTCGCTACCGCCATGGTGATCTTGCGGGTAACGAAAGTCTCACCGCGACGAGGTGACTCGTGATTAAACAACTGACCGTTCACGGCGAACATGTCGTATGCCTCACGGTAGTTCTTGGTGATCCAATACGAATACACCTTCGCAGCACCATAAGGCGAGCGAGGATAGAAAGGTGTGTCCTCGTTCTGTGGGGGAGGCGAAGCGCCAAACATTTCTGAAGTCGACGCTTGATAGAACCGAATTGACTTATCCGTGCTCCGAATTGCCTCCAGCAAGTTCAAAGTCGACACCCCGGTGGCCTGAGCGGTGTAAGCGGGTTCGTCGAAAGAGACCCGAACGTGCGATTGAGCCGCCAGGTTATAAACCTCATGTGGCCGCAACTCGTGAATCAACTGTGACATGCGAGCCGCGTCGGTCACATCCCCATAATGCAAGTGCAAGTTCTGACCCGGCAGGTGCTCGTCGTGGTGGAGGTGATCAATCCGGGAGCGGTTAAAAGTCGAGGACCGTCGAACCAAGCCGTGCACCTCGTAGCCCTTGTCGAGCAGCTGCCCGGCCATGTAGGAGCCGTCCTGTCCGGTCACACCGGTAATAAATGCTCGTTTTGCCTGTGTCAACGCGTCCTCCTACCTAATGCGCCCTAGTGCGGGATTAATCCAATCCTAGCGTTTGGCAATTCAACTAAGCCTGATCCGCCGCACCAAGTTCGAAAGGTAACATGCTCACATGGATGGAGAATCTTTGTACGGTGTGGGGATTTCTCTGTATGGACGCTCGGAGCAAACACCTTGAATACAAATGTCAAAACGAGTGTTCAAAAAGCTTTCTCACTACTCAACAAACGTGACCAAAGGATACTTTTCGCGGCAACCGGATTGCAGATGCTTCTGGCACTCCTTGACCTTGCAGGGGTGCTCCTGCTCGGCCTTGTGGCTGCCTCGGCCGCTGGTGCAGCAACTGGGACTCCACTTAATGTCAGCGGAATCGTAATATTAGAGGATCTTTTACCAACTGGCACCAACGCCATCATGGTTATGGCGTTTATCGCAGCTCTACTCCTGGTCTCAAAATCAGTCATCAGCCTTTTTCTCACCCGCCGAATTTTCCGTTTTATTGCAACCCGCCAAGGCATGATTGCCGGGAGTATTGCTGAGCGCCTTCTCAATCGTCCGCTTATTGAATTGCAGGCACGCTCGAGCCAGGAGACTACTGCAGCACTCACGACCGGGATTACCGCAGTGACGATTGGGATCCTTGGCCCATCGATCGTGATCGGGGCAGAGATCGCACTAGTTTTCACAATGGGTGTCGGTCTGATCTTTGTTGACCCGGTAGTAGCACTTTTTACCGTAGTCTTCTTCGGTGCCATCACACTCTTATTGCAACGTGTTTTAGGGAATTGGGCGCAAGAACTGGGCTCGAGTTCCACCAAAGCCGAAATTGGCAGCATGGAATCAATCCAGAACGCGTTACTCACTTACCGGGAGGTCACTGTTGCTGGAAGGCGCAGACTCTTTCTTTCCCGTTTTCAGGATTTGCGGTGGGAAGCCGCCCGAATTCAAGCCGACACCTACATTTTGTACCAGGTTGGGAAGTACGTTTTCGAAATCAGTTTGATAGTCGGAGGTGGGCTCTTAGTTCTCCTCATGACTATTACGCGAGACGTCACCTCAGCTATCGCGATAATAACTGTTTTTCTGGCTTCCTCATCGCGCATTTTTCCCTCACTTATGCGAATGCAGACCTCACTTGCGAAAATCCGTGAATCAACTGGTGCGGCGCAATACTCCTACAAATTGGTTGCCGCCATCGAGGATGCGGAAAGAAACTATTTGCCGCCCGCAATTCCTGAAACGACCCCTCAAGATTTTAACGCAGCGATCCACACCGGGTATCCAGGTTTCTTAGCTAACATTGAATGCACGAATGTCTCATTGGTTTACCCCATGACAAGTCAACCTGCATTGGACAAGGTTTCACTGTCGATCAGTGCAGGGCAGTCGGTCGCATTGGTTGGGAGCACCGGCGCGGGCAAGTCAACTTTGGCTGACGTGATTCTTGGCGTTTTGTTCCCAAGTTCAGGAAATATCGAGATTTCTGGACTCCGCCCATTAGAAGTTGTGGGCAAATGGCCCGGCGCTATGGCTTACGTCCCTCAAGAGGTGAAGGTTCTCTCTGGGACAGTTCGCCAAAATGTGGCTCTGGGATTACCACCCGATGAGATTGATGACACTCTGGTTTGGGAGGCACTAGAGCGCGCCCAACTCGCAGATTTCTTGCGGCAAGACCGTCTAGGAATTGAGACTGAGGTGGGAGAAAACGGAGTTCAACTCAGTGGCGGGCAACGACAACGTCTAGGAATTGCGCGTGGGCTTTATAGTCGACCGCGATTAATAGTGCTGGATGAAGCCACGAGCGCTCTTGACGCCGAAACAGAAAAAGTAATCACGGAAACTCTGGATTCCCTTGCAGGTCAAGTGACATTGATAGTCATTGCTCACCGTCTGGCAACTGTGCGGAACTGTAATCAGGTGATCTACCTGCGTGAGGGTGAGCTCTTGAGCGGCGGCACATTTGAACATGTGAGAAGTACCGTTCCCGATTTTGATGCTCAAGCACGAATACTCGGTCTTTGATTCACGAGTTTTCCATTAACGACATTACAAATCGACCCAGTGAGAAGTTTTCTTTGGAGATTTCTTTGGGCAGCAGGCGGACTTTCTTTGCCAGTTATGGAACCGGATCCGGTCGGAAATACTGGGCACTCCACCCACGTACCGCCCCGCCTCAATGCGCAAATTTCGCTTGTTCCTTGTTTAAAGTTCTCGTGGGTGAGGATGCCAGATCCAGGGGAAAAGGTATCGATTCTGCCAAGGCCAGGTAACCTTTCTCTGCCAGGAACCCGCTCTCTTCAGTTGGTTAGGCCTTTTCACGGATACCAACTCGGCAATTCGCCGTTTCGGTATACGATCATTGTTCAGATCCAGTAATGAGGTCCTTTCATTAGCTACACTTTGGAAGTGACAGTGTTTAAGGATTAAGTTCAGCGGGGATTACTTATCCGCCTGCAAAATTTCCAATTATATCGCCGGTGGGTTCTCAAGGGGCTGCGTGCCTTCTACGCGCACCGTGAAGTTAAGTGTCCTTGCGCGTTATGGGTGCCTTGAACGAACGCGCGCGGAATCCGGAACCTATCTTGGACAAACAGCCAAATTTTTAGCTCGCAAAGCGTCTCAGGTCATCACAACTAAAACGAGACATAAACTCTTTACGCGAGGCTAGACCAATCGGATCGTGGTGAGGTAGCTGTGACTCATTGCATTAAAGGGCGCCCAATTGAGTAATCCGCCGATACCGTATCCCACTTCTAGTGGAAACCTCAGTACGCTTAGGACATGAGCGGAAGTTATCTATGACAGTCCGTGAGGCCATCAAGGCCAGTTTGAGACTTCTCTCTGGCCGCGACCGCTGGCGCCTTGCGCTTATCACGGTTGCCCAAATGTCCACGTCCTTTCTTGATCTCTTGGGCGTCCTATTGATCGGGCTTGTGACTGCTCTATCTCTGTCTGTCATGAGCTCGACACCTCAACCAATGATGGTTGAGAGCTCGCTCGAATTTCTAGGACTCAGCAATGACGATCCGGTGAAGGTCGCTCTAGCACTTGCAGCCGCCGCAGGATTTCTGCTCGTTTTGAAGAGTGTCTTGAACATGTTGCTAACCAAGCGAATTCTACGGTTCCTTGCCAACAAACAGGCACTAGTCTCAGGTCGCCTCGCCGCCGGTTTGCTCTCTCGGCCGCTCCTCCAGGTGCAACAGCAGTCTAGTCAACAGGCCGTCTATACCCTCACAAACGGAGTCGCTTTTGCAACTGTCACGATCTTGGGCCAAGGGACAATCGCTTTAACTGAAGCAACCCTCCTCGTTGTTCTGGCTTTGGGAGTGTTGGCCATCAGCCCAGTCGTGACAGTCTTCACCATCGTCTTTTTCGTATTTATCAGCGTTGCTTTACAGCGAGCGATCGCGGCTAAATCCGGACGTAGGGGGCAGCGCTCGGCACAACTTTCAGTTAAAAGCGTTCAGGCCGTCCAGGAAGCCCTGCGTACCTATCGTGAATCTGTGGTTTTACAAAGAAGAGGCCTATACGTTCAGCGCTTCCAAGATCTTTGCCGGCAGGGGGCCGTCAACACGACTGAAATCCAGTTCGCTGCCTTGATCCCGAAGTATGTTCTCGAGATTGCCTTGGTCTGTGGCGCAGGACTTCTTGCCGTTTCTCAGCTCCTCACCAGGGATGTGAGTGCGGCCGTCGCCATTATCGCCGTCTTCCTTGCGGCCGGTTCTCGCATTGTCCCCTCGATTTTGCGGCTTCAAGGTGCCTCCATATTGATTCGAACCGCAGCTGGTCAGGCCGCACCCACCTACGAACTTGCCCGGGAACTTGACCTAGAACACCTCAACTCCGCTACTGCGGAGTCATTCGGCTCGATTGACCCCGAGACCATCCGAGCCCACCTTCAGAAAGGGCATGAAGGATTTGACGGATCTATCTCGATATCTGACGCTGACCTCTTCTATCCCGGCGCCAGTGTCCCCGCACTTACCGCAGTTTCTTTGAATCTGCCTGCAGGAGCGTCACTTGCGATCGTGGGGCCTACAGGTGCAGGCAAGTCCACTCTCGCCGACCTGATCCTGGGAGTCCTCACCCCAGATTCAGGAGTGACCTTGATCGGTGGGTTAACTCCAGCAGAAGCGATAGCAAACTGGCCGGGGGCGGTGGCCTACGTCCCTCAAGATGTCGCCATGGCAAATGGCACGGTTCGAGAAAACGTGGCGTTAGGACTCCCCTTAGAAATTATCGATGATGGCTGGGTCTGGGACGCCTTGAACAGAGCCCACCTTGGCGAATTCCTACGAGAATCGCGGCAAGGACTCGACACCGTGATCGGTGAGAACGGCCTTAAACTCAGCGGGGGCCAGCGCCAGCGCCTGGGTATCGCCAGAGCCCTCTACAGCCGCCCTAAGCTCCTGGTTCTAGATGAGGCGACCAGCGCCCTCGATGCTGAGACAGAACAGGCGATCGCCCAAACTCTGAAAGAGCTGGGGGGCACTGTTACCACGGTCAGCATCGCCCACCGATTGGCCACCATTAGGCATTGTGACCTTGTTGTATACCTCGAGGACGGGAGAGTGCAGGCTCAAGGGAATTTTAGTGAGGTACGAGCTATGGCGCCGCAATTCGACAGACAGGCGCAATTGTTGGGTCTGTAAGATAGGTGACTCCATAGCTTGATGAGGACGGCGAGTGCAGGAGCAAAGCGCAGTAGCGACTTCAGTGACCGTCAATCTCCGTTAACCAACCGACTATCGTTTGGACGGACGCATCCAAAACAACGAGGCCAAGAACGCGATCTCCTTTCGCTTGGATCCCAGAGACTGCCACCACACTTGGGATTGCAGATGGACTGTGTAGATAGACATGCCGACTACCGGGTCAAGCTAGAATCCCCTGGGCAAGACGCCTACGTAGAGTCTTCTAAGGGAAAGCTGCGGCATGGCTTATTTGCAGTCAAGAAGTCACATTAAAATACCATCGTGAGACCCCCGAAATATACAAGATCCCGGGCTCTCTGACCTTGGGGAAGCTAAAAGAGGGTGCGGGTATACTGAGAGTCACCGGACCTAAAAACAAAGAGGACATCCCGTGCCATTAACTATCGTATTTGATGCCGAATCGGCATCACTCCTAGATGCCATGGCTGCTATCGATCGGGGTACAGCTAGCGCTGCATTCGCCGTCACGACCAACGATGTGCTTGTAGGGGTAGTGACCGATGGAGATATTCGGCGCGCGCTGCTACGAGGCGTAGAAGTGTCAGATCCGGTCAAGCCACACATTCAATTAGACCCCGTTGTCGCGAGGGATACTGAGTCCAGGTCTGCCATTCTTGAGTTGATGCAGGCGCGGGCCATTTGGCAAATCCCGGTGGTAAATGAAGAGGGCCAACTCGTCGCGGTCCATCTTCTGCGAGAGCTACTGGGCCGGATTGATCGGCCAAACATGGCACTGATCCTTGCCGGCGGCACGGGAACCAGGCTTCTGCCCACTACACTTTCACTCCCAAAGCCGATGGTCACGGTGGCCGGGAAGCCAATTTTGGAGCGGCTAGTAAACCATCTTTTGGGCTTTGGTATTAGCCATATCGTGCTTTCCGTTGGTCACCTGGCCGAGGTGATCGAGGGTCACTTTGGGGACGGGTCCCAGTTCGGATGTCGCATCACGTACCTGCGCGAAGGTGCGTCAAACTCTTTGGGAACAGGTGGACCACTGGGTAGCCTGTCGAAATTGTTCCCCGATCTTTCCGCGCCCGTGCTTGTTATGAACGGCGATCTAGTGACACAATTTGATGTGGCAGCGATGCTCGCTCACCACGAGCAGGTACGCGCGTTAGCCACGGTGGGCGCATTCGTCTACACACACGAGGTTCCCTACGGTGTGCTCACAGTCAATGATGCCGGCCAAATTGATTCGATCGTGGAGAAGCCGCTGCGGCAAGAACTTGTAAGTGGTGGAATTTACGTCTTCAATCCCAGTGTCTTACACAAAGTGCCAATAGACACCTTTTTTCCGATGACCCAGGTTCTAACCGAATGCATCGACAGAGGGGACAAAGTTTCGGCTTGGGTGCTCAATGAAGATTGGGTTGATGTTGGCCGCCCGGAAGATTTGGCGAAGGCACGGGGTCATAATTGAGGGGGCCCTGGCGCTAGCACCTTTCTTTCAGCAGTATGAAGGCCTCCGCGGAGGGGAAGCCTGACGCCGCCCCGCGAACCTGCCCCAATGCTCGAACAGCCTCTTCACTGCGTGGGAACGGAAACTCCCCGAGTTCCGATTGATAGTAGTGGAGAATCTGAATCTTTTCTTCCATCCAGTCTGAAATATCGACGAACACGTTTGGGTCAAAAACATTATGACGACCAATCGACGAGTCAGTTTCGGAGAGTGTTTCGTACGCGAGAACCCGTTTGATGGATGGGTAGCGAAACCACTTCGTGCATGCGGCGACCGCGTCGAAGACAATACGGTGGTCGGTGTGCGCATCTCCCCAGAAAGGAACAAGAACCTCTTCCGGCTGGAAATCTTGCATGACCTGGGAAATGGCGGCCACTAGTTCACCCATCGGAACTGTATCCAGCCGCGTCGTTGGGTAATTCAAGAACCAGGCGTCCTTAACATCGAGGCCTAAGGCTATACGGACGTTTTCAATTTCTACCTCACGCGCTTTTTTTCTTTCCAGATCTGATTTATCTGAAGATGTTAAGGCAGTCACCACAAGCCAGCCCACTGTCCCACCCTCTGATTTACGTCTCAGGAGGGTGCCACCAGCGCCAAGCATTTCATCATCTGGATGCGGCGCAACAACTAAGGTTTTCATAGGTAATCCCCAACCTTAATCCCCACGAGGGGATCGACCTCAACCAGTTGAATCGCTCCGGTTCCAGTCTTAACAGTCATACCTTGAGGACCCACCCCGACAACCGTTCCTGGCTCCAAATTAGATTGATGATTCTCAATCAATTCTGTTCGCCAGACCTTCACTTGTTCACCTTTGTGGTCAAAATGAGCTCCAAGATAGGGCTTGGTCAGCGCCCGGACGAGATTGTGGATCGAGGTATTTGACATACGCCAATCTATCCGGCCATCATCGAGGGTTCGCTTGCGCCAGTAGTTTGCTTTAGATGGGTCCTGAATCTCTCGAAGCAAGTCTCCGTCAATTAATTTTGGGATGAGCTCTTGGATCTGAGATACGGCAGTTGAAGTGATCTTTTCATAAAGAGTTCCAGCCCCGTCTTCTCCACTGATGCTAACTGACTTTTGGGACACGATGTCTCCGGAATCTGCATCGTCATCCATAAAGAAGAAAGTTGATGCCGTGTCGGTCAATCCAAGAACCAACGCCCAAATGATCGGGTGGCGACCTCTGTTGGCTGGCAAAGCCGCCGGGTGGAATCCAAGTACGCCCAAGGGTGGAATCCTCAAGAGCCCTGCGCTCAAAAGCTGAGACCAGCCGAAGCAACAGATGAGATCGGGCTTCAATTCAGCGATCCATTCGAGATTTTCGGGATCGTTGATGCCACCGACATGCTTAAAAGGAATCCCACTTTGGATCGCAATAGGTCCAAGGTCTAGTTCGTCCGAAGCCATCTTCCGTGGGCTTCTTGTACACACACCTACGACATCTATTGGGAGGTTAAGGAGTTGCTCGAGCATTATGGCTGAGAATCTCACCCCACCGATTAGGACAACCTTCACAATGGTTCCTGGTCGTGAAAGCGCTTCATCAAAATGTCTTCAAGCGGCGCACTCTCAAGAATCTCTACCACTTTGACGCTGCCACCCGGCACACCATAAGGATTGGTAACGCTTGTGAGATTCAATTGAAATTCATCGGAATAGATAGATTGGATGGCTTCGATGATCGAGTCAGTTTCTGGATCGCAGTCGATCACGCTTGTTGCCCTCAAACGTCCGCTTTGGCGCAATCCGATATTCACGGTGGGCTTGTGCATGGCCGGGGCCTCAATCAGCCCGCTTGATGAATTGCCAACTACTCCATCGACGTAATGCATTAGTGAGTGGTAGCGGGCTTGGCCCAAGGATGTGAAAGAGGCTGCCCTAGGCGTGCGAGCTACGTATTCGTGGATGAGACCGGTGATTTCTTTGCCTTCCATATCTGAATTTGGCAACGTGATGAAGGTGTGGATATCGGGGAAGGCATCTAGTGCGGATAAGAGTGATTTGATCTGGGCGTTTGCGGACCCAGATTCCAGAGTCACCGGGTGAAAAGTGATGAGTAAGTTCCGCTTTCCCAACTCAATACCAAGGGAAGATTGCAGTTCTTCAATACTCATAAGGGACTCTCGGGCAATACTGTCCAAGCCAACAGCCCCGACAGTAAATACTCGCTCTCGTGCCTCTCCCAATTGGATGACACGCTGAGCGAATTCCGGTGCAGCAACAAAGTGCAGGTGGGCCATCTTGGTGAGGCCGTGCCGGATCGCTTCGTCAATGAGTCCCTCGGTCGACTCACCACCATGAATGTGCGCTACGGGGATTCGTGCGACAGTAGCTGCGGCGCCGGCCGCCCACATTTCGTAGCGATCCCCCAGGAGCAGGACGATATCGGGCTGCAGCCTCTCGAACGCCTCTGCCAAGCCTGCGACCGCTAGTCCAATGGACTTGGAAACGCCCACTCCCGTATCCGAATTGAGCAGCATCTCGACCTTGGCATCAATTGTAAATCCGTCTGCTTCGATGTCCTGATAGGTCAGCCCGAATTCAGGAGATAGGTGAGCACCCGTGACCACCAGTTGGAGTTCGAGTAGCTCGGAGTCGCGGATTCCCTCCA
>JAPKAV010000062.1 GCA_028825115.1 Candidatus Nanopelagicales bacterium | reverse complement strand
ACTCATAATTCGGTCGTCGTCGGTTCGAGCCCGACCCGCCCTACAAGTATCACCTCACGGTTTTTCGCACGCAGTCCCTGTGAAACCTCAATCAGGGCTTTGTTGTGTCGCGGTGTGGCCAACGCCTAGTTGCCTGGATTAACCGAGAAGTCCATTAGGTACTGCACCATTGTGAAAGTACAGTCTGATCGCGCGGCCATCGGGTTAATTAAAGATGCTGTTCAGTGTGAGAGTTTTGCTGGGCAATACTGGGGTGGCATCGACAACACGATGGGAGATCCAATCTTCAGTGGGCTCAGCAGTTGGATACTGGCTAAGTGACTGATAAAACTCGTCTACGGTCATCTTGAACGTGTTCACGAAAGCTTTTTTCCAATCGGCTTCTTGTGCACTTTCGTCTTGAAAGTCCCTCAGGATCGCTGTAAACGCGCGTTCTTCGGACATGCCCCGCTGCTGTAATTCCTTAGCGAGGGCAAGAACTAAGAACGCGGACCCGTTGTAGTTCCCATCTTTTCCACTCCCGTAGTTCTCAAAGACCTTTGGGGTTTGCACCGCCGCTGCATTTACAGGCATCAATTGGGAGTCGAATAGACTTCTACCGTAGTACTGCTGACTATAAAGTTCCTCAACCACCTTTGCGCCTCCTTCCCATAACCACTGGGTACCCTCGGCATCGCGCGACATTGCTATTTGATACACGTGAAAGTACTCATGAGCGATGACCTTGTATCGGTGGAGATCCTTATCTCGCAACTCGCTCTCAGGAATCTCTAAAACCATCCACGTGGTCAAGCCATTCCCTGAGATCGATGCCCCTTGGGCGCCAGGAATTTGGGGAAACGGATTACTGACGGCACTGTTCCACGCATAGATATTGAACGGTGACTGCACAACTGGCACTTCATTGATTCTCTCAGATATGGGCATCAACTGCCCCAGATTGGACATGACTTGATTGAACTCGGCGACCCAGTCAGCAGGTAAACTCGGATCAATATTTTTTGCAAAAGTAAACGGCTCAGCCTTAATAAGCGGCTCGGCTTTTTTTTGCCCACATACGATTCCGTTATTATTTTTGTCGAGCCGATCACTGTTTTTTTTGTAGACTCTTTTAGAGACCTTGGGTGCGGAAAGGCCACTCTTGACTGCCTTGTTTCGGGACTTTTTGTTTTTGGCGACGCCATTGGGGTATTTCTTCAACATGTCTGCACATGAGGAATACTTTTTTGCTGTCACTTGTGAAGACTGAGCAGGGCCGGCCATACCCGCAAAAATAAATATACTGACCACAGCGATTGTAAATTTTTTCACTACAATTCCTTAAATTCCATAACCGGATAATACACGTCAGGCCGCTTTTTATATCCCCGAAGGGGCCCTGTAGTGTCTTGTGCTTCAGTTTAGGCTTTCGTTGATAGATAAACCATAGCCATGACTACGAGGTTCAATTACGAGACACGACCAAGGGCTTGGCGCACAAAATATCTATGGCCGCGGGTTTCAGTAATCGATGTAAATATAACGAGCACAGACCGACGATTTTTAACAAGTGCAAGTCCTTTTGTGAGAAGCACAGCATGCACAGAAACTGATGTGACGTAGCGCGAAGCGACAACTGAGTGGAATCTTTCTTCATTATTCTCGAATTCTTAGTCCACAGGGCAATGGATTCGGTATCACCATAAAAATTCCGAAGGTACTTATGGCGCACCTAGAACTGTCGCGAATATGGCGGGTCGCAGGAAAGCCTTAACAGAATGGGTAAGGTGCCATAAGCCGAGAAGGTAGGTCGTAGAAACGCACACATGTCAGCCTTCTGCCGCATCGTCATATACACGATTAAAGGAGGATCGCCAATGCACACCAAACGTAAATTAAGCATGCCACTCATCGCCGCATTAGGGCTCACCTTGAGTGGCTACCCCGGTGGGCCCGGAGAGCGGATGGAAAACTAACTCCTGAGCGAGGCGCAACTCTCTTTCACGGGACCACCGACTGGATCGATATGTGAACCTGCGTCACAGGGTTTGTTGCTCGTCTCCATGCGCTGCCCCGACTGTCACATGATTGCTGCGGTCTATGGTCAAGCGGCTTCCCTATTTGAGATAAAGGGAAAATGTAGGCTCCCTCTATGTTGACTGTCATCGCACCCAGCGATTTGCAATTAAGTGACTCACAAATAGATGTTGACCTCGGATCGGTCGGTTTTTATGTTCCTCCCTACATGGGCCCGCCTTCGAGTCTTGAAGTCATCGCGCAAATGCCAAACGTTGAAGTTGTCCAACTTCTGACCGTGGGCTTTGACTCCGTACTGAAGTACCTGCCTGATCACGTGAGGCTATGCAATGCAGTGGGGGTGCATGACGCGAGTGCGGCTGAACTCGCTGTTGCACTTACCTTGGCTTCATTGCGAGGCATCGACGATTTTGCCAGAGCAATGCCAGAGGGAAAATGGCTACATGAGCGAAGGGACTCCCTCGTCGATCGAAGCGTGGTTATTGTCGGCGCCGGCGGGGTCGGCCAAGGAATTGCGAATCGACTGGTCCCATTTGAAGTTGACGTGACTCTTGTGGCACGAACACATCGACCAGGTGTTCTATCTAGCACGGAACTTCCCCATTTGTTACCCCGAGCGGACATTGTGATTTTGGCTGTTCCGCTCACTACGCACACAACAGATTTAGTTGATGACGCTTTTCTGTCGCAGATGCGAGATGGTGCGTTGTTGGTAAATATGGCAAGAGGTGGCGTCGTTAACACCGATGCTTTGGTGAGGCACGCTCAACAAGGACGTATCCGCGCAGCCCTTGACGTCACAGATCCGGAACCGTTGCCACCGGAACACCCCTTGTGGCGAATTCCTGGAGTGTTGATCAGCCCGCACGTTGGTGGCGATACTTCCGCATTCTTGCCACGAGCGAAGCAACTGGTGGAAAGCCAAATCGGCCGCTGGAGAAGCGGGGATCCGCTTACGCATGTGGTGCAGCGAAAGAACTGAAGTGTCGTGAATTCAATTCTTGTCGCACCAGATTCATTTAAAGGCACTTTTTCATCTGTTGAAGTGTCCCAATATATTTCAGCGGGCATCCGAGCTGAAGGATTGACTGCAATTGAGTGCCCTCTGGCTGACGGTGGCGAAGGAACCCTGGACGTCGTGCTTCTTGCGCTCAAGGGAGAGCGACACTCCCAATCTGTACACGGTCCACTTGGTCAGCAGGTAGTTGCGCGTTGGGGTTGGGTTGCCGAGCAGCGATTGGCAATTATTGAAGTCGCACAGGTGTGTGGGTTGCAGTTCAGTGGACGAACCCCTACCGATGCAATCCGTGCCTCAACACAAGGTGTCGGTGAACTTTTGATTACGGCGGCTGAATTTGGTGCAGAGCGGATTGTTGTGGCCACTGGCGGGAGCGCCACAACAGATGGTGGTCAAGGCGCAATTGATTCACTCAAGGGCAATGAAAAAGCTTTGGCGGGGATCAGCGTTGAAGTGTTGTCTGACGTGACAGTAAATTTTGAAGACGCCGCCACTATCTTTGCACCTCAAAAGGGAGCAGATCCAACAACAGTTGACCTTCTGAATAAACGACATCGAAGATGTGGCAGATCTGTATGTGAAGAAATACGGGCGAGACCCACGTGGCTTGGCGCAGACAGGGGCGGCCGGAGGACTCTCCGGGGCGCTGTGGGTCGCGCTCGGTGCCACCTTGTTTTCCGGGGCAGATTACATTCTTGATCTCGTTGGGTTTGACGAACGAGCAAGATCCGTCGACGCTGTTGTACTTGGAGAAGGCAAGCTTGATTCGCAGTCATTCCTAGGAAAAATCGTGGGTGTTGCAGCGAATCGTGTTGATGGCCGACCGGTACTTGGAATTGTAGGATCCACATCAATTGACGCTGAGGAAAGCGCCGCCCTTGGGTTGTCTCGTGTATGGGTAGCGTCCACTCCGAGTGAACTTCGAAACAGTGGAAACAATGTGAGTAAGTTTTTGCATTGACGTCGCAAAGTGGGCCTATTCCAGAGAGACGCATAAAGAGGGATTAGTCGAGATAATCATTGACGATGTGAATTCTGTCTAAGCCCTTCCGAGCCCGGAGATACACATCGTCTAGATTCAGGCCATGACTCAGCGCAAGTTTTTTATCGATACGGATACCGCCACTGACGACGCTGTCGCGCTGGTGATGGTGTTGCGGAACTCAGATATCGACGTGTTGGGTATTTCCACTGTTGCGGGCAATTGCACAATCGAGCAGGCCACCCAAAATGCCCTCTACACGCGGGACTTGGTCGGTTCTACTGTGCCGGTGCATGTGGGTGCCGCTGGTCCACTGATGCGGGACCTGCAAAGTGCGCACAACGTGCACGGTCAAGACGGGATGGGTGATATTGGACTTGAGTTGCACAGTCGTGAGCCGGAGTCGTATCGAGGCGTTCAAGCGCTGATCGATACGATTATGGACAACCCCGGCGAGATCGAACTTGTCACACTTGGCCCGCTCACTAATCTTGCTTTGGCGCTGCGCCTTGAGCCCGGAATCATCGACTCGGTCAAGCGCGTGGTGTCTATGGGCGGCACAGCCGTCCTTCCGGGCAACGTCACTCCGTTGGCAGAATTCAACTTCTGGGCTGATCCCGAGGCCGCATACATAGTCGCCAACTCGGGCCTGCAATTTGAGATGGCCGGCTGGGATATCTCCACCGCACATGCCGTCATTCACGACGAACTTGCAGCCGAGCTTCGCAGCGTAGGAATGCTAGGCGCCTTCGCCATGGATATTCAGGCGGTACTGCGCGAGTTCTGTCGAAACGAAACGATGCTCGACGGGTTCGATCTACCTGACCCATTAGCCATGGCAATTGCCATTGAACCCACCATCATTATCCGGGAAGCACACCACTTTGTTGACATCATCTCGGGAGACGGTCCTGCTCGGGGCCAAACAATCGTCGATGAACGCGGTAAAAGTGGTCGTGAACCCAACTGCCGTGTGATCTACGAGGTCGATCGTGAACGGTTCCTAGAACTACTACACGCCTCACTGACAGACTCCCCATAGGCGAATCGGCATATCGCGTACGCTTGGGCCGTGCGCATTTTCTCATCCCGTCCGTTCGTAATGGTGATTGCGGCTTTTGTGATCATCGGATTCTTAAGTGCTGGAGCTGCCGCCTTTATTCCCCGCGGTGGCAGCGGCACGACCAACATAGACGCTGACGCGATCTGGGCGTCACAACCAGAAGACGTCAAGATTGAGGTGTGTACGGCATTGCGAGCCAACCCGCGGGGGTACATGACCCTGATGGAACAGACCTGGCTCGCCGACGGCACTATTGATTCGGCCTTTGTAGATGAACTCATCGACATCATTACCACTGATTGCCGAATGGACTACTAGCTGCGGGGGCAAGACACTCAAGCGCGCGGGCCTGCACCCTGCATCTAAAGTGCGCCCATGCGTGATCATGTGTTAGGACGACTGCGAGCATCATGGGGGCAGCGTCATTCAGGAGCTCAGGCTAGAAGTACGGCAGTCGATCAGGAAGAAAGACCTGGAGAAGTCTTACAGACCGGGAGTGCCGGGGTTCTTTTTCACGGAGATTATTCGGCTGTTACCACGGTGGGTGAAGAGTTTGGTCAGAGTCGGCTGGGCATAGGGGTGATGCATGATCTCGATGGAGAGATTGTCAGTATTAATGGAACAGCGTGGTGTATCCCGATTGATGGGCGGCCGCGTGAGCTGGATCCGGATGAGGGAATTGCTTTTGGCATTGCAGCCCACGGTGGAGTCGGTCACGTTGTGTCGATTGCTACCGGGTCAAGCATGGAGCAGATTTTGATTGCAGTAGATATGTACTTGGAGTCAACGCATGTAAATCACGAACACGTCGTGTGCGCGATCGAAATCGTGGGAACTTTCACTGATGTAATCCTTCGCACTGAAGCCCCGCCGACTTACGAGCATGAACCGCTCGGGGAAGTGCTCGAGCGGGAAACACGATTTGAATTTGATTCATGGGATGGCACGCTCGTTGGCTTTAGATTTCCTGACTTAACGAATGGCGAGATTATCCCCGGACTGCACTTGCACGCGATGGGGAGTGACTTGCTCTCGGGAGGGCACGTGCGGCGAGTAGCAACCTCAACAGTGGCGGCAACAGTGTGGATCGACGAATTGCATCCGCTGGTAGGCACCAAGGGGACTGCGGAATCGAACGGGCCAGACATTGATTTCGACAAGTATGAGGGCCCACTCGCTTAGTCAAGCGTTACAGATGGGTGTCAATAACCAGCATCGATTCAATAGGTTGTCGCTATAAATCTGAGTAAAGTCGTTGTGAATTCCACGTTAGCCACTGGCCCAGGTCAAAGTTGTTGCAAAGAAGATTGACAGGACTGCTAGATCCACCGACGGGAATATTACGGTAAAACTCAAGGGAGTTTTCCATGATTTAGAACTGCGAAGTGTCCCAGCACAAGCAACACGTGTCCCCGTCTTGACGGACACGATTCGGGCCCAGACGAGATTCCTATTGGGGCGAGTTAATGCGAGCTTTGGGGTTTTCAACAGAGGCCTAATGGTCAAGGAGTGGGGGCGCCAGGTCTTCACTTGCACGGATTGACGCAATCCAAGGCTGCAGTTATTTACATGCCACGGAACTAGTGACATGTACGCTGGGGAACATGACACCTGAAGATTCGCTGATGAAAGTGTGCGATTCCACGTTAGACGATCGCGATATTGTCACCGACCCAGATATTTTGGGCTCGTACTCTAGGGATCGTTCAACCGGTTCCATAACGGGCGAGCCGATAGGTGTCGTATTTCCCCGTTCAACCACACAAGTCGCAACGGTAATGGCCGCTGCGCATAAGTATCGAGTGCCAGTAGTTCCTCGCGGAGCAGGATCAGGACTTAGCGGAGGGAGCAATGCGATCGATGGTTCACTTGTGCTCTGCGTTGAGCGAATGCGAGATGTCCTCGATGTAAATCTCACCGATGGATACGTCGAGACCCAGCCTGGTATTTTTAATTCTGAACTTCGTGAACATGTCGGTCGCTTAGGCATGTGGTATGCACCCGACCCTGCCAGCAAGGATTTCTGTTCAATCGGTGGCAATGTAAACACGAATGCGGGTGGATTATGTTGCGTCAAATACGGAGTTACCCGCGATGCAGTCTTAGGACTTGAAGTTGTCCTAGCCGACGGCCAAGTGACCCGGCTAGGTCGCCGCACAATCAAAGGTGTCGCCGGGTATGACCTAGCTGGACTGGTCGTGGGATCGGAGGGAACGTTGGGAATTGTCACCATGGCCAGGCTTCGGCTGCGGCCCCTACCGCCCCCGGCAACTACCGCAGTTGCGGTGTTTGATCAGGTAGCGGATGCGGGACGAGCGACGGCGGCGATCATGGCCGAAATCACCCCGAGCATGCTCGAGCTGATGGATCAACAAACATTGCGGGTGGTAGAAAATTGGCGCCCTATGGGTCTGGACGTCACTGCCGGCGCGCTACTCGTTGCACAGACAGACTCCGGACACGGAAGCGCACTTGCTGATGCGGATCGACTTTTGCAGATCTGCGACGCCAATGGGGCATCATTGACCCATCGATCTGAAGACGAGGCAGAGTCGGGAATGCTGCTTGGTGCTCGGCGAATGGCGATTCTCGCCATGGAGGCACAGGGGGATTGGTTACTCGACGACGTCGCGGTGCCCCGTTCACATCTAGCAGAGGCAATGGTGCGAATCCAGGATGTCGCAGAAAAACACGATGTCACGATTTGCACATTTGGTCATGCAGGTGATGGAAATTTGCATCCGACGATTCTGACCGAGCGTGGGGACCAGGAAGCTGGCGCAAGAGCACTCCTCGCCTTTGACGAAATTTTGGAGGTCGCTTTGTCACTTAATGGCACTGTTACCGGCGAGCATGGAGTGGGAAACCTTAAGCGAGAAGCGCTTGCACGCGAACTGGACTCGGTATCCATTGATTTGCACTCGCGCATTAAGCAGGCGTGGGATCCATTGGGAATTTTAAACCCCGGTAAAGCACTGCCACGATGGTGAACACCACCACGAGTAAAACGTGCCTACCCGTATCTCCCAAGCCCTAGGCTAGGGCCATGAGCGCCGTTGGCGATACGTCGAAAAATCGCAACCTTGTGGCTGGGGTTGATTCTTCGACGCAGTCGGTAAAAATCGTGGTCCGTGATGCACATTCGGGGGAATTGATCCGAGAAGCCCGGGCCTCGCATCCGGAGGGCACCGAGGTCAACCCGCGAGCCTGGTGGGAAGCATTGAGTTCACTCTTGCCGCAGGCGCTTGACGGCGTATCCGCACTCAGTGTTGCAGGTCAACAACACGGCATGGTGGCCCTTGACTCGAGCCAAGAAGTTGTGCGCGATGCACTGTTGTGGAATGACACTCGATCCGCTCAGGCAGCAGACGACTTAGTGCAAGAACTTGGTGGGCCCTCTGCTTGGGCTGCGGCCGTTGGCAGTGTCCCCGTGGCGGCATTCACAGTGTCTAAGTTGAAGTGGATGGCCCAACACGAGCCAGAAAATGCGAATCGCACCCAAAGCGTTGTATTGCCACACGACTACTTGACCGCGATCTTGACGGGCAACCTAGGCGAGCCCACAACGGATCGCGGTGATGCCAGTGGGACCGGCTACTGGTCGCCCATAACGGGTAAATACCGGCAGGACTTGGTCGAACTTGCTCTCGGTCACGAACTTGCGCTGCCCCGAGTGGCAGGCCCCAGCGAGATCGTCGGAACAGCAGTCGGAATCGATCGCGAAGACATTGTGATTGGTCCGGGCACCGGGGACAATATGGGAGCAGCATTAGCCCTTGGTATTAAGCCCGGTGACGTCGTGGTCTCCTTGGGAACTTCGGGAACAGCATTTGCTGGATCGAGTACACCAACCCAGGATCCATCAGGATTTGTCGCAGGCTTTGCCGATGCGACTGGAAACTTCCTGCCACTTGCGTGCACCCTCAATGCTGCGCGCATCTTGACGGCGACAGCGGCGATGCTCAAGGTGGACTTTGACGAGTTTGCGCGACTCGCGTTAATGGCAGCACCGGGTGCCGGCGGGTTGACTTTCATTCCGTATCTTGATGGTGAACGGACCCCAAATTTGCCCGATGCACAAGGCACGCTGCACGGCATGACACGGGCGAACATGACACCAGAGAATATGTCTCGAAGTGCAATTGAAGGAATGTTTGGTGGTTTAGCGGACGCGGTGGATGCGCTCACCCGGGCAGGGGTCCCGGTAAATCGAGTGATCTTGATTGGTGGGGCGGCAGCAAACCCAGCCGTTGGCCAGATTGCTTCCACCATGTTCAATGCGCCGGTCGAAGTGCCACCCGCAGGCGAATATGTCGCTGATGGTGCGGCTCGACAGGCCGCGTGGGTCCTCAACGGCGAATTGCCTGACTGGAGTGGCAGCGGTGTCGGGGTAGTTCGCCAGTTTGCGCCCAACTACCACGAGGTGATCCGGGCCAACTTCCGCAGTGCCTGGC
>JAPKAV010000061.1 GCA_028825115.1 Candidatus Nanopelagicales bacterium | reverse complement strand
TGGTGTTAAAGGTAACCACGGTTGCGGCAGTATTTCCAAAATCATCTCCGTCGTAAGGAAATGAAGATAAGACACCGGTCGTGAGCTGGCCACTGAGGTAGCTGGCCAGATTCTTGACCTTGTTTTTCGCACATTTGGGACTTGCTCCCAATTTGTTTGCAGGTTCAGTCGGAGTTAATGCAGCGAGACCGAATAGTGCTTGTGCTGAGGCTGAGTTATTCACGCCTGATTCACTCACCTGATACTTTGCGCCCCCACTTTGAGCGCACGGTGTGATCGCGCTGAGTAGGTAGGCTCGAACCTGCTTAACCACCGGGGACTTGACTCCAACTCCTGTCATTGCGGCATATGCCAATCCGGATGAGTTCGTATCCGGTAATGCGCCTGAACCGGGGTAGTACGCGATACCAGTTTTGCCGTTGGGTGCCACCGCTGTTGCTTTGGTGAGCCACTTTACGGCGCGCTTGGCTTGCGCGGTCTTGCCCGAAGCGTTTAACGCGAGCGCGGCAAGTGCGGTTGAGTTGGTATTGGGCCCGCTGAAGTTGACCGAGTCTGACGGTCCGCATGCCGTGCGAATGCTGACCCGATAGGACTTAAAGCTGCCATTGAGGCATTGCTGGGACACTAACCATTTAACGGCAGCCTTGTCGGGGCTGACCCCCACCGAGTCCAAGCCAAGAATGGCCAATGCCTGATTGTCAACTCCGGTATAGGTCGGATCGGTAGTGCCATAGAGGCCAGCGTCTGGCCCGGCGGCGTGTGCTGGAGAAAGTCCCAGTCCAAATGCAACGGCAATGCTGAGCACTGCCGCCATGACTAATTTGTACGATTTTTTCATGGTGCCCCTTCAGTGAGTGGTCACTAGAACATGGCCCATGGATCGCTCAATCAAAAACCCCAAGCACAAAAAGTGCTAGGGGCGATCAAGTTTTCACTTGAGCGCTCGTCCCGTTACCTCGACGGATGACCGCTCGCGAGTGTTAGGTGCTCCGACTTATCAGGTTTTCACCTGACTTACGGTTGCGGGACAGCGCCGGATTTTCACCGAACTTCCCCTAGATTCACTCGCGTCAATCTTTTGTTGTGTGCGTATAGCACCATTAATAATCGTCCGTGTCAATACGAACACGGACTATGGTCAGGAGGGTTATTCAGAGTTCAGGCTCATGGGCCCGTACACGACTCGGTCGCCGTCAACGAGAGTGACGGCGCTGATCCCGGCTCCACGCAGCTCACGCCAGGTGTCAGACACGTACGCTTCCGCATCGCTCTGGCTGGGGAATGCCGACGTGACACATGGCTCCACGGGGGAGTCGATCACTTGGCCGTCATTATCTAAATATTGCCAACTCCAAGACATTGCGTCTCCTTCAAGCTCAGGCTAAATTTCATGGTCTTATTTCTGGTGAAACGGTGAGTGCAGGGTCCGTGCTGACAAGATCACCCAGTGCGTAATCGATCGCACTGAGTACATCTGCAGCCAATGTTACCCCCGCAGCCTGCGCATTTTCAGTTATTTGCTCAGGTCGTGAGGCACCCACAATGGCTGCAGACACGTTGGGATTGCTCAGGACCCAGGCGATGGCCAGTTGAGACATGGTCAGATTCATGTCTTTGGCAATTGGTTCCAATTTTTCAACAGCCGCCAGGACTGGATCATTGAGCCATCTGGCCACAAAGTTCGCGCCAGAAGAAGTGTCGGTGGCTCGACTCCCCTGTGGAGCTGGCGCCCCAATTTTATATTTGCCGGTCAATACGCCCTGAGCGATGGGCGACCACACAATTTGGCCGATGCCCAGTTCCTCACTTGCCGGTACAACTTCGGCTTCAATTACCCGCCACAACATGTTGTATTGGGGCTGGTTGCTCACAATCCGATCAAAACCCATGTCGGAGGCGATACGGACTGCATCGCGGATTTGTTCTGCTGTCCATTCACTCACTCCCACATAGAGGACTTTGCCTTGACGGACCAGGTCATCAAATGCGCGAAGGGTTTCTTCCAGGGGGGTTTCGTAGTCGTAGCGGTGCGCTTGGTAGAGATCCACATAATCGGTCTGCAACCTGCGCAATGAATTCTCACATGACTCCATGATGTGTTTGCGTGAAAGTCCGCGGTCATTAACCCCCTCGCCGGTCGGCCAGTACACCTTGGTGAAGATTTCTAGACTTTCCCGGCGTTGGCCTTTGAGAGCTTTGCCCATTACTTCTTCAGCTTTGGTAGCCGCGTAGACATCTGCAGTGTCAAAAGTGGTGATCCCGGCATCCATGGCTGCCTGCATGGTCTTTATGGCGAGGTCATCGGTGACCTGTGATCCGTGGGTGATCCAGTTGCCGTAAGTGATTTCACTGATTTTTAACCCGCTACGCCCTAAGTGACGAAACTCCATCGGTCTACTTGCCTTTCTTTCGCCCACGTTCAACACGTGGTTTTGGCATGCGCAGTCGTCGATATTGCAAGGTGCGCATGAGTGCGTAAAGCGTGATACCCCGTCGGTCTGCACTATCGGGAAAGACTTTCTTGGCTCGGGACTTGAGTTGGATGACCAAAATAGTTGTGTCCACAATAATGAGAGTTGCCATGAGGAAAAAACCGAGTGACACAAGTTGCTGAACCGATGGGTTATTCACAAAACCCAGCAGCAACACAACCACGGCCATGAAAATAAAGTATTCAGCGATTGTGTAGCGTCCGTCGACAAAGTCACGCACGAATCCTCGGACGGGGCCCTGATCGCGCGCAGGCAGGTATTTTTCATCACCGGCAAGCATTCCTGCGCGGGCACGGGATCGCTCCGCGCGATCTTGCTCTTTGGCGGCCTTTTTACCGCCCTTTGAGCCGCGTGGGGAACGAATGGAGGTCTTTCTGGCGGCCTCTGCATCTCTGCGCGAAGGAGTGGGCCGACCTTTCCCCACTAGATCCGAATCTGATCTGGATTCTGCAACGGGTGTCGTATCGGCTGTTTTCTTAGGGATCCCAAACATAATGTGGCTAGCGTAGCCCCAGGCGCCACTAATCCGTCGATGAAGTGTCGTTTGCTCTAGGCTCAGGGTAATTGAGCACAATTATTTGGTCGTAACGAAGGGAATTCACATGGGCCTGTGGCAGCGCTTCACTTTGATCTTCAAATCTAAAGCAAACAAAGTTCTCAATAAGGCTGAGGACCCACGTGAGGTTCTCGACTACTCCTATGAGAAGCAGCTTGAGCTCCTACAGAAAGTGCGTCGGGGTGTCGCCGACGTCGCGACCAGCCGCAAGCGGCTTGAGTTGCAAGTGCAGAGTTTGAATAAGCAGGAGGCCAAACTCGAAGAACAGGCCCGCGCAGCTCTAGCCGGGAACCGTGAAGATTTGGCCCGCGAAGCACTCGTCCGTCGCAGTGGACTTCACACCCAGATTGCTGACCTTCAAGAACAACTCGCGCAACTGTCTGAGCAGGAAGAAAAGCTAACGGTCGCAGCGCAACAGTTACAAGCGAAGGTGGAAAGTTTCCGTACCAAGAAGGAAACGATCAAAGCGACCTACTCCGCAGCTGAAGCTCATACAAAGATCAACGAAGCTTTTGCTGGCATTTCGTCTGAACTTGGAGATGTTGGCCAAGCTGTTCAGCGCGCGGAGGATAAGACAGCCGAGATGCAGGCTCGCGCCGGTGCTATCGACGAACTAATGGCTTCAGGAGCACTTGAGGATCCATCCGGGATGTCCAAGGACAACATCACGATCGAGCTTGAGCGCATGGCCAGTGACACAGATGTCGAATCCCAACTTGCCGCGATGAAAAATGAGCTCGGCTCGGCCGAAAAAAAAGCAATCGCGGACTAGAGGAAAGAGGATAGCGCGAAGTGGCTCGTTCACGGTATGAAAAAGATTCGGGACTTGGCGCTCGCATGTTGGGAACGCTTTTTGGGTTAGGGCTTCTCTATGTAATCCTGGCTGGCCTCCTGATCGCGATTGGCATCAATGCGATCTTTGTGCTGGTGCTGTCCGGCGGATTTCTTTTTGGCCAGTGGTGGTTCTCAGACACGCTGTCAATGAAGGCAATGCGTGCGGTTGAGGTAACACAGGAGCAGGCACCGTCCGTGCACGCAATCGTTGATCGAATCTGCGCAATGGCGGACATGGAGAAACCCAGGGTGGGGATTTCAGACAGCCCGGTGCCGAACGCTTTTACAACGGGCCGCAGTCCTAGCCGCAGTGTGATTGTTGTTACGACTGGCATTCTTAAACAACTCGACGAAGAGGAACTTGAGGCGGTCTTAGCGCACGAACTTTCGCACGTTGCCCACCGTGACGTGACCGTTATGACGATCGCGTCTTTCACTTCGATTCTCGCTGGGTTTATTACTCGCAGTGCCATGTGGGGATCCATGATGCGAGGGGGTAGGGATCGAAACACTGCGGTGGTGTTCATGGCGGTAATGGCCGTAAGCGCAATTGTCTACTTCATCTCATTTCTCCTGATTCGCGCGCTTTCGCGTTACCGCGAGCTCGGGGCAGACCGCGGAGCGGCTTTTTTAACGGGTAAACCGAGTGCCCTGGCCAGCGCCCTTGTCAAAATTAGTGGCGGCATGAATGCAATCCCGGACAAGGACTTGCGGTCGATGGAGCCAGTAAGTTCGATCGCGTTCGCCCCCGCGTTTAAAGGTGGCAAAGGAATGGGGATGGAAGCAATTTTTGCAACCCACCCACCGTTGGAAGAAAGACTGGAACAGCTCGCAAAAATCTCTGCCCAACTGGGTGAGCGCTAGCCGGTGGGTTTCCTCGATGCAATCCACGGCCGCAAGGCGCCCGCTAGGCCACACCTCGACGCCCTATTCGCGCTGCCCTCTGCAGCGATCACTCTTGACGTTGACTTGGGCCTGGCCCCAACGGGTGTTGGCTCAGTGTGCTTTCGTTCGCCAGAAGGTAGAGCATTTTCAGACCTTGAAACGCAAGTGCGCGAACTGCTCGACGCAGATGGTGGCCCTAGTGTTGAAGCAAATGCTGATGAATTTGGGTTCGACTGGCTCACGGTGAGAACTGAACCGGCTGATCTGGCAACCGCGGTGACAGATATTCACGCGGTGAATACCTCTTTGGTCCAGGCTGGCTTTGGTCCGCAACTGCTGTGCTCCGTTTTTCCTTTTACTGATCAATTGGGAAACACGGTCTCACTGGTGTACCTGTATAAGAGAGGCACTTTCTATCCGTTCGCACCGAGGGTTAATACTCAAGAAAAGTCACGCAATAATATTTTGGAACTACAGGTCCGGGATAAACTTTCCGGGGAGCTCGCGGTTGAAAAGGATACGACCCGCTGGTTTGCTTTGTGGGACGCGCCGGGTTTTGGGTAAAGACCCTAAAAGTGCGTTCGAAATTTTGCTCGACCGTTGCCAAATCGCCCAAACACCGCAAATCGGTCATAAGCGAATATTCACTCAAATAGGGCGACTTTTGTGATTCACATGGCAGGTATCCTCATAAAGGGAAAACTAAGCCGTGGCCAAGAACTTGGTCAAAGTCAGTCACGAGTTGACAAGCAGTCAGCCACTTGAAGGAGGATTAAATGCCCGGAGTTCTCGAACTCTCGTTTACGCAATTCCAAACCGTGTACAACGCGTTGTCGTTTGCACTTGCGTCAATGCTCGCCACGTTCGTGTTTTTACTTGTTGTGATGCCCCGCGTTCTTCCCCGCTACCGTCAAGCGCTTGCGGTTTCGTCAATCGTTTGCCTGATCGCTGCTTATCATTACTGGAGGATTTTCAATTCCTTCACGGATGCATATGTCGCACAGGGAGCCGGAGAGGCAGCAATGGCTGGCTCAGATCCTACTTACGTACTTGTCAACGGCGAAGGCTTCAACGAAGGTTACCGATACATCGACTGGCTCCTTACTGTCCCGCTGTTGCTGTTTGAAGCAATCGCAGTACTTGCACTGGCTCGCATGGTGCGTCGCAGCCTAATGATCAAGTTGATCCCGGCAGCATTCCTGATGATCGCACTCGGTTACCCAGGTGAGATTTCCACTGACAACATGACCCGCGGAATCTGGGGCTTCCTCTCGACCCTTCCATTCCTATACATCTTGTACGTCTTGTGGACGCAACTCAGCAAGGCCATGACGACACAGCCAGGACAGGTTCGCAAGGACCTCAATGGGCTGCGGCTGCTGTTACTGGGAACGTGGGGCGTGTACCCGATTGCCTTCCTCTTGCCTCAGTTGGGAATCGATGGCGCCGACTCATTCGTCGGTCGCCAGCTCGGTTATTCGATCGCCGACGTACTGGCGAAGTGTCTGTTCGGTCTGTTGATCTACAAGATTGCGCGCGAAAAAAGCTTTGCAGACGACGAGTCATTTGCCGCTGCCGAGATCCACGAAGCACCCTCATCAGCAGGAAAGAGCGCTTAGCTCTCACTTCATAACGCAAATAATTGTGGCCGCGAGGGGTTATCTCCTCTCGCGGCCACAATTTTTGTATTCGGACGTATGCTCGAGTAATGACCGAACAGCAGCCGTACACGGTGATTAACAAGATTGGCAGCATCGAGATCCGCGACTACCCGGCGAGTGTCTATGCTCAATTAACGCTGACCGGTGATCCAAACCAGGTCGGTAGCACAGCATTTGGTTCGCTCATCGGCTACATCTCTCGCAACAAAATTGCGATGACCGCACCGGTTATCCAGGAACGCAATGCTGCACGGTGGGATGTTTCTTTTGTCATGCCGGCTGGACTGAAAGCGGAGGAACTGCCCGAACCCAGCGATGGGAAACTCACCATCAACGACGTACCGGCGCACCTTGCTGCGGCTACACATTGGTCGGGTAACTGGAAGTACGCCGAAGTAGAAAAACGCGGTGACGCCATGATCACCGAACTTGCTGTCCTTGGCTTCGGGGTAAATGGGAATCCACGATGGGCACGGTACGACCCACCATGGAAGCCGTGGTTCATGCGACGCAATGAAGTAATTATCCCGATCGTGACTCGATAGGTGAAGCAGGCCGAGCTAGTCGAGTGTAGGTGTGACCCCCGGCAGGGCGAGCATGCGATCAAGGGCGATCTTTGCCCAATGTGAAGTCTCCGGATCCACGCTAATTTGATTGACTACATTTCCACTTGCAAGTAACTCAAGTGAATACACCAAGTGCGGTAAATCAATGCGGTTCATTGTCGAGCAGAAGCAGACGGTTTTATCTAGGTAGGTGATCTTCTGGTCCGGGTGGGCGAGTGCCAGGCGTTTCACCAAATTTAGTTCAGTGCCGATCGCCCAAGCCGAGCCGGCAGGTGCGGCCTCAATGGCAGCAATAATTTTTTCGGTTGAGCCCACCTGATCTGCTTTTTCCACAACCTCGTAGGTGCACTCAGGGTGAACAATCACTGTCACTCCGGGAACCTCTGCGCGAACTTGATCCACACACTCAGGCGTAAAACGACCATGGACGCTGCAATGACCTTTCCACAAAATCATTTTCGCGTTGCGCAGCTCGTCCACGGTTAAACCACCATTAGATTTGTTGGGGTTGAACACAACACAGTCATCAAGGCCCAAACCCAACTCGCGTACAGCGGTGTTGCGACCCAGGTGTTGGTCGGGCATGAAGAGAACTTTTTCTCCCCGCTCAAACGCCCATTCAAGGCTACGCTGGGCATTACTTGAGGTGCAGATCGAACCACCGTGCTTGCCCGTGAATGCTTTAATGGCAGCTGCTGAGTTCATGTAGGTAATCGGGATGGTGACACCCGCCACGCCCGCAGCTTCAAGGTCAGTCCAACATTGCTCGACCTGGCTAATCTCGGCCATGTCCGCCATCGAGCAGCCGGCTGCTAGGTCAGGAAGAATTACCTGTTGTGAGTCCCCGGTGAGAATATCAGCGCTTTCTGCCATGAAGTGAACACCACAAAAAACAATGAACTCTGCGAGAGGCATGTCCGCAGCCTTCTGCGCAAGTTTGAAAGAGTCACCTGTGACATCGGCAAATTGAATTACTTCATCACGCTGGTAGTGGTGGCCCAAAATAAAAACTCGCTCACCCAAAGTGTCCTTTGCGGCTTGGGCTCGAGCCACAAGACCGGGATCTGACGCTGGAGGTAGATCTCCCGGACATTCAACCCCGCGTTCACTGGTCGAATCGGCCGCTTTTCCCAACAGAAGCAGGGCAAGGGGACTGGGGGAGGGGTCAACAAAGACGCTAGTCATCTGACAAGTGTCCCGCAGCAACGAATTTCTGCCACGTGGGGTTCTGCTCAGAGTAGAATGATGGAGCGCAGGAGGGTGGCGTCTAGCGCAAACGAAGTCCGTGCATTAGCCTTAGAGCAACTAACCAGTGAAAGAGGTCTGATCCATGTCTACTGAAACCGCAGTTGAAACCCCCGTGACCGACGGCATCGCGCTCAGCGGTGAGGCCGCAGACAAAGTCAAGACTCTCCTCGAATCTGAAGGCCGCGATGATCTCGCCCTTCGGATTGCCGTCCAGCCCGGCGGTTGTTCTGGTCTTCGCTACCAACTTTTCTTTGATGATCGGACCCTCGATGGTGACGTTGTCAAGGAGTTCGGCGCGGTCAACGTAGTCACCGACCGCATGAGCGCTCCCTACCTTAGCGGCGCCACTATTGACTTTGTGGACACAATTGAAAAGCAGGGCTTCACAATTGACAATCCCAATGCTGGTGGTTCGTGTGCGTGCGGGGACTCGTTCAGCTAACTAGTGTGCGTGCGGGAGGGTGAGTTGGAGAGCCGGTAGACTTACGTAAATGGCTATTCTGATCACCGGTTCCATTGCGACCGATCATTTAATGACCTTCCCGGGCAACTTCGTTGACTCGCTGGTTGCGGAAAAACTCGACAAGATTTCTCTGTCCTTTCTGGTAGACGAACTTGAAGTTCGTCGTGGGGGTGTGGCGCCTAATATTGCCTTCGGCATGGGGTGCTTGGGGCTGAAGCCGGTGCTCGTGGGGGCGGTGGGCCCAGATTTTGCTGACTATGAAAGCTGGCTCGCCCGTCACGGGGTTGATACAAGCGCTGTTCACGTTTCTGAAACGGCACACACCGCGCGGTTTATTTGCACAACCGATGCAGAGCAAAATCAAATCGCCACATTTTATGCCGGTGCAATGAGCGAAGCCCGCAATATTGAGCTCAAGCCAATTATTGAAGCTGCAGGACCGGCCGACGTGGTCTTGATTGGAGCGAATGATCCTTTAGCAATGCAACGTCATACGGATGAATGCCGGTTTAGGGGGTATCCATTTGCAGCTGACCCATCCCAGCAACTTGCCCGCATGAGTGGTGAGGAAGTAAAGCCGCTGATTGAAGGCGCGCAATACCTTTTTACCAATGAATATGAAGCGGCACTGATTGAGCAAAAGACCGGTTGGAGCGCGGCTGATATTGCCGACATGGTGCAGGTCCGGATTACCACCCTTGGACCCAATGGCTCCCGGATTGAGCGCCGCGGCGAAGCAGCAGTGCACGTTCAGATCGCCGAAGAAGAACGCAAATCTGATCCCACCGGCGTGGGGGACGCATTCCGTGCGGGTTTCCTTTCTGGCCAAGCGTGGGGTCTTAGTGATGAGCGCTCGGCTCAGGTCGGTTCACTGCTGGCAAGCTATG
>JAPKAV010000141.1 GCA_028825115.1 Candidatus Nanopelagicales bacterium | reverse complement strand
TCCTGATGGCGATGCAGATCCTGATGGCGATGCAGATCCTGATGGCGATGCAGATGAAATGGCGCCCGGCGCAACTGCAGGGTTAGCAGAGGTGGCTCCAGCTTGGGGCGCGCCTGGGTTGAGGGTGATTTTAATAACTCGAGGGGTAGCTAGTGCGCGAGGCGCATTCTTACCATTTTGAATGCCAGGACTAACAAGAATGCGGTCAATTTCCACAGCCTTGTACAACGTAATAGTAATCGTCGAGCTTTTGCCATAATCGGGGAGAGGAACTGAGGACCAAAACTCATTGAGGTTATTTCCAAAGGCACCGGTCACCGGAGTTCCAAAGCCCTCGCTACTGGCAACTGCGGCTTTAATGGGAACAGGGCTTCCAATCGAAGGGAAAAGGAAGTAAGTGATATTTCTTGCAATATTCATGATTCCTTGGCCGGCAGGGACCATGACCTGCGAGATTACTAATGGCGATGTAAGAACAAAAATAAAAAAAATGAGTAGAACGACTATCAAAATTTTTTTGTTTCGCCGTCGGGGAAAGCTCTCAGGCTTAGAGAGGGAGGGCAATTCCGTGTCTGGATTGGCGGCTTTTTGCAAATGCAATTCGAAACCGCATCGGGCGCAGTAAGCCGTGGCTGCAAGGTTCCGAAATCCGCACTCCGGGCAAGGGGCACCATGGATTGGCCCTAGTGGGTTTTGATTATCAATCGCGATCGTTTGTTGACTTTCACGCAATTGCTGGGCGGGCTCTTCTGAGCTCACGCTTTGAGGGATTGGCTGGGCAATTACAACGCGGCCGCCGTCTTCTTCCATGTCAACGTCGGGTGACGGTATGACATGCGCCGGCCCAATAGCTGAAGGACCGTGGTCATTGGGCGCGGAGTCAGATGGTTCTTTGCTTTGCGAAAACCGCCACCAACGTGAAGGTTTATCAACTTTTCGGTGCATATTTCGCGTCTCAATTGGTTGAGGCTCCGTAATTGGATCAACGACCTTTGCTAGCTCGTTAATTTTGGAATCTGCAGCCGCTTCTGGGATGGGAGGAGTTTTCTCATTTTCAGGCGCTTCAGTTATGCCACTCGCGTCGGGGTGATCTGTTTCTTCGAGGAGCAACTCCGTATCGACACTCGGATGCCAAGGAGGTTGTCCAAAGAATTCAAGAAATGCGCCACAGATGCAATACGCTGTCCATGTGGTACGCGTTCCACAACGTGTACATGTGATGTTTGGAAGCGCGGTCGTCACTCGCTTACCCTAATTTCTAATGCAACGTGAGCGGGGAGAACCGCCTGAAGAGCCTCACGAATCATCTCGAGTGATACGAATGCATCGGAAGATTTTGGCACCGCTACAAGAACAGCAGGAGAAGCGGATTCTTCCCACAAGTCGGGATCAGTGAATTGTGAGTTTGCGATCACTTTGCCGGAGTCAGTCACAAGAACCGAGACACCAAAAAGCGAATTGATGCGCTCCTCAAAACTTATCACAGTCCCTCGCCACTTTGATCGTGGCACGGTACTCGCAAGTGAGGCACGGCGAGTCTCTTCCGTCCAATATTCGACTTGGCTGGCCAAGAGCCAACTGCTCATGTAATCGACGAAGTCAAGTGGCGCCAGTCGCGGGTCAAGATAAGCGTCATAACAATCGAGGACCGAAATAATAGGAGCTAGAACCTCGTCGAGAGCCCCTAACAATAACTGCACAATGGGGTCTTCTGCTAGCATTGAGGGCGTGTAATTGACCAGCGGAAATGGCGTGTTGAGACCTTCAATAAATTTTCGACTGGATCCACTATTGCGGATAGCGCGACTTAACGGTGAGTCTGCAACGGAGTCAGTCAAGGTCAAAGCACCTCAAATTGACTCGGCATGCTGTATAGCAAGTCATATTGCTTCAGTGCGATTTTGTCGGCAGGTTCCGCTTTAACTTGGCTTACAGCGTCAGTGGGGATCAGTCGAGCGAGGTCAATGTAGGACAAGC
>JAPKAV010000140.1 GCA_028825115.1 Candidatus Nanopelagicales bacterium | reverse complement strand
ATGCAGATCCTGATGGCGATGCAGATCCTGATGGCGACGCACATCCTGATGGCGACGCGGACGAAATGGCGCCCGGCGCAACTGCAGGGTTAGCAGAGTTGGCTTCAGCTTGGGGCGCGCCTGGGTTGAGGGTGATTTTAATACTTCGAGGGGTAGCTAGTGCGCGAGGCGCGTTATTACCATTTTGAATGCCAGGACTAACAAGAATACGGTCAATATCCACAGCCTTGTACAACGTAATAGTAATCGTCGAGCTTTTGCCATAATCGGGGAGAGGAACTGAGGACCAAAACTCTTTGAGGTTATCTCCAAAGGCACCGGTCACCGGAGTTCCAAAGCCCTCGCTGCTGGCAACTACGGCTTTAATGGGAACAGGGTTTCCAATCGCAGGGAAAAAGAAGTAAGTGATATTTCTTACAATATTGATGATTCCTTGACCGGCAGGGACCATGACCTGCGAGATTACTACTGGCGATGTAAGAACAAAAATAAAAAGAATGAGTAGAACGACTCTTGCAATACCTTTGTTTCGCCGTCGAGGAAAGCTCTCAGGCTTAGAGGGGGAGGGCAATTCCGTGTCTGGATTGACGGCTCGATGTAAATGCAATTCGAAACCGCATCGGGCGCAGTAAGCCGTGGCTGCAAGGTTCCGAAATCCGCACTCCGGGCAAGGGGCACCATGGATTGGCCCTAGTGGGTTTTGATTATCAATCGCGATCGTCTGTTGACTTTCACGCAATTGCTGGGCAGGCTCTTCTGAGCTCACGCTTTGAGGGATTGGCTGGGCAACTACAACGCGGCCGCGGTCTTCTTCCATGTCAGGGTCGGGTGACGGTACAATATGCGCCAGCCCAATAGCTGCAGGAACGTGGTCATTGGGCGCGGAATCAGATGGTTCTTTCCTTTGCGAAAACCGCCACCAATGAACGGGTTTATCAACTTTACGGCGAATATGTCGCGTCTCAATTGGCTGAGACTCCGTAATTGGATCAACGACCTTTGCTAGCTCATTTGTTTTGGAATCTGCAGCCGCTTCTGGGACGGGAAGAGCTTTCTGATTTTCATGTGCATCGGTGCCACCCACATCGGGGTGATCTGCTTCTTCAAGGAGCAACTCCGTATCGACACTCGGATGCCAAGGAGGTTGTCCAAAGAATTCAAGAAATGCGCCACAGATGCAATACGCTGTCCATGTGGTACGCGTTCCACAACGTGTACATGTGATGTTTGGAAGCGCGGTCGTCACTCGCTTACCCTAATTTCTAATGCAACGTGAGCGGGGAGAACCGCCTGAAGAGCCTCACGAATCATCTCGAGTGATACGAATGCATCGGAAGATTTTGGCACCGCTACAAGAACAGCAGGAGAAGCGGATTCTTCCCACAAGTCGGGATCAGTGAATTGTGAGTTTGCGATCACTTTGCCGGAGTCAGTCACAAGAACCGAGACACCAAAAAGCGAATTGATGCGCTCCTCAAAACTTATCACAGTCCCTCGCCACTTTGATCGTGGCACGGTACTCGCAAGTGAGGCACGGCGAGTCTCTTCCGTCCAATATTCGACTTGGCTGACCAAGAGCCAACTGCTCATATAATCGATGAAGTCAAGTGGCGCCAGTTGCGGGTCAAGATAAGCGTCATAACAATCGAGGACCGAAATAATGGGGGCCAGAACCTCGTCGAGAGCCCCTAACAACAATTGCACAATGGGGTCTTCTGCGAGCATTGATGGCGTGTAATTGACCATAGGAAATGGTGTGTTGAGACCTTCAATAAATTTTCGACTGGATCCATTATTGCGGATAGCGCGCCTTAATGGTGAGTCTGTAACGGAGTCAGTCAATTTTAAAGCACCTCGAATTGACTCGGCATGCTGTACAGCAAGTCATATTGCTTCAGTGCGATTTTGTCGGCAGGTTCCGCTTTCACTTGGCTTACAGCGTCAGTGGGGATCAGTCGAGCGAGGTCAATGTAGGACAAGC
>JAPKAV010000139.1 GCA_028825115.1 Candidatus Nanopelagicales bacterium | reverse complement strand
ATTGACCATCAGTGGAAACATAATTCGGGAAATCAAATTCGTGATCGGCATCCACCTCTAATGTGACCCCAGTGCCGGGAAACCATGTCTCCAACTTTGTTGGCGTGTAGGGGTAATACTCGAACATGAAGTCCGCAACGGGCTCGCGAGTACCCATTTTCCTGCGCGCACGCCTACTGCTTGTCAGAGCACTCGCGCGGGTTTTATGTGCAGCTTGATCTTCGCGCCACTGCGGTATTGAGAGCACGGAGTTCATGAATAGACATTTTGCCAGCACCCTGTACGAGTGGTTGATCCCAGTGCCCTACATCTGGCATGTGGGCATATACACATAGCGCAATTACCGTGACTTGTTGACAGGATTTCCAGAGGTGGCCATGCTGAAAAAGATCCGATCCAGGGCTTTATTTGGAACCCGGAGCTGCGCACCACTTCAAGGTGGCCTGCCCCCCAACATCCCACGATTGGAGAGGGCGGCAGTCGTCACTCCCATAAACTGACCAATATTCACCTTCGGGAGACTTGGTGGGCGTGTATTTTGCGCTATCTAATCCGTAGTAACGAATTGCGGCCCAAAGACCGTACGCTTCGGCTGGACTTCCGAAGACAGCCACAGGTCCGGATTCCGACTGTTCAAGAATCATGACAGCTTGCCGGATGTCAGCCTCGCCAGACCTGGGCATTCTCGAATCAGCGTAAATAGGCAAGCTCACAATCAGAAACGTTGCTAAAATCAAGAGCATTGATCTCTTCCGCAGTTCCCCTAAGGCAATAGAGGCTCCTATGATCACTATCGGGACAAGGGTGGCGGATGAACCGTACGTCCAAAAGGAGGTCCCTCCTTGCGAGCCCAAGAACAGGCCAGCAGCACCCAAAATTGCACCGCAGGTCAACAGCCATGCACGGTTCGAAGTAAGCCCCAACACAATTAGTGCGAGCGCAATGGCAGATCCAGCTCCTGGTCTCGAGTTGCCCGCCCCGCCCACCCAAAGCAGTCCATCGACAAATTGTGTCACCGTTGGGGAATCAAGCCAATTGTGCATGTTCGGAAATACGTTCAGCCAGGCCACGGTCGCGCCGACAAGAACTAGGAACGCAGCCGGAAGGACTGACAGAGCCCACCGTTTGAGTCGATCCCAGTTTCGATCGCGTTGCAAAACAATCAGTGCGTGTGGAATTAAGACCACGATCCCTTGAGGCATGATGAGGAGACCGAGAACCAGGCTCGTGCCATAGGCCAGACTGCTCGAGCGATTCTGCTGCCGCATCATTCGAAGGAGGAGCAGGAACGATATGACAAAAATCGAGAGTCCAAGGGCGTAAGGTCTCGCTTCTGCGGCGCGAGTGAGTGCTACTCCGCTCAAAGCCATCAGGAATCCGGCAATGTAGGCAGACGTCTTTGAAGCCATTTGCCGAGCTGCTTCTGCCACGCATGCCACTGTGACTGCTACGGCAATCACACTAACAAGTCGTAATCCGAGGTCACTGTCGAGCGCTCCCCCGCCAGTTGCAATCCATTGAACGACGTAATACGGCAGAGATGGCGCTTCCCACAGGTGCAGATCCAAACCCTCTTGAATGGCATGCCGCGTGTAAAACTCGTCGTGCGAAAGTGGCAAATTAGTCGCTGCCCGTAGCGAAAGGGCCAATGACAGTGCTGTCGGTAGCAAGATATGGCCATGGATTCGATCAAGAAGGATTGATATTCTGCCGCCAAAAGTTTTCACAAACTGAACCTTCTCCATGACCGTCCTATGGTACCCGTGAATGTGAGAGTGGGGCAAACTGTGTGCGATTTATTGCTTAGTCTCGACTGTTGTTTCTTTGGCTTGGGTTAACGCCCATTAAGAGTATCCGGCATCGTGAGGCTTGCCCCCCCCGGCCCAACAAAAGGTTCAACAACACGTGCCGGTAGCGTGGAAGAATGGTGGATCTCGGTGCGCTACGTCTGGCAATTGCTGCATTTTTTGCACCTTTGGAAAATCAGGCCTTTATTTCAACAGTAGA
>JAPKAV010000008.1 GCA_028825115.1 Candidatus Nanopelagicales bacterium | reverse complement strand
CTTTCTTGATGTGGGGCCGAAGCATTTTCCCGAAAATGGACTGGTTCGCAGCCTATGCAGACGCACAAGCAATTAACCTTTCCAACTTCTCCAGCGGTGAAAACATCTTCCTCACTGACATTTCTCTAATCGTCATAGTTTTGATCACGGTAATCACCTTTTTTCTTTGGTTAATGAAGCGCGAGTCCAGTGCCACCCAGCTCGGATTCCTGATCGCGACAACCAGCGCCGCTTTCATGCTGCTTTTCAACCCACTCATGGGCGGCATTGCCCTAGAAGCCCCGCTGTATCAAGCCATGCTGTGGCCCCCCGCCCTAATTGCCTTGGCCCTGGGCGTGAGCGCATACATCAGCCTTGGCAAAAACACTCCCCAAGTTGTCTTAGCGACCCTCTCGGTGATTGCGGTTGTCGCAGCCGGATTCATGGCGCCGAATCTGAGCCTGACCACCGGATGGGTCCTGGGAGTGGTCACTGCAGTTGCGTTCGTGGCGAGCCTTGTATTCGTGTACGCGTTCACATACGCGTCGCCCACGACCTCGCCCGCACTCGCACCCACGCCCGCCAAAACCCTGATCACAATCACGACTTTGGCTTTGTTCCTGGCCAGCGCCCAACTCGTACAAAACTCCCGCGGTGATTTGGGGCTCTACTACCTCAGTCCCTACCACTGGGCGTACTCCAGTAACCCGATTTCGGACAAGATTCACACTGCGGTCAATTCCCAGGAGTGGGTGCTAGATAACACCCGTGCAAGCGACCAAATCATGCTCTGGGTGGATGGCCCTTGGGTCCAGGGTGACCGAGAGTTATATGTTGCTGCCGGAATGCAACTATGGGGAGAGAATCGAATCACTTTGGAACCGACACTCACGCAACCAGATCTTGTGCGGCTCAATTCATTTAAGCCCACCACTTTGGCCCTCTACGGCAAGAGCATGGATGCGGTAGCCAACTTGTGGGAAAGCATTCCGCAGATCAATCAAGCGACCACGCCAATCTGCTACGACTACACCTGGCCTGCGGATAATTCCTCTGACTTCCCGACCACCCAAGGCCACACCTGCCTCACCACCTTGACCTGGGCGGGCGGGAAAAACTCGTGATCACGAAAAGAACTCTGATTGAAATAGTCTGGACCGCAGTCCTAGCCACCGCGATCAGTCTGCTTGCCCTCCTGCCGGCACTGCAAAAACTCGGCAGCGCGTGGGGGAGCGGTGACATGCTCAGTACCTATGTCAATACCGAGAACTGGGGACTGTTTGGTTTCACCACCGGTAATCACTTCGGTTACCCGCTGGGCATGAATCTGAATCTTTTTCCCAGCATTGACATCACCCAAAATAGTTTTGCGGCACTCGTTGGTTGGATTACCGGTAACCCATTTATGGGGATAAACCTGCTGCTCTTCCTGAGCTTCCCCTTCGTTGCGGTCCTTGCCTACTGTTCAATTCGACTCACCGGCCTTCGTGGTCCACTTGGGGTTGCACTCGCCGTTGCCTTCACCATGATCCCATTCCATTTCGTTCGGGGACTGGGTCACACCTCACTTGCCACCATGTACGGAGCGGTCACTGCGGTGATTCTCGCCCAGCTGATCGGTAGTGGCCGGATCAGGCACATGCTGTTCCCACCCAAGGGCACCCCGACAAAAATCAGAATCACACATTACGCGATCCTGGCCGCCCTGGTAATCACAACCGCTTGGTCCGGGGTATATTACGCCGCCTTCGGCTTGTTGCTCATGGCAGCCGCCTGGCTCTGGCAACTCGCCACCACCCGCACAAACACCCTGATCAACTTAATCCCGATTGTCGCGGTCGCAGTGGTCGCAATCGCTGGGTTTATACCCAGCCTGCTCGCCCTCCAGGCAGATCCACCGTACGCATCGCTGGGCGAACGGCTCCCCTACGAGTCGGTTATCTTCGCCGGTATTTTAGCAATTGCTGTTTTGGCAGCCCCGATTTCGCGGTTGGGCGGACCATTTGTCACCTACAACACTGAAGTTAACCAAGCATTTGGTGCCGCGCCCCAATACGAAAACGCAACCCTGTCAAACTTTGGCACCTGGATCACCATGGCCGCGATTGTTTTCATCGCATTCGCTCTTCTCACCAGATTCCGGGAACGCCTTGGCTTGTTGAGCATGCTGCTCATTACAACTCTCCTGTTTTTCATCCCGTGGGGTGCGAACTATTTGTTCGCTGCGCTGGTGACCCCACAGATTCGGGCCTGGAACCGCCTCCTACCCGTTTTGCTACTGCTGATTATTTTGATGGCCGCAACAATCTTTGCCAACCTGAAAGCGCGCAACGTAAAAATCACGAAAACCTATCCTGTCCTCGCAATTGCAATCGTTATTCTTGGCATTACCGCGGTGGAGTCGGCCTGGCCATTTATTACTCCGTACCGCCAAGGCGCTCAAGACGGCACCCAGATCACCCAAGTTTCCCGCGACTACACCGCCGCGATCGACCAACAGCTCCCACAAGACTGTGGCGTATTGCAACTCCCGCACCAGGTCTACCCCGAAAATGGACCTACCCGTGATTTCAATGACTACGAGCATTTCTGGAACTCGATCATTGATTCCAATAAGAGTTGGAGTTACGGCGCGGTCAAAAACACAAATGCCGGCGCTTGGCTTAGTGCGCTCCCCGAAGTGCCAAATAGCGAGGAAGTCGACCTACTCGCCCAGGCCGGGTTCTGTGGAATCCACCTGGACACCCGGGCGTTCGCCACACCTGCGGCGCAGCGGATCCTCACTAACCTCACCGACCGCTACGGCCCACCCACAGTTACGGCAGCAACGAACCAGAATTCGGTACCGGACTGGTTTTTCTTCACAACCGACCCGCAAGCCAGCACCCAAGACCCAGCCACTTGGTCACCCGAACTGGTCGACTACTTCTTTGCCCCGGCAATCACCACCGAGCGGGTGGACCTTGCCAACATGAGCGTTGCACCTCGCGGCTCAAAGGGCGATCTGATCTGGTGGTGGACAATCACCCCGGAGGCAGTCTTCACCCTCCACCCACTCGATCCACGAATCCCGTTGACCGAAATAACCGGTGGGGTCCGGATTCCTGACTGCCAGGATCAAATCGAAGCCCAAGTCACGTTGACCCTGGGAAGCGGTGAAACATTGATCACGACGGCGAACCCGGAAACCACCACCGAGTTCAGCATCACGGTTAAAGAACCCACCATGGCCCAGAACACCCTCGTCGTGTCAACCGATCTTGTGGGTTGCCAGCCCGCGGACTACGGCTACGATCAATACGTGCAAGTGATTAACCTGAACGCGCCATAGCCTTCCTCAAGCGGGACTAGGTCCGCCACCCCTCAGCACCTAGCTTAATTTTTGCCTACGTCAGCGAGCGAGCGTGTCAATGTTTGCCAAATTGGTATGCGAGTACTGTCGATCTCCAATCGCAATTCCGCGGTTGAAGCAACTTTGCAGTCGACACCGAACAGGTCTACGAGCTCTGTATTTTTATCACCAAAATACTCTCGTGCTCCAGCAGCACGCAACAACTCAGAGGCTGGTTGAATTCCACCATCACTCACTGCGACCCCCCGCCTGCGCGATCGATTCAAGTTGGAGAATTTCAGACCGTCCAACCCCAAAAGTCAAAAAATGTCTATCCGAGAAATTAAGCCACGTACCTGTGAAACCTCGTAATTACACTGAGTGTCACGGGTTCCCCAATTCTATTTTCCCGTGGCACGAGCCTGTGCACACTTATTCTGGTTTTATCTCGGTTGCGTGAAATATCAGGGGTCCACTTAATACGACAGCAAGGCGCCAAAAAACACTGCCCTATCACAGCCTCGGAGCCCCTGAAGTAACATATGTTCCCCCGCAGTTCACAGCATATTTCAGGAGAATCGCACCATGGCCGAAGTAGTCGATCACTACAACGCGAGCGCACCGACCTACACCGAGCAATACGACGAAACAATGATCCACACAGCGACCGAATATCCCGCGAATTACTTCCGGCTCAAGAAGATCAAAGATCGGATCAACGAACTGGGGATTAAGAGCGTCTATGAATTAGGGATTGGTGATGGCTCACCCATAACCGCCATGGCCAGGATGGGCCTCCGGGTTGGTGGAAGTGACTTCTCTGAAGGAATGCTTAAGGTCGCCAAGCAGCAGTTTGTTGACAACGGATTTGATCCTGACTTACTGACATTTGGCAATCTTGATCGGCGCGACACTTTAGAAGCCGCTATCGCAACCGGCCCCTACGACGCAGTTATGGCACTCGGTGTTCTCCCCCACGTCGCAAGTGAGGACGCGGCGGTCAAAAACATGTCAAACTTTATCGCACCAGGTGGGACATTGTTTTTGCAATTTAGAAATTCAATGCTTTCGCTCTATTCGTTTAATCGGCTGACCATGGAATTTATTTTCGATGAACTCCTGGCGCCTGTCAGTCCAGAAATTAAAAATACCATTAAGTCCGAGTTGGAACCTCGTCTTGCAATGGACAAGCCACCAAGGCGCGAGGAGAAGCATGAAGGTCCGGCCTACGACGAAATCTTGGCGAAGTTCCACAACCCATTTGAATTGCAGAATCTAGTGATTGCAAACGGCCTAAGTTTCACCAAATTCCATTGGTATAACTACCACGTGTCCCCACCCATGTTGGCCAGCACGCTGGGCCAAGCATTCCGCGAAGCCGGGATTGAACTTGAAGCGACCGATGATTGGCGCGGTATGTTCCTGTGCTCCTCCGGTGTAATTGAGGCCCGCAAGAATTAGGGCCAGGTATACATGTGGGTGAGGTCAATTTCGGCGAGGCGACCTATGAGAAAAAACCACGATGGGAGTCGGTCTCAGAGCCGTTACTAGCCCCTTCAGGTCACAACCCCCTTCCCTTCCACTCAAAATCACGTAGGTATGTGATCTGCGGGGCCGGTAAGTATTCAACCCGTAGACTGTTGTCGTGTCACATACCACCGGAGACGATCTTTGGCAGCGCGCGAAAAGATTGATCCCTGGTGGATCGATGCTGCTCTCCAAGCGGGCCGAAATGTATCTACCCCAAGGTTGGCCCGCCTACTTCGACCGCACCCAAGGCTGCTCAATCTGGGACTTGGATGGCCGAGAATTCACAGACGTGAGTTTGATGGGTGTGGGCACCAACATTCTTGGTTACAGCCACCCTGAAGTCGACCAAGCTGTCCTGGAGACTGTCCGCAAAGGAAACTTGTCAACCCTGAACGCACCCGAAGAGGTGTATCTCGCGGAGAAGCTCATTGAACTTCACCCGTGGGCAGACATGGTGCGATACGCCCGAAGTGGCGGCGAAGTCTGCGCGATCGCCGTGCGCATTGCCCGGGCCGCGACCGGTAAGGACAAAGTTGCGTTTTGCGGTTACCACGGTTGGCACGACTGGTATCTCGCCGCGAACCTCAGTGAAACCGACTCCCTAGACGGCCACCTGCTCCCAGGCCTTGACCCCAACGGGGTTCCCCGGGCACTCGCTGGTACTTCGATTCCATTCCAGTTCAATGACCTTGAACAAATCACCGCCATCATGGAGGCCGATGATCAAATTGGTGCGATCTATATGGAAGTCCAACGCTCCGATCCCCCCGCTCCCGGCTTCCTCGAGGGCGTACGCGCGCTTGCCACACAACACAACGCGGTGTTAATTTTCGATGAATGCACCAGTGGTTTCCGCCGAACCCTCGGTGGCATGCACCTTCATTACAATGTTGAACCCGACCTCGCGACCTTCGGCAAAACCCTGGGAAATGGCTACGCAATCACGGCGGTCATTGGTCGCGAAAGCATCATGCAAGCAGCCCAGAAAACCTTTATTTCCAGCACTTTTTGGACCGAGCGGATCGGCCCAACCGCGGCACTTGCAACACTCAAAGTCATGGAAGAAACCGATGCTCCGCAACGCGTGCACGAGATCGGAATCGAAGTTCAGCAACGCTGGGTCGAGCTCGGCGCAACACATAACCTCGTGGTCACACCAGGCGGCCTGCCGGCGCTCGCCAACTTTTCGATTGCGAATTACAACCCACTTGCCGTCAAGACCTACATCACCCAGGCAATGCTTGAACTGGGTTACCTTGCCAGCAACGCGATGTATACGTCGATCGCACACACTCCAGAAATATTGAATCAATATTTTGATGCACTAGATACAGTATTTGAAAAAATCTCCCAAACAGATGACCCTGAACTCAGCCACCTGCTCCCACAAGGGACCGCACATGCGGGCTTTAAAAGACTGACCTAATCCAGCCACTTCCACACCACGAAGCAATCCACATTTGGGTGAGTTGGTTCACTTAATGCATCGCCCCAATCCGGTGGCCAAAACGGAGTGAAAATGATCCGCTCGGAAAGCTTCGGGTCGGCTTTACACGCGGCCGACACCCGGGCAACTTCATCACTCCACGCTGGCGCCGGTGTTGATCTAAACGCCCCCGCCGGCAACTGTGGCAACCACAACCCAAGGACAACAAGAACAACGATCCCACCTACCCACCACGTGCTACTGAAGAGTAGTTCATTTAATGACACCAGAACTGCAAGCGTGAGCAACATGACCGGGACAACGAAGTAACGGTTCCCAGGTCCATCGAAAATTGTCGGAAAAGCGCTCAACACGACTCCAGTGAGCACCAATGCGCCCATAGTCGCGGAGTTTCCCGCCGGCCACCCTCGCACAACCAAGAACACGCCGAGTCCGACCAGGGCCGCGAGGATCAACCAGGCCCATGGCCACTGCTCACGGGTTGGATCTGAACCATCCGATATAAACCCGGGGACATTTGTCATAAACGCTGGTAACAACGAATTGGCCCACGTGCTCACACCATCAGGGGCCAACTCAACGGCGCGCGGCTTGGTCGCATTGCTCGCAACGAGAAATTGGGCCAGACCACCACCCAGCAGTGCACCACTCCAGGTGATAAGGGTTGACAAACTAATTGACTTGCGCAACCACCACAGAACAACCAGCGGCAGCAGCAACACTGTCGTTGGCATAGTCAGAGTGGTCAAGAGCAGCAGCGCAAATACCACCCACCGGTTCAGTGCCGAAGAAAAAACCACCGCCAAAACACTGACATACAGCAACCACTGGTACACGTTCCCCAATGACTGCACCGCTTCGTACCCAACAATTGGAATCATGACGGGAATCAAGCCACCCAAGACGGACACGACCTGACCCATGCCACCGCGCCGCAAAATCAGGTAGGCCAACCCTGTGATCACACCTGCAACCGCCGCGGCCACCACATTTGCCACCACAGCCCAGTCCGACAGTGGGAAAAATGAAACAATGCCGGCCAACATGCGCGGCGCCACCAGCAAGTAGCCCGCGAAGGGGTCCACCACACAACTTATAAACTCAGCTTTGTGGATGCATAGCGGGAATACTCCGTCTTCGGCCCACAAGAGTTGAGTCAATGAATCCGAATTCCCCAACCACAACCGCAGAGCTGAGATTACGGCCCCGAAGATCCCGACAAACACGGCTACCAGACCGGGTCGCGGCTTATTTGTCACGGGCCTCACAGTAATGGCGAGTCACTCACATTTCCTAATCCCGTGGAAAAAAACTTGAGTCATCACGTCCCTGGGACATTGCAAATGGACGAAGATTTACGGCGCTTCCTACTGTGAATCAGTCTTGCGGGTCCGGTTTCGCAGGCGGCTAAATGAGAGTTGGCCTAGCGCCAACATGCTCAAGTAGATCTGATTTTTAGGAATTTTTGATGTGCCAGCGAACCGCTCCAAGAAATCAATTGGCTCCTCCGTCATGAGGACATCAGAGCGGTGCATGACTTCAAGGCACTCAATGAAGAAAGCGTAACCCGAAGTGGTGAATTTGTGATCAATCAGCACGCGCAAAGCCGATGGATCGAATGCGCGGAAAGAGGTTGTGTACTCACTGATCCCCATGGGCAGCAATACTCGTGCGGTGATGTTTGCGCCGTGACTCAGAATTCGCCGAGGCAATGCGGCTTGGTGGGATCCTCCTCGGGTGCGGGTTCCAATGCAAAAATTAGCCTGGGCGAGACCGCTGATAACTGCGGGTATTTGAGCTGGCTGGTGCGAACCGTCTGCATCCATGGTGACGAGAACATCGTATTCGTTCTCGAGCGCGTACCGCATTGCATAAATGTGCGCACTACTCAAACCCAGTTTTCCCGGACGCGTGCACAAAGTTATTTGTGGATGATGCTTGACCAGATCGGCCACGACAGGGCTCGTGCCATCAGGTGAATTATCGTCAACGATGAGGATATCCGCCGAAGGCCGCGCCTGTACCACCGCGTTAATCCATGGTCCAATGTTGGCAGATTCGTTGTAGGTGGCCGTGAAAACTAATTCGCGACTCACTCGGGCATCCGTTTACCGAAGGGCCCCGCACAAGGAAATGGCCTCGGAAATGTGCTGAATCTTGAGGAACCGCCGGACCAAGGGAGAGGCGCTCGCATGCCCGCGAGCATACCACTAGCAATACGGAGAAACTATGTACCAACCATGGCAGCGGCGAACTGACTCTTCATATTTTTCCTTCCAGAAAGCACAACGTGACCTGATTCGTGGCACCACTCAAGCTCTCTTTCGTTGCTTAACCCGATCCAAGTAATCTAACTAGTATTGTCACTCAGCATGTACGATAAATCCTCTGAGCGCACGACTGATCGGCGTGTCATCCAAAGCCCAATGCAATGAAAATCACCGTAGGCCCACTTAATTTTTCGGTTATGAGCCTAGATCAAACAATTCAACAAGTTTTGGACTGGTCACTCACTAATCAAGGCAAGGCAATCCACTTTGCCAATGCCTACACGATCGCCCTCGCCAGCACCGACCCCAATTACGCCAGCACAATCAATCACAGTGATCTCACGTGCTGCGACGGCACGCCGGTCGTCTGGGCCGGGAAGTGGCTCAACCCGAAAATTCACATTCAAGGGTGGCAGCGTGTCTACGGCCCTGACGTTATGGAAGGTGTGCTCCAACAATCAACTCCAGCGCACAGGCACTACCTTCTTGGCTCAACAACCGATACCCTTGAAAAACTTCAAACCGAAATCCGCGACAGATTCCCGAACGCCGAAATCGTGGGTACCGACAGCCCACCGTTTCGTGAGCCGACCGTTCAAGATCTCACCGAACGCGACCAAAGAATCACAGACAGCGGGGCAAATATTGTCTGGGTTGGCCTGGGGACCCCAAAGCAGGACTACGAGGTCCACAGACTCAAAGGATCACTTCCAGTCACAGCCCTCGCCGTAGGTGCGGCTTTTGACTTCATCGCAGGGACACTTCGGCAAGCACCAACTTGGATGCAAAAGTCAGGCACCGAGTGGGTTTATCGTTGGAGTAAAGAACCAAAGCGGTTAACACGGCGCTATCTGTGGGGCAACCCCACATTCGTCAAGTTAGTGACGAAGCAACGAATCGCTGATCGGGGTAAGTCCTCGTAGCTGTAATCCTTTTTCGATCGAGCTCCAGAAATCGGTACGGGCAAGGTGTACCGCCCGCTCGTGGAAACGCTCACTTGCCAGCGCTAATTCAGCTGGTTGACTCAACCACGATTGCATGATCTGTGGAAGGTCACCAATTCCATCGAATCTGGCATAGTCCCGTTGATCCCAGAACAATCGAGTTCGATCCTTGTCGTCCGTGAGTAGAAAAGTTCCCGCTAAACCAGCCTCGATAACCCGCCATTTGAGTTGCTCGAATGGGCCCGCACTGGACTGCGAGAAATTTATTGTTGCCTTGCTGCCGGCGAGTCCGGACATGTAATCAAGCCAACTCGGCTGATTCGCACGGCTTGACGCGCCGGTTAATTCCGCTTCAGGTCGGTGCGGGTTCACGGCGATTGCGAATCCAAGGCCACGCAACTGCTCAATGAGTTCAATGCGATATGGGTAAAGAACCCCTATGAAGGACACATCAAAATTTTTGGGAACCTCAGAAGCACGTTTTGCAAGTAACTCAAGAGTCGCATTGGACATGGGCCGATTGACCGGTCCGACCTCAGTTCGTCCTTTCACCATGGAGTCATTCATGGGCATGCAAATGTCGACGACCATGAAATTTGCTGAACGCTTCCCCAGAATCCGACTCTTAAAATTTATGTAACGGTAAGCCGAATCAAACATCACTCCCAGTAGAACCCCTCCCCAGTGTTTTTTCATGAGATCCAGCGCCGAATCCCAGGTCCACTCCTGACCACGCGTAGCCGGGTCGGCTTCAATGTGGGTGATCAGGTGGGTTGCCCCGACATCATTGAGAAAGTTAATCAAGTCAATATGCCACTTGTGGAATGGGGTCCCCGGTTCCACCTGGAAAACACTCACTTTGTCTGTTCCGATCAGATCCCGCAAATTTTCAGCGACTTCAAAATAGAAATTACCTTTGGCCGGTCCCCATTCGCCGAATGCATCGCCTTCGTAGGGAACGACAACCACGTGTGGCGCCGAACTCGGACCAGAAATTCGGGGCAGTGCCAAACGTTGTGGGTACGCACCTAATCGGGCATTACGCTCGTGCCCTCGGGAGCGACAATAGGCTCTTTCATCAAGGTTTGGGTACACCTTTTGAGCGAACGCACCCACTCCAGATCGCAGCGAATCAAGAAAACTTTGTGAGGTCATTAAATGATCTACTGCTGCTCTTGCTCGATGGCCCAGTCTGGCTTGACCCGATCCATAAAGGTTCCGATTGTTTCCAAACCGACCACGTTGTTAAAGAAATCCATCAGGATCAACTTGCGATCCCTTATCTCTGGTGGCAAAGTCTGCAACTCTGGATATTCCTCCAGCCACGCTGCCGTATTGGTCAGCCACTCCCGCTTAACCCAATTGATCACCGGTTGACCGGTCACGTCCTGACCAGCCAAACCAACCAGAATTCTCGTGCACGAGTACGCACGTTGTCCATCGGGCAAGGCAGTTGGAACAACGGCGCCTTTTTCAAAAAATGCACACCCAATCGGAATACTGGAAATCGGCTGGAGAGCAATTGACTGAACTTCGGCGGGCCACCAGTAGTTGCCTGTTTTATCAACCTCGCTGGGCCAGCGTGTTGGGCTGGCGTTCGTCACAGCACGTGTCAACAAGCCATCCACCGCCAAAACGTAAATCACACCGGTAATCCCGGCAAAGCGAACAACAGACCGGCCGCGGTTGCGTGGATCGAGTTCCATAATCGCCAGCGGAGCAGCAACAGCGAAGATCACCATGGAAACTAAGAACGCGGACTTCACAGCTCCATAAGCAGGTGGCGCGCCGGACCACCACGAACCACCAAGAAGCAAACCAATCGAATAAGTTGCCAACAAAATAGCTGGTGCAAGCCGAAGAAAGAGTGCCGCTGAAGTTGCCTTAGGAAAAATTCGGCGAATGAATAACACGGCCAACACGGCCGAGATCAATACCGCGATAGACAGGCTAGGTGAGACCTGTTCAGTTCCCCCTTGGCTCGAGAGCAAATCCAAACTTGGAATACGCGCAGCGATCGCAGAGATTCCCCCGACAAACCCACCAGCTCCCGTAGCCACTGTTGTTGTGTCAGTGATGTAGCGAAGCGCACTAAGGAACCCTGACCAGGTCAGCACGATCATCGCCACCCACACACCCGCCAATACGAATGCTGAAAATGTTCTTTGACGGGCCACCCGCCCGGTGAGAAGAATCAGGCCGCCATAAAGCAGTACCAACGCAATCGGTGTCAGCGGGAACCACACCAAAGCGGAGCCAATAACTCCGATTGTTGCCAGTGAGCCACCGTAGCGAGCGCCCGAGCCCACCGCAAAAATCGCCACCCAGAAAGTGAGGGGGATAAAGATGAATTGCAGGGTCAGATGACCCAGGCCACTTGCCGCTAGACTCGCAGTGACTAGGACAAGCATTCCTGTCCAGACGACCGGTGCCGGCAAGAATCTTCGGGAACCACCAGGAACCAACTTGCGGCGAAGCTCCATCAGTGGCACAAGCGCCATTGGAGCAAGAACAGCTAAACCAAACTCGGCATAAACAACGGTGTTGGAAGCCACGAAGACTTCATTTACGCCACCAAAAGCGACAAAAGAAACTGAAGCCATCATGGTGGCCATGAGCACCATAAACAATTGCAGTGGGCCGCCCATAGGGACGACTTGCACGATGTCCCCGCCTTGGGCGAGTTGGCTTGAAAAATCCAACCACTGCGCATTGTCTTCAGCACTCACACGCTGGATCAAAAATCCAACGGCCGTGAACCAGTTACCGGACTGAGCAGCGAGCGCCCGACTGACCAACACCAACAACAAAACGGCAATCACCGGGGCAAATCCACTCACCAAATGGTGGCGAAGAGTGAACCGGGTGCTGGGTTGACCAATAAAGAACGACAGGACAACCGAAATAACCAGACAGACCAAAAGAGCTAACTGCAGTGAAGCCAGATTCCAGCCCACCCCCGAATCAATACTAAAAGAAATAAGGATGCCACCGACTGCATACGCCGCACCGGTAACCGCCACAGTCCAGGTCAGGTTCCGGGTCAAGAAATAGGAAAGCACCGGTAACCCAAGAAAGGCCACCAGATAAAACAGGTTGCTCATGTATCTCCCATTAATTAGCCAAAGGGCCCAGAATTGCGGGGCTACCTGAGTCTAAACCGTTGTACTCGGCATCAACAGTGGCACCATACAAGGCTAAATCTTGCGTAATACCGGCTTCATGAGCACAACTCCGGCTGCTCCTAGGGCAAAAGCTGCCGCAATTACGCCAGCAGACGTGGCCAGTGCCGTGTTCCACACCACGACAACCCCAACAGCAATTAGCACCAGGGATATCGCCGAGGGAACAAAGAATCGAGGTGATGCGCTGTTTGCGGGTCGGGACAAGAACGGGATCAAGAGCAATAAGAACGAAGCCTTGTAGGCGTAGCCAAAGCCACCAACCAGCACACTGATCAAGTACAGCGCACTACCACCAGCGGCCAACCCGGCCAAATGCACGCCCTGGTCTGAAATCCCGCGCAGTCCAGCGCCACCACGCGACCACATCCACACAGCCCCCCATACGAGCGCGACAAGTCCCAAGCCGAGCACAAGAAGATCGGGCCACCCGTACGTAGCAGATGCCCCATCACCACCCAGCATGCGCGCAACGAGCGGGACTCGGCCAAGAACAACGAAGTCGCCCAAATCAACCATGTCAGAATTGGCCTCCAAGGACAGTTGAACGTTAGACCAGGTCAAGACTGCGAAGGCAAGAGTTGCAATAACAAATCCACCAAGAACTAGCCAGCCCCGGCGCACAAACAACAGTGGAATCAACATGATTCCTAAAACGAACGGGTAATACTTCCATGTTCCAGCGAGCCAAATCAAGGACGCGGCAATTCCCCACGACCACAAAGTGGGCCAACGCCGAACAATCACAACACCGAGCACCGCAATCCACATGACAAACAAATCAAAGTTTCCACGCTCAAGGATCAACAACCACCCGGCACCAAGGACTGATACCAACAAAGCCATTTGGCCCAGCCCAGTTGAATTTCGAGCTAACCACAACACCATGGCCGTGGAAATCACCAGAGCGATTCCGCCAAGCCATGTGGAGTTAGACGCCGAGAAAATGTCACCGGGAACAAACCCCAGCCACAACGTTCCGGGGCCGTAGATTGACGGGTTAGCCAGACACCCGTTATTCGCGGCGTACACATCCACGCCAGCTTGCGAGCAATCAACGCTTTGCAACACCAGATTGAGGTCCCAGAACTGAACTGGGCCTTGCGGAATGCGGAGTCCTTGATAAATCGCGGTGGCAACTGATCCGTGTCCCAGGGCCGTAATCAACCACGGTCCAATGCTTAACAGCGCAGAGAGGCCGGCAATGACATGAGCTGTCCTCGGTCGAATCTCGAGTGAGAAGCGCCGCAGCAGCGAGGGGATAAAAAATGCCGCTGATACAACTATCAGTGCGGTCAGCCCAAGAGCAGGAACGGATGGATTAACGGTCTCATCTGTTGAACGAACAATTACTGAGCCTAAAACCAAAGCGACGAAAAGGTAGGTGAGTACCCCGAAAATCAACACGAATCGAGATGAACCTTGGGCACTCACGCAACGCATGCTACGCGAGTTGAAACGATATTCACCCCTACCTGACACACTTAGCCCATGGTTCCTGTGATCTCCGTGGTGATCCCGGTGTTTAACGGTCTTCCGTACATCAAGGATTGTCTAGATTCTGTTCTTAATCAGACCCACCAGAATCTTGAAATTATTTTAGTCGATGGTGGTTCGACAGACGGTTCCCGCGAATGGGTCCAGGGCAGGGGAAACCGATTCATCAAAACGATAGCTATGCCGTACGAAACCAGCGCCGCCGACAATTGGAATGCTGCCAGCCGTGAAGCAACCGGCGAATACATCAAGCTCCTATGCCAGGACGACATTCTTTATCCTCATGCGCTCGCAGACCAGTTAACTGATCTAGACAAATACCCACAGGCAGGGTTCGCGGTCGCACAAAGAGATATTATTGATGCCCACGGGAAAATGCTCTACCGCAAACGTGGTCTCCGGGGAATGAAGTCTGGGCTGACCGAGGGAATTGATGCACTGCGCACTTCCTACCTCTCCGGCACTAACAATTTCGGTGAACCGGTGGCGCTTCTTTTTCGCCATGCGGCACTCAATTCCGTCCTGGATTGGAGTGATGCCCGCCCATTTCTACTTGACCTTGACCTCTACACAAAAGCCCTGAAATCACAATCTGTGGCGGTTCGCACCGAGTCTGTTGGGGCCTTTCGGGTAAGCAGTGGCTCTTGGTCTACTAAGTTGATTGGCGAGCAAACCCAGCAATTACGCGAATGGCAACATGAAGTCGCCGAGGTTTTAGACCCCAAACCAACCAGGTTCGAGAAACTGCGAGCTGGAACTGCGCTGCGCCAACAATCTCTACTCAGGCGACTCGCCTACCGGATTCTTAAACTCCGTGGCGCATTCGCTTCTAGCCACCAATAGACTTTCCGCATGCACAAATTCCCAGAGTTAACGGTAAGTGTTGTGATCCCGGTCTATTCTGGTGAGGCCACTCTTCCTACGCTCGTCGCCGAGTTGGCCCAACAGCGCGAAAATCAACAAACACCCGGCGGCCGCACCTACCGAATTAGTGAAGTCCTATTGGTTTGGGATCGTGGCCCGGACACAAGCGACCAAACGATCCGAGAACTGGCCAGACAGTACGACTTCATCCGCCCAATTTGGCTCAGCCGCAACTTTGGCCAACACCCGGCAACCCTGGCCGGCATGACCTCTGCCAGTGGCGACTGGATCGTCACCATGGACGAAGACGGGCAACAAGACCCAGCTTTTATTGCCTCAATGCTCGACACCGCCTACCAGGAGCGCGCGCAACTCGTCTACGCATCACCCACAAATGAGGCTCCCCACGGGGCGCTCCGTAATGCCGCCTCGGGCATCACTAAGTGGTTTTTTGTCAAAATTCTCACTGAGGGCGATTTCGCCGAATTTAACAGTTACCGTCTGATTCAGGGTGAAATCGCACGAAGCGTCGCCGCCTACACCGGCCCCGGTGTTTATCTTGATGTCGCACTGAACTGGGTGGTCGCAACAGTCGCCGAGCAACCGGTTACGAGCCGAACCGAAGGTAGGCCTGCAAGTAACTACTCCTTCACCAAACTCCTTGCCCATTTTCTTCGCCTCGTGGTCTCCTCGGGAACCAGACCACTGCTTTTCGTCTCCATACTGGGTGGAGTATTTGTGGTCCTGGGTGCAATCCTCACCATCTGGATTATTGTCAACGCGATTACCGGTGACGTTCCAATTGGTGGCTGGGCCTCCACCATGGTCGCAATTCTCATTGTTGGCGGCGGGACGCTGCTTAGCCTTGGAATCATTGCCCAATACGTGGGAGCAGCGACCAACATGTCACTCGGTAAACCACTCTACGTTGTTACCTCTGACCCCACCGACACATTCGACAAGTGAGCCCCGAAACTAAAAGTACCCTGATCTGGACAATCGGATCAGGAGGACTCATTGGTTCAGCGATCAACCAACAATCAGAACACTCATTTGGCGCAACCCCGATCCGCTGGAATAACAATTCCGATGCACTCACTGACCTCACCCACAATCTTGACGAGTTTCGCAGCCAAATAGCAAGTCACGATTCCTGGGGAATCATCTGGGCGGCAGGTTCGGCAACAACATCAACCGATCAAGACCACGCCGACCGAGAACTTGATCTCTTCACGCAGTTCCTCACCTACCTTGCCCAGCATCCGCTCGCGGGGAACGGGACCTTCGTGCTAATCTCTTCCGCCGGTGGTATTTACGCAGGAGCGCACAACCCACCATTTACCGAAGACACCCCGCCGCGCCCAATCGGGGTCTACGGTCACCTTAAATTTGCTCAAGAAAAAGCAGCCCACACGGCGCTTGAATCATCCAGCATTCGCCTAGTAATTGCCCGTGTGAGTAATGCCTACGGACCCGGGCAAGATCTGCACAAACTACAAGGTTTGATCTCAAAGCTGGCGCTGTCAACGCTAAGGCGTGAACCGATCAACCTCTTTGTTCCATTGAGTACGGTGCGTGACTTCATTTACACAGCGGACCTTGCAGCCCAAGTCCAAGGCCTCATCCGAGGTTCCACTGCGGGCACAAATCAGGAAAATTTTTCTATTCGAATTGTTTCGTCACAGTCAGGCACCTCGATTGGACAGATCCTGCGAACCTGCCAAGAGGTCTTCCACCGTCGAATTCCCACTGCCATGGGATCGCATCCCAGTTCAGCCGCTCAAGCTTCCGACTTGCGATTTATAACTCTCTACTCACACGAAAATGATCACACCGCAATCACACCGCTGCCCGTGGGAATAAAAACCGTCTTTGATGATGTTTCCCGGCGCCTAGCTCAGAATAGTTTGAGCGTTTAGGTCAGTTTCTACTGCACCCGATGGCGTAATTCGGACGCAACGATCCTAAATCATAAAACAGCCAGCTAGTGTAAACCCATGGTCGAAACTCGGGTGCTGATTGTCGTGCCCACTCTGGGCACGCGCCTCGAACACTTGAATTCCTGCCTGAAATCAATAGCGAGTCAATCGGTACCGGCAGAGGTCGTGGTTGTTAGCCCCATCAATCGCGAGGTTCAAACAATAGCTGAAAAATTTGACGCAAGAATTTTTGTCGACCCGGGCAGTCAAACCAAGGCGATTAACGCCGGGGTTAAATTCGCACTCCAAAATAGTTCATTTGAATTTGTCAACTGGTTGGGCGATGACGACCTCCTCGAGCCAGATTCGCTCAAAACAACAACAGCGGCACTTGATGCAAATCCGGCAGCGACCGTAACCTATGGCGCATGCCGATATATCGACGAGCGGGATCAAGAACTGTGGGTCAGTAGCGCTGGAAAGTGGGCACCCCGGCTACTCGGTTGGGGACCTGACCTGATTCCCCAACCCGGAATGCTGGTCCGTATGAGTGACTGGAAATCCGTCGGGGGTGTGGATGAAAGTTACCGTTTTGCATTTGATTTGGACCTGCTCCTCAGGTTGAGAAAACTCGGACCACTTGTTGATACTGGGACAATCGTCTCAAGTTTTCGCTGGCATGCAGACTCACTTACCGTTGGTGACCGGACCACGAACCTCCAGGAATCTGAACGGGCAAAGCGCACGGCGCTCTCCCCGAACACACGAAAAATGGCCTGGCTTTGGGAACGCCCCGTACGTGGAGCGACCAGGATCGCAGCATGGGAAGTCAGCCGTCGAGCCGGAAAGAAGAGAGCGTGAAAGCCCTTCTCCTTTCCCACAGCAATGGAGGGGGAGGAGCAGGTCGGGCAACTGACCGGCTATTCAATTCCATAAGTGAAAATACCGAGATAGATATGCGAATGCATGTTGACTTTAAGCATTCACAAGACCCAAGAGTTTTTACCAATTCGGGCCCCGGATCCCGGCAGCTCAGGTCGCTGCGAATTCACTCTGATGGAATACCAGCACTTTTATCACGGCACGACAGCCCCCACCTCTTCTCCCCGGGTCGTGTCAGCGCCTTAACCGCCCGGAAAATCGATTCACTGGGCGCCGACGTGCTCAATGTTCACTGGATAAACTTCAACTACCTTTCCATTGAAACCATGGGAAAGATCAAGACCCCTTTCGTTTGGACCTTACATGACATGTGGGCCGTAACCGGTGGAATGCACTACGAACCCGATCACATCTGCACCCTGGCGAACAACTACACCGGGATTGAAAAGTGGGTTATCTCGCGAAAACTGGCACATTGGAGGAAGCCTTTTCACGTAGTGACGCCCAGCAGCTGGCTGTCCGAGGTGGTCAAAGCAAGCGAGATTGGGAGCAGCTGGTCGGTGACCACAATTCCCAATCCACTTGATGTGAACCTCTACAAGCCTCTGGAAAATGCTCACGCTGCTGGAAGTAGGAAGAAGGTAATCGTCAGCCTCGGTGGGGACCTCAGCGACCCACGCAAGGGTTTCGACCTCCTCAAAAATGCACTCCCCTTAGTGAAGGAGCCAATCCAACTATTGGTTCTAGGTCACGACCATGCCCCTACCGACTGGCCACGCGAAATGCCACCGACCCAGTGGCTTGGTTACCTCAACGACGAGGAACTTGTGCAGGCTTACTCACAAGGTGATCTCGCTGTCGTTCCGTCCCGCCAAGACAACCTACCCCAAACCGCTACCGAAGCAGTCGCCTGCGGACTTCCGGTTGTTGCATTCAATATTGGTGGACTTTCAGACATCGTGGAGTCAGGGGTGAATGGTTACCTCGCAGCTGCCGGTGACGCCCAAGATCTAGCTCATGGAATCGATCTCATCTTGAGCGATCATCAACTGAGCGCTCAAATGGGTTTTAACGGCAGGCAGAGAGCGAAAACTAAATGGTCTCCTAAGATCATCGCCAAACAATATAAAGAAGTATTTAACGCCGCGCGCACAACTGGCGGTCACTAACCGTCAAGCAATCAAAGTTGGCACCTATATAATCGAGAATTAGTGGCACATTTGGTGCGTTCATTCCGTTGGCAAAGACCTCATAATTTGTCATTTTCACAATTACATCAACTCTTTGAATGCAGTCAAGTTGCTCGGCAAATGTTCCGCCGGGAGAAAAATCGTACACGTGAAATTGCGGGCACTCTAAGGTTGCTCCTTCACGGACTGATCCAGTCTTGTAACACTTAGCTCTCGCACGACTGGATCTCCACTAAGTCAACACTCGCATTCGAAACAACAGTTACTCCAAACGGTGTTCCGACAAATCCTGGATCGAGAAATTTACTCACCCAAATCCACTTGACACCCTCAGTACACAATACTAAAAAATCTTCTTTGCTCGGGGAAGCAATGAACCTACGGGAGAGTTCAATGCGAGCCGGTATTTTGACAACGCTTCTCTCTCCACCATAGCCCTCTTGATACACCGCTCCAGTGATGTAAGCCCTAAGACCTGAAAGTGCAGGAATTACAGAACCTTGGGTTTCGTTAGTCACCACTACGTCACTGTTGGCTGCGTTCGCTTGTAGGTATAGCGCCGCATTGATTTCATCTTGTGACCAACCATGATCAACAAGCGTAGAGCCTGGTGCGATGACTTCATTAACCTTCGTCACGCTTTGGCTTTCAGTCACCGAAGTATCTGCTAACTCGGCGGTTGTAAGCCCGGCACCGTCGCGAGACCCTCCAAGTATTGAGCCGGCTACCGGCACTACTCGGGCTGCAGAAGCTTGCAGGGTGAGGACCGTTGTCGCCACCACTAGCAATGTGACTAATTTCTTTTCTCGAACAAGAATCGCCACTATCAACCCCGCAAGCAGCGACACCAGGTAGCCAAACCACGGCGCCCAAAACCGCCCGAAGCCACTTTCCCACACTTGATCTGTCCAAATATAGGAAACGAGGACCAGGGAAATAATTGCAACACCGAGCGAAAATGCTGCTGTCTTAACGCCGAGGCCCAGCGAATTCCACGCTAACCACACCCCGAAAGCCCCCAAAACTGACAACGGTGCAGAGGCTGTTAGCGCAAACCAAGTTTCATTAAGTCCCTGACTAAATACCCAAAGGGGAACAATGCTGCCGATGCCCAAACCAATTCCGAGAAAGGTCTCTGGCCGCATTCGCCAAGTGTGCTCTCGCAGCAGCCATAGCCCCCCTACCCAACGAGCGCCTATCGCAAGCGTCAGACCAAGTGTTCCCAGGATCACTCCGCGGATTTCTGGGCTTGAGTCCAGCCCTTGCACGGTTGAAGCTCTAGAAAGCCACGACAAGAACCTCAAGCCCCCGGGGCTCGCACTACCCATAATTACGGTTAGATACACGAGCACGAAACCCAAAACGGCGGTCGCAAACGCGACCCACGCGAGTTTTGCCCACTTTGCGCGCACGAGGAGGCCCATCACGGCAACAAAACCGATTGCCACAATAACCAAGACTCCACTGCTCACCTTTGCCCCGGTGACGACCCCAGTCAACACGCCAAGAATTAAAATTTGTCCAACGAAAACTAAACGTGAATCCTTCCCACCGGCTTCGTGAACGATCCGAAGGAAGACTAAAATCAGACCCATGAGCCAAGCCGTACCGAGCGCCTGAGAAGGTGAATCAAAATTCAAAATTGTGCCATTGAGCGCGCCTAAGTAGCCTCCGGTGACAATCAGTGCCACAACCAACCATGGGAGAACCTTGGCAAAACGCGGTGATCCCACATTAGCTGAAACCACCAGCCTGCGGGTCCATGCAAGTGCAACTGCCACTGTTGCAATCAGTGCGACAATTGGAAGTGCGCGAGTCAAAACTACAAAAGGTTGGGAGCCACTGAGTTCGGTGACCTGGCCAACCCACGCATAACTAAACCAGTGGTATCGAATATCAGCGCCGACCATGAAGACACTGTCGCTGCCCCCGTACTGGCCAGCAGAATTACTTAATGCTTCAAAGAACACCATGTCGGGGTGGTACTGGTCCCAAAATCCGCCCCATCTCAACGGGTATCGTTGCAAGTTCACCACTAATACAGCGAGCCCTGCGAGAAGCCCTCCCAGTGCTGGACCGGCAAAGACCCAATCGGAGAAGCTCGTTGGTTTCCACCGCGATCGCAAACGCCAAGAACGAGTTGCGAATACCAAAAGCAAAATTACCGAAGGAAGCAGAGAATTGAGCGCTGAACTTATAAAAGGGCGGATCAAAATCCCGCTCATTACAGCCAGTGCAGATCCAAGCACTAGTCCCATACCTATTAACTCCAGTGCCCCGCAAGCACGATCACGTGAAACGAGTGACCAGAGATACCCTCCGCCAACACCTTGGACGACGATCACTAACACCACGAGCGCCGAATCGCGCGGGCTAGCCCCCAGCCCAACCAGTATGAGAGTCCCAAACACCCAACTGCAGACAGTCAGAATAAAGGCCTGGATGCGGGTCACCCCGAAAGGATACGTCCAGGGTGCAAATTCTGTAATCGTAGATCCCGCTGAGCGCCACATCTACGCGGCCAGACTTAGTTGGCTCACCCGTAGGAAGTGCGAAACAAGCATGGGGTTGGAATCCATTAGTGGGGTCGCAGGTCGCTTTGATCCGCTGATTGGGCAGACGAACGCGTAAACGAGCAGATCCTGCATTACCCCCATTGGGTTGCCGAGCAGGTGCCCCCGATCAGCTTTCTCGTGCTGCTTGATAGGCGCGTGCATTGGCTTCGGCATAGCCATGCCAAGTGAACTTGGCCGCCTGTTCAAAACCAATGTGACGCATTGACGTTCGCAGTGACTCAGATCTCAGCAGGGAGCGCAAAATTTCTGCCAACGCAAGGTGATCACCCGGTGGGAAGTAATGTGCCGCTTCCCCACCGACTTCGGGTAAAGATGATGTGTCCGCCAGCACTAATGGACATCCACACGCCAACGCCTCAACTGCAGGCAAACCAAAGCCTTCATAGCGTGAGGGAACTACAGTCACCAGAGCTTGGGCGTAAACGGATGGCATGTCCCTTTCATGAATTGAGTGCTGCACGATCCGATCAGAAATTCCCAGGGAAGCAGACATTTCTCGTTCACTCTTAGTGAGCGGCCCACCACCGGCAAGAAACACAGTAATATCGCAAAACTCTTTAGCGACTTGTGCGAATGCTTGGAGCAAGGTCGCACCGTCTTTATAACTGCCTCGGTTCCCTACATGCAAGATATAGGGCTCTGGCAGCCCAGGAAAAGCTGGCGCTTTCGGGTTGAACTGCGATCCCACACCTGGATAAGCAATGGTCACAGGTGCGTGAATGTCTGGGTAGACGCGCAGCAGGTCATTGCGTGTCGACTCGGAAATGCACACGACATGATCAGCCCGCTGCACGTATTTATGTTTTTCAGTGAGAAAATCTATGCGCCTCCTAGTCTGGGGCAATAGCTCGGGGATCATGTCGTAAATGGTCACAACTCGCTTGGCTCCAGGGTGGCCGCCAAGCCCACGAGGCAAGTAAAAAGTGTTGTGCACAACATCTACCGCACTCGTGCGGCGAGGCTGCACGAAATATCTCGCCAGCGCCATGTACGCACCAGATGATCGAGTAGCACCCAAAGCCTCACACAGTTCCGGGTCCCCTAGTAAATACTCGTTAATAATTGCGGAATTGAATGGCTCCGCACTTACACCTAAAGAAGAATCCCGAACAAATGCGCTGGCTTTCTCATAGAACAAACGCGAGATTCCCCCAAATGGTTGAATAGCAAATATCTGCTCATCAAGGAAAACTCGCACCAAGGCATTCTAGTGAGATCCGTGTTAGGGCGAGACCTGGTCTGGTCAGTGTTGCTGGGAATACTCGGCTACGTGTAAATGTCGGTTTCACGGCCAGTAACCACGGATCCTTCACTCAATTGGTTGGTCAATGTTCAGTACTCCCTCAACACGCGAAATTCATTACCCAGAAAATAGTTATGACAATTGATAATCGATCAGGAGTGCTCGGCTCCATACCCCGAGGACGTTCAACTTGGGTTGCCAAGGTTGTTAACCTATACCCGTGATCAGTCTTGACTCGGGCCAAAGGTCGATGAAATCAGTTAGCCGGAAAACGGCTACCTCATTTATTCAAACTTCTGGAATTCCGTATCTCCTAATAATTGGCGTAGGGGCTCTGCTCGCCCGCTGGGCGCCATATCTCCGTGACGATTTCACTTTTAAAGGCCAACCACCGTATGTACTTATTTCATTCGTCTTTTTTGGAATTTCGCTCATAGCTTTTTTCCTCTTCAAGCCACAAAATAGAGCCGGTAAAAATTTGAGATTGCTGATTGCCACGGTGGCCCTTTACTGGATCGCACAATTTATTCTTATTGGTCTCTACCACGGTGATAACCGTGACTACACATCTTTTTTGGTGCCGTTGCTCCTGATCATGATGTGGTTTAAACCACCATCCAGTCAAGACACTTGGTCCGTGATGGTGCTCTTGGGAATGCTTCTTCTCATTATTTTGACGGTTACCTACATTCTTGAAGTCGCGTCCCTAACGAATCCGATGCCTACACCCGGGTATCTCAACGATTGGGAGTCGGGGCAATACTGGTTGCCCCTGGACGGTTTCTTAGGTCTTGACGGTCGCTGGGTGGGGCCTTTTGGCCACAATACACGCACTGCCATGGCTGCTACATTCGTGACAGTTATTGGATTCTCTCGACTCACGGCTTTCTCGTGGGCACTTATCCCCGGGGGGGTTTTCTTCATATTGGTTGCTGGAGTTCGAGCGGGATTCCTCTCCACGTTGGCCGCGCTAGCCGTCCTAATTCTGTTTAGCAATATAGGACTTGTCAAGAAAATCCCACTCTGGACAAAAATCGCGCTGCTGCTTGTCGGGGTGGCTGGTGGCGCGCTCTTGCTGTTGCGCTCTGGGGCAGGACTGACCGGAAGGGGCACTATTTGGCGGGCTTTCCTGGATCTTTTTCCACAAGAACCTCTAATCGGGGTAGGTCAAACAGGTATAAACGCTGGTGGAGAGATCACGCAGAGATTTGTGGACGCTCACAATCTATTGCTGGATCCGTTAATTAGATACGGAATTGTTGGACTCTCAATATTTCTCATCATCCTGTCAGTCATGTTTTATCAATCTCTGCGTGTAGCGAGTTTGGGCTCCGCTGGATCACTTGCGATTCTCACAGCTTATGTTGTCGCCTCAATGACTGACATCCAGAATGACTGGATTCACCTAAGTTACCAACTGGTGTTTGTTTTATTTGCGACTTTTGCGGCTGCTTCTGCAATTGACGAACATCAAAGGCGTTCGGCCAGTAAGCAAACTTTAGTCAGAGCTGCCACCTGAATCGATTATCTAATTCGTTCTGCAATCTAGTCCACCCCAGGAGCGTTCGGTGGCACCAAGATCAGGTTGGAAACACTAGTCCGAAAATTCTAATTCTTGTGAATTCGCTGGAAGGTTCCGGCTCAACCCCAGACACGTTCCGCGAACCAGGATCTGGGGAACTGTTGCGAACTCAAGAAACTGATTGGTATTGCATGCGGATCAGATCGTGCTCAATAAGTTCTGCAATCATAGTTTCCAACACCTCACGCGGTTGACCTAAGAGCTCAGACATGTCGTCAATATCGTGCTGGCCATCCGCGTAGGACAGAATGTCGACTCGCAGCAAGATTTCATCAGCCACTGTCTTTCCCATGATCAAGTGGTACAGGCCTCTGCGCCCCAGCTGAGGCTCACAAATCTGAGTGGCAACGGGTACTTTCACATTTTCCAGTGTTGAGATGCACTCTCGGACGATGTCAATTCCACCTTGCAACCCAGTCGGCGTGACCACGTTCACGAGGTCGTCGAGGGAAGTGTGGTATTCCGGGTAATCGGAATACCTTGACCGCATGAGCGAAATAATCGGGAGGTCCATGCCAGGTGCGCCGTAATGCCTCTCATCACTTCCGCGCTTAAGGTAACTGTAGTGACGAACATTTTCTCGGCCGTCAAGAACTCGTTTCGCGATTCGATCGATCCGTAAATTACCTAGCCGTGACGCAAGGTAGGTAAATGCCCGATCGTCCCCGATACAATTGAGATTAAAAGCGGAAACCGTTTTTTCACGCAAATGCTCTCTGTGAGTTGCACTGTAGGAAATCGCACCGATCGACTCCGGGACAAAGACAAAACGGTACGTGTAGTGGTGCGATGGTAAGGATTTGATCCAACGAGCCAACGCAATAGACACGACTGGGCCCGACAATTCGTTATTCGCCATGCTGGGGTGGCAGACGTATGTGGAAATAAAAACCTCATCTTCTGACTCACCGGGAAGCACTATCTCGCCATAATTGAGCACACCAGGTTCAAGGCTGCTGTCGATCTTTACTTTGTAGATTCCCGGTCTTAATCTCACCCGTTGCTCGTGGGTGAGGCAAAGTCCCCAGGTTCGGTTGTAGTAGCTCGTCACGTATGGGACTGCATCCGGCTGGTCGGGAAGGGAATGTAGGTGGTCCTGCAGTTCCTCTAGATCTATTTCCCGCTCCACCGGCTCCGAGTAGCTGACCACATGAAGGTTTGAATTCTCCCAGTCGATTACTACCTCACCGTCCGGCCCAATAAGTTGAGCCCCGCGAATATTCCACTCAACGGGGACTTCCCAGTCGAACACCTTGGTTCCCGTTGGGATTTCACTAGTCGTGAGTTCTGGGATTTCTCTTTGTAGAATTTGCAGAGTGGAGCGCACGCCTTGACCGGTGATGCTCCGTGGGATGGGCCAGAGTTCGGTAGCTAAATCGTGAGCCCGTTGTCCCTCTGATGGATCATGACTCATGAATCACACCCGCCCCGGTTGAGCTAATGTGATAGCCCAGTTGTTGTTGAAAAACAGAATCAAACTCGGTTAACTTCTCACTAGGTACGTAGAGAGCAATGTAGCCGCTACCGCCAGCCCCGAGCAGTTTGCCTCCTGTCGCTCCAGCATTTAGTGCCCTTGCGTACACAGCGTCAATTTCTGGCGAGGTAACCGACGGTGAGACTTCCTTTTTCAAGGACCAACCTTGATCAAGTAACGGGCCAAGTGAATCCAAATCTGAGGAAATCGCTGCCCGTCCCAGTTCAACAAGTTTCGCCATTTTTTGGGTAACGGACTCAGCCTTAGAGCCTGGTGCGATCGCATTGGATTGCGCTTTGAGTAATTCACTGGCACTTCGAGGGCTGCCTACCGGCACTAACCGCAAGCTTTTCTCCAACTCTTGTACCCTTGTTGGCGAGAGCGCTAAAGATTCAACTCCTACCGTGGAGCCCTCAAAAGTCAGCACATTGATGCCGCCAAGAGCACTCGCCCATTGGTCTTGATAACCAATCGGTTCCTTTAAAATCTCAATTTCGATGGCACAGGCTTCTTTTGCTAAGTCAATAGGGCTTGTCGGGATATTACACAGATGCCGCACTAGCGCCAAGAAAGCAACGGTGAAGGATGAGGAAGAGCCAAGACCCGTTCCGGCCGGTACGTCTGCCATTACGGCCAAATCAAAATTCCTAATTCCGTATCGATCAAGAACTTCACGTGCAATCGGGTGTTCAAGTTCTGAAGGCAGCGACACATTCTCCGTTTTCGAGTACTTAAGCTGAATGCCTTCCCGGTGAGTGAATGGATGACCCACGAGAAATACTCTTCTGTCGATAGCAAATGAGAGCACCGATCCCGTGTTGTGTGTGAGAAATGCTGGCAGGTCTGACCCCCCACCAAAGAGACTGATGCGCAGTGGTGCTTGGGCAATCAACATGTCAGTTCCTCAACCGCGCGTCTAATGGCCTGCACTGAATCCAATTCACACACATGTGCGGACTCTAGATCACAGGAACTAGAAACGTGAATAAACCCCATGCCAGCATTGCGTGCAAAGCCTTGGTCTCGAGCGGTGTCGCCCAGCATGACGGATTTGGGCAATTCAATTCCGTGCTGCCGTGAAATCAAATTAGCCAATGCGGCATTGGGCTTGCGACATTCACACTCAATTTTAAGAGCAATCCGCTCTCCCTCAAAACCTGAATCAGGATGGTGCGGGCAAAAATAATATTCGTCAATAAATGCTTGTTCAAACCCCAGCTGCGCGTCAAGTTCGGAGCGGATTTCAAAGTGCTCCTCAAAGCTCATGAGGCCTTTAGCGATTCCGGGCTGGTTCGTTACCACAAAAACGGGTATTCCCCTCTCATTTGCTTTTTTGATCTCGCCTGCCACGCCGGGTAAGACTTTGTAATCATCAGCTTGATACACCTCAGGCTGAACAGAATTGATCACACCATCTCGGTCGAGAAAAAGGGCTGAGCGCAAACCAAGACTACCTTTGCGGTCGATCACACCGTTCTCGAAATCACGATTCGTGGCTTCAAGTCGCTCCGGTGTCCCGGTATCTTTTAGGTAGTGGCTATCCGTAAAAATGTAGAGATCGTTGTGTTCGGCCGCTTCGACGAGGAGATTCGAGCCAAGGTCTCGAGCTTGTGGATAGTGACTCAGTGAGGCACGCGTGATCAAGAAAAGTCCAGCGGAGGCCGAGTTGGGAACACGACGTTTGTCCGAGCCCTTCGGAAGAGTAACTTCACGACCAATGGCATTGACAAACACGGAATCGCTATCAAAGGGGTGCGTGTTGGGGTGGGCAACGACACCAACCCCCTTGCTGCTTTCCTGCCAATTAAGGAGGAACTGCTCAATTGGCATAGCGACTAGCACGTCGCCCAGCATGACCAAGATTCGTTCAACCGGCTCCGGAAAAGAACTTGCACCCAATCTGAGTGCGGCAACAGTTCCTTGGGGATCAGCCTCTTCGAGGACACTAATGTGGAAATCTCGGTAGGAAGCCATGGAAGTAACTGAGTGAACCAACTCAGCGACCTGATCTCCCAAGTGGCCGGAAACAATCACAAGATCACGAATTTGCGTTGCCCGGAGTGCATCCAGGTGCCACTCTAGGAGCGATTTGGGGCCAACGATTTGAGCAATTTTCGGGAGTTGGGGGTTGGCAGAACGAGTGCCTTTTCCTCCGGCAAGAATCACGGCACCAACTGACACACGAGAACCTTATCCATTGCATTCTCGAGAATGAGCAAGATGCCTAACTATGCTTCGACCAATGGATACTGCGATGCCACTCACCCGCAACGTTTCGGTCCAAGTGATCACGTTGAATGAGGGACACAATATTCGGGGTGCCCTTGCCGCTATCCTCCACAATAACCCCGGCGAAGTCGTCGTAATCGATGGTGGCTCGAAGGATGCAACCGTTGCAATTGCGCGCGAAATGGGCGCTCGGGTCCTCGAACCGGGTCGCCTTGGCAGAGGATCTTCTCGCCGAATCGGCTATTTTGAGACTCACCTGCCTTACATAGCTTTCGTTGATGCAGACGACCGTATAAACCCCGATTGGCTCACCACCACTCTACAAGAATTCTCTAGCGGGCATTACGCAGCTCTGCAGAGCTCCCTACGAGTTCTCGAGCCACACGGGTTTTGGGAGAAAGGCTGGAATGAATACTTCAGAGAGACCGTGAAACCAGTTGCCGACACCAGGATGATCGGACACCCGGCTTTGTATCTAGCCACCGCACTACAGGGCGGGCCAACACAGGTCGGTCACGAGCACGAGGACACACAAATGTCCGTGGATTTCGTTAATCGTGGACTTCGTCAGGGAATTGGTAGCGCAATCGCAATGCGCCACGTGCCGAGTAGTCGGTCAGAAAACTTGGATAAGTGGAAGGACTACGGTCGGGGTTACCGAGTCCTTGTGAACCGTCTCCCCGATCGCAAGAAGTCAATACTTAAACACATTTGGTGGACAATTCCGGTTTCCCGTGGCTGGAGGCCAGTCCTGCGTGGGAAATTCTTACAACCACTCTGGGCCTTCTACATGGGAACTCGAATTCTCTACGGCTTCTACTTTCGAAAATCTTGAACAGCGAGTGCCCATGTGTTTTCTAGTAGCCAGGAAACAGTTCCTTGTACTGAGTGTGAAATTGATTTTTCAGCGACCCAACCATGATTTTTCGCTTTACTGACATCCAGCCAGGTAAAAGGATTGTCACCAACCCAACCTCTTTTTTCGATTCCGTAACTGATTTTCGGTTCAACCCCCATCGCTTGCGTGATCCAAGCAACGGAGTCACGGACAGTGCAATAGTCATCTGCGCCCAAATTAAACACTTCGAAACCTTGTGCACCTCTAAGAGTCACCAGGGCACGGACGCAGTCTTTTACGTCCATGTAGGACTTGCGTTGACTCCCATCACCTAGGACCGTCAGAGCAGAAGGATCCTGATGTAGTTGTCGAACAAAGTCGATTACATGACCGTGCATGTACCGGTGCCCCAGTACAGATACGAATCGAAATGCGCACACGTGAAAAAGCCCGTTTGCTGCGAATGTGGAAAGGACTCCCTCGGCAGCAGTTTTAGACACTCCATACAGACTGGTTTGAATGGGGAACTGTGCAGTTTCTGGTGTCGGGTGCTGAACAGCATCACCGTAGACCGCACCCGTCGAACTAAAAATCACTTCTTTAACTGTATTCTCCGCGCACGCTTGTGCTACCCGTAATGTCGCGATCACATTTTGGTTAATGTCACGCTTTATATCAGTCATTCCAAATCGCACATCTGCATTTGCTGCGAGATGATAGACCGAATCGGCACCGTTAACAATTGCTCCCAGAGTCTCACTTTCATCACATAGGTCCAGTTCGTGCAGTTCGGCTTTCGGATTGAGAAATTCCCTGCGACCAGTTGAAAAGTTGTCGATCACGTGGACTTCTTTGCCCTGCTCAATCAGTGCGTCAACAAGGTTGCTCCCAATAAAGCCCGCGCCGCCCGTTACCACTACTTTCTCCAATTGACTCACGTAACTATTCCTCTCAATTTGGGTCAATGTTGACACGGCCGATTTTGCGGGCCAGCCACATTCTTAGATAAAGGCTGCGCCAGCGAACATACTCGGGAACCAATGCGGCCCCACGTAACGTGAAAACTGCGACACGGGCGTTATGGAATTCGTTCAAAGATTCCTGCCAATTCGACGAGGAAATTCCCCCTAGGTGAAAAATGGCAATCGGCTGATCAATTTTAATGGGGTCTGCAAAAGTTGAGAGTTGAAGCGCCAATTTGTAGTCCCCCGCAATCTCATACGAACTATCGAAACCCCCCAATTGATTGACTAAATCCAGAGATGCCACCATTCCCTGGTGCGCCGGAAATTTTCCTCGACCGAATAAGTGTCGCTTCTCCGTGGGGTAGTCAAAAGTTGTTGAAGTTTGTGTTCCATCTGGGCTGCGGAAAATTACCTGACCGAATGCCCAGGCTGGATTAGTGACTAAAGACTTCATAATTACATCCAGTGAATCAGTACCAGCGAGTTCGTCTCCGGAGTTAAGGAAATAGACGTATTCACCACGGGCAATTTTTATGCCCGCATTCATCGCAGCATAAACGCCTTCAGGTTTCACCCACAAGTATTGAAGTGGGAACGGCGCCGATTCACTCAAAGTCGGAATCAATTGTTGATCGTAGGAACTGTCAACCACCACAGATTCAATGAGCTGCAACTCCTGAATATCAAGCTCGTGTAAGGCCGAATTGAGGCAATTAATGGTTCGCTCAAAGCCCTCAGGGTCGTCCTTTACCACCGTAATAATGGAAAGTTTAAATTTCGAATCCACGCACACCCACTAAATACCTGGTTTGATGAAAATACGACCTGAAAAGTCAATCGGCAGCATGAGTGGCTTCACAGCTTGTCCTGAAAAATATTCGTCAACAGCCGCCCTAGCTCCAAGCCAATGACCGTAGTCATCCAGGATGCACACACCACCGGGCACGAGTTTTGGGTAAAGAACTTCTAATTCTCTCTGCGTTGAATCGTACCAATCAGTATCAAGACGTAGGAGCGAAATTGAGTCCGGAGATTTTTCCAGCAAGGTCTGGGAAACGTCGCCCTCAACAAAGTTAACAAGTTGCTCTGGGTAACTGGTTTTCGCCAGATTCATTTGCACATCGGGCAAGTCAGCCACGCACCACACGTTGTTTCCGTTTCCAACCGCAGTATTTTTAAGTAGCGCATCAGCGCTTACCCCACCCACAGCTTCAACATCTCGATCAGTTGGCGGAGTCATGCCTTGAAATGTGTCATAGAGCCACAGTTTGCGGTCAGTAGCCCCTAACTGCTGCAGTCGCAGTGCCATGGCCATGACGCTGCCGCCCCGCCACACCCCACATTCAACGAAGTCACCTACTATTTCATTAGCGTGAAGGTAGTCAACCGCTCTCAGAAGGCTCCAGATTCGTTCTGAACTCGTCATGGTGAACGGTCGCACCTGTTCAATAATCGATCGATCACGGGCAGTTGCTTCAATCGGTAGTCGTTCACTTAGCGAACTCGTGCGCGAGACTGTCAGGCCAAGTTTGCCCGCTACTCGTCCGACAAAGTTCTCAAGATTGCTCATAACACCGCGAGCATATCTATTCAGATTTCGCAGTGGGGTGCATAGACCCTTGAATGAACGGCGCGGGTTCAACTTGCCAGCAGTCACCGGGACCGATTTTGCCTTCCGCCACCAGATTCATAATCGCGACGTTGAGCTTCCAGTCGATTGGCAACACTGGACTTAATGGGATATTTCGGAACTCATTAAGTAGCATTCCAACAAAATTCTTGCTGTACAACACTGCACACACCGTGTTGGTCACGGGCTGGTCCATGGACAAAATCTGTTTTCCTTCAGACCAATTCCTCACTCGTACACCCAGTGAATCGGTCCCTAACACCTTAGGTGTGAACGATTGGGAAACATTGACGTACTGGGGCTGGCTGCTTCCCGACCGCTCATTTAAAAAGTGTCCTAGAGCTGCTGCGGTTGCATCAAGATCAGCTATGTGGGCGTCGTCTTCCAAAATCAACGCCCAATCCGCCCCTGATTGGATTGCCTGTTCAAGTAGTGAGATGTGAGCCAATTCAATATTTGCCAACCTCTTGAGCATTTTCGCACCAGGCTCGCTAGCTGATAGGTCGCGTTGCCATGGTGGGCTCAATCTCAAACGGCGGTACGCACTCCGCAACAGGAGCTCCCCTTTAAGCCTCAAACCTTGAGACGAGGAATTTAGATAAATACGCCACCGGCCCTCCGCTGCAAGCTCGGCGGCAATTGAGGCGGTCACTTCTCCACGGACCAAGTCAAGCATGTGGGGGGACAGCAGATTTTCATTGCACACCGAATATTTGACAGTATTACCCTGGTAAATGAGTCGCTCTTGCAAGGCTAGGGCGACTCCTTGGTCAGTTTGCGCCTGAGGTCGCGCGCTGCCCGCGTGCGTTACAAGGCCAATGAACAGGGACGGATCCGATTCCGTGCTGTGCTCACTCATAGGTGAAGGACTTTTGGCTTTAGGTGCATTGTTGAGTAGATTAGTCGCATGGCGGACCCGGATGTACCCACGACATCAGCGAGCGCCAACTCTCGAGGCAAAGAGCAGGTAAACGAGGATCGTGGCGGTAAGAGTGTTCAAGACTTTTCCTCCGACGGAATACTCACAGCAGTAGGAAGGTCCCTTGGGCTCCTGTCAGGTAATCAGCGCCTACGACTCTATTTAATTGCGGCTATCCAAGTTTCTCTCGCCCTGCTTGATTTATTGGGAATCACACTGCTCGGCATGCTCGCGGCCGTTGCTGTGTCAGGTGTAGGAGCCACTGGAATTCCACCGATCGTCGAGCAAGCCGTGAATTTTTTCGGACTTGAAGCATTAACGGTTTCTCAACTATCAGTCATCCTCGCCAGCGCTGCCGTTTTCGTTTTGGTCACAAAAACAGCAATCTCTGCCTACGTATCGCGCAGGATTTTTAGATTCCTCGCCAGTAGGCAAGCAGATGTTTCCGCTGGACTTGCCAGAAAATTTCTCAGTCGCCCGCTGCTTGAAGTCCAGCGGTGGACCACCTCTGAAGCGATTTACGCCCTTGGGAGTGGCGTTGGTGCAGCCACAGTATCCGTCCTTGGCTCCGCAATAATTATTGCCTCAGAAATATTCCTTTTCGCCGTCGTCGCTCTCGCACTGCTCCTAGTTGACCCGTTGACAACCCTTGGAGCAATCGTTCTCTTCGGCGTTGTTGTGCTTGTCATGCACAGGTTTCTTTCACGACGCGGGGCCAAGAATTCAAAAATAATCACCGATTCCTCGATTGACACGCTTTCGGCAGTTTCTGAGGCCCTTCAAACTTATCGCGAGACAACCGTCTTAAGTCGACGAGAGCTGTATATCGCTAAATACCAGGGCTTAATTGGAAATTATGCCCGAGCTACGGCGAGTAATGCATACATAATGGAAATCCCTAAATACGTACTTGAGGCGACTCTCTACCTTTCTGTACTCGCACTTGCCGTCTCTCAGTTCTTGACAAAAGACATAGACGATGCGGCTGCTTCGGTCGCGCTGTTTATTGCCGCCGGCTCGCGGGTGGTCCCTGCGCTATTACGATTACAAGGAGCCTCAATCACGATTCGTAATGCATCGGTGCAGGCACAACCGACTTTCTACCTTGCCGAACACCTCAAGCAAGACACCTCAGATCAGTCAGTAATTGACCGAGCTAAGAACCCACTAAGTGCTGCTGCTATCAAGTCTCGAATCGCATCAGGTCATGGTGATTTTGATGCAACTCTTCGAGTCGATGATGTTTCGGTCACCTACTTCGCCGCAACGACGCCTGCGCTTCGTTCAACAAGTTTCACACTTGAATCGGGCCAATCCTGCGCGTTAGTGGGTAGTACAGGGGCAGGAAAATCAACTCTTGCGGACGTAATTATTGGCGTCATTGAGCCCGATCAGGGCTTTGTAACCGTTGGGGGTCTCACTCCTCGCGAGGCAATTGCTCAGTACCCAGGCGCGATTTCCTATGTCCCCCAGGCCGTGGCTTTGGTAGCTGGTTCTGTGCGTGAAAATGTCGCCTTAGGGCTCCCAGCCGAAGCAATCGATGACTCCCTGGTGTGGGAGGCTCTGGAACGCTCCCACCTTGCCGAATTCCTTCGCGAGAATCGCGAGGGCCTGGACACAATGATTGGTGAACGAGGGGTGCGGCTTTCCGGTGGCCAACGTCAGCGATTGGGAATTGCCCGGGCGCTGTACACGAGGCCTCGACTTTTGGTACTCGACGAAGCCACCAGTGCACTTGACTCTGAGACAGAACAAGCGATTATCAACACGTTAGACGAACTTGAAGGCGAAGTGACGACAGTGACTGTGGCTCACCGGCTCGCCACAGTCAGGCGCGCTGATCAACTACTTTACTTGCAACATGGGGAAGTTGTTGCCCGCGGAACCTTCGAAGAAGTTCGCTCACAAGTCACCGACTTTGACCGCCAAGCGTCGCTGCTTGGTCTGTGATCAACACCTTCTACTTACTCGTGTACCAACGGGTTAGCCGATTATGCATAACGTGACTAATTTTCCTCGCCCACTCACTTGCATCAGAAATCACAATCCCATTTAACGACAATTCAGTCTCGGTGGTGCCCGCCAAGTAGTGGAAATAGAGCCCCCGTCGATGTAGAAATAGACCGTAGGGGTAGGTCAACTCAGAATTTGCGATCACCTTGTTGCCCAGGGCTTTGCTTAGCTCTTCGCGGGTTGACACTGGCGCTGCGCAACCTAGTGAGTTGTACGCTGAGGGTCCCATAAGGATCGAAGGTCGGCTTAAGAAAGCAGCCTCGACACCGGAGGTTGAGCCGTAGGTAACTACTACGTCTGCCCGTTTCATCAGTGCGTATGAATCAACCGTGGATTCAGGGCCAACATGGACGGCGACTCCTGCGCGTTCAATTGCCATCGTCCATACCGCGAGATCGTCTGCTGGCTTAATTCTCAAGTGTGGGTGAGTGCGAACAACTAAAGTGGTGCTTGGTCGGTCCCGACACACTGATGCTAATTCCGCAAGAGCATTGTCTTGTGAAACAAAGAACTTATGCCAGTCCAGTTCCAGTTCTGCAATTTCGTCACCAGAGGAACTGAAAAACACAACAAGTTCTTGTTCTGCCGGAATGCGTGACACTTCCCCAAGATCACCAAACTCTTGTCCACCGACAAAAAGTTGCACTTCCGGATCTGAGTGTGATTGCCGATTGAGAAACCACTCCCTCCCAATTTCTTGTTTTGACCGATCCTCTCCATGCGAATCAGGCCAATGTGAATATATGTCCAGCATGCGTGACTGAACATGCTCCATTTCGTGGGTGCTCACGGTTGTCACGTCAAAGTCGGTCTCGATTCCACCTGTCTCCCCGTACAGCACCCGAACCCCCAGCGACTGCGCAGCAGCTGCGGCGGCCTGATCGTGTAAAAATCTGCCATTAAAAACTACTAGAGTTGTAACTTCATTGCGCTCAATCAAAGCCCGAGTCTGATCATAAACCCAAGCAAATGACTTAGACGCGACTCTGACCCAGCGCCTTGGCCACACGTAGTCCTCCCTGAAAGGGGTCCTCGAATCCGGGTGCACCTGTAAAATTGCCCGACCCATGCCCGCCCCGTGGTACGTCAATGCGCGCACTTCGGAGCGAGTGATTCTGCGCTTAACTGGGGGAAGGTCCCGAGGCTGCCAACCAGACAGGGGGGGTGGGACAAAGTCTGAGGGTGAAAAACCCGACGAAAGCATCGCAGTGCGGACCTGCACGTCAATCGGCGAAGTTCGCAGCAACTTCGCCACGGCATGACTGGTGGACCAGCCTGAATCGCGCACGGGAGTCTTGTCAGCCCACAACCCGATGCTGACCGCAGAGCCGGCGTCCCGGGCGCCAAGGGCAATCTCGACGACTCCCGCTAGCGCAAATGGCCACTGATTGAACGACAGAATCCCGACGTGTGCCCGTTCTTCCGCGCTGAGAACTTGATTAAAAAAGCTTTCAATCGAGTCGTGTTCCGAATGCACGAGCGCAATTATCTCACCCACTAGCCTTGGACTATGACCGAGCCACGCCTTCACGGGCGCACGCAAGTCCCTTTGGGTATTCTCGTGAAGTCCTACCGTGAAGATTTTTCTCTGGCCGAGCGCCTTATGGAAAGCCTGGATCAACACAATGTGGAGGCATTGCCCATCTGGATAGTGGTGCCGGATGAGGATATCGATCTCTTCAGCCGATTTACCTCTAAAACAACCGAGCTTCTGCCCGAATCAGTATTCGCCGACCAGCTCACCGACCAGTCCCTGGGTGGGATTCGTCCCGGATACATTAATCAAGAAGTAATCAAGCTGGCCTTCTCAGGACTCGGTCTCGCAAATAACTACCTGCCCATTGATTCCGACGCGGTCATTTTGCGCCCATTTGGCGCAAAGGATTTAATGTTTGATGATCAGACTCCGTTCTCAATTCTGGTAGAAGACAATGACCTGAAGGTTGATCCGGCATATTACGAACAAAACTGGATCGGTCGATCGCAATCGCTTGCTAAGATCGCGGAGATCCTTGACTTTCAAGATCTACGCATGCTTACCTGCCACGGACACCAGATCCTTTCCACTCGCGTGATTGAATCCTTGAACGAGGATTTCCTTGCGCCAAAAGGCTGGACATACCTTGACATGCTCGCCGAGTCGCCCTACGAATTCAGTTGGTACAACTTCTGGCTCCAAAAATCGAGACCGATCAGAATTGAGATTCGAGAACCACTTTTCAAAGTGGTTCACAGTGCAAGTCAGCACATTGAACTCGCATTGAGGCACATTTCGCCCGATGACATTGCCCGCGGATATCTAGGGTTTGTTATTAATTCAAACTTTTCAAAATCTTGGGGACCCATCTCGCCAAATGAGCCGGCTGAACTGACCCTTGCCCGCTACCTCGGCTGGGGCCTGCTACTAAGAACTCTTTCGCGTAAATTCACGCTGTCCATTCGAACCCGGCTCCGTACCAGGAAATAGTGGATAAGTACCTGCGATAAATAACATAAGCCCTGGGCAACTATTCTGAAAAGAAATGGCGTCTGGGGTAGGTGATCCCGGCTGCTAGATAGGTTCTCAACCTCACCCAAAACGCCCTGGAATTGCTCGGTCCTAGTCCGATGGAGATGTCGCAGAAACCCGATGCGACTGCTGCCTCTTCTCCGAAGGACGACTCGCTAAAATACACAACTCCACGCGATTTTCCCAGTACTCGCCAATCGACCATTGCGGCTAACCCGCCACGGGAATCGTCCCGCGGCAGGTCCGCAGCTTGTACCCACCAAGCTGAAAGCCCGACGCTCTGCAGTTCAGATTTCCACCAATGTAAATCTGATGGGGTGTCAGTTGCAATAAACACGGCACGGATTCCACTATCCCGGGACAAATCTTGAATAGCTTTCAATGTTTTTTTGCGAGTAGGAGCTTGGTGGTTACGGTCCGAATACCGTAAATGTAAGCCCAAGTATTCACCCTGGCTAGCGAGTTCATTTGCAACAAAACTCTCGATTGATTCCGTGAATTTTAATTCTCGCCTGTAAAAATTGGACCGAGTAGCCGTAAACGTGGAATCAATGTCGCTGAGCGAAAACTTTCCCCCCGCGCTAATCCGAATCTCAGAAATAACCTGTCCCGATTGCAGTAGCGCCCTCAAATCGGGCATGAATTCTTGTTCACCTCGATCAAGGCCGGCAAGGGTGACTATCCCAGCAGTCACGTCGTAATTCAAATACGGTTTAAGATCCCACACCTGGGGTTTCGGGGCAAAATATTGAAGAAACTCTGTGCCAAAAATCTGCGCAGGATTGGCAGGAGCAGTCGAATCAGGCACCCACTGAACTTCACACTCGGCACTAATTTCTTGGGCCAACAATGCCGAACTCACCAGCGCCTGGATCCGATTGATGTACCCATTTTGTGGTTGAACAATCACTTTCACGACGCACGACCAACCAAAATCAAACGTTCAGCGCTGTGAAATAGGCGACGGTGGTCGATAATCCCTCACTCAAAGGAATCGTTGGCTCCCACCCCAGGGTCTCCTTGGCACGCGTAATGTCGGGCTGCCTTCGAGTTGGGTCATCCACCGGTAGCGGCAAATAATCGATTCCGGGGTTCTTACCCGTCTCAGTAATAACTAATTCTGCGAGTTCGCTGATGGTGAACTCCCCTGGATTACCCAAATTGATTGGCCCGATTACGGAATCATCACTATTCATCATCAAAATCAGACCCGAAATCAAGTCCGAGACGTAACAGAACGAACGGGTTTGTTCACCTTCCCCGTAAATGGTCAACGGCTCGCCGTTGAGCGCACTCATAATGAAGTTCGAAACGACTCGGCCATCATGGGGGTGCATACGTGGACCGTACGTATTAAACAAGCGAACAACTTTAATTTTCAAATCGTGTTGACGCTGATAGTCAAAGAACAAGGTCTCTGCAGCGCGCTTACCTTCGTCATAACAGGCGCGGGGGCCAATTGGGTTCACGTTGCCCCAGTAGTCCTCAGTTTGCGGGTGAACCAATGGATCCCCATACACCTCCGAAGTGCTGGTCAACAAAATCTTGGCCCCCGTTCGCTTAGCAAGCCCGAGCATGTTGATCGACCCGTGAACAGCGGTCTTAGTGGTTTGAACTGGGTCGCGTTGGTAGTGAATCGGGCTCGCGGGACACGCCAAGTGATAGATCTCGTCCACCTCAACATACAACGGGAAAGTCACGTCATGTCGGATAACTTCAAAGCGCGGGTGATCAAGCAAATGCGCAATATTGTCTTTGGTTGAGGAGTAGTAGTTGTCAACACATAACACCTCGTACCCGTCACCCAAGAGTCGATCACAGAGGTGGGAACCCAGGAAACCAGCTCCGCCGGTAACTAGGGCACGGCCTTTTAAGATTGTCATTATTTCTGCTCGCTCCACTTCGGGCTTGGGGTCTTATGCTTAAGGTAACGCAAACCTTGCCCAATCAAGCCTTTGGTTGTCGCCCCAAAGACTACTTTGCGGCTCCACGCATCTGCTTTCTCGTCTACTTTTACGGAAACAGGGGAAGTTGGCATCAAAATATTCTGGCTCTGACGCAGATATGGGGGTTGCACTTCCGTGTGGGTGGCGTCCTCACCAAAACCGATATTGTCGATCAAGTTCACATTCGAGGTCGCGGTGTACATATCCCGTGCCATGCCGGCGAAAACAAGCTGCATGTCCCACGTGTCAATTTTTTCCGCCGCCATGAGGTTAAAAATGGATCGCCAGAAAACTAGTCCGCCTGGGGATCTACCACTTACCTCCCACAATTTGCGCAGCGGCATTTGTTCTTGCCAGTTGGAAATGTCAAGTTCGTGAAGGGCCCACTTGTCTCGCCAAGTAGCCCAACCCCAAATATGGGGAACACGTGAAAAGCGATACGCAGATCGACCAGTAACGAACTCTGGCGGAACAAAATTACAACCAGATATAGCTAGTACATGCGGATCACCTGCGTGGCGGTCTAAAAGTTCGCTACAGAATTCAAAGAATGATTCCCTCGGTAATATATCGTCTTCTAAAATAATTCCGCGTTCTTCATTACTGAAAAACCAATCCAAGGCTGTGCTCACGCCTAAACCACAACCTAGATTTGATTGTTGAAAAAGCGTGTAAACGTCTGTTGTCCATTCAATGGAACCCACTAACTTCCGGGTAGCAGAAACAGCAGCCGAGTCAGTCGAACTGCCCACACGGGGACCGTCCACCGCAACGTAAATCCGTGCAGGTTTAATTTCCCGGAGCCGCTCAATCAGTTGGGAAAAATGGTCGGGTCGGTTAAAAGCAATGATTAACAATGGATCTCGAACGGTCACCACTATTTCCCATTATCTGAAGAATCATTGGGTCCGCGTGATTCCAACTGCTCACGCAGCAACGCGACTTCTTCTGCTAACCGCCTGATTCGACCTTCATGGCGGCTCAGTTCGAAACTAAACTGAACACTCACAAGCACCAAAATCACGCTCGAAAGAAAGAACAGTAAATTGACCGGTTGGGAGACCCCGAGAAAAAAAGCAATCGAATCAAAAATCCACGGGAATATGGAGAAGAACAAGGCCACGCCGGCCATGAAAAGCCAAAGCACCGCGTATTTCTCTTTCAGCACTCCTCTGCGAAGCAAATCAAAAATAAAAATAAAAATGGCAACTGATGCGAGGCCGGCGATTAGATTCGGGGCCATTAGTCCTTATCCCCTCTCGTGCGATTCTTGCGCTTAAGAACCGTCGCGATCAAAGCAAGTGATGCCCGACCGAGATACAAGGCAGACCAGAGAGCATTCTTGCTTGGTCGGCCAATTGCCCGGTAATACATGGTTACGGGGGTTTCAGAAATGACCAATCCGTTATTGATCCCAATGGACAGCGACCCTACTGTGTCTCCCAAGTATTCTGCCGGGTAGTCCGAGGCGAAAAGTTCGATTGCCCGCGGACCTGCCGAACGAAATCCGGAGGTGGGGTCGGTGATCGTTGATCGATTCATGCGGCTCAAGGACTTTGACAGCAGCACCATGGCCCATTTGCGGGGCCCACCCACGAAATACATGGAGTCGGGGTGAAACCGGGTCCCTACGACAATGTCAGCAGACTCAAGCCCCGACAACAGCCGGTCCACATCCGCCGGGTCGTGCTGGCCATCCGCATCGACCTGAACCAAAGCCGAGTACTGCTTCCGCTGGGCGTAAAGGAAAGCCGCCCGCATTGCGCCACCCACCCCGACATTGAATGGCAAAGAGACAACAACGACGCCTAGAGCCCTCGCGTGGGGGGCTGTTTGGTCAGTGGAGCCATCATCAACAACTAAAATATCCACGTCGGGGCGACTCTCTCGCACTTTAGCAATCACAGCACCAATGGAGTCTTGCTCATTCCACGCTGGGATAGCGATCAGCGACTTTCCTTCGGGCACGAGACAACGTTAGTACCCGCAGAGTCAAAAACCCCTCAGGAGCCTCTCTAGCGAGCTCCTTGGCCCCGAATAACTGCCCGTAAAGTCCGGCTCAGTAGCACGAAGTCGCCCGCAAGTGACCACGTCTCCACGTAATAGATATCCAACCGCAGGGCTTCAGCCCACTCCAAATCTGATCGACCTTCTACCTGCCACAAGCCGGTCATGCCAGGTTTCAATGCCAACCGACGGTATGCCGCCAACTCGTACCGATTAACGTCGTCCAATGGGTGGGGCCTGGGTCCTACCAGGCTCATAGACCCGCCCAAGACGTTGAATAATTGTGGCAATTCGTCCAGTGACCAGCGTCGTAGAAAGCGCCCGACACGAGTGACTCGAGGATCCTGATCCAGCTTGAACATAGGGGTCACAAGCCCGTGCTCAGATCGCAGTTCATCCTGCTTTGATTCAGCGTCAAACCGCATGGTCCGAAACTTCAGCATGGTGAACGACTCACCACCGCGCCCAATGCGGTACTGCCGGTAAATCACCGGGCCGGCCGATGTGAACCGGACTGTCAGCCCCACGACCAGCAGTACCGGACTCAATACGACGATCAAGAACACAGAGCCGAAAAGGTCCAAGGCTCGTTTAGAAATCCGCTGCGGGCGAGATAGTCGCGCCTCGTCCAAATGCAAGAGCGGCAATCCAGCAGCGGGTCGAACTGTTAATCGTGGACCGGTTACATCCATGACCGCCGGTGCCACCAGCAAATCAATCCCCCTAGCTTCAATTAGCCACGCCAGTTGGCGGATCGTTTCCCCACCAATCTGCGAACTGGGTGCAAGGGCGACAGCACTGGCCTGCGAGCTATCTAGCTGAGCCAGTAAACCCGTTAGCCAAGAATCGTCAGCTAACTGCTCGGCGCTTGGTTCGTCAAACTCCCCAACGACTGCAAAGCCGGTATAAGAATCACGTTGCAAATGCTTACCCAATTCGGCTCTGGCCGCCGGAGCACCAACAACCACTGTCCGGAAAATAAACTCGCCACGCCCCCTTTGTCGGTAAAGCCAGCCACGCCAATAAAAGCGCATTCCCGTGATCAGTACTAAACCCAACGGCAGCGACACAAAAGCATAAGCGCGGGAAATATCTGCCCGAATCAAGTAACTAATTCCAGCAACTGCCGCGAAGACGTACAATGTTGCGGTAACAACTCTACGGATTTCCTCAGTCCCCACGCCAACAATCCGCTGGTCGTAGGTTCCACGCATGGCCAGGAACAACAACCAAATC
>JAPKAV010000001.1 GCA_028825115.1 Candidatus Nanopelagicales bacterium | reverse complement strand
CCAGACCGCGCAAGGTTGAGATCACTTCACCGCTTGGTAGCACCGCTTCAACCCCTACAACCTGCTTGCGCATCATGCCGTGAGCAACCACATGAATCCCACCGGCATTTGTTGCCGTCATGCCACCAACAGTTGCCGAGTCTCGTGCGGCCAGATCCACCCCGAACTCCAGATCGTGGGTCCGCGCGAACTCATGCAACTGCACCAGCGTCACTCCCGCGCCCACGGTGACGTGACCGCTGATCGGGTCGAAGTCCTCGAAGGAACATAGATAGGTAGTGGAGAGCAATATGTCAACCGAGTCCGATTCCGTTGATGACGTAACTTGGTCCTTCGAATGTGCTTCTGACCCTGATAGCCGCGGCACCGACCCACCCACCAAGCCGGTATTGCCACCCTGCACCGTAAGAGAAACCTGGTGATCGGTGCACAGGTCCATAATCAGACAGACCTCCCCGGTACTCGAGGGTCGAACGACTGCAAGAGCGTCACCGCGAAAATTCCCGGTCCAATCGACCAAATACCCAGCCATCGTGTCGGCCGAAGCTAAAAACCGCTGAGGCCCAAGGAGGCTAGAGAGCGTGTTGACCAGCACCTGTTTCCGAGTCAATTCCATGGTGAAAGCGTAACGCTTTAACGACTAGTGAGAAAACAACAACAATTTACCTGAACCGTTTCTGGAACTGAGCTTATACCCCGCCATACTGACTGCGCCGCCGAGACCGTGAGGGCTTTTGCACAGTGATCGGAGACTACCCACTCGGCACCTGACCAGATGCCTTGTCCCAGGGCTCTTTTAACCTCACGCAAGATCGAAGAAAATACGCTCGTGATAAGGCAGAGAGAATCTTGCTGTTCGTTACCCAACTTTCAAAAGATTTTTGATTCGCTGAGGTACTCTGTACCACCACGCGAGGAGCGAAAACACCTCTGAATAGTAATCGATGTAGGCCCCGCCGGCTTCAGCCAACAACAAGGTATGAGGTCCAAAAAGACCTCCGATTGTAATTTTTCCGACATACTTTTCTGCGTAACGCCTACCACTCAACTCAGTGATTTCGTAAATCGATAGAGAGACCCATCTTGGATGACGATTGGGCCACCCATTCTGGATCCTCGTGGGTCTATGGCGATTGGACTTTCAGAGTGCTGCGTCCATGGCCCAAAAATATTAGGGGCCGTCCATAAATCTAGTTGATCCTGTGCGGATTCACACAGGGATCCAAAGAGAAACCATGCGTTGTCATGCTTAAATAATGTGGCATCAACCAAACGATGTTTTTCAAGTCCTTCCAGTCTCATCTTTGCAGAGACTCCGAATTCTGAGTCCAAAGAGATCAAGGTTGGTGGATACCCTTGCGCTATTTCTGGAAACAAATATGTTTCATCATTGTCGCGGACGATTTGCGGATATGAGGCATGCACGCCTTTTAGTCCGAGTTCCAAGATTGACCATGACCCATTTTTGAACCTGACTATTTGACCATTGTTATTACCCTTAACAACGCCTTCACATAGCAGAGAGCCATCAAATTGGCCGGCGGGATCTGCCACGAACACCCAGTTACTGGGCACCGGAAGCGCAGATAAGTCACCAGCATCTAGGCATATATCGTCGGAAAAATTTAAGGATTTACTTAGATGAGCTATGCACCATTTTTTGTAAATAAAAAGGCCATAAAAAATACGTTCTGCTCTCGCCCGAAATATCAGATAAATGAATTTGATCATTTTGCGATTGTTTGGCAAAAACGTGAGGGGCCCCAGCGCCTCACTGGCTTTGCTGGGTGCAGCCTCGTTCTGGTAGAGAGCTCGAGCAAGTAGAGGAACTCCCGACATCAAAGCCAAATTCAGCGTTTTGGCATAGGAGAAAGGGACAATCCGAGAAAAAGCACTGGCGCGGACTTTTCCGGCGTCAAGTTTGTGGTTCAATTCTTGAATCGTCACTCCCATGACGTTTTCTTTGGATAATAATTCATAAAACCCCGAGGGCCTGCCTCGAAATCGAGAAATTTCCCCGTGGTGGTAAGACAGGATTCCTAGACGTGCTTTTACACTTTCCGGATTCTTAATCAGGTTCATTCCAAAGCGAATGACAACGTCGACGTCGCTAAGTTCAACCGCCGCCCCGTCGGGGATTTCTTGCCAAATCCCACTCCATTCTGAGTTAAACCCGATGGAGCAGGTGCTATCTGAGATCAATTTCTTCAGATCCATTCGTCGCAAGGCAGACATATTCCTCCGGCCGAGCCCTGCGACAAAGTAGTAAAGCGAGTGTCGAATTCTGAGTTTGCTTCTCTTGTCATTCTGACAGTGAGCGGTTAAGGAAACCACCAAGCCAGACTTAATCGCAACTTCCAACGCTTCGTATTGCCACCGCGGCACCCACAGATCTTTCCCGAGAAGCAGTGCCGCTCTCATCTTGACTTCCATTCCTTATGGTGTCGAAATCTTTTGTTCAGCTGCGTTCCCCAATATTAGCAGGAAATCTCCGGGAGCTTGGTCGTTGAAGTAGTCCACCAAGAGCGGCGCAGGCCTGACTTAACTCGCACTAGGGAGCACGCGCAACAAGTATGTCAACAATACCTGCTGACTCAGCCGCCCGACGCTAGGTTACCCGATCACGCAAGAACCACATTTTCTCTCGGTCTGTGGCATCACGGGAATCACTATTTAATTCACCACGAACCTCGAGCAACGAGAAAGATAAGACAGACAAGAGAAACCCTAAATCAAATCGAGCCGCCGTCCCGGTGACTCGCTTGACGCAATCGATCCTGGCCCGGTCGATAATTTCATCATCGTGAATATTTTCGATGAAGTCCGTCGCGCTCATGGGACCCGAATCGAAAACTTCCCCACGCCAACACAGTTATGTAACGTTGGATCGCACGCATTTCCCAACAAATCACACGTCTGCGCACCTGTTCTGGTCACATTGACCTATTTTGTGCCCTCGAAGGTCCGGGCCATGGTGAATGATTTTCCGGGCACCGGTGTGAGAAAGCGAGACACGTCTTTGGTTAACACACTTCCATTATCCTCCATTACCCGACGTGATGGAACTGCCAGTGCCAATTTCCTAGGCTCCCACGACCCAGGCCTACTGCAAATAGCCGAGTTCGGGTTATCCTGTGCGAAACGAAATACGTCCACTTCAATGAGCATTGGAGGTTTCACGTGGTACCCACGGCGATCTTTGACCATAAGGCCCGCTTGGCAACAATTGGCCTGCTCGCAATTACTTTACTTGGAATCTGCGGAGCCGTAATTTTACCAGCAGGTGCTGCGGATTTCACTTACGACAACCCCAAAACCCAAGACTCAACCGGCTCGTTCGCCATGACAACTGGCCCAGGAATCTTGCCCGCACTCACGTCTGCCGGAATCACATTTGAAGCGATTTCCCCTGGAACTCGCACTACTTCGGTGACCACAGCAACTACTCGAATTTCACTTCCGATTGTTGCTAAAACGAGGACCGCTAACGCCACAGCCGGCGGATTCAAGTTCACCAACATTAAAACCCGCGAGTCGCTGAGTTGTTTCATTCCCACAATTGACACCCGTGCACGCTTAATCGATTGCAAGCTAAACACGGGGTTTAACGACACCATGTTCCTGATCGAATCTATTGAGTCGCGTGAGTTTCTGAGTAGTGATTCAATCCGTACCTCGGTCTTCACTGGCATGACATTCAAAGTGAAATCAAAAATGACCGCGCAGAATCTCAACGACACACTTTCCACTACCGTGTTCAGTAGCAGCGTCACATTTGCCACCGGCAACCTCACAGTTACTCGAATGGCGCCTTGACGAATTCAACGTCCACTCGTGCGAGGAACTCATTGTGGTGGGAAGCTGCTAACACAGCCTTCCTTGCTTTTTTTCTCAGTTTGATCGCCCTCGCTCCCGCCTTACGCAACATCACATCCGCATGGGGCGCCGGAGACATGCTCAGTTCCTACGTAAACGCTAACCAATGGAACGGTTTTGGGTTTAGTAAGACCAAGGAATTTGGTTACCCATTAGGCATGAACTTAAACCTCTTCCCCAGTATCGATATGACCCAAAACTCATTCGCCCAACTCGTGAACATGATTTTCGCAAACCCGTATCTTGGGATCAACTTGCTACTGGTGTTGAGTTTTCCCCTTGTTGGAGGCCTGACCTACATCTCGATCCGCTTAACCGGTTTACGTGGGCCTCTAGCGATAGCACTTGCTATTTCATTCACCATGATCCCATTTCATTTCTCCCGCGGAATTGGACACATTTATCTGGGGGGGTTCTCTACAGTGCCTTTACAGCCGTCATCCTGGTGCAATTGATTGGTAGCGGTCGGGTCAACAAATGGCTCACGCGCGATCGTATGCGCAGCCGAAGAAACACGGTAAGCAAATGTATGGCTCTGGTGGCACTCGTGCTGGTCACAGCCTGGTCTGGGATCTACTTCGCAGTATTTTTCTTAATACTCATGGGAGTCGCGTGGCTATGGAACCTTGCGCAAGGTCAACGCGGTACATCCCTGCTGCGCAACGCGGTACATCCCTGCTGCGCAACGCGGTTCCTATCGTCGCAACTGCGTTGCTGGTTGTGCTCGCCTACATTCCATCATTAATTGCGAGACTCGCAGACCCGCCCTTCGCACCCTTGGCGGTTCGTTTGCCATATGAGTCGGTGATTTTGGCAGGAAATCTGGCTGCCGGGATCCTCCCTGCCCCTATCGGTTCTTTCAATTTATAAAACTCCAACATCCTCGAAGCTTTTGCCGCAGCACCCAATTTGGAGAACACCGAGGTCGCAAACTTTGGGACCGTTATTACCTTGATCGCGTTGATCACGATCGCTCTGGCAGTCTTCACTCCGCTTCGACGCAACCTTGGCTTACTCTCGTTAATGCTTGCAGCCTCCATCTTTTTTTTATCCCGTGAAGCGCCAGCTACCTTTTCGCGGCAATGCTTTCTCCGCAAATTCGCGCTTAGAACAGGTTTCTTCCACTTATTTTGCTGATCGTGTTGCTGCTCGCTGCGACAATCTTGGCAAACTGGTCGCAACAGGTGAAACATAAAATAGTAAGTTGAGTCATCGCTACTGCAATTATTTGTATAACTATAGTCACTCAAATCATGCCTTTTACCAGCATCTATCGGGAAGCCACCGACGCAGCCGCGCAGACAACTCAGGATGCGAGCAAATACGGCGGCTTGATCGATAACGTGAATGAACAGAACTGTGGTGTACTGCAACTACCCGCAATCAAGTACCCAGAAAACGGCACGATGTTGCAGATGAATGACTACGAACATTTTTGGGTCGCGCTAAACAACCCAACAAAGTCGTGGACCTACGGTGCGGTGAAAAATACTGCGGCTACCGCCTGGTACAACTCGCTGCCCGAAATCCCTGACTCTGCAACCACCGACGTACTTGCCCGATCGGGCTTCTGTGGAATTCACGTTGACCTGCGTGCTTTTGTTCGCCCTGCACAAGTTCGAGTCCTCACAGAACTCACCGAGCGATTCGGTTCTCCGATTCTCACTTCTAACCCTGATGGCAAACCGTACTGGGCTTTTTTCACCATTAATCCCGGCGCCCAACTAATGCAGCCTTCACAATGGGATCTGGAGCATAAAAACTCTTTCTATGCCCCCGTACTCACACCGGACCCGGACTCAATCTCGCCGCGAGGGTCAACAGGCTCAGACTACTGGTGGTGGACCACCAAGCCCACGGGAAGTTTCCAACTAACCCAATTGGATCCCTCCGTTCCCATTAGCGCGATCACGGGGTCAATCGACATCCCCGAGTGCGCCCAAGAAAGCACAACCCCTGTCACCGTCTCCATTAGCCAAGGGTCACGATCCCCTAATGAACAAGTGCGACTCACCGCCCCCGGAACTTTCACGCTGGAAACAGACTCAATAAGCCCAATCACTATTGAGATCAGTTCGGAGTTGCCCGGCTGCGTTCCAAAAAGTCGTTTCTTGGAGCGATTTGTGCAAGTGACAAATTTAAGCGCACGCTAGAAAGTTATCCACAGGAATATTTCTCTCGTTTCCATCTCGGTGAAACTGGGTAAGCCTTGGTTAAGAAAATATCAACTAGGAATACCGAGGAATCGACATGAAAACCAAACTTTTTACCGCCGCAGCCATTGCCCTTCTCACACTTTCCGCTCTGAAAATCGGTGGCGCCACAGCTGCCGAGCCAATCCCCGGAGGGATTGTAATTGCCCAAGGGACCCGTGCTCAGGTCCAGAAAATCACACTCAGCGCAGCCCCCACTAAGCCTGGCCAGATCACAGCGATCACTCAATCGAGAGCTCGCGTGAAACTCACCGCCAAAGGGGTAAAGCAATCAAAAAAGGCAAACAATGCAGGCATTGCCGTCTTTACTAACCTTATCGAAGGAAAGAAGTACACGCTCAATTCACTCGGTCAGTCAACGAAAGTTACGGTACTAAATACTGTCGCCCTAATAACTGACCTGACCGTGCGAACCACCATCCTGGCCGAATCGGTTGCCCTAAGTTGGAAACACACAGGCACCAAAGCCACCGGTGGCAGCAACCTGAGCTACCGCGTCACCGCAAAGCCCGAAACTGGGAGCGTGAACCCCGGGAACATGAGCCCCGAGAACATGAACAGTGCCACGATCGATGCCGAGACAACAAGCACGGCAATTATTGTCTCCGGAATAAATCCTGATCTGCTCTACACATTTACCGCAACTCCCCTCAACGCCATGGGTCCAGGTCTGTCAACTACCGCAACCATGTCGGTAACACTGCGATCCCTCATGGTCGAGGAAGAGGAACCATTGAGTTTGCTAAAAGTTACCGAGACACCCCCTACCGAATTAACACCAACATCCCAACCGGCGCCAACACACCAATCGGGAACCAAAACTATTTATGTATGCCCGAGTGGCTTTGCTGAAACGGGAAGTAATTGCACCAAAACCCTGCCGTACACCTACACCTACACCTACACCTACACCTACACGCCGTACACCTACCGCACCGAAGTGACCAATCGCACTTACACGTATCGCACAGAAACCACCGGACCAATGCCGATCATTGCCTCCTTTGAAACCCAGAACGTCTGCCCGAGCGGTTACAACCTCGAAGACTACGGGGTTAACGATAAGTGGTGCCGGCTCCACGGTCTGGCCCCAACCGCTCAGGTAAAAGACGCTGCACCAGCCGGATTCACAGACAACGGCAGTAACTACACCAAGAGCGAACAGGTTGAAAACGATCCACCAACCGGCTACACCGACAATGGAACCCAGTGGGTCACAACCAACCCCGCGCCCACGGGCTACACCGACAACGGTACCGAGTACGTAGCAGCTGCAACCAAAGAAGTGAAGGTTGTTCCCGCATAAAAACCAAAAAACCCGGGAAGGATTAGGAACGCGAAACCGAAGTAGACACAACCTCGAAAGCGCCCTCCCCGTACCAACTCACCCGCAGGGTGAAACCCCGGGGCTGGAAACTGCGATAGGGGATTACCTGCGAAACACTCGAGAGCTCACCAGTGGTAGCCGGCAGCTCACCGGCCGCCACTGTTGTTCCTCCCGCGGTTTCCAACAACTCCCACTTCCCCACAGCCCCCACCGACTCGTCACCGACCCAGCGGTAATCAATACTCCACGTGTAGTCGCCCTCACGCATATTCCAAGTCGGTCCGCCGGCTACAACCCCTGGCACCTGGGCACTAATTTTTTGTTCGACAACGACACGATCATTTCCTGGGGAAGACACAACAGCCGCCACCATCATGGCGGCGACAACAATTCCCGAAACAATCATCAGCACTCGATTACTTACAGCAACACATGAAATTGCGATAACTCCGACTAACACTGCCACCCACATCCAGTTCACCCAATAAGTCCATGCCCATGCCGGGTCGTAGAGTGCAGGGAAAAGTTTTTGGAGTGGGAAAACGAAAATCGAATACGACTCCAACCACGTATTTGTTTCCTTCGTGTACAAATCCAGTGCCACCGGACCACCGGGGAAACTTCCGCCAATAAATACTTGGGTCACAAAAATCCATGCGGAGAACAACAGGCTCGCACTCAATACCCCAATTAGCCAGCGTCGCGACAAACCCGCGAGCACAAACATGGTTGGCACAAAGAACAGCAGCGCCGCGACCCAGCCGTAGCGGCCAACGAAACTTCCACCACCGTAGGAACCTGGGTGTGCGGCACCAGGAACTAACAACAGCAACACACAGAGTAGCCACACCACTGCGACAAGGCGCGAGAAGCGAAACAACGGAACGATTCCTACAAGTCCCAACCACAGCAACGGCGAATAAAACAGGAAGCCTTGATTTTGGTCGAGCACCAAACCAAAGAATCGCACCCAAAACTCCGAGCCGTATTCAACAACGCCATCTGCGAATGCGCCAAAGGGTGAATCGTAGGCATAGCGCTGAAATGCCATAAGTAGCAGTGCACTTATCGCAGTTGCTACCACGACCGACACCTTGGAACGGGAAACAATCAACAGTGCAATCAAAATAACAGCGGCAATCGGTGCGTACTTGATTCCGACCCACGGGAGCAGAGCCACCAGAAAAGCAACAACAAGGGTAACAATTGGTCGCGGCTTTATTGAGCCAGCAGAGCGCGCATTAACTTCCCAGACCAACCAATACACACCCAGTAGCGCCAAACCACCCGCCGGCAGGTCAGGAAAGATTTGATTTGATGCAAGAAGTAACGGATAGGTTAAGGCCAACACGAGTGAAACCGTGAACCTGGCCCGCACCGAATCGAAAATCAACCCAGATAGCAGGTACACCACCCACACGATCCCGGCGCCGAGAGCGACCATGTAAATTTTTGCGCCAAGAATTCCACAGAGTCCAAAGGGAACTGCGAGCATCCAACCGATCAGAACCCCGTGCCAACTGAAGATTCCGTTCGAGCTTTGCACGTAGTGCGCCCACGACCAGTCACTACCCAGAGTTCCCGCAAAGTCAACCGGCAGTAGTCCCAAGGGGTAGAGGTCGGGGATCAACGCTTCTTTGAGGTACGCCGCACTCACATCAAAACTGCGAAAACTCCACAAGGAATCTGAGATCACCAAATAGTGTGGTTCGTCTCCACTTAAGCCGTAGAGTCCGCGTGCATCCCAAATCAACAGTGCGGCGACGTTCACCGTAAATGCAATCACCACCACAACAAAACCAGCGGTGCGAGCCGAGAAATTTCTCGTCAACATTAACCCAACACCGCATATTTTTCGGGTGGCAACAAAACATTATCTAATGTAAAAAAACTTTCCCATTCTCCGTACAGCAATGACCCTGACCATACGATCCGGATTGGTGCATCCGCTGCAACCACACCATGATTGCGCCACACGTATACAGTTGGATCTCCTTGAAGTAAATTAGGCAGCGCGATCACAAAAATTGCCAGCACCACATGAAAAGTGAAATGGGAAACCACCGGGGTGAAACCGAACAACTCCGCCAACCATTCATCAACAAAATTGGATTGCAGGTAGTTGGCAGGGGCAACCATGAGCGGTGAGAGTGAGGGATACGCCCAGTTCACCGACAGGTCATGGATATATATCCAGACCGGGAACACCCCAATCCCGTATTTCACTAGACCAACGAGTGCGGCCAAAAATCCCAGCAAGAGGGGAATCTGCCATGGGCGCAACAAATTAATCGAGCCCATTAACCAATACCTTTCACCAAAATATCCCTTGGGCATTGATACAGCGAAACCAGATCTGAATAGTTACCCGGCAAAGGTGAAATGAATCTGCACGATTTCGACACTAATCCACTCACCGCGGTCGAACTATCCCAACTCTCTCGCCCACTGGGCAACGCGATCGTGCCCGAGGAAACTCCCACCAGCACATCGGGTGATTCAACAACTTCAATCGGCAGTGGCAAACGGTTAAAACTTGCGGTGATCGGGTGAACTTCACCCGCCGACGCGTAGGCTACCGGCAAAATCTCCCAGTAGTCCCCAAAAATAACTGTCACATTGTTGTCAATCAACGACTGGGCAACCCCAGAAATTTCCTGTTGTTGATCCCACTTCAACGAAATTGAATCAACCACACCCCCGATAACCGATACCGAGTAAATACTCATTGCACCCATCACCGCAACAATTGGGATCGCGACCAATCGACCGCCAAGGGCTGCGGTCACCCACACCAAGAAGCCTAAACTCAGCCCGTAGAACCATACCGTTTGCACCACCGCCGAAAGACCCAACGCCAGCGCCAGACCGCTAATCCATGTGATGACCAGGAACCCCAATGGTGATTTCCACGAGGACCGCCCACGAAGGATCAAAACAACTCCGACAACAACGAAAACCAAGAGACCAACAATTAATGCGAGATTGAGATAAAACTGAACGCCGATACCTACCCCAAGAAATGCTGTTCCACCGTCCTGAATCCCCCAAGCCCCCGGCAACATGGATGTGGGCCAGCCAGCCCCTGAATCGCTCAGACCTAAAAGGCCAATGGCTCGTGGGAACTCTAGTTTCGCCGGAGACCACACCACGATTTTGTCTCCTTGTGTGAATTGCGCCAGGGCCATGGGAATCAACCCAATAACAATGCCGAGTGCAATGCGAACCCAACGGCGAATCTCAAAGACGAACCGAACCGCTATGGCCAATACCAACGGCAGGGCCATCAGAGCAGCAGATGCGTGCTCGTAAACACCCAAACCTAGGAACACTCCACCAATGAAGAGGAACCGCTTTCCGGCAACCAGATAAACCCCGATCGCCGCGAGTAACCAACCGAAAGGGTAAATGTCACTGATCGCCCGGAAGTCGTGCAATAGCGCGGGGCCAGCGGCTGCGGCCGCTGCAAACCACCACAGGTTCACCGAGGGGAAAGCCCGCCGCACACTCACCGCCAGCAACACACCCGTCACCGGGACATAAAAAATCCGAATAAAAGTAAAGCCGTACGGGTTCCCCGGAGCAATCAATTCACCCAAGGCTATGATCGGGTACTCAACGACCCCACCGTGTAACTGCCCGGGGTAGGACCACACCCACGACAGATCCCGCATGAGGTCCTGAACACCGATTGCCTCAACAATAATGTCGCTGTTAAACCGGACCGTCAGATACGCGTGAAGGGACCAGAGAAAGAGACCAACAAAGACAGCTATGGCCGGCGCCCAGAAAGCAACCTTCTCTTTGCCGGCAGTCATGAGCACGAGTCTAGGCCGATTCAACCTTTAGCAGAAGTGTGGCACAAATCCACAGTCAACAACATCGACCATGGAGACAGGTTGACTCGGATACCTAAATATTTTCAGCATGACTACTCAATTAAAGGGTTTTAGTATCTTTCGCGTATAGCGATTCGAAATCTCGCTCCGCCCGGTCGCATGTGGGATCAAACGGACGTTCCGAGACGTCGGTGAGACCTGCACTCCTGAGAAGGTGAAGCAAGTTCTCCTGATCAAACATGTACTTGTGCTCACCACTCATGTATGCGACATAATTGATGGTATCAATTGGAGTGGTGTTATTAAATGCAGGTAAATACCCGAAGCAATCCTCGGGCAGGTCGCGCAAACCCAAATAACTCTCTATATACATTCGAGCATTGGGAACACAGATCAAAAATGTTCCACCTGGCGTGAGTAAACGCAGACTTTCCTGCGACAGTTTTTGGCCCTGCTGGTAAGTGAGATGTTCGAAGAGGTGTGACGAGTAGATTTTGAGACTGAGTTGGCGGGCAAAGGGATGGGGTTCCGTAGGTCCCAGAAAATATCGCATTCCTTGGTCATGTCCACGGTCGTCCATTCACCGCTTCCTGACTCTGCGCCCCCGAGATCAAGGCAAATAGGGGCGCGAGTACTGACGAGAGCCTTGAACTTCTTTTTAGAAGGAACCATGTCCCATTTCGCGACCGCAAATTCATACATGTCAACAGTAAAAGGAAGTGTCTCTGGAATCCCCGAACGAAAACTGCGCATCAACTACCTCACCTTGATTCGAATCACTTCACACTGCGAACAGACTCAATTCTCGTAGTTGATGCCATGGAGCCGTGGAAACACCGGTTGACCAAAAATGGTGGCGAAATTTGCATGAACGCGGTAGTCAACGGGGCAAATCCAGTCGGCGTCCCTCTAAGGTAGTGGCCATGACGCAAGCCGGGAGCCAACCAGAACGCTGCCTCTCCCTCGTGATGCCCGTGTTCAATGAAGCAAATACCTTGCGTGAATCCCTCGATCGAGTTCTCGCTCAACCATTTGTTACCGAGGTAATTGCGGTCAATGACGCTTCTACCGATGCATCACAAGAGATACTTGATTCGATCAACGATCCAAGGGTCACGGTGATGCGCCACGAAGTGAACCAAGGCAAAGGAGCAGCAATTCGCACCGGCATCCAGGCAGCAACGGCTCCCTACGTCGGGATCCAAGACGCTGACCTTGAATACGACCCCGCCGACTTGCAACGACTGCTCACCCCTCTACAAGCTGGTCTCGCCGACGCTGTTTATGGCAGCCGATTCCTCACTAGTGACTACCACCGAGTCCTTTACTACTGGCATAGCGTGGGAAATCGAGCCCTCACCTTGGCTTCCAACATGCTCACCAATATCAATCTCACCGACATGGAAACGTGCTACAAAGTCTTCCGGCGCGAATTGATCCAATCGATCCCTATCGAGGAAAACCGGTTTGGTTTCGAACCAGAAATCACAGTAAAGCTCGCAAAACGTAAAGTGAGAATCTACGAAGTCGGTATCTCCTACTCAGGCCGCACCTACGAAGAAGGTAAGAAGATCAATTGGAAAGACGGGGTCTCAGCTATGCGGTGCCTCATCAAGTACTCATTTCAGAAAAATCGTGATTCGTACTAGTCCGCTTCAAGCAAGCGTCGCAACGACAGTCGGTGTTCTTTATTCGCTGTGGAATTTGATTGCCTGGTATGTCTCCGAAGCCACCGAAATGGGTGACACCTACCGTTACTTCGGTTTTCTAATTTTTGATGCCCAAAACCCCGGCATCACCACAAGTTTTCTGTATCAAAGTGTGCAAGACCCGCGATTAATAACTCTCATTCAAGTTGTGTTCGCAACTGGCGCATTTGTGTTACTCAGCTGGGCTGTTCTCATTACGACCAAATGGCGATCGGTCGGAATAATCGTGACCACACTAGTTCTTCTCGTTTCTATGACCGCACCTTTCTGGTCGTGGCAAACCCTGCTTGCAACCGAAGGGTTAACCCTTAGTCTCTCGGTATTTTGGTTAGCTGCCGTTATCTCTTCCTTTAATAGTCAACGAAGTCCAGGGATTGTGATCACCGCTCTCACTTTAAGCGCCACATTGCTCCTATTGGTGAGACCGCAATTTGTTGTTCTGGTGCTCCCGGCTTCATTGCTGCTTGCCTCTGCGATGGCACGACGAAATCGATCACTCGCAGTGTTCGCTTGCGCAGTCGCCGGGGTTATTCCCGCTGTCGCCTTTTCGGTATGGCGGTTGCTGAGCCTTATGGGTGACAAGGGCTACTCCTACATCTACACAATGCATAACTATGTTGATAAAGCATCAACATTTCGGGCCTATGCCAATGACAACATGCCAGCGTGTGAGCCGTTAACCGCTGCCATGAATGGCCCTTCTCCGTGGACCGACATGACGGCTATTCGAGACCAGTTGATCGGTCTCTGCCCCGAATCATTTCTTTGGCTGAAAAACGGCCCGGTCAGTGTGATCAATTGGACTATCCAATTTCCCGCCGAGTCACTCAGTGCCATGACTTCATCCATGTCGGAGATGATCATTTCCCCCTACAGCCCAATGACGGCCGTCCCCGACGAGGTTAGCTCACTGCTCTTACCGGATGTCCCTGCATGGATTTGGCTAATTGCCGCCTGGCTGATTGGGGTGGGCCTGGCTCTTCTCACAGGTCTCCGCAGCAGACCTTCATCACTAACTGTCATTTCTACGGTCGTTATGACCGGGAGTTTCGCGGTTCTGATCTACTTCACGTGGGCCAGCGACGGAATCGAACTTGCTCGACACCAAGCACCATGGTTCCTTTTCGCAATACTGGCTGGTCTAACAATTCCTGTTGCAACGGCCCAAGTAGGCAAACAAGCCGCACATGCTTCACCAAGTGCACCTTCAAAGACCACATGATCGTTGTGCGTTAAGATCTTATGACACACGAATCGATTTTCTCACCGCAAAATTCGTCGGCACGTGATAGCAGGGGGGGGTCTTGGGGTGTTAGCCAACGCATCTGAGACAAAAATCCCAATTTCGCGGCGCCGCGCTGACATTCAGGGACTTCGCGCAATCGCTGTCCTAGCCGTGATCGCCTACCACGCTGGCCTACCCATTCCCGGCGGATTCACCGGTGTTGACATTTTCTTCGTGATCTCCGGATTCGTGATTACCGAGATGCTTCTTAGGGAGCGCAAAGCTGGCACACGAATCTCACTGAAAAAGTTCTACGTCCGTCGATTCAGACGACTGATGCCAGCCTTAGCGGTCATGGTGACGTTCACCGTCTTAGCGAGTTCACTACTACTCTCAACACAGGGTCCCCAGCAGATTGCTGCTCAAACTGGTCTGGGCGCAATGTTGTTTGCAGCCAATATTGTCATTGCCTATACAACAGGAAACTATTTTGACGCTCCATCTGAAAGCAATCCGCTCCTGCATACCTGGTCGCTCTCGGTTGAGGAGCAGTTCTACTTTATTTTCCCAGCACTTCTCGTTGCCGTGTGGTCGATCGCCCGATTACGTTCATCAAAACACGCAGCTACGCTCCTGGTTGCACTGATTTCGCTGTTTTCATTCGGACTCGCATTAATTGGTTCACGCGGCTACGGATATCTACTCGGCGGCAACGACTGGCTCATCGAGTTTTACAGTCCGGCCACGCGAATCTGGGAGTTCGGAGTTGGCGCACTTGTCGCCCTAACAGGAGTAACCATCAGGGGAATCGATCGCCGCGGCATATCGCGATTACATGCTGCTCCACTCGCCATTGCAGGTGCAGCCCTCATAATCGTGGGCTTTTTCAGCATTAGTTCCAGCACACCATTCCCTGGACCATGGACTCTATTGCCCGTTGTGGGGGCTCTGTGCCTAATTGTTGCCGGAACATCCCCCAACCGAATCAGCGAAGGTATCTCCACGAAACCCATGGTGAAGATTGGGGACTGGTCATACTCATTCTATTTATGGCATTGGCCTTTTATCGTCTTTGCCATCCTCATTTGGCCTGAGAACTGGATCGCTCCCGTAGCAGCAGCCCTTTTATCTGCCATTCCAGCAATTGTCAGTTATTACACGGTAGAACAAAAACTCCGATCCACTGGTTCCGCCAATACCAATGGCCTGGCCACAACCGTTTCCATTATTTTTGCTATACCCATCGCGATCAGCGCACTAGTGCTTGCCTCCCTGACCCACCAGTGGATTCCCAATTTTCAGCGAAACTCAACGGTGGAGATTTACCCTGGGGATATCAGCTTCAAATCCATAGAAGCAGTCCGGGCAAAATTCGACTACCCCTGCGTCGGTTTTGATCCACCGAAATTCCCAGGTAGAGCAGATGAACAAATTACATGCACCCAATCCAAAGAAAACGCAGCAATCGACCTTGTAGTTGTCGGTGACAGTCACGCTTACGTTCTTTACCCCGGTCTCATAACTGAACTCCCCGACCTAAACGTTGCGTGGCTTGATGCCAAGGGAACTCCGGATACATCCAACGACAAAATCACCCCAATTTTTAGCTACATAAGATCTCAGCCCAGTATTAGGTCAGTAGTTCTCAGTGCATTTTGGGAACTCCGAGGAACTAATGGTGAAGGAATAGCCGAAACTCTAAGGTCCTTGGTCGCAAATGGGAAAACCCCAATCATTACAGACGGTATTCCCAGCTTCCCCTTCGAACCGTATCGATGTAAATACAAAACAACCCTGCTTCTTGACCCGAAATGCACGATACCTCGACAAGAATTTGATGACGCCCTCAATCAATATGCCCCTCAAATCAAAGCAGCCGTGACTTCTGTCCCGGGATCGGTCTTCGTTCAAACGAGTGACGTGTTTTGCGACGAAACAGAATGCTCCATGTTAAGTGACGGGATCGTAAGTTACGCCGACTCAAACCATGTCAACATTGACGGGTCAATCGTCATTACTCATCGCATTATCAACCAAGCCTCACTACTACTTCTCCGCGGTACTAGTTCTGATCGCCGTGGCAGCAGTGCCAAGTATTTACTCTCTCGTGAGCCAAAACCCTGAATCGTTAGTCGTCTTTGGTCGGAATACTTAACGGGATTAGTTAAAATCGAAGTCTTCCCTCAATTCTTGCCCTACACCGTTAAGCACCGGAGGATCGACCCTCCCTTGATTATTATGCGAATTTATCTGCGGAATCGGTGGTTGTGGTGTTTTTTTGGAAAACAAATGCTGATCATTGCCTCTCCGAGACAGTCTGCATAAGAATTCGGAGTCGAATCCATCAGAGCATCAATGACCGCAGGCACCCAAGGAGTAGTCGGTTAAACGAGTGCCAGCACTTTTGCGTATTGGCTCTTGTATTAGGCTCCAATCCACTTTACTGATGTTGGAGGGTCATATGACTGTCGTTATTGTCGGTGGCTGTGGCCATGTTGGACTTCCACTAGGTCTTGCTTTGGCCAACGCCGGAGTACAAACAACTGCACTCGACCTTGACGCCGCCAAGGTGAGGCGAGTTATGTCGGGCGAAATGCCATTTCTTGAACCAGATACCACCGAACTCTTGACCGCGGTCCTGGCAGCCGGCTCGTTTGCAGCAACAACAGATCCCACCAGTATCACTGAAGCTGACACGATCATTGTCGTAATTGGTACGCCGGTTGACGAACACCTCAACCCAGAACCCGACGCGGTTGTTCACGCAATTGATGACTGCTTGCCTTTCATGCGTGATGGTCAACTCATGATTCTGCGCAGCACCATTTTCCCCGGAGTGACCAAAAAGATTGAAAATCACTTGGCTAAGTCAGGTAAGAAGCTTGACCTGTCGTTCTGTCCAGAGCGCATTGCTGAGGGTTTCGCTCTTGAGGAGCTTTCCAGTCTGCCCCAGGTGGTTGGTGCCCGAACAGAATCCGCCTTCTTTCGGTCAGAAGAACTTTTTACTCAACTCGGCGCTGAGCCTGTTCGAGTCACCCCCGAGGAAGCCGAACTGGCAAAACTGTTCACTAATTCGTGGCGTTACATCAAATTTGCAATCGCGAATCAGTTTTACGTGATGGCTACAAATGCCGGCGTCGACTACGAAAACGTCCGCCACGCGATCACCCACAATTACCCGCGCGCCAAAGATCTCCCTAGAGCAGGTTTTGCAGCCGGTCCTTGCCTTCTCAAAGACACCATGCAGTTAGCGGCTTTTAGTAACAACGCCTTCCACCTAGGTCACAGCGCGATGTTGGTAAATGAAGGCCTGCCGCTTTTCCTAGTAGAGCAAATGGAAAAAGAACACGATCTCTCCACTCTCACCGTGGGAATTCTCGGTATGGCATTTAAAGGAGACTCAGACGACCCGCGTTCTAGTTTAAGTTACAAGCTTCGCCGAATCCTGCGATTCCGCGCCCAAGAAGTTCTCTGCGCGGATCCGCACATGTTTGACGACCTGAGCTTTGTTTCTCAAGAGGAACTTCTTCAGAGGTGTGACATTGTTGTCATTGGCGCCCCACACACGGCCTACAAAAACTTAGAAATCACTCAACCACTTTTCGACATTTGGAAAATAGTAGGCCTAGCTCAATGACCCAGACTCCCGCGGTCAGCATCATTATTCCGGCTTACAACGAGTCAGAAACAATCCATGCCTCGATTGCACGAATTGCACGAAGTGTCAGTCTGCCATTTGAAGTAATCGTGGTGGTTGACTCGGTGGAGGACACCACGATCCCGGTGATCCAAAAAATCCAGATAGAGATACCTCAAGTCAGGATCGAAATTCAAAAATCCCGCGGTCCAGCTGGAGCAATTAAATACGGATTTTCCCAAGCAATCGCTCCCGTAGTGATTGTGACAATGGCTGACGGGTCGGACGACCCCGCATCCATTGACACCCTGGTGGAACTGGTAGGTCGCGGTTGCGTGATAGCTGCCGCTTCCCGTTACATGCCCGGCGGACAACAAATCGGTGGGCCAAGATTCAAAGCATTCCTTTCACGTTCAGCGGGCAAATCACTCAAGATATTTGCGGGAGTGACCACATCGGACGCAACTAACTCCTACAAGGCCTATAACCGCTTATTCGTTGAAGAAGTCGGTATTGAAAGTGATTCTGGCTTTGAAATCGCCATTGAATTAGTGGCAAAAGCTCGCCGATTGCGTCGCCCGATCGCGGAAGTCCCCACAATCTGGTTGGATCGAGACGCTGGAGACTCACGCTTCATGTTGAAAAAGTGGATTCCAAAATATTTAAAGTGGTATCGGTTCGCCTACGGACCAGCACTAACAATAGATCAATTAAAGTCAAAGCAGAAAGAAGGAAAAGAGTGAAGGTTCTCGTTACCGGTAGTGCTGGCTTTATTGGCGGTTACATTGTTCAGGAGCTGCTCGACCAGGGAATCGAAGTTGTCGGTATTGATAACCTCACGAAATACGGTGAAGTGACCCGATCATTTGACGCGAATGCGAAGTACCACTTCGTGCGCGGTGATGTCGAAGAAACAAAACTAATGGTTGAATTAATGGCTGACGTTGATCATGTGATAGCTGGCGCCGCACTCATTGGCGGAATCTCCTACTTCCACACTTATGCCTATGACCTACTCGCCCAAAACGAGCGCATTATCGCTTCAACCTGCGATGCAGCAATTCAAACAATTAAAAACGGTGGGCCTTTGAAAAAGGTCACTTACCTCTCAAGTTCCATGGTTTTCGAGTCGACAGAACGTTGGCCTTCCAAAGAAGGTGACGAACTAATCGTTCCCCCGCCACTGTCGAGTTATGGTTTTCAGAAACTCGCAGTAGAGTATTTTGCCCGTGCAGCCTGGGACCAGTACGAGGTCCCCTACACAATTTGCCGTCCCTTTAACTGTGTTGGAATTGGCGAACGCAAAGCATTGGGTGACATTGAAGTGATGTCTGGAAATGTAGAACTCGCCATGAGCCATGTGGTCCCTGACCTTGTGCAGAAAATTGTTAAGGGTCAAGATCCACTTCACCTTCTCGGGGATGGTCAACAGGTCCGCCATTACACCTACGGAGGTGACCTCGCCAAGGGAATCGTCGCGGCAATGCTTTGCCCCGAAGCCACCAATAACGACTTCAACCTTTCCACCGCCCAAGGCAACAGCGTCCTTGAACTCGCCGAAGTGATCTGGAACAAAGTCAAGCCAGGAGTTCCCTTTAATTACACCTGTGACACCCCGTTCGAATACGACGTGCAAAAACGAATCCCCGACGTCACCAAGGCAAAACAGGTCTTGGGCTTTGAAGCCACGACAAGCCTTAACGTGATGCTCGACGAAGTGATTCCTTGGATCGAAGAAGCGATCAAAAACGGCACAATCTAAGTCAGGGTAACTATTGGTCCTGATTAACCAGTAATGCGCTTAAATCCCTCCACAACGGTGTTGCCTCTCAAAGCTAGTCCAGCAGCAGGCATCCCTGAGCAAACCGGGAAGTGACTCCAACACTGATCAGTTCCCTGTGGAACGAGAAGGTCCACCGTTGAATTAAGTGGCACTTTGTCAACCGCAATCATCGGCATTTCGGTGGCAAGTCGAGTCAAGGCCACCGTGGCAGCGACTACTACAACCACAATCAACTCAATCCCAACCAAAAATTGAGCCAGGTTCATCAGCTGAAAACGACCACCGTGATGTACCTCAATGGCCTGCCACACCCAAGCAAGAGGTACGGCTCCCATGAGTAACAAAGGGGCCCACGAATAGCGAACATGAGGAGCGCCCACAAAGAACCACGTGATCAAGTACAGGAACAACGGGGCCATAACAACTAGCAGGGCGCGCGGTCGCCAAATCTTTCGAGCGAAAAAGAACGCAATAACCGTAAGGATGAGACAGCCTAGGATTGCTAGAAATACCCACGTGATCAAGTTGGCTCCCAGCCATGGTCTGACCCATGCCCAGCCGTCACCCATCTGTTGGTAGGCCGGCGTTGGGGACCGAGCCCACAGTTTCGTTGAATTAATGAGCCCCGTCGGATCCGGTGCGACCCAATCCACATTGAAGGAGAAAATCTTGTACGGGTAAAGCACCCAACCACTCAAAACAAAATCACGGACAAGCATCACGACAAGGAGAACACTCGAGGCACCCACCGACAACCAGAATGCTGTCAACACTCCTTGAGTTTTTCGGCCTAGTGCAACCCACAAGATGATCAGTGCAAAAAATGCAAAAAGGAACCAATAGTGCTGACGCATGCTTGCTGCCAAAGCAATAGGAACAATTACACCGACAACATCAACGCTTCTCATGCGACCGGAAGTCAACGCATCTGCTAGCGCAGCGACACTTACCAGAGTCAAAATAGCTACCGGTGTGTCAAAAGTGGGACTGATTACCCAATAGTCAGCCATCCAAATCATGGGAGCAACGAAAACGCCAAGGCCAATTAATAAGGTTTTGGTTCCCACCGAGTTACGGCGGCTGCTCGAAAGTCTAAGAAGCACCTCTACGAACAGCAATAAGAAAAAGAACCCATTAATCACTCGGTAGGCCTCAAGCCCCATTGGGCCATTGGTAGTGATTGCGGTCAGAGGCATTAAGGAATTCCCGAATCCAAGACTCGCATAAAGGTTTGCAAGTCCTGGAATTGTTTTGAAATCAGCCGCGTACCAGATTGATTGAAGGTGATAAAGACCAGAGTCGTAGTTGGTAGGTGCACGAGTTGCAGCCACCAACCACCAAATACTCACTACTGCTAACACGCCAACGAGGAACCAACTCGCCTTGGAAAGTGCAGTCCACCCCACTAAAGGTGGAAGAATCGGAATTGAACGCCTGCGACTCAACACGAAAGCAAGTGCCACCGTTAATACGGCTACAACTAACACCACCACAATTGCGGCTGCAGATTTCAAAGGAATGAACAGATTGCTGAAAGTACTGAGTGTGACCAAAAGCAATAATCCTGACCACATTGCGATCCGAATCGTTGTGGGGCGCAGATCACGAGTCAGTAATAACCCAATAGGGGCGCCATAAACCAAAATGATGGCAAACAAACCGAACCACGTGAATAATCCAAGCACTAGGTCACACTAATCGAATCATCCGTGCGCTCTTGGGTGCCCCGCGAAATTGCATACAGCGCCATGACTCCCGCCAGCAATAACAACGGGTCGATCTCTGCTCGAAAACGCATGTTCTCTGCGTATTCGGCCAAGGTACTGACCAATGTGTGAAAAGTGACAATGCCTAACACGCCCCAGTAGACAACATTCATGCGTAAGTACGAGCCCCGAACCAACAGAGCGTGCCCAATACCCAAGAGAATGAGAACAATCAGCGCCGGTGCAAAAACTAGGCTCAACAAACCGGAGACTGAACCCAATGGAAGTAAGGATCGTTGCTCATCAATCCATGGGAATTCGTCAGAGGGGTCCAAATAGAGTCCAATTCCTGAGGACCGAGGTCCCGTATTAGTTGTGAGAGCCATGCGAACAAGCTGCACCGGATCGTTGAGCACGATGATCGTCATCATGCGATTCCATTCCCCAGAGGCGGCAAGTCCCACTCGCGAGTTGTAATTAAGTTCACCGCTGTCGCGGTAGTCCTGATCCCAAGCAGGGATCGCGTTGGCATCTTTGACGAGCAGTTGCTCGCAACCGGGCAACTGCATCAATCCGCCGGGGTCCCAGACATTTAAAGACCGGGTCTCATACGCGGTCAATAAGGAAGTCAGACACGCGTCCTGGTTGATTTTCTGCCGTGCAGATTCCGTCACATTTAATTTACCCGAAGTCATCAACGCCTTAGCGATGTTTTGTCCGCTCCACGAACTCATGGCCGGCAAGCGAAAGTTTGCCCAGTAATAACCCTGCGATGCCGCACTTATACCGATCACAACAAAGACCGGGAGAGTCGCCAGCATCAACTGTCGTCCGGAGAAGCGCCTAAAAAGCAGCGCCAGTAAAAACACACACCACAACATCACAAATACCCATACAAAAGAGGCGCGCGTGAGTTGAAGACCCAGTACCGCGAGAGCACTAACGCAAGACCCAATCACTGGACGAGAGCGGATGAGTGAAAGACCAAATGCCGCCAAGATACCGAGGAAGCCGCTCAGAGTGACGTTATAGGGCCAAAAGACGTAAAGCACCGTTCCAGGGAGGAACGCAAAGATGAGACAAGTAACCATCGCCCATGCCCGGGGCAGCCCAACCTGCTGCAAAGTGGCACCGAGCAGAAAAATTGAAGCAGCGCCGGCAAGTAAATACACGATTAAGAGCAATATATGTGAAGTGGGTGTGACAGCTAGGTCAAGGGCGTACAGGGCATTTACACCCCAGGGTTGAATGTGAAGAACCGACAGACTGCCCAACGGGTCCGTCGTCAGGTATTCGATTCCCAAACTTTGCCATAAGGAATCTATCGAATTTTTTGTATTGGTGGAGTAGTCAAGTTGCGTAAAAACAAGCAGCCACAGGAGGCCGTAAAGGCCCAAACCAGGTGTAGCAACTGGGACCCGCTCTATGATTCGTCGCACAGGCCCATCTTAATGGCCGCGACATAATTGAATTATCATCTTCCTCTACCTTTTCAGTGCTCGAGACTTGTGAATCTGGGGATCGGCGACTTCTATTCAAATCCCATAACTCAGATAATTGTTTCGGTCTCTCGCTAAGGGCCACTTTCTCGTCATGCTCCAGCATTGTGCTCACTGCACCGTGAAGCACATCGATCCCTAGAAAACTCCACCTTTTACTGCTCTGATGATGTGTATTCCCCTGCGAACTAGTGAGCACCCTCATCGCGCCCGCTTGCTTCGCAATCGTGACAACAACTGTGACCAGAACGAACAGCTGAACTGCTTCGGGCATTGAAGCCGTGCCAGCCAAAAATTCTTCGACTGTTTCCTTCGGTGACCTGGCCAATATCACCGCCACTGGGGAGCGTCTTGCTGCCCAGTTACTAATTAAGAAGTGCGATCCCTGCGGCCGACCCTTTGAGCTTTATGTCGAAATCCCGGTCCAACGCTGGACACTCTTTGCTCATCCGCTAGGTCCTTGGTAAGACTACCGATTGATTTTCCTGATTCCGTTAATCACTGGATCATTAATGACTAGTCATCGCAACACAAACCGGGAATCGCGCTGAGCATCGCTGCAGCAACAGAAGCGATCACCTCGGCATTGACGGTCGCAATCCCCGACAGTTGGGGATTGCCAACTGCAATCATGATGTTAGGGGACCAGATCTGTGGTAAACATGAGTCAGTGGGGAACAACTTTGTTGAGGAAAACGAAAGTCGACCTGGCATGATTCGCAGGTTCGCACCCGATACGGCCATTATCGCCGCAATAACACTCACTATTGGATTGATCTCGCAACAGTGGGCCGGGCTCGATACCCCCGACTCTAGTTTCTACTTTTCCCTTGCCAACTTTGGCAGTCAAATCACCGACCGAGCACCCATCGACTCCTATTATTGGACCCGCCTCGGAGTAATCGGACCAACCTATGCTTTTACCCACCTATTTGGGCCGTGGCTCGGCTACTTTCTATGGCGACTGACACTCCTGGCAATTATTATCACCGCGTTTTACATTGCCGCAAGAAAATTCCATGCACCAAGATCGCAAGCAGCAATGCTCACCGGCACTCTCACCGCAAGTACCGTGATTCTGAGTTACCTCAGCAATCCCTATGTCACAGCGACCTCCCTTGCTGCCATATCTATCTCCATTTGCAGCGCACTTTTTCGGGGAAAGACAGCGGCTCTGGTGGCTGGTGCGGCGCTCGGGTGGCTGGCAATGACCAACCCCTATGCAGCGCTCTTAGCCGGTTCACTCTGGTTGGCTACATCACTGCAACGATCCTTGGCTAACAAAGCATCTCAAGGAATTTCCCATTTGATCACACAGTGCGCGCTCGCAGCTCTCGCAGCTCTTGCCACCTTCGGTGCATTTCTCCTTATTGGAGCACAACTCTTCCCGGGCATGAAGTGGTTCCAGACCTATTTGGCGTGGAACGCGAAAGTCGACTACTCAAATTTTTCAAGTCAATCACCTGTGTGGCTATCAGACCCGTCGCTATTGGTGCCAGTTTGCGCGTTCATAGTTGTTGCATTCAGCTGGTGGAAACACAAAACCCCCCAAACGCAAGCAGCGCTCACAATTGCCCTCACAACTCTCGGGGTATCCTTTTCTTTTCTTCCTGCAATGGCCGGCATAACCCTGCAAGCCACTTTTTATACGGCGATGTTGTGGATCCCTATGTCCCTTGCAATCGCCCTTACTTTTTCACGCCAGTTCCCCGCGCCAGTCTGGATCACCCCAATCGCCCTTACGATTGTGGTCGGTGTCGGATTCCAAGCGATTCACTTCAATGGCTATGTTGCAGCGGCCATTGCGGTTGTAACAACGGCTTTCCTGATCGCCTTCAAAAATGGGAAACTGTTACTCGTTGCATTTGTTGGTTTTCTGGCATCTGCCCAGCTCATTCAAAACTCACGTGGTCAAATCGGGGTTTTCTACTCCAGTCCTTTTGCGTGGGCCTTCCACAGCAATCCCATCAAACTCAAACTTGCCAACAGCCTAAATGCACAAGAATGGTTGATTGCAAATACGACACCACAAGACCAAATCCTTACCTACGTTGATGGTGACTGGCTCGCAGGAGACCGCGATCTCTATGTCGCCGCAGGAATGCAGTTCTGGGGAGAAAACAGAATCTCGGTCACAAGGGAACTTCGGCCCGAGGACTTTAAAAGAATCAAGGAAATCCAGCCCACCGTTTTTGCGCTCTACGGCCCCGACATAGAACGACTCCAGCAGTACGCCCATGCGCTCCCCAACGGAAACCAACTGGGCCCACTAAGCTGTTTTGACTTTGATTGGCCAACGATCCAAGACGGTGCGTTATTTTGTCTTGCACGTTAATACACGATCACGATCTCGCAGAGAAAAATCTAGTGATCGCCAACAAAGGGGGGCATCGTCACGTTGCCTTCGGCAGAAATACCTTCCCGATGTAACACGGATCTCACTGTCCAAAACAAGATCGCGCCGTCAAGGCGAAAAGATCTATGATCAACGTACCAAACATCTAACTTAAACTTTTCTTCCCAACTCAACTCGTTGCGCCCGCGCACTTGCGCCAATCCCGTTACACCTGGTCGAACCTCATGCCTGCGAGCCTGGACCGGCGAATACAAAGGTAAGTATTCCACCAATAGCGGCCTGGGACCCACCAGGCTCATCTCTGCACGAACCACATTCCACAATTCGGGAAGCTCATCCAGACTCGTCGAGCGTAAAAAAGTTCCGAAACTTGTTAGACGCTCCGCGTCCGGCAACAAATCTCCATTTTGATCGCAACGGTCGGTCATGGTTCGAAATTTCACTAGCTCAAAGGATTCCCCACTGAGCCCTGGCCGGGTCTGTCGAAAGAGCACTGGCGAACCCAGAAATACACGCACCAGTAGCGAAAGAAGTCCGATAAGTGGGGATAGCAGGATTATCCCACATCCAGCAATCATGAAATCTGCGAGACGTCTCATGCTCGCGGGCCGAGGGTCCTCGAGATCACCGAACACACCTCTTCAACATCTAGATCAGTGATCCTTGGACCCGAGGGCAAGCACAATCCCGAAGAGTAGACGGAGTCTGCCTTGCCGCTGAGAAAGGAGCGAGCACCTCGAAATACAGGCTGCTGGTGCATGGGTTTCCAGATTGGACGAGACTCAATGTCTCTTTCCTCCAACGCCAATCGAATCTGCGTCGGACCGTCGGGATATAACCCGGGATCAAAAGTCACAACAGACAACCAGGAATTTGATCGACCCCACGATGGATCTGCCTGAACCAGGACACCCTCTAATGGGGCGAGACCCTCCCGATACAACTCACGGAGCTCTCGGTGGTGAGTCACCGTTTGGTCAATTCGCTCCAATTGCGATCGGCCTAAGGCGGCCAAAATATTACTCAACCGGTAGTTGTAACCAATCTCTTCATGTTCATACCAGGGGAAATCCTCACGTGACTGTGTAGCCCAAAAACGCACCTTGGATGCAAACTCGCCATCGTTCGTCAGTAACATGCCGCCCCCCGAGGTAGTCAGGATCTTGTTTCCATTAAAGGAAAGTGCCCCGCCCACTCCGAAGCCTCCCAATTTCTTGCCGTCGAAATCACCGCCCAGACCCTCAGCAGCATCCTCAAAAACCGGGACGCCGAACTCGGAGAACAAAGGCATCAGCGCCCCGTAATTCGCAGGGGAACCGTACAGGTCGACGGGGAGCGCGGCCCCAACCTGAATACCGTCACTTTTCAAGGTCTTCAGGGCCAGCCGGGTGTGATCTGGATCCATATTCCACGAGTCGTCAACGTCGACAAAGACCGGCTCAGCCCCCAAGTATGTAACCGCAAAAGCTGTTGCCCCAAACGTCAGTGTGGGGACCAACACTTTATCGCCGGGCCCTACCCCTAAATATTTTAAGGCCAAATGCAGCGCTGCCGTGCCGGAGCTCAGTCCAACCGCCTCAGATACCCCTACATAGGACGCAATTTGCGACTCAAAGGCAGACAACTCGGGCCCTGCCGGAGCAACCCAGCCCGAAATCAAGGACTCCTGAACCCGGTGGATATCTCTAGGGGTAGCCACTGGAGCAGACAGATAACGCCTTCCCCTAACTTGATCCACTGGTACAGCCTAATCTCTAATCATTTCCAGCCAGACCACCAACTAGAGTGTCGCTATGGTGCTATCGGATTTCCATGAGGATCTACATCATTTTGGCAGCACCAAATATGGGTCTTTTGAACGAACCCCTCTGGCGGGCGAAAAGAAAGTAGTGAAACTCTGGAACAGGGCGACTCGTGAGTAAGAAACTTTACGTCTGGGGGACCGGAGGACACGCGAAGAGCTTGGCCGAGATTGCCACGGCGTCTGGCTTCCAGATTCAGGCCTTCATTTCTCCGAATTCGGATTACCAAAACTTCTTGGGTTTTAACGCCTATCCGGATCTCCCCGAGGGCCTTGCACCAAAAAATGCGGTCATTGCGATCGGAATCGGAGATAATTTCACACGTCAGGAAGTATGGCTTGAACTCAATAAAACTTACCCCATCTCAATGTTCCCTCCTTTAATTCATCCCACAGCATCTATTGCAAAAGATTCCGAAATCGGGCAAGGATCCACGGTTCACCAGAACTCTGTAGTTGGAACTTCCTCTCAAGTAGGAATTTTTTGCACCCTCAATACAACCTCAAGTATCGAACACGACTGTGTTATGGGCGACTTTGCTTCACTTGGCCCAGGGGCCCGAACCGGCGGTAACGTGACGATAGGTGAGCGAGCTGTGTTAGCAATTAACTCCACGGCACGTCATGGTTTGCAAATTGGTCACGACTCCGTGCTAGGCGCCGCATCGTACGCACACAAATCGATCCCACCTCTTACTGTTGCGGTCGGCGCGCCCGCAACATTTCTCAAAGACAGGAAAGCCCATGATCCATACTTGTAGGTTCCTGAACACATTGATTTATCGTTGGGAAGTTCAATGACCCAAAGACAATGGTTCCAAAGACGATTGGCTCAGGTAGCTTGGGACGCTCTCTCATGGATTATGGCAGTTCCGCTGGCTCTGCTATTTCGATATGACTTCGATGTCAGCGGCTCGCGACTGCTTGTAGCTCTTGTCAGTGGCGTAATCGCAGCGCTGATCCATATCGCAGCCGGCTCTGCATTCCATCTTTATCAGGGTCGATATGTTGTTGGTTCTTTTGATGAGGTTCTCGGTCTTGTTGTTACGTGCGTATTTGTGGGCGCCTTGGGAACATTCGTACTACTAATCATTCCCGGGAGCGAGTTGCCACGCTCCACGTTTGTTATCGCTGTTGGGATCGCGGCGGCAAGCATGCTTGGTGCCCGCTTCATTTTGCGTGGAGCGCGCCAGCAACGATTGCTCAGCCGTGAAGGGAAGAAAACCCTTATCTTTGGCGCAGGAGATGCTGGATCGCAGATCGTCACTCTGATGCTCAACGATCGTGACAATGAATATCAACCGGTTGGATTCATTGATGATAATCCGAGGAAGCATCACCTTCGAAGATCCGGTATCAAAGTGCTGGGCACTTCATCCCAAATTGAGGAAATATGTTCTCAGACTGAGACGGAAGTTTTACTTATTGCCATCGCGGGGATTCAAGCAGCGGAACTTCTTGACCTTGATCAACGTATGCGACCCCTCGGAGTGTCGGTAACGATCATCCCGACAGCCTCTGAAATTGTTGGCGGGGCGGTTAAGTTAGGTGACATTTCCGATGTCACTGAAGAGGACCTCATGGGGCGGCGCCCCATTAACACGGATGAGGCCGAAATTACAGCATTCATTCGAGGTAAAAGAGTCCTTGTCACAGGCGCGGGAGGATCCATTGGTTCTGAATTAGTTCGGCAGATTTCACGCTACCGTCCAACTGCGCTGTTTCTCTTGGATCGGGATGAATCCGCCCTTCACCGAGTTCAGCTCACCCTTGATGGAACAGGCCACCTAATGTCTCCGCACTTGATCCTAGCTGATATTCGAGACGCTGCGAGGATCGACGAAATCCTCACGGAGACCCAGCCTGAAATTGTTTTTCACTCGGCCGCGCTGAAACATCTTCCCCTCCTTGAACGCCACCCCGAGGAGGCCTTCAAGACCAACGTCCGTGGTACCGCTAGCATGCTACAAGCGTCAATGGACCACGGAGTGACTCACTTCGTCAACATTTCCACCGACAAAGCCGCCGACCCAACGAGCATTCTCGGTAAATCAAAACTCCTTACCGAACAACTCACCGCAGGAGTCCCCGAAGACGCCAAACGATCGTTTGTGTCCGTTCGATTTGGAAATGTTCTCGGGTCAAGAGGTTCAGTAATCGAGACCTTCAGATTTCAAATTGAAAACGGTGGACCCGTCACAGTCACGGATGAGGCCGTCACGCGCTTCTTCATGACAATACGCGAAGCTGTTCACTTAGTTCTCCAAGCCGCAGTAATCGGCAACCACGGCGAGACCCTAATCCTTGATATGGGTTTACCCCTCAAAATTGCTGACCTTGCTCAACACATGATCAATAGATCAGGCCGAAACATCTCGGTTGAATTTACTGGGCTTCGCCCTGGTGAAAAGGCTCATGAGGTCTTGGTGTCGTCAACAGAAGAACCTAAGAAAACCTCTCACGAGTTAATCACCAGTTCACGAGTCAGCCAGTTGTCACTTCCCGGTCCATCCAGTATCCACGAAACAAATTGGTTAGAAATCCAGAATTATTTTTGATCCCTCTCACGTTGCTCATGCCCCCCTCAAGAAAAATCAGCCATAAAGATCGGAGGTTGCGGTACAGTGACATTTGGGCGTTGGCCGCTCAAAGACCTAGATCCCTTAGGCTTCACTCTGTGGGAGCAACCGAGGATAAACGTCAAAAGTTAGTGATTATTGGTGCTCGAAGTAATTTAACGCACACTATCGCGAATCATTCAAACGCCACCGTCATCTCTTCGAGAGAAATATTAAACCCTGATGCCTCAATATTAATGCCCAAGAATTTGCCTGTGATTGTAAATGCGTTTCAACCTGCGAATCAGTTGTCGGACTTTTCAGACCCGGTCGAGTATCTGAATCAGTCATTAGGGGTCCTTGCGCGGACCTTGGAATGGGCGAAATCTTCACAATGCTCAAGAATGATCTACACTAGTAGTGCTGTTGTATATGGTGATAATGCGAATTGCAAAGAGCGCGACGCGGTTCAGACACATGGAATACACGGTGCATTCAAGGTTGCGGCCGAACAATTAGTTACCAGTTTCGCACAGGCATACGGCATTGACTACACCATCGTTCGACCCTTCAACCTTTATGGGGGCAAAGATCGATTCTCAGTAATCCATAGGTTGAAGCAAGCAGCGAAATCATCGTCGCCATTTCGGGTGATAAATTTAGGTGCTTCTCTTCGTGACTTCACTCACGTGACAGATGCTGCCAAGACCTATCTGGAATTGACTGTGGGTGCGAATCCAGGAGTCATAAATATCGGCAGGGGAAAAGGGATCTGCGTAACAGAACTTATTGACGTGCTTCGTAGCAACGAAATCGAAGTGGAACTTGAACACGTCACTCGTGATGAAGTGGAGGCGTGTATAGCCAATACTGAACGGCTTGCGCAGTTCATTGATGTCGAGAAATTTCTCGACCCGTTGATGTACTTGAGTACTCAGGTACGGTCTTGAAGCAAAAACTCTGGATTCTCACTACGGTTGTTGATTCGCTTGACTCGTTGCTTGAAGGGCAACCGGGATTTCTTAACCAGTACTTCGACGTCACGATCGTGAGCTCACCCTCCGACAGAATCGCCAACGTGGCCGAGAGAGAAGGTGTCTGCTGGAAAGCGGTTGAAATGAGACGCACCATTGCACCGTTACACGATTTGCTTTCGATCTGGCGTATGTTCAGGCTCTTGCGGAAACATCGACCCGACATAATTCAGTCATACACCCCAAAGGCCGGACTCGTGACCATGATCGCGGGCCGTCTGGCCCGGGTTCCTCGGCGAGTTCACGGAATAGTGGGGATGCCCTTGATGGAAGCTCAAGGGATTCGGCGCTCACTCATGAAACTTGCCGAGCAATTCACTTACTTTAATGCGACTGCCTTAACATCCAATAGTTTCGGGCTCAGAGACTTTGTCCATGCTCGTCTTACTAAGAAGATCGTTACGGTTATAGGCAACGGTTCGATCAATGGAGTGGACATCAACCATTACAGCCTTGCCAATGACAATGACAATGACAATGACAATGACAATGTTCGCACTAGTCTGGGTATTTCCGACCAGAATACTGTTTTCGTCTATGTCGGTAGATTGGTGCCCGACAAGGGAATAATCGAGTTGATCGAGGCATTCGTTGAACTTGCCGATTCCCATTTCGATGTAGACCTACTACTAGTTGGCGAACAAGAAGAAAAACTAACCCCACTCCCAATCAGAACTCGAGAAAAGATGGCTTGTTCAGACAGGATCCATGCAATCGGATGGCATTTTGACGTGAGACCTTACCTCGCGGCAGCCAATGTCTTTGTCCTCCCAAGTTACCGCGAAGGGCTACCCAACTCCGTTATTGAAGCGGGAGCAATGTCATTACCCTCGATCGTAACTGACATTAATGGATGCAATGAGGTCATAATCGAGGGAGTAAATGGGTTCCTTATTCCAATAAAGAACTCCTCGATACTTTTCTCGACCATGAATGAGATCATGAAAGGTGGGATTGAACTGAGAGTTCTGGGAGATGCCGCGCGACAACAAGTTGTTGAGTTCTATGGTCGAAATTTTCTCTGGCACAAGATTTTGGACTTTTACCAACATCTTGGTGAAGAACCAACATACTGTCGGTAACGACCTTCGAGGATGAGAAAATAGAGCACACTGGGGAAGTTCAGTGCTTTCGCCATAATTTTTCGCAAAAAATTTTGTTTGGTCGCCGAGGTTAGCGTTCCGAGGGCCTGATCCACTTTCTGCAGCCGGTGTACCATGTTTTCGATGGACGAGGTGCTCGATTTATCGTGGCGGTACACCCCGTGAATTTCACTTATGAATGCAATTCTGTGCTGCTGACTTATACGGTACCAAAGATGATAGTCCTCGACCGCTCTTAATTCGAGTGATTCATCAAAACCACCCAAGTCTTGGATGACAACCTTTCGGACCATGACAGCAGAACACTGAATTACATTACGCCATTTCAAACTTGATTCAACAGCAATGCACTGCCGTGGTGATCGCAGATAGAAAATTCCCCAAAATCTCCGCCCATCTCTGACAACCCACAGCTGAGAGTGGACCATTGCTAGGTCCTCATCTTCCTCGAGGACTTGGACTTGTCGCTGTAGCTTTTGTGGGTTCCATGCATCATCGTGATCTAGTAGAGCGACATATTTTCCATGAGCCTGTTGGATTCCATAATTTCTGGGTACTGCAGGCAAGTTGCTGTTCTTCGGCAGACGACAATATCGTATCCGTGGGTCTTGCTCCACAAAGTTATTCACGATTTGGGCTGTTAAATCCGTCGAACAATCATCAACCACGATCGCTTCCCACGATTCAAGGGTTTGGCTCTGAACGGAATTCAGTGTTTCCGCGATGTGCTGCTCCATATTGTAAGTGGGAATTATCACAGAAACTAGGGGGCGAGAAACTGATTCCATTGTTTTAGCGCCCCATCGCAGGCTCGTCATGTTTTAGCTTCTCAAGTCCTTCCAGAGGAGAGAGCGGATGAAAGCGCAGCTCTTCTGTGAGTCGCTTCAGATCAAAGGAGGTGCTACCTGGCCTTGGAGCAAGGGTCGGAAAATCTCCACTTGACGCAGGCTCGATTAGGGACGAATCCAACTCAAAAACAGACGCTACCTTGTGTGCAAACTCAAGTAATGACATCTTCACACCACCACTCACATTTAAAGGACCCGACATATCTGTATCCAGAGCGCACCAAATTGCCTCTGCGCAATCCCAGGCTGCTAATGGTTCTGTCCAGACGTCATCGACCACGCGTATCTTTTTACCTTCCCGCAAGTTAGCAATCCACGAAGTGACTGGGTTTTGTCTTCCGGACGGCTGTGGCCATCCATACATAAGTATCGGTCTAATTATTAATGCACCGGGATTCTGCTCAATGACTGATCGTTCGGCTTCCGCCTTGAGAACTCCATAATCATTGATCGGGTCCAGTCCGCTGTAGTCAGAGTAGCTTTCGGCCCTGCCTCCAAACACCGCGTTGGAAGACAGATGCACTATTTGTGCGCCTGAATTTTTGGCATACTTGCTGAGAAGCGAAGGTAGTTTTACATTCAGCGTCCTAAATTCATCGATCCGCTCCTGAACTGCATCCACACGCCCCTCAGCAGCCGTGTGAATAATTACCTCAGGTGCAAATGTGTCAAGGACTTGAATGACTTCGGAAAATTGTGTCAAATCTAATTCGCGTGTTTCGCACTCAACTCGAATCCCGGTTAAATTCTTGGAGCGAATAATTCCGAGAATCTCGAATTCTTGACTTCGGCTCTGGACCAAATGCTGACCTAACAGTCCGTTGGCTCCAGAAATCAACACTCGCATAGCCCAAGGCTACATTGGTGCGCCGTGTCATGTCGCTGCGGTTCTTATCTCCCTTTATTCAAGTATCATAAGGAGGCGATGAAGAAGTTACTGTTGTGGTGCTCTCCGGAGGGCACACCACCGCCCGGACACTTCTCGGTCTATTGGGCGCAATACATTTCTGAGCAAAAGAGCAAGGCAGGCAATATTTCGCTTCCGGAGCTGCTCAACGAGAACGCAAGCTACTGGAAGCTCAGATACTTGTCGTGGCTCGAAACCGTCGGGAAAAATTCCTTCGGCGCAACGACAGTCGTTGATGCTCTCCTCGTGCGGCCTGGGCTTAGTTACTGGTGGATGACAATTCCTTCGGATTATTCGTTCAACCCAACATCCATCGCCTATGCAACTCTGCGCCTCTGGGCCCTGGTCCAGATCTCAGATGCCAACCATGTGGGAGAACTGCAAGTGCACGACGCTGACGCGGAGTTCGAGAAGATTCTCACACTATGGTGCATCGAAACTGAACGTAAAATCACATTCGTTCACGGACACAGGATGGATATCGATGAATCGCACGTCCACACCACTTGCTCACTCCTTGAAAGAAAAATTCCTCATCTTATTAATGGGATTGGTTACCTAGCCCTGCAGTATCTCCGCTACTTCACTTGGCATCGCCATAAACTCTCTCCTGATACCGCTGAGGATCCTGCACTCACCGTCGTTGACTACTTCACCAATATTGATTCGACAGCCGCGCGGGACGGTACTTTCACATCCAACTACTGGGGCCCACTTACCCAGATCCTTCCCCGACTGCGGACAACGGTTAACTGGATCCACATCGACGTAAGAAGTGCAGCGCTCCCCAATGTACGCTCAGCGCGAGCCGCACTCCGGGGTCTGAATCGACACCACGCTTCTTCGCGCCACTTCCTTCTTCATGACTACTTGACTCTGCCAGTTGCATTTAAATCCGTTGTGCAATATTTACGGATACGCAAAATCACAAAACAGCTCGCAACTCGAATTCCTTGGGCAGATTCCGTGAGTGGGTTAGACGTTTCGCCACTAGTCCGTTCTCGCTTGAATTCAGATTTTCAGGGCTTAGGAGCGGCCAGGAACGCACTGTGGCTTTCACTTTTTGGTGAGGCGCTCCCCTTTCAGCAAGGCCAGGGTTCATGTATCTACTTAATGGAGAACCAGCCTTGGGAAATGGCGCTCCTTTGGGCACGGATGGCTCGAGATGCAGGCCCAAACATTGGAGTGGCGCATGTGCCTGTACGCACTTGGGATCTTCGATATGCGATTGGATTTTCCGGGTCTAGTGCTGAGAACAGTCGAACACTGCCCGCTCCCTCCGATGTTGCCGTTATCGATCCAAAAAGTGAAGCCATCATGATTGCCAACGGACGGGAACCCTCGAAGATCCGCAAAGTTGAGGCATTACGATTCTGGTCCCGCCATTCAACTAATGCAGACTCGTCAAAAAATCGAACCCGTGCATTCAATAGCCGAACGCTTCTTGTTTTCGGTGAATATGACGTTTCGATGTGTGCAAAACAACTCCAGATCCTTGAAGAACTGGTTCCTTTCGCTGGTGATAAGTGGACCTTTACGTTTCGACCACACCCTGCAAAGCCATTTTTGAAGGAAAGCCTTCCAAGCGGGGTATCACTTTCGGAAGTACAGACAACCAGAGAAGCCCTAGCCGAATGCGACGTGACGCTCTGCAGCAACGTAAGTTCTGCATCGCTAGATGCAATTTTTGAGGGAATTCCGACTCTAATGCTTAGGGACGGCCGTGTGCTCAATGGGTCTCCATTGAGGGCTGGGCCAACTGTCATGTACGTGAATGACGCGGCCGAAGTGGCTGCTGCTCTTGGAAAAATTGAGTTTGGCGCGGGGGCAAGATCCACGGAACAGCCCTACGCAATGTACCTGGATGGTGGCTTAACTAAGTGGTATGCGTTGCTCGCTTCACTGTGACACGGCACCACGGGAGTGGGCCGTCGCTCAAGGTTACGTGCTCTACCTCCCAAACACACGACTTCTCGCGATCACACACATGGAGTGCCCTAAACTAAAATCGTGAGTGAAGAAGAACATAAACGTAGAGTTTTATTACCGGGTGCAAGTTCAGACATTGGTCTTGCCCTGAATCAAAAGTACCTTAACGATGGATTCCTTCGCCTACGCTTTATAGTCAACCACGCGTGCGAGTTTATCCCGCGACTTACCTGTGACTGGGCTACGAGCAACGTACTTACCAACGTCGTTCGCATTGGAGTCACAAACACGAAGGGGAACTCAACATTTTCTAACCGAAATTTAATTGGACGAGCAATCTCCATGCCTGAACAACAACCAGCGGATCGCCGCAAAATAGCTGACTGCATCTTCTGGCTTGGGTCTAAACAGAGCACCTACGTAACCGGGCGGGCGACCACCATCTCAGGTGACGAGTAGCTATGCCCATACTCAATCAACCTGAAGCTATCTTTTTTGACGTCGATGGCGTGCTTATTGACTCGCTTGCCATAAAGGGGGAAGCCTTTAGCAGCGCCTTTAGCGACTATCCAGAGGCGCGGGAAGAGATTATCGCCTTTCACCTTTCACTTGGGGGAGTGACGAGGAGTGAAAAAATTACCCGTCTTTTCCGCTTAATCGTCGGTCGTGAACCATCGACTCGAGAGGTCTCTGACCGCATTAGCCAGTTCTCCGCATCGGTTTTTGAAGGGGTTGTGGCAGCTCCAGAGATCCCAGGGGCGCACGCCGCACTCAAGGAGTGGTCTGAAAAGGCTCCACTTCACGCCGTCTCGGCCACACCGACCGATGAGCTGAGGCGCATCCTAGACCGGAGAAATATCGCCAAATTCTTCACATCCGTTCACGGGTGGCCTCCGGAGAAGGAGTCCACGGTTCGAGAAGTTATCGCAATGCGTGGCTATCGCTCCTCCGCATGCATTCTGGTGGGTGACAGCCGCGAGGATTTGCATGCGGCTATCGCCACTAACGTGCAATTTATCCAGGTCTCCCCCTTAGCCTCATCCAAGTTCGATGAATCTGACGTAGTGATAAGTGACTTGCTGGGAATCACTGCTGCGGTAAAAGTAAAAATGGGACTTCGCTTGTAGGGTGGTGTGGTCGTGAGACGTTGGAGAAGGTTGAGAATGACGAATATTTTCACAACATCCATACCCTTCGCTGCCCACGACCGCCACTCTTTGGGGTTTCACGCTCAGAAGCGCATACGGTGGAAGAGGACTTAGCCAGGTGCCGTGCGGTGCTTTGTAGCAATGTCAGTTCCACTGCACTTGATGAAAATTTGCAAGCGGTTCCGCTCCCGATGTTTAGGGGTGGCCGCCAATTCAATGGGAACCTCCCAAAAAAAATGGACCAGTAATGCAACATGTGAGCAACGCAACGGATGTTGATGCTTCTCTTTGGAGCCCTAACTTTGTCGTGATGTCAAGGTCAGTAGAAGGAATATATCCAATGCACCTTGAAGGTGGCGCAACGAAATGGAAGGCTTTACTCGCGTCACTGATTCGTTTTGGTGAGGAGTAGGTTGTGCTTCATGGCTTTATTCTTGGCGAGGCTGGAAAGTACATGAACATTAGTTACAACAGTCCGGGGCTCTCGGATTACTACTCGCATAATCGGTTCAAATATAGCCACTTTTATCCATCCGAACGGCTTGCGCTGGATTTAGTAGCCCCTGGACCCACGACGACGATCCTCGACATTGGGTGCGCTTGTGGTGGACTTGGTCTCGCGCTCAATGAACAGTTTGGTTGTTGGCAATACACTGGTCTTGAGATCCATGCCCACGCGGCTGAACTTGGTGGTCGTCTAGTTGAAGGTTTCGGTGGGCGTGTCATCGCCGGTGATGGATTGGAAGGCGTGGCGCTGCTGGAGCCGGCTCAAACATTCAACCTTGTCGTGTCCCTGAGTGCTGTGGATTGGAACGAGTAGATTCGCGAAAATATCCGGGCCGCATGGAATTTTGTTGCAGACGGCGGTGTACTACTCATGATCATGCGGCTTCATCCGCGCATTTGACTAGAAAATATTAGCGATTCATTTCAATCCACGACTCCGATCTCAGGAGGGGGAAGTGAGATCGCACCTTCTATAATTGTATCGGTTCCCAAAGCAGTTCAATTTGCCAAGTCTTTGGGTGCTACTCAGGTCGATGTTTTTGGTTACTGGGGCAGCCCTTCAGAAACTGCACAAACCTCGGTTAAAGAATGTATATTTGCGGCGGCAGTTTTGCGAAAAGGGTTAGGCGGAAACCAGCACACGAAGTTCTTAGTGCATTCGCCGCCATCACTTGTCGAGCAGGTGAGAAGCATCCAAACTAAAAAAGAGGAAGCGCGCTCATCTAGGACCAATGTCCCTCAGCCTTAAAGTGCTAAAGAGATAAAGAGGTAAAAACATTAACTGTCTCGACGCAGATAAGTTGTCTTCACTCCCTATTTTCGGAGGAGCAAATCAAGTTTTACAAGCCCGCGTTAATTGCGTGGAAGAATAATTGTCCAGATAGAAACCGACTTTATTTTTCTCAGATGGTTCCTTTGCTCATCGTAAGTTAGTGATAATCAATTTCTCACCCAGATTTGATTGAATGTATGTAAGAATTTAGTTTCTTGGAACATGTCGCCATGACGCTTAGAATCCAGTTTAAACCCCGAATTAAGTAGTTGGCGATTGACTCCTGATGCGAGTTCCACAAACTCATCATTTACCTCAATAAGTATCGAACGCAGGGATGCTGAGCGCAAGACAGCCTGCGCCCCTTCAAGGACCAAGTGTTCTATCCCATCCACATCAATCTTGAGTAACGACGGTAATTCGGGAACAACCCCACTCGCAATAAGAAAGTCCAAACTACATCCGGGCATTCGATAAGTCATCTTTTTTATGAGGGAAAGCCCATCATGACCGTATGTGGCTCCAAATGTGGACTGCGCTCCACCCTCATTAGTCTGGGACAAGGTGAGGCTATCTGTGACATTACTCGCAGTCAGCGGAATTGGCATAACCACAATTTGATCACTCAATTCGTTTAGTGCGATGTTCTTAGCGAGTAGTCCAAGGTTTAACGCGGATGGTTCGAATGCGTATACTTGGTCACTAAATAACTTGGCAAAGTAGAGGCTATACAACCCGATATTTGCTCCAACATCGAAAAAAGCTCCATTTCCCCCCCACTGCTCGATCCACTCCAGAGTTTCCGGCTCTTTGGTGGAAAAGGAGTCTGCCCTAAATCGACACGTCGCGTTTGGAGCATGGATACGCAAATTTATTTCGGAACCCTCGCCAGATCTTTCGTGTCTGATAGAACTAGTTCTGGCAATGCTCTCTTCATACATCTGGTCATTCAGAATTGAACTCCACTGGGGCCGCATCTTGCCAAGAATCTTCAAGTACACCGATGTCCAGCCAACTGGAGCGAGAAATAATGATTTTAGCAATGCTTTCACAGTTTTATCATACACACGAAACACTAGAACAATGAATCAAACCGTTAACGGGTTGATTCACTTCCGGGTGCCGCTCCAGGAAATGAATAACAAAATCGGCAAACCCAAAAGACCGAGTCGTTGCGGTTCATAAAACGCTCAGTCATGTAGATTCAATCATTAAGTCGGGCAATGGTCAGGCCATTAACTAGGCCAGATGTCAATTTTTTACTATTGCATCTGGTAACCCTAGCTTCGTTATAATGAAGACCAGGTAAGTTCTTCTCGCCCTACTTCGATTGCAATGAATCTTGGAGTGCAAAATCACAAACCATTTTTTCCCTCCACGGTACTACTGCTGGTAAAAATACCTAGCTCTGCTTTAATCAGAATTGTGAAAAAGTAGCTTAGGCTGCGCACACATTAAAGGAAACAGAGGAAATGAGTCACTCAATCACGCAGTCTGAATCAACACAAGCAGGCTATGATGACCGCGCTCAGACGGTTGCTTTCCTTGACTTCTACCATGTGCAATTTGCCATCCCCGACAACACCAACCCAATTTTTGAGGCCTATGTGGGTCAACTTCCTATGGAGACTACCCACCGTAATTCTACGCCGCTTGACTCCTATTCCGAACTCCAAAAGTGGAACTCGGCTTCCCAGTTGGGTATGTGACTTCCTGATGCAACCGAAATTCACCCCTCCGATCAGCGAACGCAGTGCGCGGATAAATCGCGTGACAATACCTTTCGAAGATCGCTCTGAACTGGTCCGGATGGATCGAAATGAGGATGTCATCGGCTAGGATGAGGAAATTTTAGCTGCAATGTTGGGGCGAATAAGATCTAATGATCTGGCGGCCTACCACGACTCAGAGCGCCTTGAAAGACGCATTGCTGATTGGCTTGGTTTGCTCCCAACAAACCTGACCGTCACGGCTGGGTCCTCCGAGGCCTTGGGGATGGTATTCGAAGCGTACGTGGACGAGGGGACCGATGTTCTTGTATTGAGCCCTTCTTATTCCCTTTACGAGGTATTTGCCGCGAAGTGCGGAGCGAGGCTTATTGGGTTCCCATTCGACTCTAATTTGAACGTGGACCTGGAAAGTTTGATTAACGTCATTGTCAAAGAGCAACCACGTTTGATAGTGCTTGCAAATCCAAACCAACCCACAGGTACCTTGATGCGCTCGGCGGAACTTGGTATAATCGCGAATGCTGCACTCGATGCTGGCGCCATTTTGCTTGTTGACGAGGCATACTGGTTGTTTACGCCAGAGTCAGCACTGAATTTGATCACGGATTATCCGAATGTCATTGTCGCTCAAACGTTCTCGAAGGCCCGCGGGCTCGCGGGGCTCAGACTGGGTTTTTGCGTTGGACCAGCAGAGCGAATATCTGAGGTAGAAAAGTTCCGCGGCGTGACAAAGTCTAATTCCATTGCCCTTTTAGCCGGACACTATATTCTTGATCATCTCGACTGGGCTTTGGCCCGTGTTTCTGATGTCGTTGCTGGAAGAGAATATCTCATGAATAAGTTTTTCGAATCTGGTCTGATCACATCTACCTCCCACGCCAACTTCGTATTACTTGAGCGCGCGTCACGCAAATCAGCGGTGCAATTGGTGGCCTCCGCTCGAGCGTCCGGTTACGCCATTCGTGGACCACTTTCAGATTATCCTTTAGAAAACTTTGTACGCATAACTGCAGGTCCTTCTAATCTCATGAGGCAGTTCTGGTCTCAGTGCAGTTCTGAAATATTAGAGTATGCGAAGCACAGATAGCCGTGGAAGCTTTATTCTTGTGTGATGAAAAGACGTTGTATTTCTTGATGTCGACGGGGTGCTCCTTGACTCTATCGCCGCAAAAGGACAGACGTTCGTTGACCCTTTGTTCGGATCTCCCAAACACAGTGAGGCGATCCTCGAACTGCACCGTGCAAATGGCGGGGTAAATCGGTTGCGTAAATTTGAAATGATCTACGAGCAGTTATTTGGTGTCATTTTGAGCGAGCAGTGAGCCTTGGAACTGACTGATGCGTTTTCTGTGCTTTTTTCTGCAAAAAGTGATGGGAGAGCCAGAAATTCTAGGGGCATCCGTTGCTCTCGCATCCACGCACGCAAGGTTCCTTATGCACAATGTCTCGGCCACACCTGATCTTGGACTCAAACAAATCTTGCGTCACCGTGGTGATGATCGACTACTTCCGGTTGGTTAATGGAGTGCCGCAATCGAAGGCCACTGCCGTTCGCACTCTGATTCACAAGCACGGGTACAGCGCCACGCAATGCCTCTTTATTGGAGACAGCGAACATGATGCTGTTGCAGCGATGGAGAATCGCATTCTTTTCGTCCAAGTCGGGGAAACTCCCGCCCTTGCTCTTGCCGGGGCATCTCGTACCGTGACAAACCTCATGGGGATTAAGGAAGTTATCGACGAGTTGCTTCGTGAAGTGAAGGATTAAGTGGGGGCCATTGTCGTCTGTCTATGGATCGCGGGAACAGCACAGAATCAGCGTCTACGAGCCGCATCTGATGCCCTATTCCCGTGGTCATGGGGAAAGTTCTTTTTATGAGTTAAATGCGGCGTCCCAGCCTATTTTAACTGCAAAGCCTCGATTGCCGTACCGGAGTACTAGTATGGAAAAATGATGCATTCTTTGCCGTCGGTGCGTGACCTCCCTCAAATACTTGGCGAGGTAACGCACGACTTGAGACTTGACTTGCAGTCAAGGAACTTTGACCTGCCACACAACCTCGTGTGGTGTGCTGGGTTACCCAAGTCAGGTACTACACGTATCGAGCAACTTTTTCGACAACTTCCGTACGTTGACGCCAGCCGTTCATTGCTAAGGCGTCGTCGACGGCGGGAGTTGCATCACGACCATGACTTGTCTCCTCGTTTTGTACGATCTCAATCCTCACACAGGTACACTTTCATCAAGACTCATTCGCATTACGTAGAGTCCACTGTCGAGCTTGCTTTGGAACTCGGAACTGGTTTACTAGTGACATCCAGAGATTTGCGTGACATGATGATCAGCAGATATTTCCATGTGCTCGCTGATAAATCCCACTGGCAACATAATTTGATAGCCGACCTTCCTCGAAAGGATGGCTTCCTCAAATCACTCACAGCCCTCACGAGTGGTCAAACGGAAGTTCCTATTGAGTACTACTACAACTGGATCAATGACTGGGGCGAGGTAGCGAGTCAAGACCCTCGGATTCACTGGGTTCAGTATGAGGTATTTGAAGGTGACCCTGTCCCGACTATTCAGGGAATACTCACTCATCTAGGCCTGCAATTCGTCAAAGATGCCCCCATTATTGCAGACTCAATTGAACGAACTCGGATTGAAGCAGCTCAAACCGACCTTGAAACCCGTCTTCGTTCAAGATCTCGAGCAAAAAAAAGTACACTTCGTAAGGGAGGGACAGGAGAGTGGGTGGACTTTATGAGCACCGGCCTTCTGAACGCCTTTGAAAGCAGGTTGCCAGGGCCACCCGACCAGGTGTACGCCGCAATACCCCAACCCGATCCTGAGAATTGAGACAAGTTGCTCAGAGCCGCCAGCTCCAAAGACGGATGAAATTGCTCCAAGAAAATATCCCTTAAAAACTCCTACCAATTACCACGCGGCCCAGTCTACTAGTTCGATCAAGACACCGCGGCATGGGTTTTAAGGCCCGCAGTTTTGGGGACTTACATGCAGTTATTGTGTCTAAGGTGCAACCCTTTTTAACGAGCACCTAAAAGTAGACCTCCCTGCTTTCAGCAACAATCTCGCTGCAGTGGCCACCAAGAACCACGTCTCCCTCTGGGTTTACTTTTTGGGTTGACACCAACACAATTAGTTCAGGTCTCTCTACTAGTCGCCTCCAACTTTAATGAATCGGATGTAGCGATTATGGCCTTGCGTGGCCTGGCTGCTGCTCATGGAAAACTCAACTTTGACGCCAGGGCAAGATCCATGGACCAGACCTACGCAATGTACCTGGATAGTGGCCTAACTAAGTCGCGTGCATTGATCGATTCACCATGACTTGTCCCTATGGGATAGGCAGTCGATTTAAGTTGAGCTCTCTACCTTCCCATGCATGCAACTTCTCACTGTTGCACTAAATCAGTGGTCTAGACTAATGACATGAGTGAGAGCCACGGAGAACGCAAGGCGCTAATATTAGGCGCAAGTTCGGACATCGGACTGGCTATGACTCGGAAGTACCTTGACGCCGGATTCCGCGTAACGGGACACTTTCACCGTAATCCAGAAGCCCTTCGATCCCTTTCACTCTCACACCCCGGCTTGGATCTCATAGAACTTGATCTCAGTGATCTCAACAGTGTACAGTCGGCGGCTCAAGACCCCGCTATTACCAACTGCGATGCCCTCGTGTGCTTGGCAGCCTTCGCTGCGCCAATGAGTCTCGAGTCAATAGATATTGATCTTCTTCATCAAACAATGAACGTTGGTGCCTTGGCAAACTATGTTTTGCTGAGCGCTCTTGGGCCCAAGATGGCCAAACGAGGCTGGGGACGGATTGTCATCGGTTCGAGCATCGGTGTGAAATTTGGGGGAGGAGTGGATTCCTTCGCCTATGCCTTAGCCAACCACGCGTGCGAGTTCATCCCACGACTTGCCCGCGACTGGGCTGCGAACAACGTTCTTTCCAACGTTGTTCGCATCGGCGTAACAGACACCAAGATGCACTCCGCGTTCTCGAGTCGGAATCTTCAGGAGCGGAAGTCTCTCATCCCAATCAATAGGGCAGCTGACGTCTCCGAAATAGTCGACTATCTGTTTTGGCTTGGGTCGGAGCAAAATACCTATGTAACAGGTCAGGTGAACGCCATCTCAGGTGGTGAATAGTTATGTCCAAACTCAGTTATCCAGAAGCTGTTTTTCCCGACGTAGATGTTGTTCTCATTGACTCGCTGACAATAAAGGGAGATGCCTTCAGCGATTATCCTGATGCCCATGACGAAGTAGTTTCCTTTCACCGTGCGCATGGTGGAGTAAATAGGAATGAAAAAATCGCAGCGCTCCATCTCATGATTGTTGGCCGGGCACCCACGGAACGGGAGCTTGCAGATCGCATCACGTGCTTTTCCGTAGCCGTAGTTCAAGGAGTGATGGAGGCTCCGGAAATTCCTGGAGCGGGCGCTGCCGTCGCTGAGTGGTTCGAGGAGTCAACTTTGTACGCCGTCTCAGCAACACCGACCGATGAGTTACGAAGTATTTTTGACAAGCGGGACCTCACTCAGTACTGCAGATGTATTTTAGGAAGGCCTCCAGATAAGGGGTTATCAATTCAAGAAGTAATTACGGCTCAAGGCCGTATCCCCACATCATGCATCCTTGTCAGGGATAGTTTTGAGGACCTGCAGGCGGCCACCATCACTGGTGTGCAATTCATCCAGGTATGTTCGTGCAGCGCATCGAAATTTATTGAATCTAGTGCCGTGATCGATAATTTGCATGATCTGTCCAATGCGAACCGCCTAGTAATGACGAACCCTCCGCAATAGACTCAAGGGGCTTATGGTTCAAATTCGATCTGCAACGACTGGAGGCAAGTGTCCGTGGCACGTGTTCTTATAACGACGGTTCCGTTCGGCGCGCACAACAATCTCCCGCTTGAGTTGTTGGCCTCAACAGATGCCGGGTACTCAGTCAATCCTCTTGGCCGCCGACTCAAGGAAGCAGAGTTGGCGCAGATGGCTGTCGATACTGAAATTATTATCGCCGGAACAGAACCAATCACTGCGACGGTAATGGATGCTGCTACTAATCTTAAGCTTATTTCTCGAGTAGGCATTGGTCTGGACAACGTGGACTTGCATGCGGCTCGTGAGCGCGGGATAGCCGTCTCCTATACCCCCGAAGCACCCGCTCCGGCGGTGGCTGAATTGACCATCGGGTTGATATTGTCGCTCTTGCGCCACACACACCTTGCTAATCTAAAGATGCATCGGGGCGAGTGGGATCGCCACATGGGTCGGCGGATATCGGAAGTCACGATCGGGATCATCGGAACCGGCCGTATCGGCAGTCGGGTGCTTCGGCGAATCCCAGTTTTTGGCACCCCTCGAACCCTCGTTAATGATTTGAATCCAGAACATAAATTGGTCCCCGAGTCGAAATTAGAGTGGGTCAGCAAGGATACGATTTATCGAGAGGCGGACGTAATTAGCGTCCACGTGCCATTTACAAAGCAGACACGTAACATGATAGGGCTACAACAATTGCGCCAGATGAAGCCAGATGCGCTCATCATCAATACCTCCCGCGGAGGAATCATTAACGAGTCCGACCTCTATCAGGTATTGAGTGAAGGGCATCTTGGGGGTGCGGCGATCGACGTATTCCAAGATGAGCCTTATGTGGGACCTTTAGGTGAGATAGACAGGTGCCTGCTCACTTGTCACATGGGGTCCATGTCAATTGACTGCCGCTCTCGAATGGAGATAGAAGCCACTGAGGAGGTCGTGCGATTTCTGCGAGGGCTTGACCTACAAAACCTCGTTCCTGAAGATGAGTACCTATCCCAACAACTGTTTCGAGGCTAATCCTAAGAGTTCTCTAACCACCACTGGGCCTGTGGCATTTGGAATCGATAGTCAACGTCAAGCCCAGCCACATTCTTGATGGGGTATATGCGTTGACCCATCCATTTTTGCGGCAAGAGACCCGAGCCAAGAGCATCGAGGTTTCGTGGTCGCACAATCGAGACACCCATGTCTGCAAACCAAACATCTCCCTGGGAGTCCCGATCGCAGTTCAATGTGGCAGGGTCACCGAAAACATCGAAGGGGACAAATGGTTGAAGAAGTCCGTCATCGCTGATTTTACGGGCACGCAGCGGACTCCACATGTTGTAACAGGAGACCGTGACTGCCGAATCAAGATCTGATCTGCTCCGCATCTGGGAGATTCCTTCCCTTATTTGCGCAGGCGAGATCGTGACAGCGTTGGCCATGAGCAGCACATAAAGTTCAGGTGGGGTTCCCGCAGCCTTCAGCTCCTGATTGATTACTTGGTGTGCGTGGACAAAAGCGTCTTCGCCCAATGCCATGTTGCTGGCTAGGTAAGGTGGACGTTCAATTAGATGTGCCCCCAGCTCAATGCCGATTTCAGCCAAGGCGGGATCATCTGTGGACACGTAGGTAATATCTATTTCGAGAGTTTGCCTGGCCGCCTCAAGGGGCCACCAAGCCATGGGGTGCCCAGCGATTTCGGTTGTGTTCTTGCCGGGAAATCCCGTGGACCCTTTACGGCCAATAAGAATTGCTACGATCATGACGAAAAGTTCTCAATCGGGTTATGGTCGCTGCTTGCCTTGATCGCTTCTACAAGCCCAAGTCCCAGATCGACATAAGTGTCGCCAACAAGACGGCGTCCATGGTTGGAGGTGAAGGAATACGGAGTGAGTCTGTATCGCCCCTCGAATGGCTCATTGCACAACTTAATCTCGATATCTCCTCCGAGGATCTCGTCAATCATCTGTAACAATTCAAGCGTAGAAATTCGTTCACGACCGGTAATATGTAAGGACTTCTCTGCATACTTCGGATCCAAGGCAGTAACTGCCAACGATGCGGCATCAGTGATGTGCACATACTCCCGGATCTCCGTTCCGTCACCCCAGAAGTCAATTTTACGCTCATTTACCGCCTGCGTAACCAGCCGAAGTATTGCATTCTGCGGGTCAGCCCTAGGGCCATATAGAGAACCAAAGCGAAGGATCGTGGATCTCAGACCTAACTGCGGGGAAAGGTCCTCCACGAGTCTCTCCGCTGTCTGCTTTGTCGTCCGATACACGGATCCGCCCTTCGAAAATACGTAGACGCTACTCGCAAACATAAAACGTTGAACTCCGGCAGCTCCCGCAGCTTCCAACGCTGTGAGGGTTCCTAGAACGTTGACCTCCAGAGCCAACCGTGGAAACTCTCGCGCTTTGTCTAGATCGGCAATTGCCGCACAATGAAATACTGCGTGGCATCCCATCATGGCTTCGTTTACAGCTTGGGCGTCACGGATATCCGCGAGGATAAATCGGCGATCCCCTGACGCTGGAGGTTCCAGATCGAGCACTACAACTTCTTGGCCTTGCTTTACGAGCTCGTCGGCAACGTGGCTTCCAAGGAAGCCACTACCCCCCGTTACAAGAATCCTCTCGGGTTTCGTCTGACTCTTCACACTGAAACGCATCCTTGGCAGGGTGTTAAGGACTGTCGTTGGACCTCAAGGTGGTTTTTACGCAAGGTCGCATAACCTTTTCCTGTCCAAATCTCACTTAGTGGCTCATCCTCAACATTCCCTGGGCAAAGAAACGAACGATAGTCAACGTCGCATGGATTCATCTTCCCATCCCACCAGACAAAGCAACGACGCCACAAATCCGAACACGCTTCATCAATACCATTTGGGGTATTGCTATACGCGTTTTCCCACGGGTTGTAGTCGACGAATGCAACTTGATCGACATACTCCCCCCAGAATGCCTCGATCGCCTGGTGATCTTGCCGCTCGCGATCGAAAGCGACACCTGAAACCCGCGTGATCAACCGTGAATTTGGGTAGTCGCGCTCCTTTATCTGTTTGAAACGCTTAATGTTAGCCATGACTTTGTCGAAGTCACCGTTAATACGCAATTGGGCGTACGTTTCAGCATCCGCTGCGTCAGCCGAGAATACAAGTGTGTTGAGCTCAGCTTGCAGGATTGCGTGCGCCTTCTTTTCATCAAGAAAGGTTGCGTTCGTGTTCATCTTTAATCCTAAAAACTTTCCAGACGCGTAGGCCAGCATTTGCTCAATGTTTTTGGTTAACAATGGTTCACCTCTGGAAGCCATTGTGACGAACTCGACGTGGCCTTCGATCTGGTCCACGATCGCCTTAAACAATTCAAGTGACATCTGACCCGCGTGCCCGTGCTTGCGAAGCGTCAGAAGTGGATCCGTCTGAAAACAGAACACACATCGAAAGTTACAAATGGATGTCGGCTCAATCTGTACGCATGGGGGATAGCCATCCAGTTCTTTCGTTGTGGGGAATACGTCGTAGCGATACCTGTGGTAAAGGTAACGGGGCAGATCTTTGTCGTCTAGCCGCTCGATCTCTTCAAAAACATGGGGACGCAAAAAAAAAGTGCTGGGGCTACGCTCCCCCTGAGACACTTTAAGATCACTCAGCGCACGATTGAGTACACCGAGCATCGTTGAGGGCAGGCCCAGACTTGCGATTTTGACTTCTAGCGCGTCAAGCCTGCTTCGCGCACCACCCAGCTCGCGAAGGCGATTCGGGGACCGTCCAACTAAAGACTGAAGGCTTTCTCCCTTGCGGTAAAGCGGCGGTGTATCCATTGCGGATCCTTAACTAAGCGAAATCGTTGGCCGCACCAAACACTAGCGCCTTGACTTGATCTGGGGGCCATCAAGGTGGGCCCTCTTTGATTTCGACATCCTGCTCGGGGATTTTCAGATGGCTACCGATTGTCCATGGACGTGCGAAGTTTATTTGACTCTGTGGTTTTTGGGCCCACTCCCCCTATCAATTTATGTTTTCGGGGATTCGACAAGCATTGAGCTCAGTGGGCGCCGGTATTCGTGACGTAATTTAGGTTAAAAGACTAGCTAAGACATCAACAATTCCTGATAATGAAAGGAACAGGTAACCTTGAATGCCCACGCGCGAATCGCCGTCTGCCGGTGGAGGTCTAACTCCTCACTCACTTAAAGAGCCGGAAGCGCATGAGAAGACTGACAAATACGCCAGAAAAGGTACGTATTTTGATCTGGCGCCAACATTTGTCTAGAAAGACCTTTGCTACGCAAAGCTGTACTCTGATGAGGACTTCTCGTTTGATCCATCCGAGTTCCATGTAGGGCTTGTTACCAAAAAATCTATGCACAGACCATAAGCGAACGGGGGCCGCTACTTATCCAGCGAAGCCACACTCTCTTCAAGTGTCGTGGTCCAGCCCGGCCTCAAGGACAGCCCAACCGGCAATGTCACGCACCTCAAGAAGCGCCGAGAGCCAATACACTTCAGTGCGACCCGAAGTGAGCGTAAACTATGATTAAAACCTCTCCACCTGAGTAGACACAAGGAGAAAAAAATGAATCAATCCTCTGGACCCTTGGTCATATTTGGCGTTTATTCAGCCCCAGATCCGCGAAATTTTCCTAGCGTGGACGCCGTCTGGGTACCCATGACTCCGCGCCTGAGTGTAGCTCCTCTGCCACCATCGACTGTGTTGTTTACCCCCACGAGCTTTGTTACATCAGACGTCCATCAAAGTTTACAGGACGAGCTGAACAAATTATGGCGCTCCGCAGAAGCTGAATCAACAGGACATTCCATTTTAGACCACGAATATAAATTTTCAGTATTGTTCTCAAGCCTGATTCTTTGGCGATGGCTCGTCCGCTACACGATACAAGCATTGGGCCCAAGCAAAATCTTGCTACCCGAACGGTGCATAAATGATGATTTTGCCACATCTCCCCAGAGTGATATTTTTGAACTGGTTCTCTACAAAGTGTTGGAGGAAGAGACGCGGCAGACAGATCGTGACTACTTCACTGAAGGGGAAGGAAGACTCTCGACACAGAATTTAACAATAACATTCTCGTCCTTTGTGCAGAACTTTGTTGGATTCACGGCGCAGGTGATCGATAAGGCGAGAAAGTTCTTTTTAGTTAAAAGCCTCCCTTTAAAATTTACAGATTTCAGAACCAGACTCACTTGGCGGGGGCGCTTGCTCGGGGCTTTTGGCAGAAGTCGTAGCAATCAAGTTCAGAATGTTTTGGTGATCGCCCAGTTGCGCAAAGTGAGATCAATTTTAAGATATCGATCACCAGGTGTTCGAATGGGTTACTTGAGTTACAGCCAATTCGAAAAGATTGTTTCTCCCAAAAATGGACAAAAACCATTCGAGATTTTATCTCCGTCCCAAAGCGCGCAGAGCGTATTGCTGAATTACTTTCAGTCGCTAGTGGAATACTCGAGAGACTCTCAAGAATCGATTGATCACCTCCTTCGCGGTAACTGGTCGACCCTCGTGACCGATGCCCAACACCATCCTCAGGTCCGTTCCTTGATAGATCGTGGCATCGAGGCTGGCAAGAGGGTCGCCATAGTGCCAGAAGGGGCAATTTCATATGTGGGGTTTCAAGAGAGATTTGGACGTGCTCTGTTTCATGACAACCCACGCGTCATGCGTTTTGTGCTGGATGAAGCACAGAAGGAATATTGGCTTCGCGCAGGAACTCCTGACAGCAGTATAAGCGTGTCGGGTTATTTTGGAGGAGACCATCCCACGACTAAACGCCGACTATCGGTCGAGTCCAGCCTGTTGAACGCTTGCTTTCGAGGACTGCCCGATAGTGAAAAAGGCGTGACGGTCATGTTGTCGTGTGATGGATTTTTCTTTTTTATCGAACATGGGATGCCTGGAAGCGAATGCATGAGTGTAACCCTGATGCAACTTGTACAGGTCGTCGATGAATTGCTGGTGCTGGGCTACCGCGTTCTTGCCTCCACGCGAGATCATGAAGTAAAACGCTACTTGCAGGACAAGTTCGTGGGCCGATCAGCCATGTTTACGACATCTATTCCTTGGCAAATTCTTGCTGACAAATCCAATATTGTAATAGCGCGTGACTCCTCAATCGGTTGGCAGTCGCTCTCGGGCAGCAAGCCGGTTTTGATGTGGTCATTCGGTGATCTTCCTAGTTGCATGGAAGTCACACTCGATGGAATCCCTGACTATTGGGTGGGAGTTGCAAGGTCCATCGGTGAGCTTGATGTCGAGATCACGGCTTTGCTTGCCAGACATCGGGAGGAGTCCTTACTATCAGGGGTGGATGGTTACCTACCACCTCCCGTGAGTAGTCGGACCGACGCTGTCCTTGAGTGGATGTCTAGTTCCATTTCTAGCTAAAACGCCTGTCAACCTCAAGGATTTATCATGTAGGAGTGACAACTTGGCGGCATTGAAGGCTAAAGAAATGACCGGCAAGAAGCTTAAATGCGACGTTGATTCGCTATCAACTATCCGTGATGTGCTCTATTACGCAATGATCAAGGTCTCACCACGAGGTTGCAGAACTTCCTTTCATTCAAAGCAGAACTTCCGGCCTGAGGGAATCCCTACCAAGGTTCTGTTTTGCTCAAAAGATCCCACACGGGGCGTCAATATTTATTAAGTCCGTTTCGCGGTTTCCAGGTCGCTAGGGTGGTGTAGCCCAAGACACCAGGTCTGCTGGTGGAATCAAATGATCTCCTGTGATGAGGGGGACATCGCGCTGGATAATGACTCCGGTCATGCGCCTCCACCTCTTAACTCGGTGTTACAGAAACCTCGTTCTCGAAAGGCTAGATTATTCCTCGACCCTGCATGACTCGGGCATGGTCGACTTTTAGTGCCGTATCATTACTGGTATCACTTAGGTTGACCAAAAGCGTCGAAAACGAACGGGTGCTAGCCTTGTAGGAATGGATCAAGGTGCAGGTGAGGAAGGACACATAATGGCGCATGCTGCACCGAAAGTCGTTGTCATCGGCTTGGGCTATGTGGGGCTTCCTTTGGCGTTCGAGGCGGTCTTCGCGGGTCTGGAATGCGTTGGTTTCGATAATTCACCGGATGTCACGGATCAAATCAATTCTGGGCATTCGCATGTGGATGATGTGGCTGACACAGCCGTGCAGAGGATGCTGGATGCTGGATTTCGCGCCACCACCGACTCAGCGGTTCTGTCTCGTGGGGACGTCATTGCGATCTGTGTTCCTACACCGCTTTCCACTGAGGGAGGACCTGATCTGTCAGCTGTTAGAGCGGCAGCGCGCGTAATAGCTGAGCATCTCGTTTCTGGCCAACTCGTGGTGTTGGAATCTACGACCTACCCGGGCACGACGGAGGAGGTTTTAGTACCGATTCTTGAGACGTCAGGTTTGACTGCAGGACGTGACTTTAATGTTGCTTTCAGCCCCGAACGCATCGATCCGGGCAACGAACAGTTCGGTGTGCGTAATACCCCGAAAGTGGTTGGGGGACTGACGCCAGAGTGCAGCCAGCGTGTTAGTGAGTTTTACGCGCACTTTGTAGAAGACGTGGTCGTAGCAAAGGGAGTGCGCGAGGCTGAAATGACAAAGTTACTGGAGAACACATACCGGCACGTGAATATTGCGCTGGTAAATGAAATGGCGCAGTTCTGTCACGAACTCAACATTGATCTTTGGGATTCAATCAGATGCGCTAGTACTAAGCCCTTTGGTTTCCAGGCATTTTTACCAGGCCCAGGGGTTGGCGGTCATTGCATTCCAATTGACCCCAACTACTTGTCCCATCGTGTAAAAACACATTTGGGGCAACCCTTCCGATTCGTTGAACTTGCGCAGGAAATTAATGCGGGAATGCCTTTATACGTTGTTCGTCGAATCCAAGATCTACTAAATGGAATTGGGAAGCCCGTCAAAGGTTCCAAGGTTGCACTACTCGGCGTGACGTATAAGCCGGACATCTCAGACCAGAGAGAGTCCCCTGCGGTGCAGGTTGCTGAGGCATTGATGAACCTTGGCGCCTTAGTGAGTTACCAAGATCCTTTCGTGAGTAACTGGAGCATCGGTGGCTCGCTGGTCTCCAGACATGGTGACGTTGAGGGCGCGTTGCACTCTGCTGACATCACGGTTCTTCTTCAAGCCCACCGTTCCTACGACCTTGCCTTGCTGTCATCCTCAGAATCTCTCGTTCTCGACACCCGCGGGGTCCTGTCTGGGCCATCCGTGAACAGACTCTGAGATGGACTCAGGAGCTCCCATCGCTTTGGTAGTCGCTCGCATGTCTTCCGCTCGTCTTCCAGCAAAGTCACTTACCCCACTCGGCGACGATGTCTTACTCGGGCACGTAACTAATGCCATTAAGCAGTGTGCCAATATTTCCAAGATCGTCGTGGTAACTTCAACCGATCGTAGCGACAACAAGATTGTGGATTGGTGCCGCTTTCGAGGGTTGGCCGTAACGAGGGGGTCGCTGGAGAATGTTGCTGAGCGGGTTCTTGAATCCGCGCAGGAGTACACGGCGCGCGCTTTCGTTCGCGTTAGTGGGGACAGTCCCTTGATTGATCCTCGATTGATCGATTACGCGGTTGAAGTTTTTCGGGCCCACGATTACGACGTGGTCACTAATGTCTTCCCGCGGACGTTTCCCGCTGGTCAGTCCGTGGAAGTGGTCCGCACTGCATCTCTGGCCGCGGCCTACTCTGGTGGCCTCACTGCCTTCGAGGAGGAGCACGTGACCCAGGTTTTCTACCAATATCCGGAGCGCTTTGATATCCGCAACTTCGAAGTTGCGGAACTCGTGGGATTGAACAATATGCCGTGGGGTGTCGAAAGGGTTCATCTTGCCGTAGACGCTCCGATCGACCTCGCTCGGTGCGAGTACGTCATTCGAGCATTAGGACCGATTCGCCCTTGGGATGCCGGATGGCTGGCGTGTTGTCAGATTGCGATGGAAATGAAGGGCCTGTCATGAGTAGACCAATTCGTTGGGGGGTGATCGGGCTGGGCATTGGGTACCAGCATGCCCTCGCGATCATGGAGGCCGAAAATGCGCAACTCGTGGCGGTGTGCGATCGACAGTCAGAACAGCGTGAAAAGTGGCTCTTAGAATTTCCATTCGTGCCAGCTTTCCCCGATGAGGGGGGCATGTTCGAAGAAGTGCAGTTAGACGCTCTTGTTGTCGCGTCTTATGACTCAGAGCATGGTCCAACGATTGAGCGGGCTCTCAATCAAGGGATCAACGTTTTCGCCGAAAAGCCCCTAGCGACCACATCTGGACAGTACATTGCCACCGCGAACGCTTTGGAGCGGAATCCACGCGTCCGTTTAACGAGTAACACCCTGCTGCGCCGGTCACCCCGATTTTTAGCGCTCAAACAGATGATAGCGGCCGGCGAATTGGGTAGCATCTTCCACCTGGAGGGGGACTACTTGTATGGCCGGCTTGAGAAGTTGTCGACCGGGTGGCGTGGAGAAGATCCCACCTACTCTGTGACACTTGGTGGTGCAGTGCATGTAGTGGATTTACTCATTTGGCTCACCGGAGAGCGGCCCCACCGGGTGCACGCCTTAGGTAGTGGCAAGGGTCTGCGTGATAGCACCTACTCAGCGGATTCTTCTTTCAACGGTGATGACTTTAGGATTGCCCTACTTGAGTTCCCATCGGGAATGACCGCCAAGGTTTCCGCCAATTATGCCTGCGTCCTACCACACTTCCACCGAATCGACGTTTTTGGAAGTCTGGGAACTTACATCCACGTTCCGGTCAGTTCGGCGATTGCCAACAACGAGTCACTGGAAGGAGAATGGTCGTCTGCCTTCGTATTCCATAGTCGCGAGGCAACGGAGCCACCCACTGCTATAAACTTAGCGTACCCGGCGACGCCCAAGGGTACCTTGATTGCCAACTTTAATGAGGTACTGTCCGGGACCGCAAAGTTAGAGATTAGCGAACAGGATGCGATGGACGTTTTGGCTGTGTGCCTCGCAATCGACGCTTCGGTAAAAAGCGCCGAACCAAGGGACATAGAATATCGTCAAATGTTACAGCGGTAGGCCAACCAATACATGCGAGGAGGCTTGAGTGATGGGCTCAGAATCGAGTGTCATTAAAGAGATCCCTTTCGGTCGGCCGATGATCAGTGAAGCTGAAACAGACGCCGTTATGCAAGCCATGTCCTCTCCTCAGCTAGTACATGGCCCAAGAATCCATGAATTCGAGAATGCATTCGCGGCCATGCTTGGACCTGACGCCTATGCGACCAGTGTGTCATCCTGCACCGCTGGCTTGCATTTGAGTTACCTGCACCTGGGAGTTGGCCAGGGTGACGAAGTCATCGTCCCCGCCCAGACGCACGTCGCCACTGCGCATGCGGTGGAGGTAACTGGAGCAAGGCCGGTGTTCGTTGACTGTGATGAGTCCGGAAATATTGACGTAACACGAATCGCCGACCACGTCACCGATCGGACCAAAGCGATTTGCGTAGTTCATTATCCGGGCTTGCCAGTTGTCATGGATGTCGTATCAGCCATCGCAAGCCACAAAGGTTTGGCTGTGGTTGAGGATTGCGCTCTAGCTATTGGAGCCAGTCTTGACAATGTTTCGTGCGGACTTCTCGGAGATCTCGGCAGCTTCTCCTTTTATCCGGTAAAGCACATGACTACCGGCGAGGGGGGCATGGTTGTCAGCCGGGATCCAGACAAGATCGCGTCAATTGCCAGCCTCAAAGCTTTCGGGTACGACCGTTCGGCTGCCGCTCGGTCGATCCCGGGCATATATGACATCGCCCGTTTAGGTATCAACTACCGGATGAGTGAGATGGCTGCGGCAATTGGGGTGGTTCAATTGGGACGGATCGACGGGTTCGCTCTGCAGCGAGAAGCTAATTCCCGGGCACTCAGAGATGGCCTTGCGGGTGTCGAGGGAGTTCGACTTCTGCCCGATGGAGATGCTCGTCGTCAGCATGCTAACTATTGTCTGGTCGCCGTTCTTGATCCCGGCTTGGTCCAGCATAGAAATAGTATCGTCCTGCGGATGAAGGAAATGGGGGTGGGAACGAGCGTTTACTACCCCATTCCCCTTCCACTATCCGCCTATTATAAAGACCGGTATTCGCCCGATCCAGATGCATTCTCGAACGCTCAACGCATTAGTGAGGGATCAATTGCCCTCCCGATCGGCCCGCACCTCTCGAGAGAAGACATGTTGATCGTTGTAGAGTCCTTGTCGATCTCAGTAAAGGAAGTCACATGACACCTCAGCCCCCCCCTTCGGCACGGGATTTAGTTGGCAAACGGATACTTCTAGTTGGTGGGGCAGGTTTCATCGGTCACAACCTCGCTCTCGAGCTACATGGCCGTGGGGCCGAAGTTGGCATAGTTGACAGCCTCCACGTCAACAACCTGTTGTCACTACATGACGAATCAGCGCCTGCTGAGCGGGACTTGTATTCACTCATGGTCAACGAACGCCTCGCACTACTCAAGGCCGCTGGGATCCCCATCTTCGTCGATGACGCTCGAGATTATCACCGACTTTCCAAACACTTCTCAATGTTCGATCCGGATACTGTCGTCCTGCTCGCGGCGGTGTCCCATGCAAGCCGGGCCAACAAAGATCCGATGCGCACACTTGACCATAGTTTCCGTTCGCTGGAGAATGCATTAGACAACGCGCGGGGTAATGTTGAGCACTTCATCTTTCTTTCATCCAGCATGGTCTACGGCGACTTTGTGACCGATAGTGTAGACGAGCTCGCACCTTGTAATCCACTCGGTATCTATGGGGCAGTTAAACTAGGTGGAGAAAAACTTGTTATTGCCTATGGGCAAGTTTTCGACTTGCCCTACACAATTGTGCGTCCGTCCGCGCTTTACGGTGAGCGCTGCATCAGCCGAAGGGTTGGGCAGATCTTCATCGAAAATTCCCTCCGTGGCAAAGATCTTGTAATCCAGGGAGACGGATTAGAGAAGATCGATTTCACCTACATCCAGGACTTTGTCGAGGGTATTGCACTCGTAATTCGTGAGGAGAAATCAAAGGGAGAGATCTTCAACATCACGTACGGCCAGGGCGAGGCATTGCAGACCGTGGCTGACATTGTCCAGTCTGAGTTTCCCGAGATCAGTGTCCGGCATGAACCGAGAAACTCCCTGGTCCCGGAGCGGGGGACCTTGGAGGTCTCGAAAGCGAAATCCTTGTTGGGATATGAACCGAGTTTCCCCATTAGTGCGGGTTTCCCGAAATACATCTCTTGGTATCGGCAACTCTTCGAAAGATTTGATTCAAGTGCCTTGAAAGGGATCGAGCCACAGTCGAATGAGTAGTAAGGGAACTGATTTTAGAGGTCTGAGCCTAAAAAATGACGACTGGATCTCCGATTTGACGGGAATGACAGCCTTGATCGCCACGGAGGGGGTTGCAAGTGACAGTTCAGAGTTAAACTCTGCGCCAGGACGGAGAATCTTCGTCACTGCAAAAGTGCCGGTAGCCCACGTGGAGCGTATTTCATCTCTCATCCGTCGTGGTTTCGTAGTCGTGGATACCGCAATCTCATTCGAGTGGAATCCTGCCCGGATCGTTGGCGCTTCTAGCGTGGAGCGCCCTCAACAGTCATTGCATCCCTTTCACGTGCGAGAGGTGGAAGCCGAAGATGGCAATGCAGTTGCCATCTTGGCCGGGCGGGCTTTCGTTGTATCAAGGTTTCACCTTGATCCCGATTTCCCTAATGCGCAAGCCCGTCGTATTAAAACAGAGTGGGCGCGTAATCTGGCACTTCGCGCCAGAGGTGACGGGTGCCTCGTTGCCGTCCGAAATGGGCAGGTTGTGGGGTTTCTGGGATTTTCAAAGTGCGACATCGGTGTAAGTTCCTTTGTTATCGATCTTGTAGGTGTTGATCCTGACGCGCATCGCAACGGTGTGGGGAAATCGTTGGTCAGGCGTCTTCTCAACGATGCGGCTCGCGTAGAACGTGTGGTCACTGTAGGTACCCAGGCGGCGAATGTGCATTCGGTGCGCTTGTACGAAACGCTTGGATTTCGCTACACGGGAGCCACGCAGGTACTCCATGCGCACGATCAAAGGGAGCAGGCAGGTTGAGAATTGGTAACGTCGACTGCACAACAGGTGTGGCGCTGATCGCCGAAATAGGGAACAACCATGAGGGCTCGGTGGCCCTAGCGGAGGAACTTATCGGGCTAGCTCATGAGGCTGGTGCCGATGCAGTCAAGTTGCAGACGCTCGTGCCAGAGTTGTTTATCTCACAAGGGGAGCCCGAGCGCCTGGAGCGCATGCGGCGCTTTGCCCTTACATTGGACGAGACTCAGCGGTTGATCAAGGAGGCTGAGGCGTCTGGTATCCACGTATTCTCTACACCTTTGGACCTCGTGAGTGCGGAGTCACTTGGCGAGGTAGCAAGCACCTTCAAGATCAGCTCGGGTGACCTAACTTTTACAGGGCTGCTTGACTCCGTGGCAAAACTGGGCAAAGACACTATTCTCTCGACGGGTGCTTCGTATCTGACCGAAGTCGAGTCCGCAGTAGGCCGCGTCTTGGACGTGTGGAGTGCTCACGATTTACGGCCTGATTTGGCTCTATTACATTGCGTTTCGGCATATCCGACCGAGCCTGCATCCGTGAATCTGCGCGCCATGCACACCCTTAAGTCGCGGTTTCCCGGAGCGTTCGTTGGTTTCTCCGATCACACAATCGGAATCGATGTCGCTGTCACTGCTGTGGCCGCAGGAGCTGTCATGATCGAGAAGCACTTCACGGTGGACAAGAATTATTCCAACTTTCGAGATCACGCCTTATCCGCGGATCCACAGGATTTGCGGGAATTGAAAAACCGGATGAATGACGTGGTAGAACTGCTGGGCAGCGGAGAAAAAATTCCGGCACCCGCAGAGATTAAGAGCCGCATCAGCATACGCCGCTCAGTTAGTGCAGCAATTGACATGACCAAAGGTCACGTGATCCAGCGAGACGACCTTCTGTGTATGAGGCCGGGCTCCGGTATCCCACCAATAAACTTAGACTCAGTGATCGGCCGAAGAGCAACGCGTGACATTATTAAGGGTCAAGCTCTCGACGAAACCAACTTGAATTAAGTTAAAGGGAAGTTGATGCGCTCGGAAATTGGTGGCACGTTAAACTCAGCTCGCCCAAGGTATCTCTGGTTTCTCTGGTATCTTTTTACACCTGATCTTTAAGAAAGTGGGAGAGAGTGTGCGGTATCGCGGGTGTGTGGGGTACCCAGATATTTGATGTGAATCGCGTAAATAAATGCTTATCGATGATGCGGCATCGCGGGCCTGATGACCATCAGTTTAGAAACTTTTCTGGCAACCAAGGTCGGCATACGACACTCCTTCATTCGCGGCTGAAGATTATCGACCTAGACCCACGAGCCAACCAGCCGATGGAGAGTCACGGGCTTTGGTTGGCCTTCAACGGCGAGATCTATAACTATCGCGAGGTGCGAGCCACATTAGAGGGCAAGGGCGTCATGTTTCGCACAACGTCTGACACTGAGGTGCTCCTTGAGGGAATCCGGGTCATGGGTTGGGCGGTCTTGGATCTGCTCGAGGGAATGTGGGCCTTCGCCCTCTACAACTCCCAATCCGGACGCTTGTCCCTTTGCCGGGACAGGTTCGGGGAGAAGCCGTTGAGCATCCTTCGCACGGTAGAAGGAATCTTCTTCGGGTCGGAGATTCCCTTCCTGGAGGCGCTTTCCGGTCAAGCGCTCAAGCCAAATCGCAATCACCTGGCCCGTTTCCTAGTCAACGGATACAAGTCTCTTTACAAGACCAGCGAGACTTTCTTCGAAGGTGTCGAAGAAATCCCTGCACGAACACTCGTGCACTTTGATGACGACGGGTCAGTCACTCAGGAAAATTACTGGAGACCCGCACTTGCGGTGGACCCAATGCTCGACTTCGACGGCGCAGTTGATGGAGCGAGTGAGCGACTCCGCCGCTCACTCGAACTACGCCTCAGGTCAGATGTACCCCTAGCCTTCAGCCTAAGTGGTGGGGTTGACTCCGTTGCCCTTGCCAGCATCGCTCGCCGTGAGCTCGGGGCCGATGTCCACGGCTTCACGATCATGAACTCTGATCCGCGCTATGAAGAGCGGGCTCTGGTTGACCTAGTTGTCAAGGAATTGGGGATCCGCCACACGAGTATCGAACTGGACACACACGACTTCCTTCCGAGGTTGAAGGACATGATCAGACACCGTTCGGCGCCGATTTATACGATCACCTATTACGTGCAGTGGCTACTCATGCAGGAGGTCGCGCGCGAGGATTACCGAGTTGTGGTGGGCGGGGCGGGCGCAGACGAGATATTCAGTGGCTACTACGATCACCATCTTTTTTACATCGCAGCACTTGAGCCGGCGGAACGTCAGGCCGCCATTAACAACTGGACCCGTCAACTGAAGTCCTTCGTGCGTAACCCATTTCTCCAGGATCCTGAACGGTTCGTCGCGATGCCCGAATTTCGGGATCATATCTATCTTGAGTCTGACCGCTTCGCCAGTTACCTTGCAAGATCCTTTGCCGAACCCTTCAAAGAGATCGACTACCACCCAGTGCCACTGAGAAACCGAATGCTAAATGAACTTTTTCACGAAAGCGTTCCAGTGATAATGCACGAGGAGGACATCAATGCAATGTCCTTCTCAATCGAAAACCGCTCCCCATATTTGGACCGAAACTTGATGGAATTCACGTCCAGCATTCCGTCGTCACTGCTGGTTAAGAATGGCATCGCCAAGGCTGTCTTGAGGGAATCGGTCCGGGGTATTGCTCCTGACGCAATCCTGGACAATCCACGCAAAGTCGGCTTCAACGCACCCATCTCGGATTTGCTCGACCTTGAGGATCCGGGTGTCCGAGCAGAATTACTAGAAGATTCGCCGGTATTTGATCTGGTGCGGCGATCAGCAGTGGAAGAACTTCTCGGTAACAGAGAACTACGCAACAGTGAGAGCAAGTTCTTGTTCTCTTTTTTAGGAACAAAGATTTTCTTGGATGAATTCTCATGATCCGTTATTGCAAGTGGTGCGTGCTTCCCGATTCAAGACCCCACCTTAAATTGGATGCTGAGGGTGTTTGTTCAGCATGTCGACGTCACAACCAGAAGCCGAGTATCGATTGGACTGGTAGGAAAATTCAGTTCCTCAAGTTATGTGAAGAGGTTCGTTCACGCGATCGTGACTACGACTGCGTTATTCCTGTCAGCGGCGGCAAGGACAGCACCTGGCAGGTCGCCATGTGCCTGGAGCAGGGACTCAAACCATTGGCAGTGACATGGAGATCACCCGGACGGACAGCGATTGGCCAGCGAAATTTGGATAACCTGATCAGCCTTGGTGTCGATCACATCGACTACTCGATTAACCCTGATATTGAGCGAGCCTTCATGCTGCGCACCTTTGAGAAGGCGGGATCGACGGCAATACCAATGCATCTTGCGATCTTCTCGATACCGCTGCGGATCGCATCAGCTTTTAACATTCCCCTTGTGGTGTACGGGGAAAACTCGGCATCCGAGTACGGAGGTAGAGATGAGGATGCGCGTAGTGAATTATTGGACTCGAATTGGGTTCAGCGCTATGGGGTTACACAGGGCACCGTCGCGGCTGACTGGACGGATACCGAACTTACGGCTCGGGATCTGTTGGCTTACAGCCCCCCTTCTTCGCATACACTGGAATCCGCGGGTATAAAATCCGTGTTCCTTGGGCACTATTTCCCATGGGACCCTCAAACAACGCGAGATGCCGCAATTAAAAGTGGTTTTGAAATTGACAGTAGCGGCCCCCGCACTGGACTGTTCGACTACGCGGATATAGATGATGATTTTATCTCGTTGCATCATTGGATGAAATGGTACAAGTTCGGTTTTACGCGGACTTATGACAATCTGTCACTCGAGATCCGTAATGGGCGTATGACCCGAGATGAGGCAGTCGAAACTCTGCGACAGCGTGGCGACGAGACACCGTGGGAGGATCTGCAGATGTTGTCATCATTCGCTGGAGTTTCGGTTGAGTGGCTCTTAAGTATCGCCGAAACATTTCGCAGCGAGGAAGTCTGGGACCGCAGACCTGACGGCATTTGGGAAATCCCAGGATTCCTGATAAGCGAATGGCAATGGTCATGAGTGGAGAAGATATATGTTGAGGCCCTCTTTAGAATGCCCCTGCGACGGGTCTTTCCTTTCCCCGGATTTCACTTACGAGGAGGCCCCGCTAGGAGAGACAAAATTTGACCTCGCGGGTCAGGGATATCAACGCTCCTACGAGCGTTGCTCGTTGTGTCTCCACTGGTTTGGCAGACACAATCTTGACTTGACTGGTCTGTATGCCGGTGACTACGCCTCCGCAACGTATGGAGACCGGATGGGAACTGTGTTTGATCGGATTGTCGGCCTGCCACCGGAAAATTCTGACAACGCTGGTCGTCGTAATCGTCTCGTCGAATTTGCCCGCCACTGGCTAGGTACATCACCAGAAATCACTCTTCTAGATGTTGGATCCGGCCTCGGGGTTTTTCCTTATGCAATGCGATTGGCGGGATGGTCTTGCACGGCACTCGACCCGGACCCACTCGCCTGCGAGCACATCGCCGCCAAGGCTGGGGTTGCATCTATCGCAGCAGATTTCCTTGAGGTTGATCCACTCGCGCTCGGATCGTTCGATGTTGTGACCCTCAATAAAGTGATCGAGCACGTTGAAGAGCCGTGCGAGATGCTCAGAAAGGCGTCTTTCGTAACATCTTCTCGTGGGTTTGTTTACGTGGAAGTTCCCGATGGGGATATGGCGGCTGTTGAAGGACCCGACCGCGAGGAGTTTTTCATTGAGCATCATCACGTTTTCAGCGTCGCCTCACTGGGATTGGCGCTGGAGCGTTCGGGGCTGAGGCCTATCAGCATTGAGCGCCTACGGGAGCCGAGTGGGAAGTACACACTGGTGAGTTTCGCCGCGTCGCACCCCCTTTCGTCACAAGCAGGGAACAAATAATGAAGGTTAAGGTCAAGAGTGATCCCCGGATCTTTCCCGTCGGGATCGCTCACACACAACTAAGCCATGTCGCTGACATTGATCTTGAGTCTGACGAGATGGTAACGTTCGTCACGGACGAGAAACTTGAGTATGACGTGTGCCGAAAGAGCTGGGGATACTACGCGACCCCTTCTCTCGGAGGTCGATTAAGGGCGTTCGGTTGGCGCGCTGCTGTAATGCGAAATAAAGATACTCGGCATTGTTTCGTGGTCCTTGTCCAGGAAGGCAGGGAGGATGAGTGGATGGCGTACATGCTCATTGAGCGGCAGGAGTTAGTCCTGTGGATCGATGACTTCGAGACACTCTCGGGAATGCCCGCAGTGGGTGGCCTGGGGATGGATCCGTGAGCGTTTCATCTAATCTTAGGGAGCGTAACCATAGCTGCGCTTGTCATATCTACAGCTCTGATTTGTTACTAAACGATATGCTTAATGTTAAGGGGTAGTAGCTAATGTGTCCAGAAAAAGGCAATCAAAATCTGAAAGAAATAGACCGATCTGGTTATCGGAAGCGACTAAACCAGTTGGAATTCGATGCAGCTAACATCCCAAATACGCCGATGGCGGTTATGGGTAAGACCACCATTTTAGCAGTTCTGATTATGCGGTGGGAGCTCCTCATGGTGGATCGAGCGCTGCCGAATCACCCATTCGAATCGGTCGAATCGCTGATCCGAGACGCAAATCAGCAACTGCTTTCTTGGAAGCAAGTCACCTTTGCGGAAAGATCATCACAGCTTTATGCCGGAAATCTATCCCTCACGCTTGAGGCTGGTCACAAGGATTTGTTCCAACAACTTTGGGTGGAGTTTTCGGAAGCGGATTACCTAGAGAGAATTAGTCGTTACGACCATCGATTGAACGTAAATGGTCTAAATAATGGCTTCTTGAAGGGTAGCCGTTGCATAGATTTCGGTTGTGGCCATGGGAACTTTGCCCACGCATTGCGGAACGCGGAAGCGGCCAGCGTCTTGGGGCTGGATTTTGGGCAAGACAATGTTGCGTTCGCTGCAGCAGCGGCTGATCGGCTGGGTTCAACCGGCCTGGAGTTTGTTGAGGGTTCGGTTTATGCCACCCGCACTCCTTCTGATCACTTTGACTTTGCGGTCCAGAATGGAGTGTTCCATCACCTTGAAGATGAGGACATGGCCTATGCGGAGGCCATCCGAGTCCTGCGTCCCGGAGGGTGGATGTGGATTTACACTGATGGCCAGGATCATATTGCGGGGGACATTCAAGACACTTGCTCGAGAATTTTGAGAGATATCGAACCGAGTACAGTCATGCGCTATCTGGACACAATGAATCTTTCCACTGGCAAGAGGTACCATCTTGGCGACAGTCTAAATGCTGTCTACCGCCACACCGGCTACGACGAATTTGTTGAAAGACTCCAAAGTTACGGGTTTGATGAATTTCAACGCCTTACCGGTGGCTACGCCACAGACTTTGACGCTGATGTGATTCTTAGCGACCCTTGGGGAGTGGAAAAGTTTGGTGAGGGTGACATACGGGTTCTAGCCCGGAAGGCAGAGTCATCTCCAAGGACTTAAAGACGCGAGTAGGGCATTACAATTTTAGCGGGTCTTTCTAAGACTAAAAACTTGTGCCTCATGTACAAAAACATGGGGCAGTCATAAGAAGACACTCACTGGTGTCGACCTTATTAGTGGATCCTCGTGGCGTGGACATGTATGTCGGTCCTGTGGTAAACATGAAACGCCGACTCATGGCGGCTTGGTCTCCGTGATCTACGACTGTCACGTGTGAGACCCACATACATGGAAAGAACATCTGCTACCGGTGAACGTGGCAGGCTGGCAGAAACCCCCTGAAACAATCCTTGTCTGATCGAGGTCGCTAGCCTCATTTATCCGCGGCAAACTTTATGTCCCTATGGCCCAGGAGCTGCTGGTCTTTCAGGCTTTCGTACGCTAATATCGAGGCAAACTTGATCAGTGACCCTGATGCAGTGCACTTTGAATCGGGTCGCTGGATCTTGCAGACTGAAGCTTTCATGCTTGAACGCCATCCTCTGAAAGGTCGACATAATATGCGAGCATTAATCCTGGCCACGGGATCGGGGCGACCACTCGGTCGAGGTCTTCCACAAGCTTTGACGCAGTTGGGGTGTCAACGATCACAAAAAATCCAACTATTTTGGGCAATGAAATTTGGACAACTTTTAGGTGATCGTTGACAGTCAACTCTGTGAATCCGCGAGAACAAAGTGAGGGATTCTCTGATCAATTTGTGTTTAAGACGAAGAGTCAGAATTTGGCACAATTGAGCAATCGACTTGATACGGCACAGGTCCCCGAGCTAGTCCATTTCAGTGTTCAGGAATGGAATGAAAATAAGAACTCGATCCTCTCAGAGATTCAGTCGCGCTTCGATACTTCTCTCGTAATCGCGCGGTCATCGGCGCTAATTGAGGACTCCAGCAGCTCTTCACTCGCAGGTCAATTTACATCTGTTTCTCACATTAGCGGCAATAATGCTTCAGTTGTCACCGCGGCCATTGAGAGAGTAATAGACAGTATGCGAGCGCACGCTCAATCTTCATTTTATGATCGCATTCTGATCCAGCGACAGATTACGGGCGCTAACATGGCAGGGGTTGTTTTTTCGAGGGATCTGCAAAGTGGTGCACCTTATTACGTTGTGAATTATGACGACGTAACTGGCCGCACAGACACTGTAACTTCCGGAATTGGAGCCAATTCAAATCATACTTTGTGGGTGCACAGAGACTCTGTAGCAGAAGTTCATTCACACCGATTTAGAAAACTTTTAATAATGGTGGCCGAGATCGAACGCGCTACTCAATGCACTGATTTAGATATCGAATTTGCAGTAGACGCAGAAGGTGAATATTGGCTTCTTCAGGTGCGCCCTCTTCCTAAGAAGAGTACCGAATCACAAAAATTACGCTCAGACAAGATGGTGTCTATTGCTCTTACGGAACTAAGTAACTTCTTAACTCGATACATGGATGAATGGCAAGGGGTTCGAGGCTCTTCGACTTTACTTGGTCAAATGCCTGACTGGAATCCTGCTGAAATCATTGGCCGAACTCCACGCAGACTTGCCAGAGAACTTTATGAGTTTTTGATCACAGATAATGTATGGAAGGAAGCTCGCGAATTAATGGGTTACCAGAAATTACCCAAATTTCCCTTAATGGTCTCCCTTGTCGGGCAGCCGTTCATTGATGTGCGGCTGTCCTTTAATTCGTTCTTACCTGGCGGTCTGGAGCCTGAATTGTGTGACCGGATTATTGATGCGTGGCTGAATAGGCTCGAAAAAAATCCTGATCTACACGATAAGGTTGAATTTGAGATTGCATCTACCTCGTATGGCTACGATTTACGCGAGGCTTACGAAGAACGCTATCCTGATCTCCTTAACGACGCTGAATTTAACGTTCTTGAAAAAGCACTCCGATCACTTACCGATTCTTTTCTCCAGGGCGGTGATACAGGCCTCGATCCCTGGATATCAAAAATAGATGTTTTGGCTCGATTCAGAGCGCGTAACCGAAATATCACACCACAGCCCCGAGACATCTTTTGGCATTTACAAACCTGTAAGGAATTAGGTACGTTGCCATTCGCAATATTGGCTCGACATGCTTTTGTCGCCCGGGAGTTGCTACTGTCGCTTGAGCGTCGAGGTGCGTTGAGGCACGGTTATACCGCGGATCTCACTTCCATGGTTAAGACAGTTGCTACTGATTTCTCGGTTAGCCTCAATCAAGCGAAAACGGATGATGATTTCGCACGAATAAAAGATGTCTATGGCCATTTAAGACCCGGCACCTATGAAATATCTAGCCCGAGATATGACACCTTAGATTTTCGGAGCTTCCGACAGGTGGGACGGGAGTCGACAATTGAAAAAGATTCGACTTTTGTTCACCAATTGGCGGAATTGCAGACTGCATTGTCGGAAGTGGGAGAAGGCGAATGGACCGCGGAACACTTACTCAATTACTTTGTTTTAAGCACCAAAGAGCGTGAAATGTCGAAATTCGTATTTACCCAAACTTTAAGTGATGTACTGGAAGCAATACACAATTGGGCGTCCATCGTTGGATTGGACAGAGAGGAAGCGAGCCACCTAAGCCTTGGTGATGTAATTTCGGCAGCGACAAAGGTTGAATCCAAATCAATAAGTGACCGACTCAGGTCATCTGTGACCAAAGGAGAGGAAGAGTACGAACTAAGTCAATTGATTCGACTACCTTCGCTTATCGTGGCACCTCATGAAGTTTTTGTGGTGCCTATGCTTATCTCAAAGCCGAATTTTATCTCTAACGGCCGCGTCATTGGGCGTATCGTGGAATTAACTGGAAGCTCTTCAGACCTAAATCAAAATTTGGAGGGCGCGATAGCAATAATCGAGAATGCGGATCCTGGCTTTGATTGGGTCTTTTCGCGTGGCATTCGTGGTCTTATTACAAAATATGGCGGATCAAATTCACATATGGCGATTCGTTGCTCAGAATTCGGGCTTTCCGCGGCGATTGGTTGCGGAGAGCAGTTGTTTGAGAGTATCCGAAGAGTGGAAGTCGTTGAGTTAGATGGAAAAAACAGTGTACTTAGACCGGTGACAGGGGGAGGATAATGCGAATTGCACTAACCCAACGGCTAATGACATCGCCCTCGCAATTCGAAAAAGGATTTGGCATAGAGAGTAACTGGCCATTTTTCTTGAGGAACCTCAGTCACGATCTTTTGATATTTCAAGTACCAAATGATGTTGGATCACTGGCTAGCTGGCTCAAGGTCGTCGATCCAGATGCTGTTATTCTCACGGGAGGAGAGGACGTCGGCAAGTATCCTGATCGGGACGCTCTAGAGCTTTCACTACTGGATTTGCTTTATGGGATCGTACCCATTCTTGGCATTTGCCGCGGCTTCCAAATCGTTAATCTGTGGTCCGGGGGAACACAAAGTGTTGCTACCAACAGCGGCCACCTCACGGAATCACATCCAGTAAATATAGAGGATTTGTCTTTACGAGAGTGGCTTAATTCCAGCGAGTTAGTTGTTAATTCATACCATTCGAATTTAGTACGACGACATGAGTTGAGCGAACAAATGACAGTGGTCGCGACTGCACCCGATGGTTCTGTGGAAAGTTTCAGATCGACCGACCGATCTGTGCTTGCCTTTCAGTGGCACCCTGAGAGACCGCGTGAATACCATGAACTTATGAGTAGTTATATTTACCGTTTTATCCACGGAAGAGGTCCCTGACTTGACCAGTGCAATTATCTTGGCGGCCGGCAGAGGGTCCAGAATGGATCGAGAAACGAGGAGAAAACCGAAATGCCTTTGTGAAATTAATGGACAGACTTTGCTGGAGATGCAGCTCGAGGGCTTGTATTCAGAAGGAATTCATGATGTATCCATCGTTGGTGGCTATAGGAGTGAGATGCTCAGCGGGTTCAAAGCGCGACATATAACGAACACTGCTTGGGAATCGTCGAGCATGCTCTCATCACTACATAAAGCCGTTATAGAAGGGATCGAGCCGCCTGTTCTAGTCATTTATGGCGACGTGATTTTTGATGAGTCCGCTCTTGGACTGATTCTTGCGGACCCACGCGATATCGTATTGGGCTCAGTCCCCAGATGGCGTAACAATTGGGAATCTCGCTACGAAGACCCACGTGACGACGCTGAAAGTTTTAGGGTTGACGGCATGGGCGAACTTCAAGAGATAGGAGGAAAGATCTCGGATTTGGAAGAAGTGCAGGGGCAGTTCGCAGGTGTCTTTTTCGTGCGAGATGACGGCTGGATAGCGATGAAAAGACACGAACGTATTTTCCACTCATTGTCAACGACCGAGTTACTTCAACTACTTCTCAACGACGGAGTTTCTATTGGGGTTCACACTCTTGGAAGTTATTGGTTTGAGATCGATACTCAACGCGATCTAGACTTTGCTAGGCAAAGCCTTGAAGTTCGCTTGGAAGAGGGTGAAAAAAGTTGATTATTTGGATTTGTGGGCTTTCTGGGTCCGGAAAAACTTCAATCGCGCGGGCCATTCAACAATTTCAAGCGGATAATGGGCGTAAATTCTTGCTCGTTGATGGTGATGAGATCCGTGAACTTTTTGGGGAGTCTTCTAAGCCAGACAGGTTCGAAATATCTGGACGGCGCAGGAACGCCGAACGGATTGATAAGTTGGTAACGTGGTTTAACGCGTCGGGAATAGACGTAGTAGTGAGCGTCTTGAGCATTTTTCCAGACCTACTCTTGTCTCATAGAGAATGTTTCGACGAGTATTTTGAAGTGAGTTTGGTTGCCTCATTGGAATTGTTACAGAAGCGGGATCCAAAAGGACTGCACGCTGCGGCTCTGTCTTCAGGCGGAGCTAACATGGTGGGATATGGAATTGAGTACAAGAAACCTTCTAGACCTGACTTGGTGATCGATATGGATGTAGATGACTCAACGCCAACGGAGATTGCTCAGAAGATTAGCGAATTGATAGAAGACAAGATGAACGGTTTATTGACATGGTGACAGATTATGAATATGCATCCGGTGACCTTCTGAACAGTCCAAACACATATTTCTATTCTTCGACTGCAGGGACTGATTTCCTAGATGCCTACCTGCTGAGTCGGGGCTCAGTGATCAACGAGCTTGATCTTGTTTCCCGCGCGAGTCAACGCTTGACGCAGTTCCACAACCAATTTCTAAAGGAGTGTCGAGTATCAACAGTCTCTGGTGAATATGAAGCGCGCAACGATAACTTTGAGACCCTCCTAAAACGATTTGCCGTCACCAAAAAGATATGGTCTGAATACGGCCCACAAGTTCGCCCCACTCAAACAGCGACTTTTGATCTTCTCAAACATTATGTCGAATTTGGATTTGTCGTTCTTGAGTGGTTTGAGGCGACTAAAGATTTGAGGTATGTGAACGCGCTTCTACAAGTGAATGATATTTTGCAAGCGCACAGGCGGGATCTGACTCAAGAGGAATTCGCTTGGACAGTGTTCCTGCTGCAAGTGGAAGTTTCAGAAATCATGTCGATCCTAAAATGAGATCTGGCGAATTCGTGAGTAAATTATCGAACACACGTTTTGTTCTTCTCGGGGCGAGGTCTTTAAGGCTTAGTGCGTATTCAAGCGTTTTGCTCGGTTTGGGTGTGAGGCCAGCTTCCATCATCTTGTACAACGAGTCTAAGCAACACATTCCACGGGACTACCCTTCGGCATCCGACTCTAGTTGGAGCCCACTCCCGGACTGGCTACAGAAGGATTGGGGTAAGGACTTTGACAGCTTGCTTTCACAAACGAAAGAATCACACTTTTTTCCGGAGAGTCTTGGTTCGAGTGAACTAATTCAGACCCTTCAAGGAACCATCCCGGACTACGTTATTTACGCGGGTGCTGCAGGGAATATCGTACCGAAAGAAATACTGGATATCGCTCCGGTAATTCATATTCACCCTGGAGCATTGCCAATGTTTCGTGGCAGTACAACAATTTATTGGGCACTATTGCAAGAAATGCGACCTACATGCACTGCGATGTTTCTCAACGAATACATAGATCAGGGATTGATCATTCATGAAAAAGTATGCTCAATGCCGACGCGGCTGAGTGAGCTCGATAGCTTTTATGATGCTGGCGTTCGCGCCGAAACACTCAAAGAAGTCCTAGTGATGTTAGCAAAAGATGAACTGCGATCAAAAGAACAAAACAGTCAGGGCAAAGACTACTATGTCATTCATCCAGTATTGAAAAACTTAGTTTTATCGTTATTGAGGGAAGGTTCATTGAACATTAAGGATCATTAAACGAAGCCAAGGATCTCCGGACTACTGGATCGGCGTAGTGCGGTCGGTTGGTGAGTTGCATGTCGCGATCAAGGATTTCTTAACAAGACGTCACGAAGCGGCATTGGGATTTGGTACCAATGATCTCCTAATGCCGCCGGTGCAGAGTCGACCACAAGTAGATAGGAACTGGATTGACGCGGTCCTCGCTCCTAATAATCCAATCAAATGAGTTGCTTATCACCCGAGTGAATGGGCAAATAGATTATTGATCTGACGTAGCATCTAGAAAGCGACTAAATTTGGAGCGACCTACTGGTCCCTAGTATCGGCGCCGCTCACTCACACCAGAGAGTGCCCCACGACAACTACCCAAGCACTTCTTTTCTTATCGTTGAAATGTATTTCTCATGAGGGGACTTCATAAAATAATTTATCGATTCACTATTTCTTGCAATAAAGGACTCTTTAGTCATAGATAACAAGTTCGTAATCGCCTCATCAAATATCTCTTGATCCATGCGAGGTAGGGCCCACTCTGGAAAAAACGCTTGATCCTTAAAAAAGTCAAAAAAATGGCCAGCGCACATGAGGCTCTTTCGTCCTCTGGCGAGACTTTCAATACCGAGTGCTGACGATGTAGATACGATGACGTCGGATTTCTCCGTCAGGAGATAACTCGACATCCCGTCTTCAGACCGCGGGACGACGGTGATCAAATCTCCCAGCTGCTGCTTGTAAAAGAGCTCCTCTAAAATATAGTCTGGGTGAGCAGTGGGGCGACACATTGCGATGCCTATTCGTAATCCAGAATGTGACGTAACGTACGAGGACAGTAAACGCACAATTCGCAGGTACGCCACATAGCCCGGAGGTGGATCTTGCAAATCTGCAAAGTTCCTAAAGGTTGATATCAATAGGATGTCAAAACTCTCAACGACTAATTCCGTTGAAGCATCGAACGCTTGAAAGAAAATATTATTGCGTAGCGAACCCACTGCTTTTACGGTTTTGAAGCGGTATCCCAAGGATTTGTAATTATCAATCTCAAGTTGACCCCAGCACAACTGCTTCGATTCATAACTTGCTTGGGGACCAAGCATGTGTGGGCAATTTGAATAATTAACGGCACGTACACCATTTTGGATCGCCACGAAATTTACGGTAGGGATCTTGGATGCCAATCGGTGAAACCGACGATCATTGTCAATAAAGGTAGCAATTGCCCGTGGCTTGCATGATTTAATCACGGTGCCGTAGTGCGAATTGCGGCGAGAAAGAAAGCCAAACAATGTTCCCCAAACGACTAAAGGGTGGAGAAAAATGGGGTGGTTTCGGACCTTGAGAATATAGTGTGAAGCAGGCTGGATAGCGTCGATTAGCCATTGCGAACCTTCTTCATCCCAGATTACTAATTCCACGCGCTTCGGTCTCTGCCATGAGACCTCAAAATTCCCAGCCAGCACAATGCTAATCACAAGCTTTATCTTCCGAGCGAACCGACGAAGAACCATGCCAGTACTCTACAACGCGCCCTTTGTCTGTATTGGGTGTGTCAAGGTCCCTAAACGTGTCCTTTTCTCACGAAAGGATGGGAAATGGGTGCCGGACCGGTCCACTATTCTGACGCGGGATCGCCAGGAGCTGCCCCGAATTTGGTCGACTGATCGGCTCTAGTTTCGTTACCCTCTTCCTGCTAACTTCATGCACCTTGTTACTGCAGGTTAACTTCGAGTTCAACTGGTGAAGCGTAGCCGGCAATAAAGGATTTCAGTGAATTCGAATACTGCATTCGCTAATTCGATTCGTTTTTTTCTATTTCTTTCGGCTTAAGAGTTCAATTTGCATTGTTGGCCAGAACGACTCCATCATGGAATTGTCGTAGGCATCACCTATGGACTTGAACGGGGAATGAGACCAGCTGGGCAGATTTATTAGTAAAAGCCTAAGAAGCGAATTGACAAATTAACGGGATCGAGGGTCGAGCTCTCTCATCAATAATCGATGTCTGACGAAGAATCTCACTTCCTTCTTCCAGATCGCGGACCTTATTTTTAAGGTCTTAATCTCTGCCAGTTCATCACTAGTAGGGCCCGAACGTTGCCCTGAATTGATCTGAGCATGTAAGCCTACGGTCGTAGCTACTTCAAAACCCACCCCCAGTTTCGGGGATATCGCCTCACACGCCGCATACAACGACGGGTACTCATCGAGCCGATGTAGAACCATGCGCACCGCACGATCCCGCTGGTCTTTCCGATATCTCTTTGGCATAGGAACCATCTTCCTTCACAAATAAGGAAGCGGCAAGAACTCCCGAACGGTTCAGTACGGCGCTTCTTTTTCGAGCGATGAATTAACAATTGAATCGTAGTCAAATAAAAGCGAATTGAGTCTCGAACGAAGGTTGACAGGAAAGAGATTTTCCAAGAACTTTTTGTCCGCCCCAATCTGGCTGTCAATTGAGTCTCGCGGGAGCCCTTCTATTTTACAGAAACTTGAAAAATCATTAACCGATAAAGTAACGTCCATCCAATCCAACAACTTAGTCATAGTCTGAGCCGGATGCGCTTTAAATCTCTCGATTTGAACAAAGCGAACCCGTCCTTGCTGATCCTCACTCGATTCGTTTATGGCTGCAATAAGTTGCCCGTATTGAATTTCTGCTGAAAGAAGCAGCCGCCCTAAAGGATCAGATTCCAACCATTCATCGATGTGGTCTTGGGCATAGACAGGAACCGCCTGTCCGTTGACATCTAAGCAAGGAACGAACATTAACGGATCTGACCCCCAACGTTCAACTATTGACCTCTTATGCCACGAAACCATTAACGACGCAGGGTTTCGTATCACTTCTACGACATTGGCTGCGGTAACAGTCTCGAGCCATAAGGAAAGTTGGCCAATATTCTCGTGAGTTACAATCACCGGCGTGTGGTTTTTCGCTTTCGACTCTTCAATAATGGCGCTGTAGTCCGAATTTAGTTCACGCTCTGAGAGTGAAGACTCTGAGTGCGTGTTTAGAATCGAAGACTGATCCCACTTTCTGCGATTTAGACCTCTTCCAACGGCGTAATCGAAGGTTGCACTATTTAAGCTAACCAGTAATGCTGCTCGGGCCTCCGCTGTCGAGAACATCCCGAGTTCAAGATACTTAACTATGTGATCTACATACGATGGGACTTGCCATGGTTCGAAAGGTGGGACTGCAGAGAAAGCGGAAGCCATCAAGGACTTACCAGACCTAGCTATACCGTCTATCAGTACCATCTTCTGGAACCAATGCGTCGGTGTAAAGACTTGTCTTTGATTCACAACCCGTAAGGTACTGCATCGTTGGACGAACTTCTGTATTGAGCATGGTTGGCAGCCCCTTGCGTGTCAGCGTGGGTTGAAATGAAGGGTTGCCCTCGAGTCCACTGCCTGTTTGAAGAGTAAGATTCGAGATGTTTCGTGATGCCATGTTCTGTTGCATTACCGGTAGGGATCGATGGGGGTGGGGAGTCTAACCCAAGTTTTGTTACCTTTTTCTTGTCGACTTTAGGCGGGTTGTTTTTGTAGGTGACTTCGAATTCGAGAGCGGTATGCAGCCGATTTTTGAGTGTGTGCGTTGCGGGGCACCCCCTCCCTTCGTTGAGAACATTCTTTTGCAGAAGCTCGAAGAGATCTCATTCCTGAGTTTTTTCCCATCACCAACGTGTCCCAATGAGCCACGGAGCCCGTATTCATGAGTTGCCTAGTTAATGCGCGAGATTAAAATTCGCTGCCCTGGTTCGAATATATTTTTTTACTGGGCACATAAGACAACAGCGTGTAGCAGGGCGTTCACCGGGAACGATGGGTGCATGCGCGCATCAATGGAGTACCCGACGAGAGGCTGTGACGAGCAGCCCATGAATGCACACAGATAAAGTTTCCCGAACGCGTTCTGCGTGCCACGTCTAAGGGCAATTACTCATTAATTCGTGCTGCTGTGAAATCACGCGTTATCTGGTCGTTATTCATTGTTAGCCCAGGCTCATACTCAAACCACGTTTAGTGTGAGTGGTACGAAGGTGCAACCGAGTATCAAGGAGCGATCGATGCACAAGTTTTTTGCCCACCAGGCAGTGAGTATCTCTGAGTGACTCGATGATCGGGCGGTCTCCAAAAGATGGATAATTTTTCGTATCGCGCAGATTTCTTTGATCACGTGCGCGTCAATCAACCCTAAGAGGATAAAGATCGGATCATCAGGCAAAATATTCTTGAGGAAAGAAATCCACCAACCGACACGAAATAGTGACGGGGTCCCTCGCGCATCCAAACGCGCACGAGAGGGACACTATTTTGAGCCAATTTCCCGTCAAAATATACCGTCGCTCAGTGGATAATTTCATTGCCTTTACACGAGGAGCAGATCCGTTTCTTTGCTTCACCAAGTTTGACGGACTCCCTACCAAGCGCGATAGGGCTCACGCCATTTTTATCATTAGAAATACTGAAATCCTTGGCGATCTGGGTAATGGAGATTTCATTGCTCCACGATTTCATCCACTTCACGACGGAACTCGTCGGCGTAAGCGTGAGTCATGACAGACGCCTTTCCAGCGATATTAAACGCTACAGATTCATGTCGACCAAGCTTTACGCGCTCCTTCTCGTCACTCTCTTGCGAAGGAGATTGGTGCATATTCCCAAACAGAATCCGAGAGCACAGTACCGAGACGCGAAAACTGGTAGCCTTTCATCACCAAAAGATCGCTATGAACACCAGATTGCATCCTTGACAAGGAGCCCGAATAACCTGACATTCACGTTCCTAGCCACCGCGGGATATCTCACAAGGGTCTAGTGATAAACGTGCAGTATGCTGAGACATCTATCCCTTATCTCGTTGATTCAGAAGCGTCAATTTCCTACCGAATGACAGAGTAAAAGGCCCAGAGTAGATGAGGAGGACCAAATGACCAACAGGCAGCGAGATAATTTAATCCGAGAAAATGATCCGTTGGTGAGCTTCTGCTCTAACTGCTTATCGATGTCAACGCGCCCGAGACTCGTTTTCGACGAACGGGGCTGGTGCACTGCCTGCGTGTGGATGGAAAGTAAGAAAATCTTAAATTGGGACGCGAGGCAACTGGAGCTAAGCACGCTTCTTGATAGGCATCGAGGTGATGGGATCCAATTCGATTGCATAGTGCCAGTCAGTGGTGGTAAGGATGGTTCGTACGTTGCCCACAACCTTCAAAACCTTCATGGAATGACTCCCCTATGCGTCACGGTCACACCACCTCTTGCCCTAGAACTAGGTGAACAAAATCTCAAAAACTTTATAGCCAGCGGGTTCAACCATATTTCAGTCAATCCACATCCGGTCGCGATGCAAAGACTCAACACACTCGGATTTCGGGAGATGGGATTCCCTTACTACGGGTGGCTTCTGGCCATTCAATCTGCGGTTATACGTGTGGCGATCAATTTTGGGGTTGGACTAATTTTTTATGGAGAGGATGGTGAAGTTGAGTACGGAGGCACCGCGGCGACGAGAGAGAAACCCATTTATAACGTGCAATACATGAAAGATATCTACCTTGAAGGGGGATATGACAAGGTTCTAGGGCAAGCAAAAATACCTGAATCAACATTGGGTCTCTTTCGCTTTCCGGATGATCAAGAACTTGCCAAGCACCCACTTGACATTACGCACTGGTCATATTTTGAAAATTGGGATCCTTACCGGAACTACTTGGTTGCCAAAGAATTTTGCGGCCTTGAAGAAGCTGAGGAGACCAATGCAGGGACGTTTACGAATTTTTCTCAGAATGATCAAGCGCTGTACGCCCTTCACACGTACATGATGTATTTGAAGTTTGGTTTCGGGAGAGCGAACCAGGATGCCTGTATAGAGGTACGTCGTGGGGCTATGGATCGAGACCAGGCCGTCAACCTCGTTCGACTCTACGACGGGCACTTTCCTGAAGAGTTTGTGACTTTGTATCTTAATTATTACGAAATGGATCGCAGCGAATTTGATGCCGTCCTAGATCGTTGGGTGAACAAGGAGCTGTTTGACAAGGTGAATGGATACTGGCACCCCAAATTCGAGGTACGTTGAATTCAACTCATCGGGTGACAGTAGTTGATATCGGCTTGTCAAATACCGGGTCAGTGCTGAATGCCTTCCAGTATTTGGGAGCGAAAACAGAAGTCACAGGAGATCCTAAATCCGTGTTGTCCGCGGAGGTGATTGTGCTTCCTGGCGTTGGCTCGTATCGACAGGCGATGGAGCGGCTCCGGGAGTCCGAACTCGGGGACGCCATCACAGCAAGCGCGCAGGACAAAGGAAACAAAATCTTAGGGATCTGCCTTGGCATGCAATTACTCGGTAGAAGCGGAACAGAAGACGGCATCACAGCAGGGCTTGACATTATTCCGGCTGACGTTGCTGTTTTCACAAGTCCAGAAGTCAGGAGAAGGAAGATCCCCCATGTCGGCTTCAACTCTGTCCGGCCGGCCGTTGGGTCGGTACTTTTTGAAGGCTTGCCGCAAAACCCTGATTTTTACTTTGTCCACTCGTACCGAATGATGCCTGAGGGGCTCACCAATACCACGTCCCTGTGCAATTATGGCACTGACTTCGTGGCGGCCTATGAACATGAAAACATATTCGCTACGCAGTTCCATCCTGAAAAGAGCCAAGTAAACGGGCTTCAGCTACTCAAGAATTTCCTGGAAGCGTAAGCATGCTCAAGAAGCGACTTGTGTTCACTTTGCTGTTCAATGATGGCTCCTTTATGTTGAGTAGAAACTTCCGTCTCCAACGAATCGGAGATCTTGAATGGTTGCAGCGGAATTACGTTTTTTCGAACATCTCAGAGGCAATCGACGAACTTATCATCCTAAATGTGTCGCGTAACGAACCGCCGTTAAATCAATTCACGGACATGCTAAAACAACTCACTAAAACCTGCTTCATTCCCATTGCAGTGGGTGGCTGGGTGAGGGACGCAAACCAAGCGCATCAACTACTGCGCTCCGGAGCTGACAAGGTCGTGCTTAACGCCCCTATTTTCGGAGAACCTGGGTTAATTGAGCAACTTGCCCTGCAATTTGGACGGCAGTGCATCGTGGCTTCAGTGGATCTTGCTCGTTCTGATCCTGCGGGGTTCGAGGTCCGAGTTGATGGCGGTCGGCGTGCGTTATCGGGCAGCGCCCGTGAAAGGTTGGTTGAGCTCCAGGATAAACCAATCGGCGATCTGTATTTAAATTCTGTCGACCGAGACGGGACTGGGCAGGGTTACGATTTAGAGGTGCTCGACTTGCTGCCGCAAGATTTCGGTGTCCCTGTGATCCTCGCAGGCGGGGCTGGTAACGCCAACCATTTTGAGACGGGGTTGTTAGATGACCGAGTGGACGCAGTCTCCAGCGCACACCTACTTAATTTCGTCGGAGACGGCCTTCACAAGGCTAGGGAAAACCTGATAACCAGAGGTATTCACCTTCCCATTCGTGACCTCGATATTCGAGACCTCCGGGCGCGTCCTGAGGTACCTTGATATCGTTCACATAAGTCCTATCAACCTCAAAAATAACAGTGAATATTTTGGGTCGACCGCGTGGATTCCCCCAGCGCAGAAGCCAAAAAACTATAGGAGGACCCGTGACGCTGGTCGGCGTGATTTTCGCAAGGGGTGGGTCAAAGGGCATCCCAAACAAGAACCTTCAGCTAGTCGCTGGAAAGCCCCTAGTCACGATGGCTATTGAGACTGCTCAAGCGACAACTGGAATTGACCGCTTGATAGTGTCGACAGATTCGAATGAGATAGCGGCTGTAGCCCTAGCGGCGGGTGCGGAAGTCCCATTCATGCGTCCAGCGAAGCTTGCGAGTGACGCGAGTCCGGAATGGCTATCATGGAGGCATGTATTGACGTTTCTGAAGGAAACTGAGGGAGTTCTTCCTGAAGCGATGGTGTCTCTACCCACAACGTCGCCTCTACGGATGCCAAGCGACGTCGAAGCTTGCATTACCACTTATCAACAGGGCGATTGGGACGCGGTCGTTACGGTGACGCAAGCGCAACGCAACCCTTACTTCAACATGGTACGCATGGGTTCAAACGGTCAAGCCCACATTGCCCTGGATTCGCCGGAAAGCTATGTTCGCCGGCAAGATGCTCCTCAGCTTTATGACATGTGCACCGTGTCATATGTCATCCGCGCTGAATTTATATTCGAGAGTGAATCCTTTTGGTCTGGCCGGGTGGGTGCCGTAATAATTCCTCAAGAGCGGTCTTTGGATATCGATACGCCCTTTGACTTGAGGTTGGCACAGCTTTTAATGACTAATCCGACCTACCATCAAGATAATGCACTCTGAGCGTAGATCTGCATTTACGGCTAGATAGTAGGCTTTGGTTGGGAGGATTTCGATGCTCGAGGGACAAGTGGTGGTAGTCACCGGCGGAGCCGGGTTGCTAGGCGCATCAATATGTAATGGTATTGCCCGCGAAGGTGGCATCCCCGTCGTAACTGACGTGGATATCGATCGAGCGGAACAGGTGGCCGGTGAGATCCGCGCGAGCGGCTTTACCGCCCATGCAGTAGCGCTGGACATTACTAAAGGAACCCAAATCGACCAAGTAATCGTCGGAGTCCGAGACCGGTTTGGCCGGGTGGACGCGGTCGTCAATAACGCATATCCCAGGGGCAGAAACTTTGGGCGCCCGGTCGAGGATGTGGAGTACAAGGATTTCTGCGAAAGTTTGTCACTTCATCTTGGTGGCTACTTCCTAGTTTCACAAAGGTTCGCTGTGGCTTTTCGCTCTCAGCGCCATGGCAATATTGTGAACATTAGTTCCATATATGGGATCGCTGCTCCGCGTTTCGAATTGTATGAAGGGACCTCGATGACCATGCCTGTCGAATACGCTGCTATCAAGGCTGGTGTTGTCAACCTCACCCGTTATTTTGCCCAGTACTACCGCCGCGACGGACTTCGATGCAATGCTGTCGCTCCTGGAGGTATCCGTGACGGCCAGTCCGAGGTATTTATATCCCGATATGACGCGATGTGTGGAAATAAGGGGCTGTTAGACGCAACAGATTTCGTGGGAACGGTCACGTTTCTCCTTTCCGATGCATCCAAATATATGACAGGCCAAGTTTTGACTGTTGATGATGGTTGGTCCCTATGAGCAAGATTCTCGTGACTGGTGCTGACGGCTTTATCGGGTCTCACCTCGTCGAACACCTGGTCCGTTTTGGTCACGACGTCCGAGCCTTCGTGCTTTATAACTCTTTTAATTCCTGGGGTTGGCTCGATTCCTGCGCGCCTGATGTGGTGGGGAAGTTCGAAGTCTTCTCGGGTGACATCCGTGATCCCCATGGAGTTCGAGCCGCTATGCAGGATTGCAATGTGGTGCTGCACCTCGCCGCGCTCATAGGTATTCCTTACTCCTATCACTCACCAGATACCTATGTAGATACAAATATCAAGGGCACCCTGAACGTGCTGCAAGCAGGGCGGGATCTTGGAGTCGAACAGATCATTCATACATCAACCAGTGAGGTGTACGGGTCGGCGCAGTATGTTCCCATTACCGAAGTTCATCCATTAGAGGGACAGTCCCCCTACTCGGCCAGCAAGATCGGTGCCGACCAGATGGCCCTCGCCTTCCACCGATCCTTCGACATGCCTGTAACGATCATGCGACCTTTCAATACTTATGGTCCTCGACAGTCAGCCCGGGCGGTAATCCCCACCGTCATAAGTCAGTTAGCAGTTGGAGACGGCCCAATTCGGCTTGGATCGGTCCACCCCACCCGCGACTTCAGCTACGTCAGCGACACCGTCAATGGTTTTGTATCTGCGATCGGCATCGAGCGCACATTTGGTGAGATAATCAACCTAGGAAGCGGCTTCGAGGTGTCCATTGAAACAACAGTCCAAATGATTGAGGAAATTATGGGCGTCACGACTGACGTGCAAACACACGAAGACCGAGTCCGGCCACCACTAAGTGAAGTAGACAGGCTTTGGGCCGACACAAGCAAAGCAAAAGGACTCTTAGGGTGGCAGCCTTCCTATGGAGGGCTTGACGGATTCAGACGCGGACTGCAGGAAACTATTACGTGGTTCACGGAACCCGAAAATCTTGTGCGGTACAAGTCCGAGGTCTACAACGTATGAACGCTTTGCCCGCAACAATTGTTGCCGCCCTCGCCAGTGTCTTAGGGGACGGGCCCGTCCCCCTGCATGAGCCTCACTTTGATGGCAATGAGAGCCGTTATCTTTTTGATTGTGTGGCGTCCACCTACGTGTCCTCGGTCGGAGCTTATGTGGACAGGTTAGAAGCCGACCTTGCCGAGTTCACCGGTGCCAAGCATGCAGTTGCAACCATCAATGGTACTTCAGCACTTCATATCGCACTCCTCCTGGCGGGTGTGCAACCAGGTGATGAAGTTCTTGTTCCGGCATTGAGTTTCGTCGCGACAGCGAATGCGGTGCGTTACTGCGGAGCGACACCACATTTTCTTGACAGTCAAGAGTCCACGCTCGGCCTGGATCCGGCAGCGATGCGTTCTTGGCTCGCTGAAATCTCCACGATGAAGTCTGGCGAGTGCGTGAATCAGGCCACAGGAAGGCGCATCACCGCAATGGTCCCGATGCATGCTTTCGGGCACCCGTGCGACGTGGTTGGTGTCATGGAAGTGGCGGCAGAATACGGATTGCCGGTTGTAGAAGATGCTGCGGAGTCTCTTGGCAGCCTTATCAACGGACAGCACACCGGCACATTCGGACTCCTGGGGACGCTCAGCTTCAACGGGAACAAGATTGCTACCACCGGTGGCGGAGGCGCTATTCTGACGAATGACACACAGTTAGCGAAACGGGCAAAGCATTTGACGACGACCGCCAAAGTCCCCCACAGGTGGGAATACAACCACGATGAAGTCGGATACAACTACCGAATGCCTAATATCAACGCCGCATTGGGTTGTGCACAACTTGAGCAGATTGATTCTTTCATCGCGTCAAAGCGGCGGCTCTACGACATCTACCTCGAGGCACTGCGACAAGTAAATGGAGTCACACTCTTCAGCGAACCACGAGGCTCGCGGAGTAATTACTGGCTTCAAACGCTTATCCTCGACAAGGATAAAGTGGATCAACGAGATGAAGTTTTGGAGACCCTGAATGATAATGGGTTAATGGCCCGCCCGGCATGGACACTCTTGTCCTCACTGAAGCCCTTTCTTGGCTGTCCCAGCGCACCGCTAACCGGAGCCAGACTGCTCGAGCAGAGAATTATCAATGTCCCCAGCAGCGCAGGTCTGGCATGAAACCGATTCTTCTTGTGGGCGGTGGCGGTCATTGCCATGCTTGTATCGACGTGATTGAGGTTGAAGGAGCATTTTCAGTCCAGGGCATTGTCGAACAGTCTGGTGAGTCACCCGTCCAGGTTCTCGGTTATCCCGTTGTAGGGGTGGACGCTGATCTTGCTCACCTGCTTGAATCAATTCCGTCGGCGTTGGTAACCCTTGGTCAGGTAAAGAGCCCCACCACTCGCATGATTCTGCACGATCTACTGGTGAGCTTGGGTGCTGACTTGCCAGTAATCATTTCGCCATCGGGCTATGTCTCCAATCACGCTTCCCTCGGAGAGGGAACTATTGTCATGCACGGCGCCATCGTTAACGCTCTTGCTTCTGTAGGGCGTAATTGCATTGTGAACTCGCAGTCTCTGATCGAGCATGATGCCGTCGTCATGGACCACTGTCACGTATCTACGGGAGCGCGAATTAATGGCGGAGTCGAGGTAGGTTCGGGTTCATTCATCGGAAGTGGGGCGGTACTACGCGAAGGCGTTCGCGTGGGTTCAAACTGTGTCATTGGAGCGGGGGCTGTCGTCGTAGAGGATCTCCCCGCATCAACGAGATATGTAGGAACGCTATGACACTTCGTAGCACTTTGGTCATTGCTGAAGCGGGTGTTAACCACAATGGCGACATCGAAACTGCACTGAGTTTAGTTGATGTCGCCACTGAATCCGGTGCTGACATCGTCAAGTTTCAGACCTTCACCGCCGACCAATTGGCAACTCAGGACGCGGCTAAAGCCGAGTACCAGAAAGCAAAGACGAGCAACACGGAGACGCAGTTTGAGATGCTCCGCAAGCTTGAGTTAAGCCACAATGATCATCTTGCCATCATCGAGCGCTGTCAGGAACGAGGCATCGGATTCCTTTCCACCGGTTTCGATATTGGCAACGTTGACATGCTTGTGGGTCTTGGAATGGATCGAATCAAGATCCCTTCAGGTGAGATCACCAACCTGCCGTATCTTCGCCATATCGGTGGCCTTGGCCTTCCGATAATTCTGTCGACCGGGATGGCGGATCTGGAAGAGGTCTGTAATGCGATAGATGTTTTGCTGGCCTGCGGCTCATCTAAGAGTGATGTAACTATTCTTCACTGCACGACGGACTACCCGGCAGCGATGGGAGACGTCAACTTGCAAGCCATGGTGACCATGCGAGACGCTTTCGGTGTTGAAGTCGGTTACTCTGATCACACCCTAGGGCATGAGGTGGCCGTTGCGGCCGTTGCCCTCGGCGCAGTCGTAATCGAAAAGCATCTCACGCTTGATAGGAAATATGCTGGCCCCGATCATGCAGCAAGTCTCGAGCCGGCGGAATTCGCCAATATGGTTCGCGCGATTCGCAATATTGAAATCGCATTGGGAGATGGAATTAAGAGACCGCGGTCAAGTGAATTTGCAAACATGGCCGTAGCTAGAAAGTCACTCGTAGCCTCCGGACGCATTCAGGAGGGTGAGGCGTTCACCTCAATGAATATCTCGGCCAAACGCCCCGGATCTGGTCTATCGCCCATGCTTTGGGATGAAGTACTGGGCCAAACGGCGACACGCGAATATGCACCGAATGAGATGATTGAACTGTGAGAAAAGTGTGTGTTGTCACGGGGACCAGGTCTGAATACGGACTCCTTCGATGGGTCATGGAGGGAATCCGCGACTCCGAGCTACTCGAACTTCAACTGGTGGTCACGGGTGCGCACCTATCTCCTGAATTCGGGCTAACCTATCTGGACATAGAAGCAGACGGATTTACAATTGACGCCAAGGTCGAGATGTTGCTTAGTTCAGATACGGCAGTGGGCGTCTCCAAGTCCATAGGATTAGCGGTCGCAGGACTAGCAGAGGCGTACCAAACCCTCCAGCCCGATATCGTCCTGCTCCTAGGAGACCGCTACGAAATGTGGGCGGCTGGCGCAGCAGCTACCGTCGCGCGAATTCCAATAGCGCACATTCATGGTGGCGAATCGACGGAAGGCGCAATCGACGAAGCCATCCGACACGGACTCACAAAGATGGCCCACCTGCACTTTGTGGCAGCGCCGGAATTCGCTCAGCGTGTCACCCAATTAGGAGAGGCGCCGGAGTGCGTATTTACTGTCGGGGCTGTTGGATTGGACAGTGTTGCTCAAGAGCCCCTTATGGACATTAACGAACTCCAATCTTCCCTTGGTGTTGAGTTAGGAAAGCACAACCTACTCATCACTTTTCACCCGGTGACTCTGGAACCTGGGTCAGCAAGCGTCCAGATCAAATCACTCTTATTCGCACTGGATGCCTTTCCCGATGTCCACACCTTCATCACGTTGCCAAATTCAGACATGGAAGGAAAAGAAATCACCGGTATCATTCACGAATACGTAGCTCGCACACCAAGGTCAGCCTCTTTCACATCCTTGGGTCAAGCCCGCTATCACTCACTAATGTATTACGTTGATGGAGTAGTTGGCAATTCATCAAGTGGGCTGATTGAGGCCCCGGCCATGCACAAGCCCACCGTGAATATCGGATTGCGCCAAGGCGGACGTTTGAAGGCAATGAGTGTGATCGACTGCGATCCGAAAACTGACTCGATCATCGAAGCCATCCAATCTCTTTATTCCGATGAATTTCAATCGAGGCTCACAAGCATTATCAACCCTTATGGTGTGCCGGGTGGCAGCGTCAAAGTGGTAGAGATTCTTGAGAGCGCGCCACTTGAAGACATTCTGATGAAACGCTTTCACGACCAGGAACCATCGTGAAGGTTGTCCTAATCGGTGGGGTGCAATTCTCAGCCATAATGCTAAAACAGCTCCTTAACCTACCCGTAGACATCGTAGGCGTGTGCACAAAAAGCCCACGGCAGATGGCTTCGGATGAGCTAGACCTTGGACCTATCGCCATCGAAAATGGGATTCCCGTTAAGCATGTCAATGACATCAACGATTCTGAAAACCTAAAATGGATCGCTGGCTTGATGCCCGATCTTATCTGTTGCTTTGGCTGGTCTCAACTATTGAGTGCGGGCCTGTTAAGGATTCCGCCCTTGGGCGTACTTGGATATCACCCAGCGGCGTTGCCAGCCAACAGAGGTCGCCACCCGCTCATCTGGGCATTGGCTCTTGGCTTAACCGACACGGCATCAACTTTCTTCTTTATGGATAATGGTGCAGATTCCGGAGACATCGTTTCCCAAAAGTCAGTTAGCATCGGTGAAGAAGACGGGGCAGGGACTCTCTACGACAAAATCACCTCAACTGCCGTATCCCAGATCCAAGAGATCATTCCAAAATTAATTCACGGAAACCTGCTTCGGGAAACTCAGGACCCAACCAAGGCAAACTACTGGCGCAAACGAACCATTGAAGATGGTCGGATAGATTGGCGCATGTCAAATACTTCGATTCATAATCTTGTCCGGGCACTAACCCACCCCTATCTTGGTGCCCATTTTGAGCACCAAGGTGAACAAGTGAAGGTCTTTCGGTCAGAGTTAGTTAAGAATCATCAATCTAATTTGGAGCCAGGAACAGTTGTTGAGATAGGTCCTCAAAGTTTGACTATTAAGACTGGAACCGGAGCGATTAAACTATTGGATATTGGTCCTCTCGTAGGGCTTAGGATTGGGGATTACTTATGAAAACCTTAGTTGTCGCCCCGCATCCAGATGATGAGATAATTGGTCCCGGCGGCACACTCTTGAGGCGCCAATCAGAAGGCGGGACAGTGGGCTGGCTCGTGGTGACTGCGTTGACATCTTCAGATAAATCAGATCGGGAAAGAAAAAAAGCCCGTGGGTTAGAAATTGAAAACGTCCGTTTAGCCTTGGGCATCAACACTGAGCACGCCTGGTTCTTGAATTACCCAACGACGCGGCTAGATACCGTCCCGATGGGTGAACTAGTCGCTGCTATTTCCCAGATCATGCAGGATTTTCAACCAGAGGAAGTCCTTGTACCTTTTTGGGGAGATGCGCACACCGACCACCGAATTGTTTTCGACGCGGTTGCCGCATGCACAAAGTGGTTTCGCTATCCAGCTGTCAAAAGGGTTCTCGCGTACGAAACACTCTCCGAAACTGACTCGTCGATTGGTCGGAATAATGCTTTTGACCCGAACGTGTTCATCGATATTTCAGAATGGCTGGAAGATAAAATTAGGATTATAAACTTCTATAAATCAGAACTCGGGAAGTTTCCATTCCCGCGCAGTGAAAAGGCTGTTCGAGCATTAGGGCAGGTGCGCGGAGCCGCGTCAGGCTTTTCGGCCGCAGAGGCGTTCATGCTGCTGAAAGAAAGGCACTAGCGCCAGGGTTTCTCAATCAAGACCTCGTGCCTTTGCCAAGTCTTGCGGGCGGCCGACATCAATCCAGTCCTCATTAAGCGACCAAACCGAGACTTTGTCTCCACCATCGATGCAGTCGGTGAGAACCTGGGTCATCGGAAAAAAGGCGTCCGTTGGCACTTTGCGTAAGACACTGGGATCGAACACGTAAATTCCACCACTGACAAGTTCTTGCCGCAGCGGCTTCTCTACGATCGATTCAACATAGCCGACATTATTTAATTGGAGCACACCGTAGGGAACCTCGTGGGTGTAAGTGAATGCGCCCACCGTCGCTACCGAGCCTGCCTGCTCGTGGTGATCGAGTAACGCTGCCACATCAAACTGTGTCACTAGGTCACCATTCAAGACAAGCGCGGGCTCCGAGAGTTCAGGGAACAGCCTCGAGAGACTCCCCAAAGGCCCTCCTGTTCCCAAGGGGTTGACTGGGTCTTCCCGCAAGTAAGTGATCTCGCATCCAAACTGGGAACCGTCGCCAAAGTGGCCCTCGATCACTTCCCCCAAGTGACCTACTGAAATAACGATCTGGCTTATGCCAAAGCCCGATAGATGGTTAACAAGCCGTTCTAAAATTGGCTTCCCAGCCACCGGGACCATCGGTTTTGGGATTGCATTGGTAACCGGCAGAAGCCGGGTTCCTTTCCCGCCTGCAAGGATCAGTGCCATGTTTGGCCGATCAATCCGACCCAGTAGCTCTCGCAAAAGGTGAACCGCGACTAGTTGGCCCGCATCGTTCACAATTGGAACTTGTGAGATGGCCCTCGCTTGCATCATGTCGAGGACCGTGGCTCTCGAATCTGTCGCTTTTGCCACAATGGGGGTGCTTCCAATGAAGGGTTTTACTGGGTCAGACAGCGCCGCCCCATCAAGCAACGCCCGACGAATATCTCCATCGGTGACTACACCAATTAGTAAACCATCAGTAGTCACTGCGAAAGCAGCGCTTGCTGTGCCACATGCGATGGCCGCCATGGCGTCTCTAATTGAAGCCGAATCGGCATTGAAGGTCACTAGCAAGGTCACACAAGCTCCAGTGTTAGTTACAACGTTACGACAGAGCCTAGTCAAATGACTTTATTCTTTTGAATTTGGTAGCAAAATCTCACCTAAACTCTACGTGTCAGTGTGAGTTGAGGCCAGTGGGCGCATAACAAAACTTAAAAATGAGCCTCCTTAACTCAGACTCGTTGAGTGAGAACCCAATTGATTAAGACCCTTTCTCGACGCACTTCTGGCGGCCACTGACCTTGCACACGAGACTTGTTACTCTTAGCGCTGGATCCCTGACCGATAAAGACTTAGCTTTACAGAGGAGTTGCTGGTTGTGAAGCCCAAGCAAGCAGCTCCACAAATCGCGGTTTTAGGCGTCGGTCAATTGGGATCGCGCTACGTACAGGGCCTGCTGACCGGAACTGAACCATTAGATATCTGGCTTCAGGACCCTGCGATCAATTCCGAGTCACAATTTGACTCATGGAGAAAAATTTACGGAATAAACACTGGCCACCATTCTGTGAAATTCTCCACTAATTCCCATAAATCGCCAGATCATTTAAGCCTCGTTATCAGTGCAACGACCGCGGACGTTAGATACGAGAGCCTCGATGTTTTTCTCAATGGAAAGACTTTCGACTACTTGATCCTTGAGAAGTTACTCACAACTCGACTCGAGGATTTAGAAGGCCTAGCGCAGATAGCTCAATTGGGTAAAGAGTGCTGGGTTAACCACTCTTTTCGGTTGTTTCCGCATTATCAGCAATTAAAAACTAAACTTCATACGGTCGGTCGCATGGAAATAATAGTTGAAGGAACACAGTGGAACTTAGCTTCGAATAGCAGCCATTATATCGATCTCGCCCGGTGGTTGACAGACGAACATTTAGTTGACTTAGATTGCTCCCTGGTCGAGCGTGAGTGGCAAAACTCAAAACGATCGGGATACTTGGAATTCACGGGTACATTGACGTGTCATTACTCTAAAGGTAGCAAACTCGTCATGGAATCTAGGCCGGTAGCGGAAAATGAGCCCCTCTGTCCACTCAAGATAAGTATTCGATCCTCACTTGGTGATGTAGTGATTGATGAGGGAGCGGGCACTGTAGAGGGATCGTTACTCAAAGAGGACCTGCAAGGGAAATATTGGCACCAAAGTGAACTGACGTCCGACCTTGTGGGAGAAATATTGGAAACAGGCCAATGCAGGCTTCCAACATTTCGAGATGTCCAAGAAGATCACGCAACGTATTTGAATAAGTTACTAGCCTACCAACGAAGATTCCATCTCAACTTTTCGCAGACTGTCAGGATTACGTAATGAATAATATTTGGCTTATTGGCGCAGGTTTAATCGCTGTCGAACATGCGAGAGCCATGGCTGCACTCAGCGTAGATTTCACTGTAATCGGGCTCGGAGAGCGGTCCGCTCACGAGTTCACCAAGACGACTGGAATACCGGTCGAAACGGGTGGCCTGGCAAACGCTCTCGAAAATAAAATTCCCCCTCAGGTTGCTGTGCTAGCAATACCTATAACGGACCTTGCAGATGCGGCCCTTTCACTAATCAAAGTCGGCGTGCAGCATCTTCTTATTGAAAAGCCCGGGTCTTTGTCTATCGAGGCGCTGAAAGATATCAGGGAGTCCGCAGTGGCGAGTGGATGTCTCGTGTGGATTGCCTACAACAGGCGCTTCTACGAATCGACATGGGAGCTGAGTCAGATTATAAAAGTTGACGGCGGTGTCACCAGTGTTTTTTTTGAGTTCAACGAGCCCAAGAAGCTACTGCAATCTGATTCTTACCCCGAAGAGGTTCGGCAAAGGTGGTTCGTGGCCAATTCCACACACGTGGTCGATCTAGTCTTCCATCTATGCGGGCATCCAACGGATTGGCGATCATGGTCTAGCGGTGCGCCGACCGGGCATCAAACCTCATCACGGTTCGCTGGAGCAGGGACACTTGATTCAGGGGCTTTGTTTTCCTACCTGTCTGATTGGGAAGCCCCCGGCCGTTGGGGAATTGAAATTATGACCGTGAATCACAGATTGATTCTTCGCCCCATGGAGAAGCTTAACGTGATGCGCCATGGTTCATTTGATGTGGAGGAAGTTGATCTTGATGATTCACTTGACGTTGACTTCAAGCCGGGCTTTTTCCGCCAAATGGAAGCTTTCCTTAACGAGGAACACTCGCAACTTTGTTCCATTGAAGAACATGTCAAGAACATGGATACCTATTTCAAAATCGCGAATTACAAATCGTAACTTCGCGCTGGTCGAACATGAGGCTCACCAATTTTGGGCGTACGGCCTGGCGATCGAGGACCGCGCAACTCACGTCAAATCACACGCAGTCTTCTTCACCGTTTTACCTGCTTGAATCATTGAAACGGTACTTTGGGACCTGCTAAGCGTAGGCACGCGGCATGAACTTAGCCTTTTATCAGAGCCCAAGATTGACACCTGATAAAAAACTTTCTCTGGGTTGGGTCCTGTTCATTTTCTTTTTGGGCGGCGGTTGCCTCTTGTGTAAGAGTTAGGTTGAATTGTAACTGGCAGAAACTTCGTGTCTTATAGTTTATCTTAGAATACTTATTAACCGAGTTTTGACGGTGCTTGACGGGTCGTGCGGTACTACATGACGGTGCTGACCGTAGAAATAGTCGATCTAGATTCTTTCCAAGCGCCCTAGGACAGTTCCAACCTCGAGAGAGTCCTGTGCGCCAACGTTTGGTGAGGTGAGCGATAATGCTCAAAGTAGCGCAAGTAACTTCTAATCGCTGACGGGATTAATATTGTGAGAATCGTTGTTACAGGTGCTCTGGGACATATTGGATCCGAACTGATCAGAAACCCAACTTTAATTGATGCATGCCACGAGATTGTACTCATTGACGACTTATCCACCCACAAATTTGGAAGCCTATTCAATCTACCTCCAGGGGTTAAGTACACGCTCTTACAGGGTGACGTTGCCCAAGAATTATCGGTTACTTTGTCGGAATCTGTGGATGCGGTAATCCATCTTGCCGGCATCACTGATCCTTTAGCCAGCGTTTCCAACCCGAACTGGCTATTTGATAACAACTTGCGAATCACAAAACACATTGCGGATACATGTGAGGCAACCAAAACTCCGCTTGTTTTTGTTTCTACAACCAGCGTTTATACAAGCACAGATGCCACAGTTGATGAAAGATGTTCAGACTTGGTTCCGACCAGCCCCTACGCGCTATGCAAGTTACAGGAGGAGGCATACGTTCTGGATGCGACGCGCGAAACAAAATCGGCTGTCTTTCGACTGGGCACCATTTTTGGGGCTTCTCCTGGTATGCGATTTCACACAGCAGTTAACAAATTTTGCTGGCAAGCCGCTTGTGGGCAGCCCATCGAAGTCTGGTCAACCGCAATGGACCAACTCCGTCCGTACCTGGCTCTTGAAGACGCTACGGCTGCGCTCAGTAAAACCGTTTTAGAACACATCTATCCTGGAGAGATCGTCAATGCGGTCACGTGTAACGCAACCGTTCGTGATGTCCTCACTGCAATTTCGGAATTCGGCTGTACGACAGATGTGCGTATGGTTGACAGCCCCGTAATGAATAACCTTTCGTTCCGAACGAGCGTAGAGAAAGCAAAAAGCCTTGGTTTCTCGTTCGAAGGAAACCTCCAACGCGAGGTCTTTAACACACTCAAGTTGTTGAGAGGGCTAATGGTGCTGCGGGATTAATGGTTGAGTCCTAGTTTCTAAATCTGGAAAGTTTGTTGATCTCAAATTCTGGTTGACTCGTAAATCACGTTCTGGTAGAAAGATCTGAGCCGGCTAGGTCTGGAGGTTAAAAGTCTAAAACCATCCGGGTGATAAGCGTCGACGTGTTTGGGGCGAGCTGGCTCTAGGGTTTTTTCATCCCATGGATCGACTAATAATTGAGACCGGCCGAGTGTCATGACGGTCTCAATCAATTCAGGACTAGCACCACTCAAGCCCGCCGTCTCAGGCAGGTACTTTCCTACAGGATTCGACATGTAGAGCCATGTGCAGCGAGGGATCAGGTTGGCGTAATAAATATCTATGACCTCACTATCCATCTCCTGGAAACCATCGATCTGAATCAAAAGGTCAAAGGTGTGATCGATAACCGACATCGCGTCAGGAGTCATGAACTTTAACTTGGCAAAATCCTTTTCAGGAAGTACCTGCTTGAGATATTTCGAACTAAGGTTGAGTGTTTCAGATAAGTCGACAATTACGTAATGGGATATTGTTGGATGCGTTCGTAGTACAGTATGAGCCGTCCGTCCAAATCCGCCCCCTAATTCGACGACCGTACTGATCGACTCAATTTGTAGGGCTGTTTCGATAAATGCTGTCTCCTCTGCAGCGTAGAGATAATCTAGATTTACTTCGAGATATTGGCGCTCTGATGTCGGCATGCTTTCTGTATGTGGAAACTCAATCGTTGCCGTGACTGGTTCTCCAAGGTTCGTGTCCCCGAGCATTTGCAGAATCTTTATCTCCCGTCCAGGCGTCGTGGCCGCTGCCAACTGAACGAACGATTTAAACCATCGAAGCGATTTTTCTGCAGGGGCCCAATGAGCCAGACGAGAATTCACTCCACTCTCAGACCTAAAGTTTTGCAGTGAGGATGCCGCCAAGGAAATTTTAGGAGCGATGTCAGCCCAAAGTGCAGATCTGCCATCTGGTGAATTTTCGGTAGAAGCCATGGCAGCACTCTACATCGTACATCGAAAGTTTCTCGTGACTTACATTCCCATTCACTGCTAAGGTGGCGTATCCGAGAAAGAATCTAACGAACTCGTGCTGTGTTTCGCCAGACGAAAGGAACTTTGTGACTCGTACCTCCGCCTGCCGATTGAGTGGATCTCCTCTCGAAGTTGTGCTGGACTTAGGACAGCAACCGTTGGGCAACGGTTTCCTGCTCCCAGACGAGTTCTCCGACGAGTACTTTTTCTCTCTACAGTGTGGATTCTCTGAGGCTAGTCGACTTTTTCAGTTAATGGAGCAGCCTGCCCCTGAGCGGATGTTCCATCAGGACTACGCCTTTTTTTCAGGGACGTCCCGACACATGAAGCAGCACTTTGCTGATTTTGCCAGTGACGTCATTGGGAAAGGGTTCATCACGGATGACTCATCCTTCATCGTTGAATTGGGGTCAAACGATGGAATATTTCTCTCACACTTCGCCCAGAAGGGTATTCCGCATTTGGGCGTTGAGCCCTCAGGAGCCGTGGCCGATGTGGCTGAGTCGCAGGGAATTACCGTCACTCGAGAGTTCTTTGACACTAATCTCTCCCGTCGTATCCGCGACGAGCATGGACAGGCAGATGTGATCTCCGCAGCCAACGTCATGTGCCACATCCCAGGTATTAATGAACTTGCTCAAGGAATCTCGCTCCTGCTCAAAGAGGACGGCGTCCTCATTTTTGAGGACCCCTATTTGGGGGACATTATTCGATTAACCTCCTACGACCAGATCTACGACGAGCACGTCTTCCTGTTCTCGGCACTTTCCGTGCAGAGCATCTTCAGTGCCGTCGGGATGGAGTTAATCGATCTTCAACCACAATTAACCCACGGTGGTTCAATGCGCTACACACTTGCAAAGTCTGGTCGGCGCGCCATCTCGCCGACGGTCCAAGTTATCCTCGATCAGGAGCTTGCTCAGGGCCTTGACAAAACAGAAACCTTCATTCAATTCGCACTCCGGGTGAGGGAATCCGGCGAGAGGTTGCGCAGCAAGATGCAACAGTTGCGTAGTCAAAGAAAGACGATTGCTGCATACGGCGCTACGTCCAAAAGCACGACGATCTACAACTACGCCGGTATAGGTCCTGATCTGATTGACTACATCTGCGACAACACCCCGCTAAAGCAAGGGAAGTTCAGCCCCGGTGTTCACATCCCGATCTTCGCGGAGGAACACTTCCGTAGCCACCCACCTGAATATGCCTTCCTTGCCGCCTGGAATCATGAAAAGGAGTTACGACAACATAACAAGGCATTCGAGGACGCTGGTGGCCGATGGATTACTCACGTTCCGGACGTTCACATCCTTGACTAAGCGTTTCATGATTCCAGAAACCGAGGCCAGGGTATAGCTTGGATGTTTGCACGAAGACGTAGAAGTTACTATTTGACGTGTGCCGGATAGCGGCTATGACATTCTCCAACAAGAGGTGAAGGCCTTTAAAAATGAGGCTCATAGAGCATGTTGGACCTCATTTTGCCATGAGAGTCGCTAGCGAAACAGACGCCCTATCCCTCGCTCTTGGCGCTTTTGATCTTGGTGCAGGCGACTAAGTGATCACAGTTACACACACTGCGGTGGACACGGTTGCTGCGATAGAGCGGGTGGGTGCAACGCCATTTCTCGTTAATGTTGATCAAGAGTTTTTAACTCTTGATCCGTTCCTACTTGGACAGGCAATCACGGACCGGACGCGAGCCGTCGTCCTCGTGCACCTTTATGGACAGGCCGCAGCTATCCACGAAATTCAGGACTTCTTTTCAGTTGCGAACCAACGAAGAACTGCGGCGCACTAGGCGATGGCGGGCTTGTTGTCACAAACGATCCCGCTTTAGCCGATCGTGTCCGCGGGTAAAGCTCGAAGCCCCGCAGTCAAGGATAGAGGCTCAACGCGTTTTCGACTTGTACGTTGCACAGGTACCTGACCGACATGCTTTTCGTGACTCACTTTCCACATCTGGTCTCCAAACAGGAATCCACTATCCATTACCGATAGATCGTCAGCCCGTCTATTTGGAGCGAGTAAGACGAGCTTCATCAATGTCAATCACGGATCGCGTTGTTGGATGCACCCTTTCATTCCCTGTTTTTTCTGGACTCTCCTCTGGAGATTCAGATCTTATTCCCGGAATCGGCATTGAAGCGCGATAGCCGGTATTCGCCCAATTCGAGTTTCCTGTAACCTGAAACCATGAGAATGAATCCAAATGGATACTTATGGTGCCTTCAATGAGTGGTCGCCCCAGTATCTGGAGCGGAGTGTTTGACACCTGGGATGAAGCAGTAAGTGCAGCAGGCTCAATCAGTAAGGGCACCTCTCAGGTATTTGATGCAGAAATTTGGATGGATAATCAGGAATCTATGCTCACGTCTGCTAGTTCGGGAGTATCACCTCGGTTCACAAATCTTCCAATCCTTATCGGTGTCTCCGGTGCGCGATCGGTAGTTGATCTAGGAGGCGGGAGCGGCTGGACCTTTGAACTTGTCTGTCACAACAACACCATGGCGATCCAAAAGTATGTAATCATTGAGCGACAAAATTCGGTTGACGCCTTTGCTCCCAGATTTATCGGAGATGACCGAGTTCAGTTTTTCGCTAGTGAAACAGTGCGTCATGATTGGTTGAATTCAGTAGATGTGCTTTATTCAAACAGTGCATTGCAATACTTTCCTGACAACAAATTCCTGGCCGAATTGATAGTCATGTGTACTCCAAAGTGGATTCTTCTTGACGACATTCAGACGTCAATGGGAGGCGAGTTCTTCTCTACGCAGCACTACTACGGGACCGAGATCCCGTGCCGGTTCTGTGACGTCAAGAAACTTGTGAGAGAACTTCAACAAATGGGCTACGCGTTGAAAGGAAACTGGAATTACCCTGCTTCCATCGGTGGCCCTTGGGAGCACTCGCTGAGCAAAAGGACAGACACACTGCACGACATTGGTTCGCCAAGATCTATTCTCGTTGAGGCCACGTAGTGCACGCATGGGTAACCGGTGCTACCGGCCAGATTGGACGCAAGCTCTGTTTTGAGCTTCAGCGTGCAGGCCATGGAGTAACTGCTTTTTCTCGGGGGACCTTTGACAAGCCATCTGAATGTCAATGGGTGCAATGGGATATGTCATGCGGCTCATTCGACTTTCGAAATTTGGAGCCGCCTGCTGTCGTCTTTCACTTAGCAGCTCAGACAAGCGCTTATCAAGCCCGTCAAGATTTACCCGCTGACGCCACAACGAATGTGCTGGGCTTCGTCAGACTTCTGGATGTCTTGCGGCAAACTGAAGCTTTTCCGCACGTTATTTTGTCGGGAGCCGCAACCGAGGTCGGCATTACTAAAAATGCAGTAATTAGCGACTCGGATCCTGATGACCCTATGACTTTTTATGACGTTGGAAAGATTTCTCAACGTCTCTACCTCAGGCAGTGCAGTTCGGAAGGTTGGTTTGAAGGGACCACAATTCGACTTCCGAATGTTTATGGGGGAACTAGTGAGGATGCATCTAACGAGCGGGGATTTCTCAATCTATCTATTCGCCGCGCACTTTTAGGAGAGGATCTTCGGTACTACTCCGATGGAGAATACATTCGAGATTTCTTACATGTCGATGACGCCGTTACCGCGATGTTGAGTGCGATGAATCATCGAGCAGACGTAGTTGGTGAAACTTTTGTTATTGGGACCGGAATTGGTACCCGGATTCGAGACGTTCTGGCGGAGATTGCTCGACAAGCCGAAAGCCTTACCCACACGTGCGTGCGTCTAGTTCCTGCATCCTCGCCCTTGGAGATGTACGAGATAGAGAAAAGAAACGCCATAGTGGATAGCGTTCGGTTTACGGAACGGACATTTTGGCAGCCCCAGGTAAAACTCAAGGATGGCCTCAGACGCACGCTTATTGAAACAATAAGCACTTCTTGAATCAAATATCACTTCTACTGTTAAGAGGTATTATTTTCATCTTCTATTAAATGCAGAGCAATATTGAACTCTTCATACTCTCGAATATAATCTTTTTCATCAAACAGTTCATCACAGACGACCATCAGGATTGTTTCCTCGTTCATATACTTTTGAGTAGCCCAGTTCATGGGTGGAATCAGTAATCCCTGGTCCAGTTGAGACACCAAAAAATCCTGGGGGCCATTTCCGCCATCAACCGACACGAGTACCTGTCCTCGAAGAACTACCAATAATTGAGAACAGGTTTTGTGCGCATGGTGACCTCTTACCTGGCCCACGTCAGCGGTCACGACAAAGACCCGTCGCAGTGGAAAAAAAGAAGAACTCTCTTCAATTACAGCCAGTGACCCATTGGATTCAACGTGAAGATTCAGAGGAACGCGGTAAGGCAAGGCCATGTCTGAAGTATACCGATGGCGGGCTAATAATTTCGTTCAGGGAGCCAAGGATGCCTCCGTAGCGAAGCCCCTGCCTAATGGGCCTAGAGGTTGTAACTTACACGTTACTTCTGAGGGGCGTTGAAGAGGCAAAACCTCAACGTCAAACCTTTCGTAGATAACCACCTGGGTGAAATGAAGTCAAGAGTTTTCTGTTGACTTGATCATCACGGACGAAGTCAGATGATTCAGAAAGAAATTCTTCTAAGGCAGAGTGCGGGTTTTGCTTGTGAGACCATGGGCGAACTCGGTCAGTGTCATTGGCCAAATCTTTCACAATGGTATCACCGACAATCAAGAATTGGCCACTAGTGACAAACGATGAAAAAACGCGCAATTCTGATAGAACGTGATCATGAGTATGGTGCGAATCTAAGACCACCATCACTTTGTCAGACTCAGTCAGCCTTTCAGCCACCCAGTCAAGCGCCGATTCTTCTGTGGAATTGGACTGCAAGAGATCAATTCTGACCGATAGATTAAGGTCGCGCAATTGAAAGAGTAACGCCTCATCTAGATTCTTATCGATGCCAAGAACCTGACCCGTGGGCTCATACAACGACATTATCGATGCTGCAAGGGCAATACTCCCACCCCAGGCAACACCTGTTTCGATTACCACTGTTGGTTTGCAACGGAATAGAATTTCTTGATATGCAACGATGTCTTCGGGCATGTTAAGAATCGGAAACCCGGCCCAATTCCATTGGTAACAGTAGTCAAATTGGTAACTCTTCTTGAGGAAGTCCAATGACAAGGATTTTAAATCTTCGTCAGCGCTTTGACGTACTAATTTTGTTGTTCGGTCAGACTCGAGTTGCTTACGATCCCAAGACATTCTTACCCCTGTCTAAATAAATGGATGCATTAGCGGCGTTTCCGACTAATTCATCCTGGGAAATTAAACTCCTGCAATACCCGTGGATGCCGTCCCGAATGGCTGGCGAAGAAGTTAGTCCCCTTTTCATAAACGCAAGGTTAGCGTGAGCTCTTTAACGGTTATGTGAGGGATAGGGCCAGATAGACTCGACTGCGACACCGGAAATGTCTGCTCTCACATTTCATCTTATTCTCAAATTTTTAATCAATCTCACCTTACCCTTGATGAACAATTTTTGGTGTGTCCAAGTGGCTGTGAGACGATCAGCAGCGGGAAGAGCGGGCCAATGAACGCGATCTCACTCGGTCACCATACGTCTTGCGAATACTTTTGCGGGTCTCGGATGAAGCCGACCCAATTCGGCCATGGCGGTGGTAAATAAATTGGTCTTCTAGTTCCATCACTAGGTGATCGTTGACGACGGCCGCTACAGAAGGTGAGGTTACTGGGTGCGGACTCAATGAGGGGAATCCGGATCCCCACAATTCAGAAGTTCCTTCCGACACCAAGTTTGAGATTCCGTGGTGCGAGTGAGATGGGGCAATACTTGGCTTGATCCACCTTAATTTGCGTGTCGTTGCTATGTGTGTCACTTAACCGAGCGCAATGCTTGCGATGTAGGGTCACGAATGACTTCGAATGCGATGGATGAAACCTGATTACGGGTTAAATGAAGTCAGTGGCTCTTGCACCACGTGACCTAGCCCACAGTTGCGTATTCAACGGGGACTCCTGCTGTAAAAAATTCTAAAAGTGTTTCATCCGCAGGCATTCGGAGGACCATTTCATTCTGGAGTCAGTCGAATGTGCACGTGGCATGGTTATCATCCTTTAAATTAGCCTGCCTTAGCTTCCATAAACATCGATCACTTTACGGGTCACACCACAACCCGGACTCGTAGTTAGGAGTTATGCCGACTGCGGAGTTTCAATTTGAGGGAAAGTTCAATCAGTCTCGATTGATAGCCACGAGTCCATCTTTGATGTCCAGTCCACTTGTGTTGTTATTGAGGATGGCTAAAGATCGGTTGGCGGGTTGACATGATCCCCTGAGATCCACGCTGATATAATTCTATGGTTTTGTGAATGGAATACATATAAAAGGCGGAGGCATGAACAGTGATTTAATTGATTCATGTAATCGGCAGAGTGATGCGTGCAGTTACAGTCTCTTGAAAAAGATCACCATTGTAGTTTTCACGCGCAGTCGTCCGGCATACGCTCGACGACAGGCGGAGTTCTGGGAGGGGCGCGGGCCCACAGTATTGATTCTGGACAATGGGCTAGAAGCTTGGAGCGATAATATTTTGACTGGCCTAAGTGACGATGTTCATTATTTGCATGACGCGGGTGGCTACTACCGGCAGCTACGGCAGTCGGGAGAGCTGGTTAAAACTGAGTATGCGATCTTGATCGACGATGACAACTTCCTCATAGACGAAGGGCTGGAAGCCTGCATCCGTGAACTTGAGAGCCACTCTGATCTAATTGCTGTCTCGGGGAAGATGTGTTCGTTTCGTTTCTGGAAAGGGCGCGTGATTTTGCATGCGCCTGACAGTCAGTATTTAAAGTTCAGGCATAACTCACCAGATATCGAGGATCGGGTTTCTCGTAAGTTCAACCCATACGGCGTAACTGGGTGGTACGCGGTTCAGCGACGAGAAGTGTTCCGTCTGATAATGACAATGGTAGCGGATGTCTCCGAGGAGACGGCTTGCGCTTATGCATGTGAAATAGGACTCGAAATGGGTCTGGCCGTCCTTGGGCCTACGACCAACATTCCTAACCTGACGGTGCTTCGTAGCCAGGAGAATCCTCCTGAGGACGATGCTGGGCATTCACGCAGCTTGTATTTCCACACTTGGTGGCTGGATGAAAAATATTGTCTTGAAAATGAGGACTACGTACGGGCACTCAGCGCCCTAGCGCCAGACACAACCGCTACGCTGACGCCACTCATGGTTCAGGAGTTGAATCAATTCGCAACAACAGATATGCAAAAATTCAATCTCATATCAGCGAAACATAATTCTCTTGCTAGCCGATCCGCTAAATTTCGCGCCAAATTCAGGGTTGGCCTTCAATTGGCTACTGACCTACTTTCACCGAAGACCAGAAGTCGGGGCTTAACGGTGGTGCCGACAGCCACACGCGCTGGAAGACGCCCCTCAGCGGATTTGATTGACGTTACACCGGGACTAGTTAGGGTAGTGACCGCAGTACAACATTTCTACGTAGGATCTAAAGACTAGATAAATATACTGAGGATTGAAGGACTGTGCGTATGGCAAATCACCATCTTGGCCGTGAATTCGAAATGGGAGAAATATCAAGACTGCATGGTATAAAGACACAAAGATTGCGAAACCTGTTCGCCGAATGCCTCGTACATTAGTAGGAGGGCGTAGGTCAGGAAAGATTGATAAAGAAAAGCTCTGAACCAAGCTTAGATGGGCCCCAGCAACTGGTCCGGGGGTGATACACGTTCGCGTGATGTGAGGTCATGGCCATTAAAGTCACTTGGATGAAAGCCACCTTCGGGACGTATCTTTGCGGTACGAGAAGTTTAAGACAGTCATGACTTTAGGCCCTGCGCTCCTCGCTCATAATCCAAACCCGCCTGTTGGGTATTGCCTGGGCAACGAAACCATCCCCTCCGCAATAAAGGAACAAGAAAGAGACGCGGGCGGTTCCAACCGCCGTACCGGATGGCTATCGTATTTAATCTTATCCCACAGGTGTAAGTAAACGTTTAGGCTCTGTTTCGTTAAGCAACTTAGAGGTACCACCCATTGCGCGGACTTCGTGATGATCTTCGTGACATTGAGACGGTAACAACTTTTGTCTCACACGTTTAAAGTCCCAGCAATTGTGCTTGTCTGTCAAACTGCGGTGCTATTGCTCTCACTTCACTAAAACTTCCTTGAGCCCGTACTGCACCATTCTCCAGATATACCACAAGGTCACAGTGCCTGATGGTGGCCAAGCGGTGAGCAATGGTGACCGTGGTAACGGTGCCTTCAAGTTCTTGTAAAGTTTGGGCGATTGCCTGTTCGGTCTCGGCGTCGAGGGCGCTGGTGGCCTCATCAAGTACTAAGAGCTTGGGACGCGTATAGAGGGCTCTAGCAATACCCAGACGCTGGCGCTGGCCACCACTGAGTTTGATGCCGTGTTCACCGATCACGGTGTCGAGTCCTTCGCGGGAGTCTCGAAGAAACTCCCCAAGATGTGCCCTATTTAAGGCGTCCCACACCCAATCATCATCAATAATTTCAGCGGGGAGACCTAGGGCCACGTTTTCTCGGACTGTACCGTTTGCCATGGCAACATCTTGGGGAACATAAGCCACCGCCCCGGGCCAGGCCGCCAACGCTTCGGCAGGAATCAACTCGCCGATCAGAGTTACGCCTGAATCTGGGATGAGCACTCCCAGAATCAGGTCGGCAAGAGTGGACTTGCCTGCCCCTGTGGACCCCACGATTGCGCAAGATTTTCCTGCAGGTAGATCCAAAGACACGGCGGTAAGCGCGGGGGTATTAGTACCGGGGTAGGAAAGGCTAGCGTCAGAAATTGAGATAGATCCGTCAAACCCGTCATGCCCCTTTTCAAGGTGGGCCCGGATGGTCATGGGATTAATCGAGCCGAATGACTCAGCAGTGGCGGACGTCAAGTTTTCCAGATCGAGCTCTCGGGCGAGCTCGAATGTGGGCGCAGCCTGACCAGCCGCTGTTCGAATCAATATGGACGCACTTTGAAGCCGCAAGATTGAGGGAACAATACGGGAACCGGCCGCAAGGAAAACTGCGATAATAGCGACGGCTGACGGGAGATCCTCGGTGAGGAGTTGAGAAAGCGCCAGAAGTCCCGCGCCACAAACCAAAGCAATCTCAAGGACGTACTTCGGGATCATGGCCGCAAATTGTATGTCCGTCGAGTTGATCGCTAATTTCCTGCAAAGATCTTGGAAACGTTGGACGTATAGGCCTCTTCTTTGTGAAACAACGGCCTCACGATAAGTCCGTAAAGCTTCCTGGACGGTCTGTATGCTTTGAACTGAGAGGTGTGCTGAACTCAGTCCCCGGCTTCCTGCTTTAACCGCGATTGCTCGTTGCAAGGCCAAGCTGATGAGCATGAAAAAAACGATAGCGAAGGCTGTCACGACTGGACTTAGAGCCAACACGCCCAAGGCCAGAACGATGAGGAGAGCAGTTTCAGTCAACGCTATTGTGCCCTGGCCCAAGATTGTGACCGTTGCACTAGCTACTCCACTCGTCAAGCTGTAGACGGTCTGTTGGCTTGACTGCTTTTGCACTTGCAGGAGTGGTCTGGAGAGCAAGCCGGCGGCGAGACGTCCTGACACCAAAGCCTGCCTGTTGGCAAGGAACCGCAGGATTCGCCTGGTGAGCAACAAGTTTGCGACACTCTTCAAAATTAGTAAGAATCCCGCGACGGCCGCAAGCGTGAGGGCCACAGTTACTGGATCATTATTACTCAATCCCAAAAATTCTAGTACGTTCTCCACCATCGCTGGTTTCGGTGCCGCACTCATGACCGACAGCGATAAGGCAGTGACTAGCCCGATCAGTAGGACACCGACCAGATCAAGAATGGAAGTTGACATTTGGGCAACCGTGATAAGTGCAAGAAGTCGGCGGTCACGGCTAGTCAAAAGTTTCCAACTGGCCTTTAAGGCTTCACGAGCTGTCATCGGTAAAATCCATTCATGTGACAAGCGTACTGAACTTTCGCAGGGGCGAGGATTAGCCACTACTACTTCGCCACGATCCGATCAGCGCGCGGCAGCGACCCCTATTAGTTGCCTTCACTTATGGAATGGATTTCTATGTCTCATTGCTTCGATTTTGAATAAGCCGATTGTGGATTCGGTTAGGGAATTAGCGTGGGCATCCCAGACACTTCCAAATGAGGCCAAGATTCCTTCGAGCGTGAGTTTTTCGGAAAATTTCAGGAAAAAGTATTAAGACCCAGTATCAGAATGATGGGGAAAAGCGTGGAGAATGTTAGTGCCTTCATGACTGCGATTCCATAGCGCCATGCGTAAAGGGAACCGTCACGAGTTCGGTTGGTCTGGCCGTCATGCCGTGCCAACTCGCAGTCTTGCGTGAAAGTACATCGATGATCCTTACCGCGCAAAACACCGCTTAAGCCCTTAACGCGCATAAGCTGATCAATGGTTCCAATGCTCACCGCGAGACCGGTGCGTTGAAGAAGGGGTGTCATTTTCCGCCGCCCGCGCAAGCCTTTCGTGGTGCCCTTCGTCGCTCGGATCACATGCCTCACATACGCATCAGCGATCATGCGTGTTGAAGGCAATGCATTTTCCCATGCTCGGAAGGATCACGCGGTGCTCCGTGGGGTACGTTTATTGGCGAACCCGCCCAAACGATCCCCCAACTAGGCGTTGAAATCCTGAGATGAAACAAAAGGCCCGTCCGGGTAAGAACAACGTCTTCAAATACATGTTCGCCCGCTTCGTAGGACCTGGATACTCGGTCCCACTGCAAAAGAGTCCCGCTAGAGCCTAGTCAACTTCTTGGGAATGACAAAAAAGATAGCAAGCTTTTAGAGAAAAGATCCCCTTTTCTTATTGGCGGTATTTTCGCTGCCATCACGATCACGCATTGAAGAACTGCATCCCCAAAGTCCGAGTGTGACGGCCACCCATAGGCCTGATGCGAGTATCACGACCATAAACCATGTGAGTCTTCCGGGGCCGAAATCCCACCACCAATCCAATGGCTGACCGAAGTTTGTATATGCCGCGGATGGACTTACCGCATAGCGAGTTGCAGTTGCAAGCCAAGCTAGCGATCCAGAAATTAAGATAGGGATTGAACTTAAGAGAAGTTGAACCCTTGAGAAAAAGTGACCGCGCTTAACGGAAATTGTTGCCGTGAGCCCTAGGATGACCAGCGCATAAGGGAAGAAGTAGCGTGGCTGCAGGATTGCTCTCCCGAAGTCTACGCTGGCTCGCATCAGCACAACTTGAGCCACAAATGCAAGGACGAGGAATGTGACCGCGAGCACTCGTGGCTTTGAATATCTTGTAAAGCCGATGACTACAGTGCCGAATACGGCAGCACCAATCAGTAAGCCAACTAGTGACGGGAGGGGGAATTCGGTCCAGCCCACGCCGAAAAGGTAACCAGAAGGCCGATACCCGTCTAGACCACGAGCAGCTTCTGAATCAGAGATTACAAACTTCGCCGACTGTCCACCAAAAAGACTGTACAGAAATGAGGGCCATTCAAGAAAACTCTTTATAAGTGGCACGGGCTGATCAGTAGAAGTTTGAGCTCCCGGGAAAGAAAATTGAGCCTGACTGTATCTACTGAGCAGCTGAGTGGCGGCTACGGCGATGGCTACGAGGCCCCCAAGAAAAATAAACGCCGTCCTTCGAGACGCCGTTATCTTGAATGACTTCCACCGCCATATTAGAATTGCTCCCATGGTCGCGGTTAGGTAAATACCGGCATCGCTTCTCCCCAGTGTGGCAATGATGAAACTTGCGGCTACTCCGAGCCACAGGCTCCATAGTTGGGTCTTGGTTTTCTTTCCCGGTCCAAGGGCAGAGGCCAAGAAAGCCCAAAAAGTACCAACCCCCAGAATTACCCATGAGCTCGGATTCACTGATGCGATGAAAAAGATTCCGATTGGGATTATGGCCACGCCCCACGAAATGGCCAATGCGCGCGCAATAGGGCCTGTTGTTGTAAGCAAAGCCCAAAGAAGTAGTAAACTGGCGAGAAATACGTTGAAAGTCCGCATAATTTGCACGGAGATTTCGATGTTTTCTCCCGCGAACACTCTCATTGTTTTGAAAAAACCGAGTGAATAGACGTCCGGTACAATTCTAATTGTTGGTCCAACCTGCACGAGGTCCATGCTCAAATCCTTGAGGCATCCAGCGCCGTTCTGAGATGGCCAGAGGGTAAAACATGCTGAATTAGCGATGGAATCGGGCACGAGTATGACCCCCGCCTCTGGTCCAATTTGACACAAGTCCGAGTTACCCCAGGCACACCAAGTGTTTGTTAAATGGGATCCCTCATCCGCTGAAGAGCCGCGCGGTGATGCAAACGCCCATACAATTCCCAGCAGCAAAAGACTCAGTGCCGTAACGGAAGCGAGTTTTTTTCTCCCCATTTGTTTCCCACTTTCCTCTGCTCAATGTAAAGATTTGACCGAAACGGCTGCCGCTTTTGACTCTGGGTGGCGTATAAAATTTTCATAGTCTTGTGGGATACCTAATCCAAACATCACGTCTTCGACAGGCCCCGTCTCGAATGTGGTGACTCTTTGACCGTCGCGAATCATGTAGTTGTAGACGGGGGCGATGTAAAATTCCCCATTTACACGGTCACCTTCTAATTTCATTTTGTTGATGCTCTCTAGCAAGACTGAGGCGGTTGTGAATCCATAAATGCCGACTGTCGCCTGATGGGAAATCACTTCTTTTTCTCGAACGTTGACCACGTCTCCACGGGAATCTACTTGAACAAACGACCACTTGGGGTCATCATCTTCCATGGTCATGATCGTGCCAGCGACACCCTCTGCGAGAAGGGCGCTAAAGAAATCACTGATGGCCGTGCACACGTACTGATCAGAATTCGCCGTGACAACAGGTAGGTCAAGTTCCAGATGGGGGGCTGCTAACACCACGGTGTCAGCAGGGCCTTCTGTCGTGTAATCTATTTCTACCAGCTTAAAATCAATGTCGCTATTGCTATTGAGTTCCTCAATTTCTGAAGTCAAATTCCACTCTAAACGACTAATAATCACAACCCTTTTTACCTGCGGAGAAAGAACGTTTCCCAGCACGACCTTGAACATGGGTTGATCGTGAATTGGGAGTAAGGGCTTCGCGACCTGGTATCCAGCCTCAGCGAACCGAGTTCCCAACCCCGCCATGGGAAGAACGATTTGAATGCTTCGATTGCCGAGGAACTTACTCATGGGCTGCCTTCCACCTTGTCAGCCGGCATGCTGGGTGACTTTACTGCCAGTAATACACAATCCTCAAGTGCCTCAAATTCAGCGGCTTCCCAAGGATCGATTTGCAAAATGTCATCAGGGTTGCATTCAATTCCTCCTAATATGCATCTACCTGAAATCACAACGGTGAATTCAACCGCCTCCTTTTGGTAATGCATTGGTTCACGTGTACCCGCTTTCATGCGCTTTACCGCGACCTCGAAGTCGCTGTTCCTCAGCATGGAGGGCTCAAAATTTCCCAGAAACCAGCCTTTAGGAAATTTATTCAAGTTTGACTTAATCAAGGGAGTCAGTCCTTTCAGGTCGAAAATCTGACGGAAGAGAAAAAGATGCATATTGGTCTCGAGGGATGGTGCTGTAGTAAACATTTAAACCCTGCGAGATCATGTAATTGAGAGTAGTTGATACATAATAAACACCATTGTTCATGGCATTATTCACCAAAACCCACTGAGCAGCGGACAGAAACTGTCTTGCCGTTCGAAAGTAGAATACGCCAGTTGTCGCGAGGGGGCCAATAACTCTTTTCTCTTGAACTTGGCGCACTGCGCCATAGGGGTCAACAGAAAGGTAGGACCAGCGCGGATTCTGTGATTGAAATGCGATCGTGGCAGCATCCACATTCATGGCTTGAAATTTTTTAATCTGGCCGGAAATCCCGCCCTTGACAACTGAATCCCCTGCCGCCACCACGAGTGGGATGTCAGGGTCCACGCCTTCCATTGCAACCAGAGCCGAAGCGAGGGCCCCCAAGGTTCCAGGGCGGATCTTGACTATTCGGACCGCTGGAAACTTTCTCGAGATCACGCTCGAGATCCCCCACTCAGTGTCCTCCTCCTTGTGCACCGCGACGCAAGCACGGTCGAGATTAATCACGTAACTCTCGAGGGCATTGATAATCACTTCTTGGTCATGCCATAGAACCAAACCTTTCGGTGAACCGAAACCGCTTGGAAGAAAGAGCGGACGCGAATCTCCAGCAGCGGTGATTACTGATTGAACGTGTTGCACACTCATCTTATTTGCTCCAAGTAAGGTCGCAGTAGTTCTTCGGATACATCTTCTACTCCACTCACTGCAATAACGGTGCACCCTGCCCGAGTAGCCGACTCAACCCCGTATTCACTGTCCTCGACCACCAAGGACTGGCTCGGGGATACTCCGAGCCGCTGTGCACACTCAATGTAGATTTCCGGTGAAGGTTTCGCTTGCTTCACATCTTCATTGGTCAATACGACGTCGATGTAGCCCGTCAAACCGGCAAAATCCAACATTGTCATAGTTGTCCGACGGATTGAATTCGTTGCTAATCCCACTTTAATATCTCGGCGCCTCAGCCATTCCATCATTAACAGATGCTCAACCCTAGGAAAGCACCTTTGAGCCGCCTCTCTCAATGTTCGCTCCTGCTTCACTTCATCAATCAACGTGTGGAGATGGGCTGGGATTCGCCCCTCCTCTGTCAGCATTTGCAGTTTCACACGAGTTGGCAAACCATTGAAGCGTTCCTCATGTTCTTCACTGTCAATTCTTGCGTCAAAAATTTCGAGTGCGTCATTTAACGCTCGATAGTGCCAGTCGCGGGCATCAACGAGAACGCCGTCCATATCAAAAATAACAGCCAGATACCCGCTATGTTTATCTAACTCCACTGCTCCGCCACCTTTTCTGGATAGTCAGTGCATATATAGATGTCTAATTCTTGTTCAAGCTCCTGCTGGCACCAGTCCCACACTTTCTGTGGATCCCTGCCATGAAGCTCTGGAGACACCACAAAGACTTGATTTCCTTTCAATGACTCCGAAAAATCGTTGGCATGAAGCCACCAATCACTATGAAAGCAGTCGAGCCAAATCCGACTCCATGCGTCCCGAAAGGCGGCACGTGACAGATTAATAGGTTCATACTCACTCACTCGTTGGGCAATGGGAATATTCAAAGAATTATAAAAAACGGCTTCCGGCAGAGACATATCAAAAGTGAATCCGTTATGTTGGGGTAAATCTTTCAAACAACTTTCTAATTTGACCCCAAGCCCATCAGTCTTAATATTGAGGGCTAACGGGGTGTCCTCGGTCAGTTTTTCCCACACAGGATGCTTCGGCTGGAATGTCGTGCTTCTCTTATTTGGGAAACCGTGTGAAAGAACCAACTCACCAGACCATTCTCTGATGTCAATTTCAATTCCAAAGCCCGAATCAAGTGCGGCCGAAATCGCATCCATCGAATTTTGAGATCTTGACTCATTCCACAGGCCCCTATGTGCCAGAACCCTTTGGTTGTTCCGCATTAACTTGCTCATGGCAGGTTCTGAACGAGATCATTTTTCACCAGAAAACGCACGGCGACCCGATCTGGGATCCGAATTGTAACTGGCTGGTAATTCACCAGTAGTGAGTTTAAATTCCCTGCACGGAACCGACTGAGATCTGAACCGAGAAGTTCATTCCAAGCGGTCACCTCGTCTTCGAGACTCGTATTTGGTGTAATACAGTCCGCTCCTTCGTAGAGATAAATCGCGTCTGGCTGATCCGTCGCGATTATGTCTGGATTTGCTCGCCTGTGAATGGGATCGCCAGGAGCAAGTGGGGACTTTGGCACTGAGGCCGTCCGTGGATCGACAATTCCAATCAAATCAGTCAAGTGGGCATCGGCGTAGTAGGCAACCGTATTCACTTCAGGTGAAGCCACGCTCGTCAAATCAGGGAAGGCTCGGCGAAGGCTTTGTCCCGCTTGAGCCAGACATTCGACTCGATAAACTCCCGACTTGTCTTTGTTCAAGCCTTGAACGATGCCTAGCGTGCCGGGAATTTGCACGGCAAACAAAATTGTGACCAAACCCACCCATGTTTTCCTCGTAGCTTTTCTTGTCCAAGTCGAACTTGAGAGTAGCGCAAGAGATAAAATCAGTACTGCCGCGACACTAGGTAGCGTGTAGCGGGACCAAAATGTGGGGAACCAATCCCTTCCTCCCGGGAGGTAGGCCATTGCCGGGATTGAAACCACTACGAGTGATAAGACATAATGACGCTTACTGTCGCTTTTCAAATAAATCAAAGTAGCGGCCACCATTACTAAAACGACTAATAGCCACAAAGTTTCTAAGAGTGTCTCTCGAAAATACGACACGCCACTTTGCAAATATGCACCATCAATTCCCACACTCTTTCCCAACAGCCCCGAAGGAACCAAACTTCCAAAAAAGGCGAACCTGATGAGCGTCACCGCTCCGAAAATGGCAACCGGAACCAAGAGAATCCAGGAAAATTTGGCATCCAATGTCTCGTCGTTGGTCTGCTGCTTGCGTCGCCGTAATAGTTTAACTGCGAGCATTACTCCACAAGTCACCACAGCGATTGTTCCCATGTCCCAGCGAACAAAAAGCAGGGCTACTGAAGTCAATACAAGCGGAGTGTACGACTTCGTAGAAAGCGCAAGATATAACGTCAGACCCAAAATTGGCCAGGCAACAGTTCCAATTACCGTCGGCATTCCTCCCGATAAGGTTGAGATAGTCGCTGGGGTTAGAAGCAAGATGACAGCCATTCCGATACTTACGGTGCGACTGGATCCGAATTTGTTTCTTGCTATGACTGCAACAATCAGCGATGCCACAGAACTCAATAAAATTGCAGAAATCATCAAGGATGTGTCGGCCTCTATGACCCTGAAAATTATTTTAATTAAGCCTGCAACCAGTATTACCAACAGATCAACGGAACTCTCAGCGACACCTCTTGGTCCGGTGATTAAAACACCAGGTACCCCGGATTCCGCGAAGTTCCTTGCGGCACTGGCAAAAACGTAGGCCTCGTCCCAAATCATCATCGGAATAGAAATAACCAAAGCCATGAGGCTAGCCCCGCCAAATAAAATCCAGGACGAAAGGGTTAACCGCCACCCCCAGGTTTCTCTCATTAATCTTTTTCTTGCGATCCTTGGAATTAACGAAATGAGGGCCACAGATAAACCGACCAGAATCAAGACTTTGACGACAAGGGCTAACGATCCTGATGCAAGTTGACCAAACGGTGTTGGAGCATTAAATTTTTCAGTGACGGGTAGTTCCACGAGCTTGATATTTTCAGGCGTGATAATCGGGGAAGGTTGATTAACGTTCAAGTATATTTGGGCCGCGTGGGCACTAGAAACTTCATCTGGTCCGGCCGAAGGAAATCCTCCAAGGGTGGTGTAGAGCCATGGAATTAGGGTTACCATCAGTAAAAATATTACGATGGCATAGAGAAAAAATCTCTTTTCCAATCTCACCGTTGAGTCAGTGTCTAACTCATCTATCTGATCTCTCATTTTATAAATCTATCTTGTTCAGATATTTTCGAAAGCCCCACATCTCAATAAGAGTCTCACGGTACACCTTTATACGTTGGCCACTCCACGAGCTTTTACCGTACCTGCGATTGACAAATCTAACGGGAGAAGAAATAAGTTTAAAATTAAGCTGTTGCGCAACTGCAATCAACTGGGCGTCGAAAAAAAAGGAATCTGACCACGGAATTTTTTGAGTTAACAATTCGCGCCCAAATATTTTTGGTTGACTATTCACATCCATCAGTTCGGTACCCAAAAGCAATCTGACTGTTCTTGAGTAAAACCAGCTAACAAATTTCGCAGATTTGGGGTCGTATCTTTCCTTGCGATTCCCAACGAGTATCAATCGTGAACTCTCTTCCTGAGCACTGGATTGAAACTCGCGGATTGCTTGTAGGACATCCTCAATCGGATACTGACGGTCGGCAGAGAGTAGGGCAACCGTCTCCGTACCTGCCGCTTCAATAGCGGACCGGAGCCCGCCACCATATCCTCGATTTTCGCCCAGACGAACGATGGAAAGCCATTCCCCATGCTCCAAAGACTGAACCTGCAACGTTCTCCAAGTGTCATCTGTTGATCCATTATCGACGATTACAACTTGTAAACCAATTTGTTGAGCATGCAACCAAGTCAAGTCCTTGATTAAATCATAAAGATTTTCGTGCTCGTTGAACGCGGTTATGCACAATGTCACGGACATGTATCACCCACTCCCTTCAACACCAGTGAAGTCTAGTGCTCAGATTTAACTGCAGGTTTAAAGGCACAACCCTATAAAGATAGCAATTCGACCCTCGGGGTCACGCCGTGTACTCAGGATTTACGCAAAGTCGCTGTCGGTAGACTGCCCATGTGAGGACACCTGATTCACATCCATTAGGTCTTTCACGTGTTTTTTGGATCAGTTCGTCAATTATCTCCGTCGTGGGTGCAGCCTTTCAACTGCTGACCTTACGGCCTAATCTCATTGACCTTTTCGGTTTCCGGCAAACGCAGACGGCGTTTACTATCCGCGAATATATGTCGGGAAACTGGTCAATTGACACTCCGATGCCATCACTTGGGCCACCTTGGACTAATCCATACGAGTTCCCTCTTTTTCAGGGGATCGCGGCGATTCTAGGAAACGTGTCGGGGCTCCCAGCTGATACGGCCGGGAGGGTTGCGGGCTTAGTCTTTTTTCTCGCTAGCGGGTGGCTGATGGCGATCTTGGTTCGACGTTGGTTTGGTGTGAGAGCCTCACTGATCGCCCTAGTCTTTTTTCAAGTTACGCCCTTTGGTGTGCAGTGGGCAAGTTCAAGCATGATCGAGTTTGCTGTGACTGCTCTCGTCTTAGGGGCGATAGTCGCTATTGATTCCTATTCGAAAAACAAAAGTTGGCTGCTCCTGTTACTTTCTACCGGACTTCTCACTCTTGGTTTCGCGGTAAAGATAACCACGGCACTTGCTTGGGCCCTAGTTTTTATAGTTGCTGCCACGGGTTTTACTCGGCAAAAGGTCCCTTCTTGGCGTTCAATCGTTACTGGGGCCAGCCCCCTAGTCATTGCTTTTGGCGTGGGGCTTACTTGGACTCGGCACGCGGACTCAGTGAAAGAACAAAACCCGATCGGCACCTATCTCACCAGCGAGGCACTGCGTCAATGGAATTTTGGAACGCTATTGCAACGCTGGAATCTAGATCAATGGGACCGAATCTTTGAAAGGCTCCCAACCTTGGGTGCGAGTCTATGGATCTTTGCGGTGTTGCTGGGAATCGCTTTATGGAAATTGAAACTGGACCTACGCCTAATGGCCCTCGCTAGCGTTCCAGTGATCGCAGTTCTCACTTTCTTTAATCTTTTTGTTGTTCACTCCTATTACTCCATTGCTATCTATCCTAGTTTTATAGCAATTCTTGGAATTGGTGTTGCTGCTGTTTCTGCACTCGTTTCTCAGCGAGTTATTTCACTCTTTGTTGCCGGAGCCCTGAGTGCACTGCTACTCATTCTGGCTTGGACTTCAACGCAAGGACGCATTCTCGCTGCGTTGGTTGGAGTCGAGGGAGATCTTCCTGAAATTTCTCGGGTGATAGCAGAATCAACACCAGCCGATTCGGGAGTAATTGTGGTGGGTTGCGACTGGGATCCCACTCCGCTGTATTACGCGAAACGCCGAGGCATGACAATTCCCGGCTGGTATTACGACGGCGTACCCGTTGACTGGGTGGGCAACGAACTCACCTATCTGGCCTTTTGTGGTGCGAACTATTCCATGGGTGAGGGAGATCCTGCTTCCGTGCTACCGGGGGGGTCACTATTCACCCAAGTGGCACCAGGAATATACCGGATAGTTGGCCCGGTGGACCCCAGTCTCGTGAAGTGATCTGAGGCAAAGAAGATCCCGCTGTCAAGATATGCTCTGCTGAGAATAAATGACTAATTAGGTGCGGGTGAGTGGCATGTCAGAAACGCAGTCTTCTCTCGAAGTGGTGCAAAATGCATCACTCAGATCGCAGGGCACCTGGAGTGCATTTGTTCCTTCATTAGTTTTTAGTCTTTTCTCCGCGTGGACTTTGCTCCGGTTACCGGGGAATATCAATCCATTCTCCAACGTTTTCCGTGGATATTTTTCCTCCGATCAACTTTCCTACGCAGGAATTGCGGCGTCAGCAAAAGCTGGTCAGATTGGACTGGTCGAACCTTTCACCCAAACGGGATCCTCTTTCTATCCCAGTTGGTGGTATAAGTTCATTGGGCTTTTTGCAGGTGCTACTGGGTTAGAAGTTCCTGCGGCTTGGTCCATTCTTGGTTTCAGTATGGTGCTGGGGTCAATTGTCTTTATTAGTTGTGCGGCATGGCGGTTAAGTGGGAAACCCTGGGCTCCAATTGTCATTGGTTTACTCCTGTGGGTCGGTCCGCTTGCTTCAATACTTTTTGACACGTGGTTAGTAAATTTGAACTCACATGCGGTCCTTTGGGGGCCCTATGGTGCCTTGTATGCGCTCAATGGAGAGGCTGCCGGCCTTACTTTGGGCTCATCTGCCTTGATTTTGGGGTATTGGGTGGTTTCCCGACCCGCTTGGCCCAGACTTGCTCGTTTTACGTGCCTTGGTCTTTCTGGTTTGATTCTTGGCGTCGTTGCTAATTTCCAAACGTATTCATTTTTGACCCTGACGGCGGTCACTCTTTGGATCATTGCTGTTGGCGGGCTCCTCAAAGCCAAATCACGCAAGCTCCTAATTATTTCCGCGGTCCTGCTGACATTCGCACTCATCGGCGGGACGTTAATTCGCGAAACCGTAGGAGCTTTGCCTGTTTATGCCTTGATGCTGATCTCCACCCTCCCGGGGATTTGGGCGTTCGCGCGACTGTGCCTCCCGCTGGCTGCAACCGGCTTTGTATTTTTTGTGATCGGGGCTGCGCCTCAAGTGATCTGGTTGATCTTGGGCACGCTAGATAAAGATCCTTTCCTGACTTACCGCGTTGATCAGTCCGGTGACCTGGGAATACCTATTTGGGCCTTTATTGTTTTTGGTTCGCCCGTTCTCTTCGCGTGGGTAGCCATCTTGCGCGTTCAGATTATACGCAAAGGAACCAAAGAGATCGCACTTCTCGTCGGTTGGTTTGTAGCATTTGTTTTGCTCTCCTTTAACGACTCGTGGGCCTTTAGCCAGGAGCCTTACCGGTTCTGGATCACCTCGGTGATCATTTTTGTTTTCATCGCGGCGTTAACATTTCCCAGTGCCGAAACATCCGCATATTTTTCGAGTAAAGGGACGCGAATTCTCAGCGTTGTGGCGATCGTGCTCATTGCAGCGTCTTTTTGGAATGTCGGAGGTTTTCGCTCCTATGTCAGTTCTAAAAATGTTAAGGACATTAATTTCAATTCAACCCAATTACAAGCGATCTCGCAACTAGTCTCTGAGAACACTCCGGCCGAAGGATTACTCACAGTTGAGCCGTGCATGGATCCACTTCACGTGAAAGTAGTCACGGGTGTTCCTGTTGCTTACTACAATCTGGGCTTGGCATGGCCAGAGAATAAGGCAGAGATTGACGCCGTATTTAAAGCGGGGGAAGCAGGTGTATTGGACATAAACCTGATGCAATCGGCGGGGGTTTCTTATCTCCTCACGGACTCCAATTGTCCAACCGCGTGGGGCTCTTCAATGAAAATGGGTGTCTCGGAAGTCGACCGGATTAACTATCTTGTTAAGGATACTAGACACCTAACTTTGTTGGAAAGACTCAATCTGAATCTTTCCAACAGAGTTAGCGCTAGACAACTAATCCTTTGGAAAATTTTTTGATTGTGATTTGCGAGTTTCGCGAGCAAAGAAGACTCTGCGCGCAAAAGTCCTGAGCTTGAGGTTGATCCTAGATCTGATGTTCTCAACAGAAGTGAGGCTCACAAACCCAGTTTCGATTTCACTTCGCTGCCAGTGCGCGAACTGACCTTCCTGCTGCCCAACGAGTGAAGCGCTCCACGAAGTCGTTGCAATTCGAAAAGATGCCTGAACTTTGTTTATCGTGGCCACATCACCTCGCCGGAGAATTTGCGCGTAAGTTGCGACATCTGTTACATAAGGCCACGTTGCGTGCCACGGCATAACGGCTTTGATCTCGGTTGATCGAAAGAGTATCGATGCTGGTTCGCCAAGCAGGTTACTTCCTGCTAGGAAGCACCTTTTCAAGGCTGCGGGCCCAGCTTCTAATTGCTTGAGCCCGCTGAGTCCGTGGGTCCTTTTAAGGACCGCTCCTTGTGAATCGATCACCCGACGCTTGCTTGCAACCATCACGGCGGTTGGTTGTGCCTGCAGCGCGGCAACCTGGTCAGCAACAATTTCGGGGTCTAAAAGGTCGTCGGCGCACAGGAGTTTTACATATTCACCTGAACTCTCGTGCACAGCCTGAGTCCAGTTAAGTGCCGCAGATTGCAGTTCGGTGCGATAGACCACTAACAGGCGCGGATCTGATTGAGTATGCAACCACTGGGCGCTTTTATCTGTTGAGGCATTCTCAACAACAACCACTTCAAGGTTTTCATAGTGCTGTGAAAGGGCTGATGCGACCGCATCTTTTAGGTACGGCATTGCGTTGTGTGAGGGAATAACGATTGACACCTTAGGAGTCACTATGGAGCACCTGCCAACATTGGGTCAGACCTTCTTTCAGTGAGACTTCTTGCCTCCAGTCCGGTAAAGCATGTCCAAATTGCCAATCCGTCAACATTTCCCGTGGTCGCTGCGGGCGGGCACCCCAATTGGCATTGATGGTTTTGCCAGTCACTTGTTCAATTCTTTGAGCTAGCTCCTTAATTGAAATTGATTGCTCAGCGCGAGCGACGAAATTGTGGGCACCTGGATTTGACTCCGATGGGGCCTGGGCGATTTGTAGGATCGCTTTCACTACATCTGAGATGTAAAGAAGGTTGATCAGTTGGTTTCCTTCACCCATGTCAATTGGGTTACCAGAACTGGCTGCCTGCAGGAGTAAGCGGATCAGTTTATTTCGTTGATCTGTTGGTCCATAAGTGTCATAAATTGCCAGGTCTCGAAAATCCAGACCAGTTTCCGAGTAGTAAAGAGCAATGTCTGCAAATGCTTGTTTGGTTGCAGCGTAGAGCGAAACTGGTGAATAGGGCTTTCCTTCGAAGTGTTGCCACGCGGAACTCACATTGACGAATTCTGCGCCCAATTTCTTGGTTGACTCGAGAAGTTGCGCTCCAAACTCGATATTGCTTTGGATCAGCGCGGTTATGTCACTGGGGCCATGCGTTGCTTGAAACCGAGTGGCCAAGTGAAATACGACTTCGGGTTTTTCGCCTTCGACTTCAGTGCTGGGAAACAGTGCTGAGTCTGGTACCTCAATCCAGTTGAGGACTTCGTTTGCGGGTTTGATTCGAGTAAGTGCCGTGACGAGTGCTCCCTGTTGCGCCAATGAATCCGCAACCCGTGCACCAATAAAACCCGTAGCACCCGAGACGAGAACTTTTTTGTTACGCCACGTTTGTGAATCATTAGCAGTCATCTCTACTCGTTCCACCCCACGTACTTTGATGGATCAAACACAAACGGAGAGGCGAAGTCAGCGAGTTGGAGCAATGCTTCGTCGCGCTCTGAAAGTTCAAGGGCATCTACGCTTTGGCTGATCTTCAGAGATTTAAGGCTCACTCCCGTGTCGCAGGCCTTGTCGTAGGCACCCTCTTGGGCATAGACAAGGGTCGCTGGGGATTTAGTCACCAGAAAGCCGTGAGCACAGCCAGTAGGTAGGAGAACTCCTTGCGACCTGGGACTTAATTGCTTCTCCCAAAGGTGGTGAAATGTTGGGCTTCCCACTCGAAGGTCAATAACTAGATCTAGAACCTCACCACTCGTGGCAAAGACGAGCTTTCGGCCATGGTGGGGTGGCACTTGAAAGTGCATTCCTCGGGCCACACCCACCTGTGAGTTTGACCAGTAGATCTCGTCAAATAGCAAAGGATCGCACCCTGCGGGTGCCTGGGCTAGAATCTTGTGAAATGCGCCTCGTGAGTCCTCTAAGGGGTCCATTCCTACGGTGTAAAGGCCAGGAATCACCTGTTCCTGCCAGATTTGATCCATACCTTAATCCTATTGGCTAACTGGCACTTACTTTTGGATATCAATGCAGCTGTTCATTTCACTTGAATTGGGACGCTAAGGTGTTCCTGTGAGTGAGAGCGCCGGGCGAAATGTTGATTCGCTCAATCAAAAAACCCACGCGGTCAGTGTTGTTGTCCCCGTCTACAGCGGTGGAGCGACCTTGCCGGCTCTGCTGGCCGAAATCGAGACCCTCACAGAAGTAGTGCGTACTCCTGACGGCAATTCCTTTGCCGTTTCTGAAGTCCTACTCGTATGGGACGGCGGCTCCTCCCAATCTGCAGCCGTATTGCGAGAACTGGAGACCGCTTACTCGTGGGTGCGCCCAATCTGGCTTTCTCGCAACTTTGGTCAACATGCAGCGACTCTGGCCGGTATGTCTTCAACCTCGGGCGAATGGGTTGTCACATTGGATGAAGACGGTCAGCACGATCCGGCGTACATTGGACAACTCCTTGACTGCGCACTGAAGAACCAGGTGCAGTTGGTCTACGCGGCTCCCACAAATGGGCGACCTCACGGATTTTTGCGCAACGTGGGTTCAGCTAGCGCCCGCTGGATGTTTAAGCGACTGGTTGGTGAAAGTGAAATCGATCAGTTCCACAGCTACCGACTAATGCTCGGCGAGGTAGCACGTGGAACCGCCGCCTACACCGGGCCTGGGGTTTATCTGGACGTGGCACTGTCATGGGTCGTAGCAACAAGTTCCACTTCTCCAGTTCCCATGCGATCTGAAGGACGTGAGGCAAGTAATTATTCATTCAAGAAACTACTAGCCCATTTTGGTCGGCTTGTGATCTCTTCCGGGACTCGTCCGCTGGTGATTGTTTCCGTTATCGGCTTCGTTTTCTTTATGCTTGGCATTATTTTTACCGTTTGGGTCTTATTCCAGAGATTTTTCACCGATTCCATTCCCCAAGGTTGGACTTCAAGCTTTGTCGCGACACTTGTTGTTGGTGGACTCACCTTGCTTTCACTGGGAGTTATTGCCCAATACTTGCGAACGGCTGTAAATATGTCACTTGGTAAGCCTCTTTACGTCGTGGTGGAAGATCCGACCAAACATTTCCCACAAAATCCTGCGACAAGAAACTAGAACACCTTGCAAGGCTCAGGCCGCAGGCCCTTGTGGATATTGGGTCAGGGTGGTTTTCTCGGAAATGCGATCGCACGCAGCGCCAATCTCAATGGCTATTCCGTTTTCGAAGCGAATTCAATCCCATGGAATGAACCCGCACAGCGATTAGGTGCTCTGACCCAACTTGCGGGAGCGTTTGGGGAATTTTCAGCTAATAGTGGGCCGACCCTTGTTTGGGCAGCAGGAGCTGACGGGGTAGGGCAGCGAGAGCAGGAAGGGGAAGTTGAATCCTTCACCGATTTTGTTCACTCCATTTCCTCAGCCCGCTCCTTACATGGTGCTCGCGTAGTCCTTTGCTCAAGTGCTGGAGGTGTTTACAGCGCATCAAAAAATCCTCCGTTTTCAATTGCAACACCTGTTGCCGCTAGCAACAAATATGGTTCCAACAAAATTGCCATTGAATCAATGATGAAAACTGAACTTGCAACCCTGTTTGATGTTCACATTGCCCGAATTACCAACCTGTACGGGCCCTGGCCTGGGCCACGTCAAGGACTGATAAATCGAATGTGTACTGCCGCTGCGACTCGCAAGGCTCTTCAGATTTATGTCCCACTAGACACTGTTCGTGACTACATCTATGTGAGTGACGCCGCTGAATTATTGCTACTTGAATCTGCCACTGCAGCGTCTGGCCTGTCGCTGTCACTCATTGGCTCTGGGGAGAACAGTTCGGTAGGTGAAGTAATAAAAACGGTTACCAATGTTACCCGCCGCAAGGTGCCAATAAGTTTGGCTTACTTGGAATCAACCAAGCTTCAACCACGAGATTTACGCATGAAGTCAAGTTGGCAGGAACGAAACCACAGGTTCGCTCCTATCCCACTGGCAGAGGGAATAAAACGACTTTTTGACTCCTTGGTAACAGTTCCGAGATGGAACTAATTGGATTTTTTGAGCCACGGTTTTTCGCCGCTCTCCCAAAAATCATTAAGGATTTTTGATTCACGTAATGTGTCCATGGGTTGCCAAAAACCTTCATGCTTAAAAGAACTCAGCTTGTTGTCTTGTGCAAGTGATGCAAGGGGTCCTGACTCGAGTACACAGTCGTCGGTGAAGTAGTCAAGAGTCTTGGGGTTCAAGATCATGAATCCAATATTTATCCAACCTTCAAGCTTGGGTTTTTCCTTAAAAGCAGTGACATCTCCGTTGTTATCTAGGTTAATAACACCGAAGCGACTTGTTGGCTGCACCGTTGTAATCGTTGCCTGCTTCCCTGACTCCTCATGTCGCTTACGTAATGCGTCAATATCAACATTGGCTAGCCCGTCACCATAAGTCAAGAAGAAATCTTCATTCGGATCCAAGTACTTCGCTGCCTTGAAAACCCGTCCACCCGTCTCTGTTTTTTCCCCCGTGAAAGCAACGGTGACATTCCAGTCAGATTCGTCGTGCTCACTATGAATTTGAAGTGAATTGCGATCCCCCAGTGAAATGCTGAAGTCGTTACCCAAGGGTTCATAATTAAGAAAATATTCCTTAATCATGTTGCTCTTATAACCAGTAGCAATAACAAATTCCTTTATACCGAAACTGGCTAGATGCTTCATGATATGCCAAAGAATTGGACGCCCACCAATTTCAACCATGGGTTTCGGGCGAAATTCGCTTTCCTCACGGATGCGGGTACCCAGGCCACCTGCTAGTAAAACGGCTTTCATTGAACTCCTTCGTGTTACGACAGCCTTCTTATCGCTTTTGCTCAGTGTCGCTGCGGGTCAATCATTACTTATTCACCCATTGCTTATTACTAAGATCATAGATTTTATGTACTACGAGATCTTCGCGGATCCACAGTGAATCTGCTTGCACACCATCCATTTGAGTTAAGTGATCAATTAACTGGAAGTGATTCTCTTCCAGTAACTTATAGACATCCAACTGAGTGTGCTGATCTTCCCAGACTGTAATGAATTCGGTTTCTATTTGAATGCAACTTACATTTTTTAGGAAGTCACCTAGTCCTTCCAAAACTTCAAAAGTTAATCCCTCAACATCAATCTTAAGAAAATCAATTTTGTTCAAGCCATTTTTTGCTGCAAATTCGTCAAGTCGGATAACCTCCACTTCTATTAAGTCATTATCGTCTACGTTATTGAGCGTGTGAGGACGCAGAGAAGAGATACCACTATTCGAGGTGTTTTCCAGTTTTACTGCGTTGAATTGCATTTTCTTGTTGACGTTTGAAACAGCCTTTGGTACCACTACAAAGTCGTAGTGGCCCCGTATCTTTTCCACAATATCGGGGTGCGGTTCAAAAACCACTATATTTTCGGGGCGTATTTGCCACTTAGCGGCCAAATAAGCAGCGTCTTGGGCGAAATTCGCACCCACTTCACAAAAATTAGTCGGGGTTGTTCCGGTGAATTCTTGAATCAAGGTTGCTGTGCGGTCCAAATACTCGTAGTCAAGTTTTGAACCTTGCATTTCCATCTCTGGTTTATCAGGGAGCGCTTTGAACATGACGACATAGCCGAATTGTCGTGCTATTGACTGCAGGACACTATTAAGCAAACTCTGATCCTTTGTTCTCAGCGTGGCGGTTTTGTTGTTGGCTGTGGCCTTATTTGCACTTCAACAATAGCGCTACATGGGCGATACCTGAGTTGTGACGCGTGGAAGAATCGTTATGCTTCCCTAGTGGCAAAAAAAGGGACTCAATCTAAACCCCTGGATGAACTTGATTCTTCACGAGTAGAAATTCTCGACTTGGTGTCAAAATTCGCCTCAAAATCTCTGAAAACCAGCGAATTTGTTCCCGGGGAATCCGTTGTTCCGGTGTCCGGCAAAGTACTGGCCCCCGAAGACTTGGTTGCATTGGTGGACTCGAGTTTGGACGGGTGGTTGACCGCTGGTCGGTTCCACGAGCAGTTCCAGCGCGAGTTGGCCAGATACGTTGGTTCTCGTGGGGCTTTGATGGTGAACAGTGGGTCAAGTGCGAATTTGGTGGCGCTGAGTGCATTGACGAGCCCGAAGTTGGGTAAGAAGGCTTTACAGCCAGGAGACGAAGTGCTGACAGTCGCTATGGGTTTCCCGACAACGATCAATCCAATTATTCAGAACGGTTTGAAGCCGGTCATGGTGGACGTCAATTTAGGCACCTACGACGCTATCGCGGATCGACTGCGGGAGGCTGTTGGTCCTAAGACCCGTGCAATCATGATGGCGCACGCACTGGGTAATCCTTTTGATTTAGATACCGTGCAGGAACTCTGCAAAGAGCACGGTCTGTGGTTGATTGAAGACTCCTGCGACGCCCTGGGCTCCGAGTATCGGGGAAAGCGCACCGGAAGTTTCGGTGACACCGCGACAGCGAGCTTCTATCCTGCTCACCACATTACGACCGGTGAAGGTGGTGCAGTGTTCTTCAAATCACCGTTAGTAGCAAAGCAAATTGAGTCTTTCCGTGATTGGGGCAGAGACTGCTACTGCGAAACCGGGTGTGACAACACCTGTTTGAAGCGGTTTGAATGGCAACTGGGTGAATTGCCGGAAGGCTACGATCACAAATACATCTACAGTCACATAGGTTACAACCTCAAGGCCACCGACATGCAGGCGGCGCTGGGTCTGTCGCAGCTCAAGAAACTCGATGGATTTGTAGCCGCTCGGAAGAAAAACTTCGATTCCTTGTATGCCAAACTCTCGGGGGTTTCCGGGCTGATCATGCCGCAGGCAACTGAGCATTCTGAGCCTTCTTGGTTCGGTTTCCCCATCACCTTGGACCCCGAGCTTGACGTGGATCGAGAAGCGCTCATGCGTTTCCTGGACGCCCGCAAGATCGGCACGCGACTGATGTTTGCTGGAAATATCTTGCGCCAACCGGCCTACCAGGGTGTTGAAGCTCGAGTGGTCGGAGACCTCACCAACACGGACATTGTGATGCGACGGACATTCTGGGTGGGGGTTTATCCAGGTTTGACCGAGCCAATGTTGGCCTACATTGCCCACAGCATTAAAGAATTTGTGGAGAACCCTGCCGTCAAGGCGTAGGGGCCCTGATTCACTCCCCCTAGACTTATGAGTATGCACTTATTGATAACTGGTCACTCGGGCTTTAAAGGGTCGTGGTTGACACTGATGCTGGGTGCTGCCGGTCACAAGGTTTCGGGTTATTCGTTGGATCCGGAACCCGGATCTCACTTTGAGCGAGCCGAATTACCGGCTCATTTGTCCTCAGACATCCGCGGGGATATCCGCGATTTCGCGTCATTGAACTCGGCCATGGCCGCTGTCCGCCCAGATGCTGTCTTTCATTTAGCGGCGCAGCCATTAGTTCGCGAGTCTTATGTGGCTCCTCGGGTCACCATGGAAACCAATGTTGTGGGAACCATGAACGTAATTGATGCTGCTCGGGCTGTGGATTCTGTCAGGGGCATGGTGGTTGTGACCACGGATAAGGTGTACCGCAATGTGAATCAGGTTGCCGGATACTCAGAGGGAGACGCCCTTGGCGGTCACGATCCCTACAGCGCTTCAAAGGCCATGGCCGATATTTTGACCCAGTCATGGATATCCAGTTTCCCTGGCATCCCCATCAGCATTGCTCGAGCGGGAAATGTGATTGGCGGGGGAGACGCGTGCAAAGACAGACTCTTGCCAGACCTAATGGCCGGATTTGCCTCCGGCTCTGTGGTGCCGTTGCGTTTCCCAGGAGCGGTTCGGCCCTGGCAACATGTCCTTGATTGCCTACGAGGATACATGATGCTGATGGATCGCACTCTGGCCAACTCATTGCCATTTGTCGACTGGAACTTTGGCCCGGGGCAGGAGAGTTTTAAGACCGTGTCTGAGGTCGCTGATTTGGCTGCCTCTTATTGGGGATCAGGAGCTAGTTGGTCAGATGTGGGCGGAGACCACCCACACGAAGCTGGCTTGTTAGCACTTGACGCTTCCCGAGCGCGCAGCGAACTGGGATGGAACGACCGACTTGATTTCGCTTCGGCTGTTAAGTGGACGGTCGACTGGTACAAAGACGCTGATTTTGGTAAAATTCCCTTAGATCTAACGGCCGCTCAGATTTCCAAATTCAATTCATTGGGTTCTGCATGAGTGAGGAACCTCACGCCGATCCCGTGACGGGCACTCCTGCCGGCCAAGCGCTCCGAGACCGCACCGTTATTGAATCAGTTCGAGCTTCCCTGTCATTACTGACCAAACGTGATCGCCGACTTTTTCGCCTCGCTTCCCTTGCCCAGATGTCCCTGAGCGTGTTGGATTTGGCTGGCATTGCCCTTATAGGTGCGATAGGAGCTGTGGCTGTCTCAGGCATCGATCCCAATGCACTTCCCGGTCCGCTGGACCAATGGAAGGACCGCTTTGGGTTAAGTGCGTTAACCGCTTCGCAGTTGATTGGCCTACTTGCTACTACTGCCGTTTTTCTCTTACTTTTGAAAACCGTCTTGTCAGCGCTTATCACTCGTCGAATGCTCTATTTCCTCGCCAACCGACAAGCCGACGTATCAGCCCGCATGGCCCGCACTATTTTGAGTCGTCAACTACTCGAGGTGCAGCGCTGGAGCACCGCCGAAGTGCTTTACGCATTGACCGGTGGCGTGTCTGCGGCCATCACCAGCCTACTGGCGGCTGCTCTCATTATTGTCACTGAGTCTTTCCTGTTTATTGTGATTGGTGTCGGACTACTCATTGTTGACCCGATCCTCACAATCGTCGCGGCATTATTCTTCGCGCTTGTCGTTTACTTCTTGCAGATCTGGTTGGGTCGTGCCTCCGCAAAGAACTCAACTATCCAGGCAAACCGTGGGATGTCAACAATCACGACAGTTTCAGAAGCCCTCACGACCTACCGCGAGACTACCGTTTTGCATCGTCGCGATTTTTATGTTGATCGATTTGATCGACTTGCCCGGGAGTCAGCAAATGCTGGGGCAACAAATTCTTTCCTGGCTGAGATCCCCAAATACGTTTTGGAATCTGCACTCGTACTTGGTGGCTTCACACTCGCAATCGTTCAATTTCTCACTAAAGACCTTGCCGCTGCAGCAGCGACTGTTGGCCTGTTCCTCGCGGCCGGTTTCCGAATTATTCCTGCTTTGCTGAGACTGCAAGGGGCAGGAATTACAATTCGCTCTGCGGCCGCCTCGGCCCGCAAAACTTACGAATTGGCGTTTTGGTTCCAGTTGCGGGACGGTAGTGGTGAGCGCGGGAATCGGATTTCTAAGAAACAAGCATTGGCGGTCAAAGAACGTATCGCTGCCGGACATGGTGATTTTTTCGCTCATGTAGAAGTGTCGGGTGTATCAGTCACCTACCCCGGTGCAGATCGCCCAGCAGTTATTGACGCAAATGTTTCCGTCTCACTCGGGAAGTCACTAGCCCTGGTCGGTAGTACGGGAGCAGGTAAGTCCACATTGGCAGACGTGATTTTAGGCGTAGTTGATCCTGATTCGGGATCTGTGACCATTAGCGGAGTTAGTCCACGTGAAGCGGTAAGCACTTGGCCCGGAGCCGTTGCCTACATACCCCAGACCGTCGGACTCACCGAGGGAACAATCCGTGAAAATGTTGCGTTGGGTCTCCCTGATTTATCGATTGAAGACTCAATGGTGTGGCAAGCTCTGGAACGCGCACATTTAGCTGATTTCTTGAGAGATACACGGGAGGGCTTGGACACAATTGTGGGTGAGCGTGGAGTTCGCCTTAGTGGTGGGCAACGTCAACGCTTAGGTATCGCTCGCGCGCTTTACACGCGCCCGCGACTCTTGGTGCTCGACGAGGCAACAAGTGCCCTCGACGCTGAGACAGAACAGGCAATCACCGAGACTTTGCGTGAACTTGAAGGTCAGGTAACCACGATCACTATTGCGCACCGACTAGCAACAATTCGTTTCGCTGACCAGGTGGTGTTCATGCGTCACGGTGTGATCGAATCGCGCGGAACTTTCGAGGAAGTTCGGGCCAGCACACCTGACTTTGAACGCCAAGCTCACCTACTGGGACTGTAAAGACGGGCTACATGTCAATACTGGTCGCCTCCCTTATTGTCCTGCTACAAGTAGTGACCGGATCTTTATTAATTCTGCTGATCCCTTCTTCTCGAATTAAAAGCAAGTCTGAAGTTATAGGACTCGGGCTTGCTCTCGGGACTTTTCTTTCCCTGCTGAGTTCTACAATCTTTGTTAACACTTCTCTTAGTTCCATGGCTTGGGCGCTGCCCAGTGCCGTTATTTTTATATCAACTCTTGTGAAACTTAGACTTATCCGAATCCGCGTTCGCGAAATAACCGTGCCACGTAATGAAGGTATCGCGATCATCGTCGGGTTACTGATTGGTTTCGCTTTACTGGTGATCAACTGGATTCGAGTGCCATTGAGCACAATTCGAGCCGGCGGATCATTGGACATGTATTTCTTTGAAGCTCTTGCCAAAGGGGTCAGTGAATTCGGTGCTTCCGAGAGCATCCTGATGTCGGGCGGGTCATTACGCTACCACTGGTTCGCCTACGGCTGGGCCGGTGAATTGGGTCAAATAGCAAACTTGGACTCATTTGTTGCACTAACCCGCATACTTCCTGCCGTCGCTTTGATCGGTGTGGTTTTGTTGGCTACAGCCTGGGCGGGGAGTATTCGAATTGGTAAGGGGTCGGCGTCACCTTGGTGGGTGCCCACTCTCGCAGTGATCCTGATTGTTTTTGCCGGATACACGGGCGCTCTCTACGGCATTGTGTTGAACTTTGACTCTCCTTCGCAAGCACTCACCACCGTTTGGCTACTTGCCCTCGTCATGCTTTTCCTGCGCGGACTACGGTCGGTCACGCGCCATGGTGTGTTGTTTTATTCTGCTTTGGTTTTACTTTTGGCCGGAGCATCCACAGGTGGAAAAGCAAGCCATGTTGCGGTCGCTGTTGGTGGTTTCGCGCTAATAACCCTGATTGGTCTGATCCTTCGTCCGGCTTGGTGGCGACGCGCTTTCGTGTTATTCGCAGCAGCAATGATTGGTGCCTTGCTCGTGTATGTGTGGGTGCTTTCAGGTGTTGGGATTCAAGGGAACCTCGCCGAAAGCGCGGCTGTCCGTGCGTCGACTTGGCAGGGACTAGACCCAGTTGTCGGCAGATGGGGACCGCTCTTGGGAACTCTGGCACTTCTTCTCGCTGCAATCACTCGAGTTAGTGGAGTCGCCTGGTTGGCAAGAAATAGAACAGGTCGCACTTCACCGGAGTTTTTGTTTGCCCTTGGTTCACTGGCGGTTGGAACTTGCGCACTGTTTCTCCTTCGCGGTGGAATAAATGAATTGTGGTTTCTGTTGGCAGCGTCAGCTCCACTTGCAGTCGTTTCGGCTTATGGTGTTGGTCAGGCCCAGTCTTGGCTAAATCTGCGGGTGCCGCGAGCGCTGCTCTACTCCGTTGTGATTGCAATTCTTGCTTCTCTTCTGTCTCTGGCTCTTAGTCTGAACTGGCAATTTGATTCCCCCCCCAGTGACTTTTTTCTGTGGCCAGGCATTTTCTTCTGGTTTTCAGTTACCAGTGTCTGGTTATTGGTCGTATTGGGTTCATGGTTGACTGCCCCAGCTGGGAAACTCACTGCAGTATTTGCTCTAAGTATTAGCGCTTTAGTTTTCGCTTCGGTGTTCACCCGTCCTGCTGTCCTGTGGACAGAGTCTCGGCCGCTGATGACAGATATTGGCGTGGTCTCCCCAAGTACCGAGATCGGGTCTGGAATTGCATCACTGGCAGGTAGTGGATCACTTTTTTCCGACTCACTTTCTGCAGCGGATTGGGTTTCTGCCAATACAGCCCGGCGAGACCAAATTGCCACCAATTCAGCCTGGTCTGCATTCATTCCTGCGCTAACAGGTAATCAAATGTTTTTGGCTGGGTTTCGCTATCAGGCAGGTTTGGGTGATGCTTCGCAAGTGGGGGAGGCGTTACGGCGAGCTGAACTTTCTGCCGTCATTGACGTTGCAGCGATTAATGCTGGTCTCACAGATGCAACTATCCAACACCTTTGTCAGGCAGGCGTGGCTTATGTGTGGCTTGAAGGCGCATTAGATATTGGTGTGATCAAACCCGTCTATTCAAATGATTCGATCTCGATCTATCCACTCGAAACGCAATGTTTATTGAGCTGATCAATCCAATCCCACGAAATCGTGAGCCCGGCAGACCTCTTCCCAAGTCATGCTCGGTGCAAGTTGCATGAACGCTTCCGAGTCATTGGCTGCCCCGCACCGCAGCATTTGTTCACGAAGTTCAACTGAGAGTTCTGTTCTTGGCCTAACTAGGTTTACCGATTCCGAAATAAATTGTGGGCTTGCGATCACCGCGGTCACGGCCGTAAAGCCAGCAAGTGTGAGTCCAGTTATTCGAAGCCAGGTCAACCCTCGTAATTGCTCAAACCAAAGCGCCCAGAGAACTACGGCCGCGGGAAACCACATCAAGGTATATCGTGCTTCAAATCCTTGGGTCCCTCGAAACAGAACGACTTGGGCTGCAAACGCAACCAGTGGCACGAGCAACCACAAAAAACTGGAGTTACGCCCAACTCGTACACAAAGATAAAACAATCCGACGAGTGTGACCAAGCTAATGATCAAAACTAAGTGGTAATCCATTAGGAAGATAACCGAGCGTTGATACAAAGACTGATTAATTGCAACTAAGGGAACAAATGGGGAACCCAGCCATACTGTGAAGAGTGAAAAAAATTGATTCATCTGGTCAAATATCTGAGTGCTGTCAGGTAGCGCAACAGACTGTCCTGTCCCAATCGAAGTATCCGCCGCCGGGAAAAAGCGGCCAATAAACAGGAGAGTTCCGCTCATCAGAAAACTGATCGTTGCTAGTAACGCAATTTTGATTCGATCCCTTCTGGCCGATTGAGTGTTTTCACCTCGGCTAACCACTGCAAAAAGAGTAGCGATCACCACGAAGGTGGTGGTCACGTTCATCAAATTGTTTGACAGTGCTGAAAGTGCAAGGGCAATTGTTGCAATGAACCACCTTTTAGAGTTGGCCGAGATAATCGCGACCATTGCAAAAACCCAGCAGAGAAAATAGCCATTCATGGCAGCGAAGTTGGTTGCGAAAAGAACGCCCGCTGAAAAAAGGAATGTGATCAACCCTGCTGTTAAAAACCACGTACTGGGTTGCGAACGTATCGGGAGTTTCCACCATGCCAGCCAAATGAAAGCCAAAACTAGCATCACGTTAACAACCACATAGCCGCTGTACCAATCGCCAAAAATTTTGGCTTCAATCCCAAAAAACAGCCGAGAAAGTGGCGCCACGTATCCATAGTGACTTTGAAAGATCCCCCACAGCGGAGTGTCAGCAGCGTCGAGTAATTGGGTCCATTCTTCCCACACAAAAAACAGAGACCGTGACTGATTCAGGACGATGGTAAGAAAAGTAAGCGATCCCACAGCCAGAACACCGACTTGTAGCGCTCTCGACTTGGTTCCCCCCACTTCGTCAGAGTACTCTGTCGTTCAGAACAACTGGGAGGTTGCCATGTCAGTCATTCGCCAAATAGGTGATCGAGCCACAGGTGGTCGTATTACCAAGAACAACTTTCGCAATCGTTTGAATAGGTACTCTTCAACCGGCGAGGTGGTAAAAGGCGACGGAGAAATCCTCACGGACGCATTTCTTAAGTCAGCTGGTCTGTGGTTGACGCAGGGTTCGCAGGACGTTGCAAAACGCAATGGTCGCTCTGATTTCGCTGACGCACAAGATTTTCTCGGCCTGTGGCACGAACCTGGTTCCATGAAAGGCACCTTAGACCAACTCAACACTGACGGTTACGCGATTTTAGACACCAAGATCAGTCCCGAAATAGTCGCCGATTTGGCTTCGTACTTTGCCTCTGCCCCCTGCACCTTGACTTCGGACCAAGAGTTGAACATGGCTCTCGAAGACCGCGTCGTTGTCGACATGGAAAACCCAATTGCCGTGAAGTACTCGGTCGACACAAATGCCGTCTTGCTCAATGCCACCGTCCGTAAAATGCTTCTTGACCGTGGGCTCCTCCAGGTCGCTCAGGAGTACTTGGGTTCAACTCCGATCGTTGACATTGTGACCGCTTGGTACTCATTTCCCTCGGCAAATCCGAGCCACGAGGCGGCACAACTTTTCCATTTTGACCTTGATCGAGTCCGCTGGCTAAAAGCCTTCTTCCTGCTCACCGATCAGACCATTGAAACTGGAGCCCATGTCTACATTCCGGGCACACAGCGAGACGGTGGTATTTCCCCCGACCTTTTAGCAAAGGGTTACGCGCGCCTCGAGGACCATGAAGTTGCAGCCCACCATCCGGAAAGTCAGTGGAAGACAATGGTTGCACCGGCAGGTACTATCTTGCTCGAGGACACTCGTGGGTTACACAAAGGGATATCCCTGAAGCGTGATCACCGATTAATGCTGCAATTTGAATACGCCCAGACTCTTTTCGGAGCCGAACCATTCTTAGCGACTGTCCCACTCGACAACTACCAAGATGAGTATTGGAATGCGATGAAAGAAAGTCACCCTGCGGTTTTTGCCGCACTCAGCCGATAGGCACGTTTGTTCAATCGCTGAGCAGCAATCTTCGTGGAAATTCGCACCGGTTGCTCCCAGACCCACTTGAACTTGTTCTGCCTGGCTGACAAATAACGGCGCTTAATCGCCTCACTTTCATTCAATGATTTGCCGCGGTCACTCACCGTGAGTGAATCAGGGTGCCAGCGAAAACAAGAAACAATGGTGCCCACCGACACAAAGTCCCCTAACTTGCGCAGTTTTAGTAGCAAATCCAAATCAAAGGCATGGCTGAGAGTTTCGTCCACTCCCCCCACAGAGTCCCAGGCACTTTTTTTAATGAGCATTCCTGGTTGAGGAATTAAGTCCGGTCCCCAAGTAAGTATTCGGTCAGCCCACTTGCCAGCCTTACTGACCCACAGTTCCCCACCCGCGTTGTCGATATAGCGACATGCTCCGTACACCAGGGCACCGCGGGGGTGCGCTGACATTGCTGTCACACAAACCTGCAGGGAGTCTTTTGTTAGGAGGTCGTCGTCTCCTAACCAATTCACATAACGGTGATGCGGCAGTGCTTGGGAGACCCCTAGATTGATTGCTGCAGGGAGTGACCCTGGGTCGTCGAGGACGTTGGCCGTGAACTCCTGCGCCAAGCCCCTCGCTTCTTGGGCAGTTTCAGGAGTCACAATCGTGATATCCGCTTCAACGCTTTGATTTCGGATCGATTCAAGAGTCTGCCGGAGGAAGTCGACTCGCTGGCCCAAGGTCGGAATAACAATTAACACCTCGCTGGCCACATGGGAATTGTAGTCGAATGCCATCTACGAGTACGCTTTCAGGAACTAACCTTCGAAATCCGGGTCAAAGAAAGGCGCGACTTATGAGCAATCTACTCTTTGGCATTAGCTTTATTGCTCTTATCGCGTTTGCAATTATTGCTAGTCGCTCCATGGCTCGTTTTGCTATTATCACGCTGTTTACGGTCACAGTTTCTGGGGCTTTTTTGCAGTTTCTCAGCGATCATTCCCTGTCGGTCACGTTGGGTTTGACTCAATGGTGGCTCTTAGTAACAGCACTGCTGTTGGTGGGGATTTCCTTCTATTACGGTCGATTCGCAGGAGATTCGGCGTTGTGGAGTCGGGCTAGTAATTTGATATTGATCGGCGGCTCCAGTTTGATCACTGTGGCATTTCTTGCTTCACGGCTACTTGCTCCCGGAGATTTAGCACCCCTGAGTTCCGTGGGGTATTTTTTCCAAAAGGCAGCAGCCGAAGACAATGCTAAGTGGCTCAATGCAACTTCACAGCTTGCTAACGGGAGCGTGATCGACACGTGGGCCAACGTTGGTGGACCACTGCTGCTCGTCATGTCACTGGCCGCCACTTTGATCGGCGCTCTTTCTTTCTTGCTGTATGGCTCGGTTAACGAAGTAGCGGTTTCTGCTGGATCAATGATCTTCACGCAAATCTTTTTCGTAGTTATTGCGCCATTCGCCTTAGCCCCCATAGCCGAGAAGACTTACCGCAAGATCACGGGCGGTGCCCAGCTTCCCAAGCTCTACTCGCTACTAAGCATTGTGATTCTAACCGCGAGCAGCGCGGTTCTTCTGACTTACGGACACATCACACTTCAATTCACCTTGATTGCCTTAGTTTTGTGGATCGGCGCGTTCCTTGCTCCTATCTCGCGTTTCCCAGCACGCCTACTCACCACCATGGCTGTTGTCGCAACAGCCATGGTGTGGTTCCCCCTCGCTGGTCTTTCACTAGTGACCTTGATAGGTGCGCTGGTTTACTTCGCTCAAGGAGTGTTGCGCAGTACCGGGAAGGCTCGCAAGGATTCCATGATTGGGTTCCTGATTAGTTTCAGTTTCGGAATTTTAACAATTCAATTTGTGAATAGCGCTTTGCGCTATTCACTTGGCGTCGACAGCGTGAGCGCCACTCCTGCTGGCGGTAACGTCGGTGGAGTTGTCGCTGCGGTGCGCTCCATCACAGCGCCAACATTGCCTCTCTTTGGCGCCGTAGGCGGCACCGAACAGACAACGACCGTGCTGCTTGTTTTAGCGTTAGTTTCACTTCTGGGACTCGTCTGGGTACGAGTCGGGCAAAACCTGTTCACTCGCAGTCGGGCTGTTCCATTCCTTCCAATTGTTTTAGCCGGTGGCTACTCTTTAGCCATAGCCTTTATGGATTTCTGGGCTGTAGGTGATGGACCAAACTACGGGTCCCTAAAAATTAGTTTTGCCGTATTCCTCCCCATTTTGGTGTGCTCCCTTCCCTTTGCACTCATGATTTTTCACCGTGGTTCGGCAAAGGTCAACTTCCTGGGCGTAAGCGCCGTTGTTCTTGTTGTTGTCATGTTGACACTGGACACACTTTTCCCACGGGCGGTACTACAGCTCAAGCCCGCCAACTGGCCCAATGTCTCTGGCTCGCCTTACTGGTACCCGGCTGAAGTGCGTGACACTGGAGATCAGTCTCTGTCAAGCACTCCCATTGGTTGTGTATCCCTGCCACGCGGAGCAGCCGCTCCAACCGTCTTACCACAAGGACAATTGATTTACACCTGCACCAGATTGCTGGCCGGTGTTGCTAGCGTGGAGACTCTAGCGGCACCGATTGTGAGATGGGAGTTAGATGAGTGGTTGCAAAACCGGAGCATGTGGAACGAAGTTCACCCCCAGTTCAGTTCCCTAAGCCCGGAAATCCAAGGCCGTGCGCTGATCCTGTTGGATGCGGATCGCCAGGTAGTAGGCCTTGATTCCCTTGGCGGCCTACTCAGTCGTTTTCCACCTTTGGAACAATGAAGTTGATGAAAGCAGCATGACGGATAAAGTGAACTGGCGATCCTGGCTGGTACCTGCAGGTGTGAGTGACTGGGCGAATCGGCGAAGTCGTCATCGGACTCAATTTGACGACACCTTCCCGTCGTGGGAGAACGCTGCAACTCAGGGTTCCGGATACGGTGCTGGTGAAATTCTTACTCGGGTTCAGGCGAGCACCGCCGCCGTATTGAGTGGGGAAGCGGCTTTTGAGCGTGACGGTGTTGTATTCACTGCCCCGCAATATCGCTGGCCCGTACTAGCGGGATTGCTGGAAGTTGCTGCCCGTGAAGGAGAATTGAGAGTGCTAGATTTTGGTGGCTCACTCGGATCCCTTTATTGGCAACACCGCGAGTTTCTTTCCGGTGGAAAAGTTTCATGGAGCGTGATTGAGCAGCCAGCGTTCGTTGCTGTTGGAAATAGTCTGAATCAGGACTGCGTTGACTTCTTTCCCAACGTCACTCAATATCTAGAGTCCGCTTCTCCCAATGTAATTCTGCTATCTAGTGTCTTGCAGTACTTGCCAAATGCTGAACAGACTTTGCAAGAATTACTGGCAACCCCAGCGAATTATCTGATTATTGACCGAACTCCCATGAGTGACTTGCACGCAAATATTGCCGCTTTGCAGGTCGTACCTAAGCATATTTACTCGAGCAGCTACCCATCCTGGATTTTTTCACGACCCTGGTTACGCGATCAACTTGCCGGCTGGGAGATCGTTTCTGAGTTTGCCGGGATCGAACCCGAGGGGAACACGAAAAAGGGTGTTCACTTTTCCTGGGATGGCTTAATAGCGCGGCGGAAAAATCATGACTGAACTCGGCATACTCGTCAAGAGTTACTCAGGTGACTTCGAGTATGCCCAACGCCTTATTGCGTCAATAAACGTTCACAACGTGGACTTACTGCCAGTCTACGTTGTAGTACCTGAAGTAGATTTACCTCAATTCAGTCAGAACAACAGCGACCACATCAAGATTCTGAGCGAGAACCTGTTCGCAGAGCATCTGGTTCACCAGGACACAGCTGGTTTCAGCCCCGGCTACATTAACCAAGAAATAATCAAACTTGCATTCTGGGAACTTGGTGTGTGCGACAACTACTTATGTGTTGATTCAGACGCTGAGTTCATTAGAGATTTTGGTAGAACTGACTTCATGGCGCTGCCCGGGGTTCCCTTCACTTTTCTCACCGAAGACCGCGAGCTTCAGTCTGAACCCGGTTACTTTGTTGACACGTGGCAAAGCCGCATCAAGTCTTTGGAAAAGATCAAACGCGAAATTGGCTATCGGGGCCGTTGGTTGCTAACCGTACATGGCCATGCAGTTTTTTCAGCTCAGGTTCTTCAGTCTTTCGTCACAGATTTTTTGCGGCCACGTGGCTGGGGTTACCAGGATGCCCTCGCCATTTCGCCTTACGAACCGACTTGGTACAACACGTGGCTCCTGCATACCGGCGTGATTGAAATTGTTCCTCGCGAGCCGATTGTGAAGACTTTTCACAATTCAACGCAACATTTGGACTACCTACTGCGTGAAGTCAAAACTGAAGATATCGCTCGTGGTTACGTCGCGGTGGTGGTGAATTCGAACTATTCTCGCGGCGATGGGGTCCTTTCTACGAATACTTCGCCTACCCAGCTGCTAGCTTCCTACATAAGCTTTGGTGACCTGTTCACAGCGTTCGCTCGGCGCTTCACGCAACGCGTTTTGGTTGAAAAACGTCCTTTGCGATCGATGCGGGTGTGGATAGGGGCCCAACTGCTAAAACTCCCGGTGTTGCGAGCACTTGTGAATCGGGTGCCGTAAGGGTCATCAGGTTTTTGTGATGTAACCTTTCCACACTGCGGTTTTTTTGAATAACACACTAAAAAAATGAGTTGGTGGATACATGAGTTTTGATTCGCGATTTCGACCACTTGCCAGGCGCGCCTACCAGAAATGGGAGGCATTACCCATCAATCACAAGCGAGCTAGACGTAAAATTGTGGATCCCTACTTACAGCCCAGACAACGACTGGCCAGAGATTGGATCGGGCAACACACGGAGTCAGATAACTTTTATTACGACTTAACGCCTGACAATCTACAAGAGCTCGGTTCCTTAATCGCCGCAATTAGCGGTGCTTCTCCTGCGTTGATTGACGAATACCTAGAGGAAATTCACACAGATTCCCATCTGCGCGAGCACCTTGCACACACTTGGGCGGTCAACCCCAAAATGCGAGACGCCAAATTGGCCTACGGACGGCGGATCGGTTGGTACGCACTGGTGCGAATACTCAAGCCCAAGATGATTGTTGAAACTGGGGTGCACCATGGTGTTGGAGCATGCGTGCTCACAAGCGCCCTAATTCGCAACCGAGTTGACGGATCACCTGGTCGTTATTTGGGCACGGATATTGATCCTGGGGCCGGGGTCCTTTTTACTGGCCGGTACGCGCAAGAAGGTGAAATTGCTTATGGTGATTCGATCACCACTCTGAGCAAAATTTCTACACCAATTGATTTCTTTATCAACGACAGTGATCACAGCGCTGAGTATGAATCCCGGGAATACGAAACCATTTTGCCACTGCTAGCGAGAAGTTCAATAATCCTTGGTGATAACAGTCATACAAATACGAAACTCAATGATTTTTCTCGGCAACACGGACGTTCCTATTTATTTTTTGGTGAAGTTCCCGCAAATCACTGGTACCCCGGTGCTGGCATTGGTGTTTCGCTGTCTACTATTCCGCTGACATTGGCTTAGGTGGGAGAGAGTTTTGAGTTAACACATCACGCCAGAATCTACCAGTGTTTACATACCCGCTGACTGTCTTGTGTCCTTGTGAACTGACCGCCTCCAATAGCTCTGGATCCCTTGCAAGTTGAAGCAACGCGTCCACGCAGTCATCTACGCTTTGATACTCAAGGAAGTCTCGGAATTTGTCAAAATATGTATATCCACCATCAACCGGCCCGGCAACTAGGGCGGTGCCAGCAGCGAGCGTTTCGGAGTATCGAAATACTGCTTGTCTCACCCAAACCCAATCCATATAGGACCGTTGTGGACCTTGCAAGGTGGTTGTCAAAATAATGTCTGCATCGAGCAATTTAGCCCAATACCGATCATTGCTGGTGCCAGCCTTGTCGCCATTAATTTCGAGATCAATTCCCTCATTCGCTAACCGAGTTTTTACCAAGTCCAGAAATTCTTCTCTAGGCGAGTACATGGAACCAATAAATGTGATCTTTGGTATTGGCGTCGTCTTTGTTCTTTGACTTTTCTGTTCTTTTAACCAGTTCAAGCGCTTTTTACTAATTGGCATAAACAGCGCTCCAGCAATTCGATCGTGTGGGAATATCTTCTGCACGATCTCCTTGGCTGAAAATGTCACCACGCTCCCGCGATAGGCGGTGAGGACAGCTGCCTGCCAGCGGTGCCTCCTGTAATAAGCATCGGTTAAAACCACCAGTGGCGTAATCCCTTGTCGCAGCAGCAAGTGCGTCATACGGAAGGTTTCCAGCAGAGCAGCTCGCCAACTTTGGGTTGGAGTCCGAACATCAATGATGAGCAGGCTTGGATTTTGATGCCGTTGATGTGCCCTGAACTGTGGGAAGTAGGAAATATCCCGGTCAATTACCTGTCGTATTACGTGATCTGGACCAAAAAAGTCCCCCGCAGCTCCTTCAAGTTCTTCGTAGTAGACGTGGGTCCAGCCAACTTTTCCGGACTCAATTGCGACACTTTCAATCACCCTTGGTTTTTTTCCCAGCAGGAATGAAGGCAGAAGTGCCGTTTTGTAGAACCAATAGAGCGGAATAACGGATCGAGGCAGTAAAACGTCACGCCACAAGCGGTGCTGCTCAGGGGGATTGAAGCCACTGGCCAACTGAGCTTCTTCCTCCACTAGCTCAGGTTAGCGTCATCGTCAGCGTAGGCTAGGCCCGTGTCAGAGCCAACGGAGCCAACAGTCGTAATCCCAGCCCGGGGCGGCTCCAAACGGATCCCTGGTAAAAACACCCGACTTCTAGCCGGAATCCCCGTACTGGAACGGACAATTGCGATTGCCAGGGCCAGCAAAGTGGGCGGGCACATCTTCGTGAGCACCGACTCGGCAGAAATCGCCACCCTAGCTCGCTCACTCGGGGTCCAGGTCATTGATCGACCTAATGACCTAGCGGACGACCATACGCCCCTTTTGCCAGTGATTAAGCATGCTTTGGCGCACTTGCACGAACTTGGGCTAATTCAAGGCTCCACCCCTTTTGCCTGCCTGTACGCAACCGCGGTGACGCTTGATCCAGCAGATTTCGCGCGGGGCTTTAGTCAATTGATTGACTCCTCGGCTGAAAACACCTCCAGATTGGTAACCGGGGTCGTTGAGTACCCGCACCCCATTGAGCGGGCCCTGAGTCTTACCAAAAACTCTCAACTCCTGTCCGTTTCACCCCAATTCGCATCCACCAGGACCCAAGATTTACCCGTTCACTACTTTGATGCCGGGGCTTTTATCTGGGGATTTGCTCAAGACTGGTACAGCCCACAGCCGGTCCTCACTCGAGCGCAGGGCTGCGTTTTGCCGGCCTGGCGCAGCGTTGACCTTGATACCGAAAGTGACTGGTCACGCGCAGAAGTGGTCATTAGCGAACTCCAAGGCCAGCAAGGGTAACCTTGAACAATGTCAATCCTTGAGAACTCGTCCATTCTCGTAACCGGTGGCACCGGATCATTCGGCAAGGCATTTATTCGTGAGATCATTGCCCACCACGATCCACGCCGAATAGCGATCATCTCCCGAGATGAGCTCAAGCAGTCAGAGATGCGAGCCGAGTTTGCTGAGGAACTGGGAGGTTCAGACCCACGGCTGCGCTGGTTCCTCGGGGACATTCGCGACAAAGACCGGCTTATTCGCGCATTTCACGGGGTTGATTACGTTGTTCATGCGGCTGCGCTTAAGCAAGTAGATACAGCCGAATACAACCCATTTGAATTCGTCAAGACAAATATCTTGGGAAGTCAGAATGTTATTGACGCTGCGATTGAAACCGGTGTCAAGAAAGTTGTGGCACTGTCAACTGACAAAGCTTCTTCACCCATCAACCTTTATGGAGCTACCAAGCTAACCGCCGACAAACTTTTCGTCACTGCAAATAATTACAGCTACAGTTTTGGGACCACAATGTCTGTTGTTCGCTACGGAAATGTGATGGGTAGCCGCGGTTCGGTCATTCCTTTCTTCCGTCGCCTGGTCGCTGAGGATAAGCCACTCCCCATCACTGATCCACGCATGACCCGCTTCTGGATCACCCTGCCCCAAGCAGTCAAATTCGTGATTAATTCATTTGACACTATGCAGGGCGGCGAACTGTACGTCCCTCGAATTCCCAGCATGAAAATCACTGACTTAGTCGAGGCAATAGCACCGGGTTCAGATACCTACGAGGTAGGAGTTCGGCCCGGGGAAAAGCTCCACGAGGAAATGATTGCTGCGGACGACAGTTATCGGACAATCCGCCAAGACGATCGCTTTGTTGTTCAACCCACCATTAAAGAATGGTGGTTCAAGGAATCGGTCGGTGATTCCGTGCCTCACGGTTTTTCCTACAGTTCCAACACGAATGACCAATGGCTCAGTGTTCAGGAATTACGTGACTTGATCGAGCTCAACTAGCAATTATGATTCCTTACGGACGACAGAGCATTGACGCAAGTGACATTGCGGCCGTTGAGAAAGTCCTTGCCAGTAACTATCTCACTTCGGGTCCTGCTGTAACAGATTTTGAAGAAGGAGTTGCCGACTACGTCGGAGCCAAGTTTGCTGTTTCATTCACGTCCGCCACCGCCGCACTGCATGCCGCCTGCGCCGTAATTGATCTCACGGCAACCGACACCGTTGTTACCAGCCCACTGTCGTTTATTGCATCTGCTAACTGTGCTCGGTACGTGGGGGCGCAACCGGGGCTAGCCGATATTGATCCACATACTTACAACATCAATCTTGATCTTGTTTCCATTGATGCTCGTGCGGTAATTCCGGTCCACTACGCAGGTTTACCTGTTGAGCTTTCTAATTTTTCACGTGAAGGTCGCTGGGTGATCGAAGATGCGTCGCATGCGCTAGGTGCCCGCTCAACCACTGAAAAAGTTGGTGCACTCACGCATAGTGACATGTGTGTTTTCTCGTTTCATCCGGTGAAGCCAATCACCACTGGTGAGGGTGGCATGGTCACAACCAACAGTGCTGAACTTGCTGAGAAACTTCGGCTACTTCGCTCGCACGGAATAGTTCGCGACCCTGATCCCAACACTTGGCTGTATAACGCTGAAACCTTGGGTTACAACTACCGGTTAACCGACATTCAAGCGGCATTAGGACTCAGTCAACTCCACCGACTCGATTCCTTTATCTCCCAACGCAACGAGATAGCGGAACGCTACCGTGAATTACTTGCTGACCTGCCGGTCACTCTCCCACCCGCAGCACCGAGTGGGGCATTACACGGCTATCACCTGTTTGCCATCCATGTTGCCGAACGGGCGAGGGTGTTCCGCGAACTGCGTCAGGCTGGGATTGGTGTTCAGGTCCATTACGTTCCCGTTCACCATCACGGCATCAGTACGGACATTGAATTGCCACCCGGAGGCCTACCGAATTGTGAACAGGTTTATGAAGGCCTCATCAGCATTCCAATTCACCCTGGTCTCTCTCGTAAAGATCAGGACACTGTAGTTCGTGAGATCCGCAAAACTGTGGTCAAATAATGGATTGGCCAGAGAAATACACTTTCTATCCCGATCTGATTCTTGGGGTTGCATCAACAGACTACTCATTGCGTCCCGTGACTTGGGAGGCTCGGAATCCGATTCGACAGTGGAGAAACTCCCAGCTAGAGGTGCTTCGCCAGATCGAGCCGTTAAGTCAGTCACAACAAGACGACTATTTCGCGGAGGTTGTTCGACCCCAGTTTGCTCAGGAATTTCCTGACCAGTTCATGTTCACCTTTTTTAAGGGAATGGAGTTAATCGGATATGGAGCTCTCGTCCATATTCACTGGGGAGATCACCGCGCTGAAGTTTCCTTTCTCACACCACCTGATCGTCAAGATCCAACCACTTTTGAAAGTGATTGGCATAACTATCTTTCGCTTATCAGATTGACTGCTAAAAACATTGGCCTGCACAAACTGACCACTGAAACCTACTCGTTCAGACAGACCCTTATCCCGATTTTGGAGGCCAATGGTTTCGTTGAAGATGGTGTACTACACGACCACCACTTTGTAAATGCAAGGTTTACAAACTCCCACATTCACGCACTTATCCTGTGAAAATCTTCCGCACTCTGGGCATGCGCTGAAAAGTCTTTTCAACGATCGCAGAAACAATCTGACCGTAACCTAAATTTTGAGACAAGGTATCAACGAAATCCGTCTCAAAATCCAACACCCCGTGCTCTCTGGAATGGCCAGAATTCACAACTACCCCGACATATCCACGTGCTAGGTCTTGAATCCCTACTCGTTTAAGCACATATCCCAAATGTTGGTGTTGCATGTGAATAGTTTCAAACACTGGTTCTCTTGTAACTCTTGGTATCACTTTTGTTTTCTCTAGCCAAAAGTTGTACCAGCTGAATTCATAGGGTGAGATCTGCAAGAGGTCCGCATAGTTAAGTTTTTCTGTGTACATGAACTCTCTGAGGGATTCAAGAACCTGCGAGGAAAAGACCCCAAAACCGTGACAAGTTTTAAATTGATCATTAGCCAAGTTGAGAAAATTGCGCAGACCGATAAGAGAGCGGTCACGGGTTTCTCCATAGTGTTCGTAATAAATCGGATCTACTTGAAGTTCATGATCTTCGGTGACAAATGTAAATGGGGTGGAAGGATCTGCCATAAAGTCTGCGCTGCTGAAAGGCCTGATGAATACGGCCTCTGAGTCTGCGCAGAGATAGTTCGCTAACAAACCTTTTTCAGCGAATGCGAGTTTAATAATTTCTTGGTTTATATAACCAGGAGCGTTTCCATGAATTCGGTAGTCAACTAAGTGATCACGCCACAGTGATTCGGGCAAGACTTCACCTGTTGCGCCAACAATTTTTTCAAATACTTGCACATCTGAGTCAGGCACAACTACATAGAGTGGGATTGGTTCCGTAGCGAACTTTTTGAACGATTCAAGAAACCTTTTGGTGTAGTCAATATCCGGTAGATACGACTTAAGCATTACCCCAAAATTCCGCATTGTTATTACTTAGTAGCCAACTACTTCTAGATCTGGGAGCGGGAAGATAAGGCGACCGCCGCCGGCAAGGTACGGCTGCAGCCTTTCCATAAAGGTTTCTCGAAAATGCCACGGTAAAATGAGAAGGTAGTCGGGATTCTCCGCGAGTACTTCTTCCTCGCTGACGATCGGGATGTGTGAGCCGGGTAGGAATCTTCCGTATTTGTATGGATTCACGTCACCGACTTTGGAGACGAGCTCCTCGGTGACCGGGGTAGTCATGACCAACACATTGCCTTTGGTTGAGGCACCCAGACCCATCACCGACGCGCCAGAGTCCTTTAGCCGTTCGAGCAAAGATTTGAGGTCGTGTTGCCGCTGCTCGACCCGGTTTCGGAACTCAACCCAGGTTGCTGGTTCGTGGACCTTTGCCTCAGCTTCTTGCTCAAGGAGCCATTGGGCGTACACAGAGACTCCCGCTCCGGGTGACGGAGAGGCGAGGACGGAAATGGATCCGCCATTGACCGCGTTGGTGGCAGCATCGATCAAATAGAGTCCGGCATCATCAAGGATTCGCCTAATTGTTGTCAAAGAGTAGTACTCCAAGTGCTCATGACAGATCGTGTCGTAAGCGCCGCTGCGCAGCATCCAGGGCATGTAGCTCTGCTCGAAATACCAAATTCCTTCTGGCGTGAGGCAATGTTTCACGTCTTTTGCGAAAGCAACCGGGTTATCAAGGTCGTAAAACATGGCAATTGAAGTGACGATGCTGGCTCGGTCTTCGCTGACCGCATCAAAATTATTTGCACTGAAAAAGTCCGCGACAGTTTTTACCGAGCTGGTTTCGTTATCTTGTTCGTAAAACTCACTGAATTTGGCAATTGTTGGATCGATGCCGATTCTGTTGATCCCTTCCACACCGTAACTTCGGAGCAACGTTCCGTCATTGGCACCGATATCTAGGACTGTCTGGGTAGGTTTCAAGTTTGAGCGGATTTCTAAGCGACTGGCAATCCGTTTGAGGTGGGAAACCATGGATGCATTTAGTCCGCTGCGGTAGCCATAATTGTCCCCGTACATTTCCTCCGGCGGGAAAGTATCTCCGAGTTGAACTAGGCCACAGTCATTGCACACCAATAGTCGGACTTCACCGGAGGAGATCTGTTCTTCACGAGTGGCTGGGAACACTCCGGTTAGCGCGAGGTCACCAAAATTGAGGACTTCAATGAGGTCGGTAGTGCCGCAGACCCGACAGTTCTTCAATTTTGCCACAGTTTCGGCTCTCTCTCTGATCACATGATTCATGATGACGCCATGAAAGCAGTCTCGGTACATCGCTTTCACAATTATTGTCTCCCGCCTAGACTAGCGAAGTCAGATGGGTATTCCAAAAAGCTAAGGGGTACAAGCGGGTGAGCCACGATCACGAGAGAAACGGTGAAGACAGACGGTTGACTAAAGCGAAGCGAACATTTCCTTTGGTTGCCTTTGCTCGTGGCCTGGGCGGGGTAAGCCGCAAAGCGACCGCAGCAGCCCATAAGGTGCGATCACAAGTGGAATGGAAAGGCGACAAGTCAGTTCTAGCGCGATTCCGAAAGCCGCACTTCAGGTTCGTTCACGTTCAAAAAACGGCCCAACCACAACGCCGTACTTTGTATTTCTGGGGTAACAATTCGGCTTTACCCCTCTTTCGAGAGATTGCCCTCACCGTTGAGAAGTGATCCGGTACGGATACGTCCCGCAACTTCCGCAGATTCCCTTGAAGTTTTGCGGTGGCGCAACGATCCGGATTCACGCAGAAACTCCCGTGATAGCGAAATCATCTCGATCGAGGATCATCTTGCGTGGTTCGACGAGGTACTGCGTAACCCCATGAGTGTCCTTGTAATCGGAGAAAATGCTCACGGTGAGCCGTTCGGCCAAGTTCGATTTGACCGCAGGACGACAGGATCTAATTCTTTCGAAGTCTCAATTACCGTATCTCCAGAAGCACGCGGTCAGGGACTTGCCCGCCGACTGTTAACGGTGGCTGAGAAGTACTTCTTGGACACGCATGGCTCCGTCCAATTACATGCCTGTGTTGACAAAGACAACAAGGTTTCCGAGCGTCTTTTTGAGAATGCCGGATATACCATGGAGCAATGTCCAAAAACGGATGGCCGATGGTGGATAAAGGAGATGCATGTCTGAGTTCATCACGATTTCTGGGAAAAAAATAGGTGAGGGATTCCCCTCCTACATCATTGCTGAGGTCTCAGCGAACCACAATCAAGATATTGATATTGCTCGACAGACTGTCGTTGCGGCGGCTGGAGCAGGTGTAGATGCGGTCAAGTTTCAGACTTACACCCCCGACACGTTAACCTTCAATTCCACTTCGGAAATCTTTCAAATTAACCATGGAACCGCTTGGGACGGCAGAACGCTTCACTCAATTTATTCTGAAGGCTACATGCCGTGGGAGTGGCATGCAGAGTTATTTGATCTTGCCAAATCACTGGGAATGGCAGCTTTTTCTTCTCCGTTTGATCCGAGTGCGGTCGAGTACTTGGCGGGTCTTGATGTTCCAGCTTTCAAAATTGCATCCTTTGAGATAGTCGACATTCCATTGATTCGATACGTTGCCCACCAAGGTAAGCCGGTATTGATTTCAACAGGTATAGCTCGTGAGGAGGACGTCGTTGCTGCTGTTACCGCTTGCCGTGAAGAAGGAAATAACCAGATTGTTGTCCTTAAATGCACCTCGGCTTATCCAGCACCAGCATCCGAATTGAACCTGTTAACAATTCCCACTATTGCAAGCCAGTTTGATGTTATTCCTGGCTACTCCGACCACACCATGACTTCGACTGCTGCTATTGCCGCGGTTACATTGGGCGCGCGGGTGATAGAACGTCACATCACTCTTGACCGTGAAGCCGGTGGGCTCGATGCCGGATTCAGTACATCAGCATCTGAGTTCAAAAACTTAGTGCAACAAATCCGGGAAACTGAAAATGCACTCGGGATCTCAACATTTGAGTTGAGTGAATCAGGCGAAAGCAGCCGGAGATTCTCACGGTCTCTGTTTGTCGTCCAAGATGTAAAAGCAGGTGAGGCATTGACGCCTGAAAATGTTCGTTCAATTCGACCTAACAATGGCCTACCGCCAAAGGACTTTCCACTGGTTCTGGGGAAAAAATTTAGCACAGCTATTAGCGCTGGGACTCCATTGTCACTCGAATTTCTGACTTAATCTGACTCGGTATTAACAGATCTCGACGCGAAATTCGCCCTCTCATTTTCTTACTACTTGTTCGAGTTGAGTGCGGACCAATTTGGCTCCAAATACGTTCAAGTGAACACCATCTGTGTACTTCCAAGTTTCTCCATTATTAGTTGAGCAAGTTGCTTTTGCACAAAGTGACTCCCGTGGATCTAAAAGTTGGGACTGCGTGTTGTTTGCTACCTTTTGGATGACATCTCGGACTAGGCCCTGATATTGATCCAGTTCATCAAATGAAAGTTCCATTCCACATTTCTCAGCAACGTTTAAAAGGTTAACTCCGGTACATTTACTGGGTCTCCACTGATCTTGGGGTTCAAAGTACGTCAACCGTGAAAAAAATGCCGGGGGGCTCTGGACGAGCGCCACCGAGTGGCCCATTTTTTTGAGCACGGATATCAGTTTCACCAAACCTAAATCCAGCATTGCGCTCTTTTCTGCAGGGACTTCCGTCGGTGACATTCCATCAAACGAGATTGCAGTGTCAGCGGAATAGAAGGGAACCGACGATGATGCTAAGAGAACCAGCCCAGGAGGTGCTTGGGACAAAACTTTAGTGAACTCGGTGTTGGCCTGCTGACATTCCTTTGCGGGGGTCGCTGAGTGGCCATCGAAGTAAAACAATTTGACACCTAGGTATGGGCAACCAGGATGTTCCGCGACAGTTAACGGTCGATTTTCTTTCGATGTGATTTCGTAAATCTCGTCTCGGTATCGACCGGCAACGGAGTCTCCAACCAGATACACAGGGTTTGCTTCTGATTCTGATGGCCACGTGCACACTCGACTTCCAATCCCAAAATCAGCTATCTCGATGGTGCAGTCTTCACCCCACCCTGGTTCGAATCGAGTTTGAGCGGAAAAACTCCTTATAGAATCACTAAACCACAAATTAGTTGAAATAAAGAGCAAACAGAGCGCCAAAACAATCGGTGGTAAAAACCATTGTGCCAGCCTCCGTATAGAAGTCCTAATGTCGGAGAGTTCGATTTTTCGGTTGGGATTTTCAATGAATCGCAAGCTCAGAAAGGCTACTGCTAGCGATAAGGTCGCGGTGGGGACCGTTACCCACTGACTTCGCCCAAAGATTGCAACTGCAAAAACAATCATTGGCCAGTGCCACAAGTACCAGGAGTAGGACACATCACCCAGACGATTAAGTGTTCGACCACGCAGTCCCCACGAATTAAGTCCGCTTTCAGAGTTACCAGCAAGAATTACTATAAAAGTACCAAAAACCGGAACCACTACAACAATCCCTGGAAAAGTCACCGCTTCAGTTATAAGAACCGCTGAGCTTAAAATTAGAGTAATTCCAACAGCACGGAATACGTGCGCAAGGATGTGGTGGTGAACTCTCCACGGGAGTAACGCGAGAAGTGCACCCGCACAAAATTCCCATGCTCGAGTCACAGCGCTGAAAAACGCAAAACTCGGATTAATCAATTCTGGAATGAAGAGCAAAGTTCCAGGTGTACGGTACGAAGCCACGATGCAAAAGACGAATGAAAGCAATGCAACTGCGCTAAGCCCGACAATCAGATACGTCCTGATGCCCCCATTTCTTTTGCTGCGCCTGAATAAAAAAGTGAGAAAGATAATTAACGTGAATCCAATATAAAACTGCTCTTCAACACTTAACGACCAAGTATTTATTAGGGGGTTTGGCGTAATGCCTTGTTCGAAGTATCCATTTGGTGCCTTATAGGCCACTAGATTGGAGACCGCGAACATGGATGCCAGACCCATCTTGCCAGTTGATTCTTGGTCAAACAAAGGTGATTGAAAAAAAATCGAACTCACTAGAACTATAACGACCAGCGCACTTAATGCGGGGACAAGTCGACGAAATCTGCTCCAGTAGAACTCTTTGAAGCTGAAGGAATTGCCGTTGATCCGTCTCACGATATTCTGCGTAATTACGTATCCTGATATGACAAAAAAAACATCAACGCCAATAAAGCCCCCCGAAACCGGCAAGTTCGCGTGAAAAAGAACAACAAGTAATACCGCCAGGCCACGAAGTCCTTGAATATCCGTTCGCCAACTGACAGGTTTAAAGCTACTCACCGGTCCAACAATTCGACGATCCTCCAATTTTGCCACGACATTTCTTCACGCCGTGTCGCCTCTCTCAGATGGAGAAACGTCACGTCGCTCTTCCGGACCCAATTATTTCGCATATTCGTTGAACTTCGTATGAAACCTGCTCGACTTCCTCTGCAATATTGAGTGAATCTCCACGCATTATTGCCTTTGGGTTCCAGATTATCGAGTCGTCAAAATCAACTATTCGCATGATACATTCGTCAATCCACGGGAGCGAGATAGTGGAAGTTGACTTGGTGTCTAATTCTTTGGCGCGTCTATTTTCTGAGCGAATTCGGGATACTCGCTCCCTAAATCCGTCCGGTAACAACTGCCTTAGCCACTGCAGTCTTGGAATTTTTTGGTGTTGCACATTAGGTGGTTGATTTGTCCAAGACTTGTGGGTCACGGCTCTAAGGAGCGTGACCGCATACCAGCGCCACGCCAAGACTGCGTTCTCTGCAGATATTGGCTTTAATCGCGCCTGTGTTATTGCCTTGTGGAAACTATTTTGATCGAGTCTGGGTACTTCAAACCCAAGACTGGGCGGGTAGGCATTCAGTCTCGGTGGATCGTAATGGATTACTGGAATTCCTAATGCAAGAAATTCCAGCCCCGCACTTGAAGCATGATTGATGCCAAAGTTTGCGATCCGCGCCACGTCATAGAGCCCAATTCCATCATTCGGAAAGTTAACAATCACATTACTCGGACGACCCGCTAGCAACTCCTCAATTACATCTAGATCAGGCGAGCGAAACGACTCTCTTTTATTTGGGGCCAGCCTGGGGTGAAGGCGGAAAATAAAATTGATATCCGGACAGTTCCCAGCCACTTCAAGGCTTTGTTCAATAAATTCTTGGACGCTAGATATTTCTTCGATTGGTATTCGTTCGTACTCGGCTCCCACCAGCGCTGAAGAACGAGTTTCATCAGGACTACCAATCAACACCACGCAGACTGGTAGTTCATTTTCTATTCCCAGTATTTGCCTGATCTCCTCTGTTGGCTTTCCCGTAGAAGGGGTTGAATAGACCCAAGGATCACTCCCTCGCACAAGTTGACCCATTTGGCGAGCCACCAACTTGATTTCTAACCTGGACAAAGGATCCAAGCTTGACTCGATAAGTGTTTTTGAGTCCACGACAGTTTGGCTTGATTTGATGCTGCGATACAGGGCGATCGTTGAATACCGGTCGGGCACATAACCGGGCGCACTAACACCGACGTACTGGATTTGCGGGTCTTTCAATGCCAATTCAGTGAAAACACGATTGGTCGGGTAAAGCGGGTTGTAAACAAGGCAGTGCGTCGGTTGGATCTCAGTAAATATCTGTGGCATTGACTCTGACGCGTAAAGCGCACTCCTCAAATCACTGAGGTACTCGTTCCATGACTCCGTGGTTGCAGTGACATCTGGGACTTTATGGTGCAGCATTGACAAATAGGTGGAATAGATACCTACCGCTATTTCTTCGGTGGTATTTTCTCGCCAATTCGTTGTAGTCACTCGCTCGATTCGCGAATTTACTCGAGAACGCATTTCTGGATTTAAATAGTCATCAAGCCAAATCGTTGAATAGCTCGCTGCACCTTCAAAAACTTTAGCTTCACGGCGACACGACTTACACACTGACTTCTTCGCCGATTCACCCGAGTCAACTGTTATTCCATTGGATTGCATTGTTGGGCAATAAGAATTAAACATTCCCCGACAACGAATCACCGTCACTTGAGCACCGCGTTGAACCAGTCCGTTAGCAAGTTCATGTTCTAATTGGCTTGTCTGCCAAAGGCCTGCATTCGGTGAAAACCACAAGACTCGCCACTGGGAAACGGGAAGGTTAACGGTCATGAATTAGTTCTCTTGAGCAGTTCACGCAATCGCAATTGGAATTGCTTGATCGGATTAGTAGACAATGGGCGAGCGCCGCTCAGAGCCTGCGAGACCCGCGCCCTTGCTTCCTTTGACTCTCTCACATCAATAGGTAGTAGTGGGAGATTAATTCGGCTCGTTGTCACCTCGTGTGATGTTGCTGACTCAGAGTGGGTTCCGCTCCCCTCTTGACCAATATTCTCAACCAATGACCGGCCGGGGTAAAGAGTAAGTTTGTTCGAAAGGAATGCGGAGGCGTACCAGCGAATTGCCCACGAATCAATTGTCCCCTTGGCTTGGTCTCGAAGCATTTTTCGGTAAGGAAATGCACCGTCGAAATCAAAATGAGCTCGGTCGGGCGCTTGGTCAAGTTCCTTGAGGAGTTTCTTGGAGTCGGGTTCAAAGAGTTCCCAACCGCGGCGCCAGGTGGCCCAACCCCAGCAGTCGGCGCCTTTGATGAACACAGTTTGGGGCAAAGTTGCGGGTACGGCATACATGTATCCATGAATACTGATTACTTCTTCACAGCCTTCATAGAGCTCAAGAGCCTCATTCATATAGTCCAAGAAGTTGGTTGAGACCACGAGGTCGTCTTCCATCACGATTACGCTCTCGCAGGTCTCTAGGGCTGCTGTGACGCCGGAAATGACGGATTTGGCTAAGCCCAGGTTTCCCGTTCGTTCAACAACATTGAGTTCCTTGAATCCTTGGGCTACGTGAGCACTGTGGGCAACGGCCCGGGTCTGCTCCACAAATTGGGCATCAGATGAGCTTTGGGGCCCGTCGCAGTAGATCGTCAGGCTGGTTGCTTTAGCGGCTGGATTTGCGCTGAGTGAGGCCAATGCGCGTTTTAGGTGATCCGGGCGCCGGTAAGCAAAGAGAACTACCGGAGCATGATCGCGTGACACCCTCTGAGCATAGATCACGTTACGCTGTTCACCATGGCCCCAAGCCCCTTCATAAATTTCTCGGGATCCCGAGTCTTGATCACTGGCGGGTTAGGTTTTATTGGATCACACGTAGCCCGTGTACTCGTCGGGGCCGACGCCGAAGTAACTTTAGTGGACAATCTGGTTCCCGAATATGGGGGTAATTGGTTTAATGTCGCCGATTTCAAGGATAAGGTCACCATTCACGTCGGTGACATTCGTGACCAGAACTTAATTGACAATCTGGTACCTGGCTCCGACTTTATTTTCAATCTGGCCGGGCAAACCAGCCATATGGACTCCATGACTGACCCGCACACCGACCTAGCAATTAATGCTGACGCCCAACTCTCCATCCTTGAAGCCTGCCGCGCGCAAAACTTAACTGCACGAGTGGTCTTCGCTAGCACTCGCCAGTTGTATGGCAAGCCAGACTTTCTGCCGGTGACCGAGTCCCATCCAATCCGCCCAGTAGATGTGAACGGGATTAACAAACTTGCCGGTGAGTGGTACCACTTGCTATATCAAGATGTGTACGGGATTCCAGCCTCGGCGTTGCGACTGACGAACACGTACGGGCCGGGAATGCGAGTTAAAGATGCCCGGCAGACATTTTTGGGGATTTGGATTAAACAAGCTCTCACCGGCGAAGTAATCCAAGTTTTTGGGGACGGGCGACAACTGCGTGACTTCAACTACATTGATGATTGCGTTAACGCGTTGATTTTGGCGGCGACCTCACCCGAGGCTGAAGGAAAAGTGTTCAACCTTGGAAGTAGCGAGGTTATTTCTCTCGAGGATCTAGCGAAAATGGTGTGCGCCGCAGTGCCTGGGGCAGTTTATGAACTAGTCCCATTTCCCGTTGAACGAAAGAAAATCGATATTCGGGACTACTACGCAGACACCGCAATGATTGAGCGGGAGTTGGGCTGGAAGTATAAGGTTTCACTGAGTGCAGGTCTTGAAAGAACACTTGATTTTTACCGGGAAAATTCCGGAGAGTACTGGAATGATTGAGGAATAATTGTGATTTCCATGAACGGGTTTAGCCAAGAACCCCCCGAAATAATCGAAGCTGAACTTGAGGCGGCTCGAAAAGTTCTCGAGTCTCACTACTACGTGCTCGGTGGACAGGTCACCGAGTTTGAGACCCAGTGGGCGGACTACTGCGGGATTGAGCACGCTGTTGGTGTCGCAAATGGCCTCGATGCTCTTGAAATTATTTTGCGGTCTCTGGGTATTGGTCCCGGTGACCAAGTAGTCACAACACCCATGACGGCTGTTGCCACCGTTCTGGCGATTCTGCGCTCCGGTGCAACGCCTGTTCTTGCCGACATTGACCCCACAACCGGGTTGCTGGACCCAGAAAGTGTTCAGCGTTGCGTCACCGAACAAACACGTGCCATGATTCTAGTTCATATTTACGGTCAAGTTCGAAATATGGCGGCCTGGGTGTCGCTCTGTGATTCCTTGGGGATTGCCCTCATTGAAGACTGCGCGCAAAGCCATGGAGCTAAAGAGGCGGGGAATTCCTGTGGCTCATTTGGTGTTGCCGGTGCGTTTAGTTTTTACCCCACCAAAAACCTCGGGGCAATCGGGGATGCTGGGGCACTTGTAACTAAGAGTGCGAAAATTGCCGAACAGGCTCGAATGCTGCGAAATTACGGTCAAACCAACAGGTACGAGCACGCTGTGGTGGGCATGAATAGTCGGCTCGACGAATTACAGGCTGCACTGCTTCAGGTTCGACTTGGTTACCTGGACACTTTTACTCAACGCCGGCAAGAAATTGCCGCTCGTTATTTGCTCGAGCTAAATAATCCAGCTGTCACACTGCTAGCATCTCCCTTACATCCAAGTGAACACGTGTATCACCTCTTTGCCGTAACAACCGACCACCGCGATCAACTCCAGGACCATTTGCAAGACCAAGGGGTCGAGACTTTGATCCACTACCCAATCTCTGCGGATAACCAAGAGGCTTTGGCGGGAATTGCTATCGACCCTAAGGGCCTCCCACATGCCCACCGTCATGCGCAGACCTGCCTGTCTTTGCCGTGTCAGCCACAGTTAAACGACTCTGAAGTTGCCACCGTCATTGTTGCAGTCAATTCATTTGTTCCACAGGGTGCCTGAATTCATGACCGAACATTTCGTGACTCTGTTTGACTCCACTTTTCTACCCAATGGAATTGCTTTACACAAGTCGCTAGCTCGTCACGGCGGAGATTTTCACCTGTGGGTGATCTGCATGGACAAAGCAACAGAGCGAGCAATTACCGATCTAGGGTTAGAACATGTTTCTCTTTTACCCCTAGAAAGTGTTGAAAATCCTGAACTTCTTGACGTAAAGAAGACTCGATCAATTGCCGAATATTGCTGGACCCTGACACCGTTTAGCATCGATTTCGTTTTTGACCAGGACCCAAATATTCAACGCGTTACCTACCTTGATTCAGATATTTGGTTCACTCGTTCACCTTCTGAGCTACTTGCGGAAATGGATTCGGCAGGCGCACAATCACTGATCACTCCACATGCTTATTCAACTGAGCATGCAGCCAATATTCGTTTTGGTATTTACTGTGTTCAATTCATGCCTTTCAGTCGAGATGGGTCACGTGACCTGCGCGCCAACTGGCAGGCGAAGTGTTTGGACTGGTGTTACGCGGTCGCAGAACCCGATAGATTCGGTGACCAAAAATACTTAGACACGTGGACTCATGACTTCCCCGAGATTGTTCACGTTTTAAAAGGCGTTGAAAAAACACAAGCCCCATGGAATGCAGTTGATTTTGATGCAGCTGACGCTGTGATGTATCACTTTCACCGATTGCGGTTAGTAAGTGAGTCAAGGGCATTTATGGGTACCTACCGAATCCCTAATAAAACAATTGCCATGCTGTACCGACCCTATTTGGCTGACATTAAATCCGCCACTGGGGACCTAGCTGAACTGGGATTGGACTTCAAGCCGCAGATCCAATCACCTGCCGGCTGGCCACTCATTAAAGATTATTTAGATTTCAAGCGTCACAGTTGGCGCAGCCCGTTTGCGCCGTATTCACTGACCTACTAGTTGCTTCAACTTTGTGTATTCGGGGGGATTTCGTGCATAGATCCCTGCACAAAAATCCCTGGCTGCACCCACCAACAGGTTGTATTTGGGTTGGCCAGCATCACTTCGTTGAGTCGCCAGTCGATCGGTTTCACAGGGGTTAAGTGTTCCGGGCTTATGTGTGCTTGAAATTTAATAGCGAACTCACGCGAGTAGTAATTTGCGCAGACAGTATTGGTCACCGGAGTATCCAATTCAATTACGTCAATATCAGAGTCGAAATCCACCGAACCTCCTCTCTTGAGTATCCGCTCGATTCCTAATTCGGGTGCGGAGATTGATTCAGAGAGACTTATGAAATCTGTTTTCACTTCAAGTGCTTTTTTCGTGACGAGAGCAAGGTCATCGATTCTTCGCGGGTCGATGATTGAAGCGTCATCTTCCAAAATAACAACAGCTTTTGCGCCTGCGTTAATTCCTTGCGTTAAGACTCGGTGATGAGAGAGATCAATATTGATGAGTCGTTGATACGCCTCTGCAGCCGTCGAGTTCTCACCTTTGAAGGCTGCAACAGACCGCTTTAGTCGCATTACTTGATACAGGCATTGCTCACTCAATCTATTGGGGTTAAGTCCAGAACTTTTGGCAATAAAATCTCGCCACTCGTGTTCAAGTTTTACTTGGGCTTGGGCTGCAGCAAGGAGCGTGCCGCGACTAATGGGATAGGCCTGTGCTGAATAGTCATTTCGGTCGCTAACTAGATACTCCGCGCTAATTCCTAATTTTTTCAACCCTTGGGCAACCTGTTCAAGCAGGCAAGTTGCTCTACCATCTTTATTGAATGAGGATTTAGGGTGAGTGACGAGGCCTAGAAATACGTCCGATGGGTTTGGCACCCTTACTCCCTTCTTGCACCCTGTTAAAGTAGGCACGTGCCCATTCTGTCGGTGATTACTGTAGTTAAGGACGACGCCACAGGTTTAAGGCGCACACTGGAGTCGCTTACAGCACAAGTTGAATTAGTTCAGCATCCTGCCAATTGGGAATTAGTAATTGTTGACGGCTCAACCCCCCCATTAGAGAGCCAATTGGAATCTGCTCCAGCAAAACTAACCCGATATTTCTGGCAACAGCCCGCCGGGATCTACAGCGCAATGAATTACGGGGTCTTCGAAGCCCACGGTGATTATTTACTCTTTCTTAACGCCGGAGATACTTTGGCTACCAACTCCACTTTGAATAGCTTGATCCAATTTTTGGCAGCAAACTCCCCTGATTGGGCCTTCGGTCGAGTGCTTTTTACGTCAGTGTCCGGCCGGGAATTGGTCGAACCCGATTGGGATTATCACGGTGAAGCCAATCGACTATTCGCCCGCGGACTCTTCCCCTCGCACCAAGGAACATTGATCAAACGAGAATTGATCAACACTCTGAACGGTTTTGATCTGAGCTACCAAATTACAAGCGACTATCAAATGCTGTTGCGCGCAAGTTTGGTCGCTCAACCTCTCGTCATTGAATTCCCGATCGCAAAATTTCAACAGGGCGGTGCTTCAACTCACAACTGGTTCACGGCTGCCAAAGAATTTCACCGTGCCCGGGTAGAAGTTTTTAGGCCGAGTGGTTGGGCGAGATTTGTGGAGTGGTCAGATACCGCAGTGGGTTACACAAAAGCTGGATTAGGTCGCGCTATGACCGAGGTTCACCGTGGTTGAGCAGAATATCTCCTTCGTTGGCAAACTTACGGCACCGCTGCACAAACTTTTTCCCGATCTGCACTTTCGCGTGTGGAATAGGCAACGCGATGCGACAGTCGCCACGGAACTCGCGGCTCTTTCCGAGTTAGGCGAGTTACTCAGAACCAGTTCAGTGGATCCGGAGCGAAAGTTGCATGTAGTTGTCATTCCCCATTACGGGCCAGATGCTCCGACGTGGCACATTGCTGGGCAAAATCATTTTTTTGAGGTATACCAGTCACTGGTGGAAATTCTTGGCCCTAACCGAGTCACCCTGTTCGCAACCCACAAATCAGATCCCGATTTGGCTTACCACCGTGGGCTACTCGAAGTAATAATTGAGACCAAGGCCACCCATGTAATTGGCCAGATTGAGTCAGACCCTAATAAGGGTGAACAGTGGTCATGGGACATCCCCATGAGCATGTTGGCCCAGAATTGGGATGGAGTGTTCATTGGTGTGATGTGGGACTGGGCTTACCCGTGGCTAAGGGTGAGAGCTCAACGGCTTGCTCGCATCAATTCGAAACTACTGGTTGCTGAATTGTGTCAACCAATTTCCGGACTTACCGTTAAAGGTCGGATCGAAGCAGGGCCAATGACCATGCCCCTGTCCAGGGTAACCACCGATGCGATTTTGGAGCGAGTGAGTGGCGCCGAAAAGTTGTACGACTTGACGTTTATCGGTGCGTTGTATGACTACCGAGTCGACTTGCTCAAACAACTCCGCGCTCACGGCGTCAACGTGGCGGTGAATCCGCACCGGGATGATGAAACTACCGACTACCTAGAGAGTCGCACAAACCAGCCGACTTACTTGGACTACATGTTTGGCCTAGCACAAAGTCGCATGACTATTAATTTCAGTGCAGCTGCCGGTGGTCCCGGTGAGCAATACAAGATCAGACCTCAAGAAGCAGCATTAGCCCAATGCCGATGTCTCACAGATGACTTAGATGGAACTCGTCACTTCTTCGCACCGGATGAGTATTCATATTTCAGAAAAGTATCCGACATTGAATCGGTAGTAGAACGTGCACTAAATAACCCTGAGCAACTGGAAGACAACGCGAAGGACGCTCAAGTTCGTGCGATTGAACTTGCGCACACCGACTTCTGGGGGCGAATTGAACTGGCATTGCAGGCGCGTGGTCTTCGGGAGTTGACCGGGATCACCCCTCCCACTGAGCCAAGTAAAAACTAACCTTGGTTGATTACTCCCCTGAAGTAGTCAATCGTTCTGTCAAGTCCTTGATCTAGGGCGATTGTTGGTTCCCAGCCAAGTTGTGTTTTAGCTCGGGTGATGTCGGGTTGCCGGCGAACCGGGTCATCTTGTGGGAGCGGCAGGAAGTCCATTGTGCAGGTTGTGGGAATTTTCTCAATAATTTTCTCGGCCAGTTCTTTAACGGTAAATTCACTAGGATTACCTAGGTTAATTGGTCCGGTGATCTCGACATCGCTTTCCATCATGGCTATCAAGCCATCAATCAAGTCCTCGACATAGCAGAATGACCGGGTTTGACTCCCGTCCCCGTAAATTGTGATTGGACTGCCTGTCAGTGCTGACATCACGAAGTTCGATACAACTCGACCATCCTGCGGGTGCATGCGCGGCCCGTAGGTATTGAAAAGGCGCACAACTTTTATTTCTAATTTGTGCTGACGCCAGTAGTCGAAAAACAATGTCTCTGCCGCTCGTTTACCTTCGTCGTAACATGCTCGGGGGCCAATCGGATTCACATTTCCCCAGTAGTCCTCGTTTTGAGGGTGAACCGCGGGGTCTCCGTATACCTCAGAGGTTGAGGTCAGCAAAACCCGTGCCTTGGTTCTCTTGGCGAGACCAAGCATGTTTATCGACCCATGAACGGCTGTCTTGGTGGTCTGGACTGGATCACGTTGGTAGTGGATGGGGGAGGCAGGACAGGCCAAGTGGTAAATCTGATCCACTTCAACAAAAAGTGGGAATGTAATGTCATGACGCATCAATTCAAAATTTGGGTGTGGTAAAAGGTGGGCAACATTTTCTCTCGTGGACGAGTAGAAGTTGTCTACGCACAGAACCTGGTCACCCCGGTTCAATAAGCGTTCGCACAGATGAGACCCAATAAAACCAGCACCGCCGGTTACTAACACTCGTTTTGACATCGAGGTCCTCTCCCTGGTGTCTTATTTTGCAGCGCGATAGCGGATATATTGCTGAACTAAGCCTAGTGGGGTTGCCTGGTAAAGCCTGTGGTTCATGAATTTGTCCGCACGGGAGTCCACCACGACTGTTGGGTGTGTCAACGGAAACGTAACTTTACTCACAGGTTGAATAAAATCCGGTGTTGCTTTAGTGTGCGTCGCCTCTTCTCCCCAACCAAGGTTTTCTACCAGATTCACATTGGGAATTGCAGCAAGTCCGCCATTTCTCATCGCAGCATTAACAAGTTGAATATCCCAAGTATCTACAGCCATTTTCGCCATTAGGTCGAAGTTTGCCGACCAGTAAGCAAACGCCCCTAGCCTGTAATTCACCGTTTGCAAAAGTTTCACACTCGAGAGTCCATTTGAGCGCCAACCGGAAATATCAAATGCGTACTCTTTCCAACGATCTGCCCAAGTGGCCCACCCCCAGATTTGTGGGATAGTGGAAAAACGATACGAAAGATCCTGAGATACCTTTCCTTGTGGCAACCGATTCGAGCCGTTCACACACCACACTCTGTTGTCATCACGGTACTTATCCAACAGCTCAGCACAAAATGGAAAGAATGACGGCGACGGGACTATGTCATCCTCCAAGATTATTCCCTCCGGAACATGCGAGAAAAACCAATCAATTCCGGCAGTGACCCCACGCCCGCAACCTAGATTTTCGACTTGAAATTGAGTGTGGATTTCGCAATCCCAGTTAATTAATTCGGAACTTTTCTGTGTCTGAGTAACTAGCTCTTGATCAGATGGCCGGTCTCTTCTTGGTCCATCAACCGCAAAAAAAAGTTGTTGCGGTGCAAGTGTGCTTAGTGACGCTAATAATTGACGGACTCGATCCGGTCTGTTGAAACCGAGAACAAGAATGGGGACACTACTGGGGTTCATCGTTCTCTTCTAAGTGACGCATCCGCTCACCTAGTAGCGCAGATTCTTCAGCCAATCGGCGGATGCGCGCTTCATGTCGACTCAGTTCACAACTAAGTTGAATGTTAACCAGCACCAAAATTACCAGTGTTACAAAGAAAACCAAATTCGACGGAATCGTGACGCCAATAGAGTCACTGATCCACTTAAGTGCGTTTGGGAATAATGAAAAGAAGAAAGCGCCTCCGGTCACCGCAAGCCACAGAACTGCATACTTTTCCTTCAAAACCCCACGGCTGAGGAGGTATAACACAAAAGCAAAAACAACGAGAGCAGAAATCGCAGCGAGTACACTTGCCACCATTAGTTCTGCCCCATTTCCCGCACCACACTTACCTGCGGCGTAGACTACCGCTATCAGTCTATCTAATCCGAGTAGAGGAATGGGATTTGACCGTACACGTTACCTGGTGTCTTCGATCGCTGAAACTATTCGTATCCTGGTTGTCCATGCCCTTTACTGCTGGCGGACGAATCGTTGTGCACTGGACAGTCGAACGTGGGATCTTGGAAACTGCAAAGTCGACACTGTCCCTACCGCAACTCGGTTGGTCTCAAGATGGTGAGGATCTCTTATTTGCTGAGCTATTTCCTAAAAAGGGTTTTTACATTGATGTGGGGGCCAACCACCCCGATCGGTTCTCCGTTACTAAGTCCCTTTACGAACTTGGTTGGCACGGCGTCAATATTGATGCGTCACCGCAATTTCAAGAACTTTTTGACTCTAGGCGCCCTCGCGACACCAATATTGAATCTCTAGTGGGTACACCCCGATTGGAGCACTTTTTTGAATTTGAAGAATCCGCTCTCAGTACACTCAACTCCTCCCGCGCCCAGCAATTGATCGGCCTCGGGTGGAAACTACGGCAACAACGAGAAGTCTACGTTAACGAACTCAACACGATCCTTCTCACACATCTGCCGCCCAAGACCACAGTCGACCTCCTTTCACTTGATGTTGAAGGCGAAGAACTCAGTATCCTCTCGAACCTAGATTGGGAGCAGTGGAATATCCAACGTTGCCTCGTGGAAATTGTTGAGCCGGCATATCGCGTGGAAAACCATCCTGTAGCAAAAGTGTTGATCAACCAAGGATTTAAATTGACCCGAGTGTGGGGACGTTCCTGCCTCTTCGAGCGGAATTTCCAAGCGGACGAGATAGATCGATCAACCCCATAGCTGTCAATTCCTAATTCAGAACACTAATCTTTCGCGAACGTCGCATAATTTGCACGACCAGTGCCAGCGATGCCCTCCCCAAGTACAGCGCTGACCACAAAGCGTTCTTGCTTGGGCGACCATGCTCACGGAAATACATGGTGACCGGAGTCTCCTCGATCTTGAGTCCAGTTTTGATCGCAATTGAGAGTGAACCAACGGTGTCACCAAGATATTCGGCGGGGTAATTATCGCTAAAAAGTTGAATCGCCCTTGGTCCTGCTGAACGAAAACCTGATGTTGGATCGGTGACCGGTGTCTTTGCCATTCGCGAAAGAGTCCGCGAAAGTAGCAGCATGGCCCAACGGCGCGGCCCTTTCACATCATACGTTGACTTCTCGTGAAAACGGGTGCCCACCACAATGTCACAATAGTTGAGTTTCTCAATGAGGTGATCAAGTTCAGCCGGTTCATGTTGACCGTCTGCATCAACTTGCACAACACATTCGTATTCTCCCCGTTGGGCGTAGAGGAAAGCTGTACGCATTGCTCCGCCCACTCCAACATTGAAAGGCAAGTTTGCAACTGTTGCCCCAGCCGATCGGGCAACTTGCGGGGTTGCGTCGGTTGAGCCGTCATTCACGACTAAAATATCGACGTCAGGGCGGTGGGACTTGATGTCTTGGATCACCCCGCCGATTGAAAGTACCTCGTTCCAGGCGGGGATCGCGATCAGAATCTTGCTCAAGGCCATGGACAGACGCTAGTCCAAGGTCTTCGCGTAAACGTCAGCGGTCGCTTGAGCGTAGCGGTACCAGGTGAACTTTTTCGCCTGCTCTAGCCCCGAATCACTCATTTCTTTGGCTAACTGCGGGTTGGTGAGCACTTCAGAGATTAGATCGGTCAGTTGGGGGATACTTCCTGGTGTGAAATGGCGGGCAGCGCTTCCGCCCACCTCGAGCAGGGACGAAGTGTCCGAGAGAATCTGGGGGGTTCCAGAGGCAAGACCTTCCAAAGCTGGCAACCCAAATCCTTCATAGCGGGAGGGAACTACACATAGGCGCGCTTGGGCGTAAATCGAAGGTAGTTGGGTTTCGGGAGCTTGCAACCACTGGATATTGCTCCCCCACTGGGCCTGTTCAGCTGGGGTTGGCTTGCCACCACCAACATAAAGCAGTTTGAGGTCGGGGAATTCCGGGGCAAGTTTCTGGAAGCTTTGCGTCAATGTCCAAGCATCTTTGTAGTCGGCGCGGTTGCCCACATGCAAAATATAATTCTCCGGGAGTGATTGGTCGTGGACAGCTGTTGGTGTGAAAGCCGGGTTAACGCCCAAGTGGGTCACCGACATGGGGACCTGCAGATCAGGCCAGATTCGCTTCACGTCATTGAGTGTCGACTGTGAAATGCAGGTGACGTGGTCAGCTGCCTCGAGGAACTTGCGCTTTCGAGTGGCAAAGTCCAATCGACGTTTCGTATGTTGCATGATCTCAGGAATCATGTCGTAAACCGTGACAATTCGTTTGGCTTGCTTGTAACGATAAAGCCCTGGGGGTAGGTAGAATGTGTGGTGAACGATTTGTGCTTGCTTATCAAATTTCCCCGGGGCTGCTTGTTTGAACAATCCGGTGATGGTTCGATTAGATGCAGTCGCGTTCAAGTAGTCGCGAAGGGGAACGTCTCTGATCACGTACTCACTAATAATCGGCCGGTCAAAAGGTAGAACCTGTACGTTAAAGTCCGGATTGTTTCGGTACTGCGATATTAATTCGTAAAAGAGGCGAGAAATCCCACCGTGTCTTTGGAGTGCGAAGATTTGTTCATCAATTGCAACTCTCATGACGAACCCTCCTGTTGAGCCTTGCTCAATGAATGTGCGATGTCGCAAGCGTAATTCTTCCAGGTGGGTACGTGCTCTTGGTCTTTACGCGTGATAGCTCGTGGCAGCGGTGCTTGGAAGGCCTGGTCAACTGAAGTTTTGTAGGCGCCGTGTCCTTGCATGAGCTCGGCGGCGGGCTGGGTTCCGTCAAAGAACACCGGGGTGCCCAGTTGAATGGCTTCAAGTACGGGAATTCCATAACCTTCGCGACCAAAGGAGAGGAATGCATCAGCCTCTCTCACCAAATCCATTACTTGTTCGTCACTTGCATTTGTGGTCCAGCGCACGGGGGCGCCTTCACTGATTGCTCGTTCAATAGCAAAGTTAATGTCAACGTCCACGCGAGCGGGTGCTCCGACAAAGTGGAGTTCTGCTTTGAGGTTTCCGTTTTCTCGGGCATGCAGGAATGCGTTGAGGATCTCGACCGGCTGCTTACGAGCTTCCATGGTGCCAACACGCAGGTAGGTCTTTGTTGTGTTGGTGTTGTCGGAAATGTGGGCGGAAATGTGGTCCCCGCCGGGGTGAATAACTTCGGTGGTGGGCTCCGGGCTTCTGCGTAGAAATGTGAGTGCTTGGTCTTTGGTAAACTCACTGATGCACAGCAAAATGTTGGTAGTGGCAATGAGCCGGAAGTATTCACTCACCGTTGCCAGGGTTCCTGGGGTGAACTTGTAGTTATAGGGGTCACTCATGGGAAGGGCGTCGTAGCCGATCATGGCAGTTGTGGTGGTTTTTTGGATTCGCTCAAATCTTTTGAGGACTTTAGGTGTGTAACACACTTCAGGGAGAAACCAGAGGTCGTAGCGGGACTCAAGCTCAGCTTCGGTGATTGTTGGTGCCTGCATATTTCTTATTGCAGCGGCAACTGCGTCCGGGAGTTCAGAAACATGCATGGGGTTGTCAAAGGGAATTGAGATAAGGGCTGCGGCTTGCTCGCGGGTGAGCAGTGCGTAATCACCATTTTTGTTATTGGTGGGAACAATCCAGTCGGCTTGGATTTCACGTGGCCATTCTTTTGCTAGGTACTGCACAACGCGCTGCACACCGGATGCAAACGGGTCGGTAACAAACTGTTCGAGGTCTATTCCGATTGTCATCACCGAACCGCCTTGCCTTGCTGATCCGGATTCTCCAGCATTACGAGTAGTTCTTCGGCGTAACGCTTGGGTGACTTACGCGCAAGGTAGTCCAGTCGTTGCGCTTCAATCAGGTCTGGGTTGTGAGGGTTGTTGATGCGGTATTCAATTCTTTGGGCAACCATTACCGAACTGACGTCGTCGGGCATTTGGTCAACAAACTCGGGGGTGTCAACGTCAATGCAGACACCGCGACTGCCGATTGCGGGGGTTCCGAAGGCAGCCATGTCACTCAATGGCCCGGCAACCCCGAGATAAGGGCTGATGCGTAGTTGCACGCCAAGGTCAATTGCCCGCAAATAGTCACGGTAAGCATCCTCGGAGGTGTAACCCGTGATTGCAAAATCAACCAGGTTCACTTCTTTCGCGCGGGCCGTGAGTTCGGCTGCGACCTCAGGTTGGGCTGAACCAACAAAATAAAGGGCAACTTGGTGTCCCCACTGGGTCAGCCAAGCGGCCGTTTCGAGGAGTACGTCTGCCATTTTGGTTCGGTTGTCAACGAAACCAAATGAGGCGAAGTGAATTGTTCCTTGCGGGTGCTTGTCAAACCCTAGGTTGGTGCGGGCCTGCTCCCGTGCTTGCGTTGTGAGCCATTCGGGTTTGGGTGCACGGTAATTTGCAAAGGGGAGCACATTGGGGGTGTAGCCCACTTGCTCGGAAATAATTGGCACGGCCATGGGGGTGTGCAGAATTATTTGTTGGGATTTGCGCGCAACTTCCCAGAACCCCATGTTTTGAATCAATCGCATGTCGTCAATTTGTTGATTTAGTGGTGGTTCAATTCGACCTCGCGGATTGGCTTTCCTAGTTTTGAGCATTAATTGCTCAACACCGCCACCGGTTACCCCCGCGTAGTACTCAATGAAACGAGTGTCGTGGGAAATAACCGTTGCATTCTGATAATTCAACAGGTCAAAAAATGGTAGGTGGAAACTACTGTTTCCTAAAACGGAAATAATGTAATCAAATTCGTTACCGGTTTCAGGAGTGTCAATAAGTTCGCGAACATTGCGGCTGGTAAAGCCTTCTGTTTGTGCATCACTCGTGGTGAACAAGGTCAACTCTGAGATTTTGGATAACTCGGTTGCAGTTGCCAGGGAGAAGTCCGCGATACCTGATTGTTGCGGGGGCCACGGAGTTGCCAATGCAATTTTGGGTGGGTTGTTTCGTGTCTTAGTTGTTTGTGTCGGTGACTCTGCTTCCTGAGGGGTGAAGTCCTGCAAGGTGTTGATTGTTGCTTGCGGGGTTGACACATGTTGGTGGGTATTGAGCTTCCTGAGTTGTTTGGCATGAAGTGCGCGATTGCCGCGGGCGTAATTAATTGCTTGTGCGAGCTCCTTAATATTTGCCGCCGGCACTAAAACACCGTTATTTCCCAACAGTTCTTCGTGTTCAGGAATTGAAGAACCGGCGACGGGTGAGCCGGCACGGACGGCCTCAATCACGGGCAGTGAGAGTCCCTCATCAAATGAGGCGACGACCGTGACACTTGCTCGCGCTAACAGGTCGTGGAGTTCCTGGTCACTTAATCGTGGCGCTGCCACCGTCTCACCCGGACGCATTGCTGCCAAGATTGAGGTGTTGTGAACGGTCACCCACTGACTGGACATGCCGACAACTACAACGTCTCGTTTAGGTTCATTTGTGGTGGCAAGTCCAATTGCTGAGAGGGTGCCGAGATTGTTTTTGCGGGGTTCATCACCCGTCATGACAACGATCGGGCCATTTGCTGTTGATCGTAATTGGACATTGTTGATCGGATCAGAGATCGGTTCTGGCCAGACAACTTGGAATTTGTTATTCAGGGTTGGACCAAGTCGCTTTTTCAGTCGGGTTTCAAGTTCGTTTTTAGTATTTATTGAGTTGCAATAGAACTCGTTGAAGTAGGCCAAGGAATCAAATGCTGTGCTGTATTCAACGCGGGTTGTGGCATCGGTTAAATACACATTGGGAAAATGCATCGGGATAAAGTCGTGGAAAATCGAGACTGCATAAACACTGCTATGCAAGACCGCGATAATCGGATCAATGGTTGCGGTCATAGGTGATGGTTGAAAGAAAATTCCGAATCGTGATGTTTGATCCTTGGTGACCTGGTGGGTTACTTCACAGTCACCTTGGATTTCTTTGGGGAGGTCGGTGAGGTCTCGGTCAATGAGCAAGGTGGTGTATTGGTCACCGATTATGGCGCGCAGAGTGTCGAGGAGCTCGTATGCGTACTTACCAATTCCCCGGGTCGCGTACTGCGGCGCTTGCAGGCAACGCGCGTCAAGGAGTACTCGCCCCGGTTGTAGTTGCTGGGTGTTATTTGTTGGTGGGATGCTGTTTAGGTTAAGCCGACTTCGTAGGGCAGTGCGAAAGCGGCCGTATTCGTCACTCATTGCATCTAAGCGCTCAACAAGATCTTGGTCGCTATCGAGATAGTTGTTTTCAAGCCAGAGGGTGACACTCTCCCGGTCTGCTTCGGTGAAAGACCCAGGTTCCAATCCTTTTTGCGGGAATGGCGTGCTTCGGGTGGGGACGAGCCAACTAATAGGAACGGTGTCGGCGATTGTGTCGGATAGTTTGTAGCGGGGTTGGAGGTAACCGGGGTTCGTGTGTTGCGCGATCTGTTCGGTCACAATATTTAAGTGCCGGCGCGAATTAAGTTTATGTTGGACAGGGGGAGGCATTTTATTTATTGCAAGCTTGCCCCAATAAATGGCAACTTTGGGAGATTTTTTGACCTTGTCAACAAAGCTTTCACCTGTAGCCACGATCACCCTTAACTTTCACGCCACAGAGCGCTGGGATCTTTGAGTAATTCAAGGTCGTACTGAACCATTTTTGCGGCAATGTGATCAAAGTCGACCGTGTGACGCCAACCCAATTCAATATAGGCCTTGCGGCTGTCCCCCACGAGCAGGTTCGTGTCTACCTTGCGCAGATTGTCACTGGTGCTGACCACGTAGTCCTGCCAATTTGTGATTCCCACGGCGGCAAAGGCACGTTGAACAAAAAACGAAAGTCGGTGCGAAATGCCGGTGGCGAGAATGAAATTGCTTGGGGTGGAAGCGCCCAGCATGAGCCGCATGCAATTCACGTAGTCGGGAGCCCAACCCCAGTCGCGGGCCACTTCAATGTCACCCAGTTCCAAAACCTCTTGCTGTCCACGGGAAATCTTGGCTACCGCCATTGTGATTTTACGGGTGACAAAACCTTCACCGCGTAATGGTGACTCATGGTTGTAGAGAATCGCGGCTGTTGTGAACAGGCCTTGTGTTTCCCGTGCACTTTTTAACATTGAGATTACTTCTGCTTTTGACTGCGCGTACGGCGACTTAGGCTCAGGAACGGTGTTTTCGGTTTGCGGGGCTTTATCTACTCCTTCAAAGATTGTGCCACTGGCAGCTGCAACCAATTTGGGTGAATGGGAATTTCCCTGGAGTGTTGTCATGCCGCGCACAATCGCCTGGACCGAACCCACGTTAACCTCGTGGGTTATTTCAGGGTTATTTACCGATTCAACAATCGAGCTGATGCCACCGAAGTTGTAAATCTCGTGCGGGTTTAGGTCGACAACCGCTTTTTCCACGTGGTCCTGATCGCTAAGTTCAACCTCAAAGATTCTCAATTCCGGCGCGTACCGCAACAATGTGTCAGCGCCCGTTCCCGGTTTGATCAAACCGGTCACGCTGTAGCCGTCCTTGATCAACGCTTGGGACAGGATCGTTCCATCTTGTCCGGCAACACCGGTGATCAGTGCCCGTTTGGATTCGGTATTTGGTTTTTCCATGTTAAAGGTTAAAACTGCCCCTCGGGAGCGCCGTCAAGGCGAGCAATATCTGCGTCCACCATTATTTTCGCAAGTTCCGGTGGGTGCACCTTTGCTTCCCACCCAAGCTTGGTTTTCGCCTTACCAGCATCACCGATTAGTTCATCAACTTCAGTTGGCCGCAGGAATTTAGGGTCAAACTTGACGAACTCTTCCCAGTCAAGTCCCGCGCGTTCAAACGCCAAACTCAGGAATTCTTTGATCGTGTAAGCGGTCCCCGTTGCCAGAACAAAGTCGTCGGGCTCGTTAGCTTGCAACATGCGCCACATTCCGTCGGTGTATTCGGGTGCGAAACCCCAGTCGCGGACTGAATCGAGGTTTCCCATCCATAATTCTTTTTGTAATCCTTTTTTAATCCTCGCGACCGCCATAGTGATTTTGCGCGTCACAAATGTTTCACCGCGGCGTGGTGACTCGTGGTTGAACAGCTGGCCGTTTACTGCGAACATGTCGTAGGCCTCGCGGTAATTACGCGTGATCCAATAGCTGTAGACCTTTGCAGCGCCATAAGGACTTCGTGGGTAAAACGGAGTGTCCTCATTTTGCGGGGGTGGGCTAGCACCAAACATCTCACTCGTACTCGCCTGATAGAAACGGATCGACTTGTCAACACTGCGGATCGCTTCCAACATGTTCAGAGTCGAAATACCTGTCGCCTCGGCCGTGTAGAGGGGCTCGTCGAATGACACGCGAACGTGGGACTGGGCCGCCAAGTTGTACACCTCGTGGGGGCGAAGCTCAGAAATCAACTGGTGGATCCGAGCCGCATCGGTTACGTCGCCGTAGTGCAAATGCAGATTCTTCCCCGGAAGGTGGTCGTCATGGTGTAGGTGGTCGATCCGACCACGGTTGAAGCTGGAGGAGCGGCGAACCAGCCCGTGGACTTCATAGCCTTTGGCCAACAACTGCTGGGCCATGTAGGACCCGTCTTGACCCGTAACACCGGTGATAAAGGCACGTTTTACGTCCGTCATGACCCTGCTCCCTCTATTGCCCGCTCTTATTTGCCCAGTCTATCTTTATCAACCCTGTGACTGGATCCGTCAAGGCCTTCAGTCTATCCAGCCCGACAGATGAAGTCGCTCAGCCCATACACCGGCCATTGACCAAACGTATCGACCAACTCCACCACACCAGCACCATTAACCCGTCTCATTCTTTCCACATGAATGTCTCGGCCAGACCCAACTACTATCGAAGAACCAGCTTCCCCAATCTTCTTGAGAGTTTCGTATTCAACGTCTACTAACCCTTCTGGGGTTCGAGTCTGAATTTGAAGAGTTTCAAGATTAAGGGAAAATTCGCGTGAATATTCTCTCGCAATTTTATTTGTTAACAGATGTTTACTCAATTCATCGCCGAATCCGATGGCGATAGAGGGCGTAAAAACTCCAGACGGCATAGCTACATAGTCATCTTGAGACCTGTGCGCCTCCCAGTGCTCAATCTCGGCCAAATATTTCGGTGATGCCTTTTGTTGCGCAGATGCCGCCTGATTATTTAAAAAATAGAGAGCACCCCCTATCGCGATCAGGATCGCGTTCGCCAACAAGGTTCTTCTCATGGCAATGCTGGGGTACACCTGCGTGAATATGGTGAAGACAGCTGCCAGAAGAATTAGTGCGATAGCAGCAACCACAATGAGATCGCCCTGACGATAGTCCTTAGTCGTCATCAGAGTCGAACCGACTATTACAACTACGACCAAGAGGCTTGTGACAAAAACTGGATTACTTAACAGCCATAGATCAGATTTCCGTGAATGAATTACCAAAACTATTAGAGCTAAGGTATAGATTAAAATCAGAAACGAGATCCACGGCATTTCACTTATGAGAACCCTTGGGGAACTGAAAATTTTCTCCACCAGAGGCACATTCGAAATATCCGCCGTGTTACGTCCTGTCGTGCTCAGTAAGCCAGCAAACCAATATCCGAGATGAAAAATCTGGTCACGAATTAGTAGCGCGAATATAATTATGGTGACGATAAAGCCGAAGAGAGCAGCCTGAAAACCTTTGGTAAAAAATATATTCCTAAGAGTGCAAACATGAGGCGGAATGTTGCTTTATTCATTACTCCACAAATGAGAATTGCGCCAAAAGGATTGAAATAAAAGTTGGTGGATTTTCAGAGATTATCTTGACGGCCAGAGCGACGGCTAAGAACGACAGAGCGAAACTGAGTGACACCGGGCCGACCAAGGAAATATTGAACTCAGGACCAATTAGGACGAAAACGCCGCCCGAAAAGGTCAAGGCGGCTGCGGCCCCCAAAAAAATGGCGGGCGATGGTGACGCTCACGGTAATCAGTGCCGAAGTCTGAATGAGACTCAAAACGACACGGTCAATGTCCAAATACCACTCAGTTTGCTAACGCTAGAAGCTGCAAATGAACTGTCTTGACCACCCGACACCGCCCAGCTAATCCAATTTGTCACCCCATAAAATACTCAAGCGTTGTCCTCGGGTGGTGGATTGCGAACGGAGACACATTGGTCATCACTTCATAGGAATTGACAAGATAGTTGTAACTTGAATCAGCAGACGTGATGATAGAATTTAAGCCAAACTTGGCAGGCCCCCAATTTAGCGGTCCATATCAAACGATCACATTCAGAGGGTCACGTCAAGTTGGACGCGCCAAAAGGAATCATGCCACCGTGGGGTCAGCGAATCACGCAACTGAGGATCCGTTAACACGTAATCGTTAATAATTAGTCGCGTAAATGAGAGAAGGTCAATTTCCAGGTCCGGGTTGGCCACGTCCTGTTTCGTTACCTCATAAAAATTCTTGAGATGCCACCGAGCCTTTGGAGAGACAATATTTGCTCATCGATGGCTACACGCACGCTGACAGCCAACTTCAAGCCATCGTCATTTCACGAAGCACTAGGCCGAATAATTCCATGGAGAGTACTAGGCTCGGCTCACTCAAGAGGGGAGGTCGGATTGGACCAGTACTTAGTGCTCGCGATACTTCTACTGCTCAATTGCATGGCGGGAGCTTGGATCTGGTTCACCATAACCAATCGATCCTTGGAACTAATCGAAGGAATTGGAGCGGGCTTAGCCCTCACTTTTGTCGGTATACCCCTCATTGGAATCTTTTTAGCCGGCCGAATCAACCCACTTTTAATCTGGTTGGTCATACCCGTGCTCACCCTTGTGTTCACAGCCTTCTTTAAACGAGCACGCAGACCGTCACTGCACGTTCACATCGATCCTGTTCTTGGTTTTGCCACTATCAGCGGATTACTCCTCGGCATATTTGTTTACCGGCAACAGATTTTCGATGCATTCACGGCTGATTCATTTGACTCTGCCGCATTTCACTCGGACTTGATTCCCTTAGCCCAAGTTGCTGAATCAATGAGTTCCAATGGACTGGCTCAGGGTGGATTGATGAGCGACTGGCCGGTTCGGTATCACTTTTTCAGTGGCCTATTTAGCGGCATACTTGATCAAGCAACAATCAATCAACCTTTAACAATGCTGGGTGGGGTTGTTCCACTCCTTAGCCTCGTGGGTATTTCCATTATGGTAGCGGTACTTGTTCGACAATTAGTAAATAACCGCTACATACAAGCTCTCGCCGTTCTCGCCGTAGTTCTCGGTCGCTACATTGCTGATTCAAGTGGCCTTAACATCAACTTTGATTCGACTTCTCAAATTGCTTCTACTCTTATCCTTCTGTTCCTCGCGATTCAGATCATCAACGCTGGAAGATCCAATTGGTCAAATGAGCAAATCGCATTACTTTTCATTACATTAACTGCGCTCACTGGAACAAAGTTTAGTGCGGGAGCCGTGGGTCTCGGAATTGTTGCATTTAGTCTTCTCTTTTCACTCAAGGATAACCCGAAAAAATGGATTCGCTTCTCAGTCGTTTTCATAGTTAGCCTCTTCTCATTTGCCCTACCCGTCTTGGTTTTTATGACTGGACAAAATGATTCAGGAGTGCTGACACCACAGAATCCATTAACATCTCTAATGTCAACTAACGTCCCCGCCGGTGTTCTTGCCAGTGGAGCCGTGATAGCCACACTTTTGGCGCTGCTCCCAAGCTGGGCCCCTTCTGTGGTGGGTGTGATCAAAATTCGACCCACTTTGCCCGCGCAATCTGGGATTTTTGTCGGAGCAGGGATTAGTGGGATACTGCCCCTGTTGCTGTTTGAAAATATGGCCCCCAATAACTACTGGTTTTTAACATCAGCATCCGCACTTGTCATACCTCTGTCTTTGGTTTGCGTGTTTCAAATGAATCAAAGATCAAAGATCAAAGATCAAACCCAACAAGCTTTTCGTCATGTACATTGCGGTGGCGAGTGGTGTGACAGCCATTCTGTGGGCTGTCCTAGTGGCGAACTTTCCAGTACTTAATGACTTTGCACAGATCACCTTCATTATCGTTTGGTTAATGAATGCAATTATTTTTTCAGCTCTCTATTATGCTCTAACGGGCCATGTTTACACGAAATTGTTCGCTATGACCTTACTGTGGCTTGGTGCACTCAGCCCTATTTACATGGTGGTATCAGAGACCCTTGTGACGCGAACAAAACCGATCGCCGAAGTGGTTCAGTCGATACCCTTAGATTCATCAAACGTAACTCCCCAAGCCGAAATATTATTGCCGTCAATTCCTGGACTGAAAGAAATAACGGAATACCTCAAATCAAATATTCAACCCGGATCCGAAATAGCGTTTGTGGCAAATCCACTGGCAATCGTGGCCTTAATGTCAGACATGAAACCCTTTATTTCGTCTCGACATTACGCCGAAGGCCTTGGTCCAGCAGGTAGCGATGAGGAATATCAACGCCGTCTGCAACTTCTGCGCTCATGGGAGTCCAGTCCTAAGCCGAACGTGACCGATCAACTTTGTGCAGAAGGTGTCAGTGTCGTAATCACGAATAGTTCTCCACAGGATTCAAATTTCCATCAATTTAATCCTGTAAATATTAATAATTCGCTTGTTATACAGCTTCCATGTTCCATTCCATAGGCACATCAAATAGGTGCCATCGGCGAAAGATTTGTACAAGTGTTTATGTTAGTGATTTAGCAACCTGATCCACTGAGTCTTTCCAAGTAGGCACTCGGGCCTGATCTGATTGGCTCACCACCACACTCGGCGCATCAAGGGTCGTGATCAGGCTCGGTCTGGACCCTGCTCGTTTGCGCCTATGTTTATGCGCAAGCGAACCTTATTCGCGCTGGTAACCCTTACGAGCATCTCGCGCGATGCCTGCCCATTTACATGAATGCGTGCGCAGCCATCGGTCAGGATTGGCCGGTGTTTCATAATCAAGCGGTCTGCGATTCATTGCTCTTTGAAGCCCAATAACATGGCATGAGAACCGTTCTGATGTCCCGAATTTTTTTTGGAGCATCAGAACGGCCTGACGTTTCGCCGTTGGACTTAGTATTTTCCTTAGCGATCTCCTACAGCATCAATTCCTCTAACTCGGAGTCTGCGACAAGGCGTTTGAGTTTCGCGTTCTCCACGCGCGACTCCTTGAGCTCTTTCGTGTCATCAATACTCATCCCGTCATAGCGTTGCCGCCACTCGTAATACGCGCCTGCGCTGATGCGGATCTCCCAGCATGCGAGTTCCACCGTAACATCTTGAGCCAGAACCTCATCAAAGCGCTGCAAAAGCCGCAGAATCTTTTCCGGCGAATGATTCTTTCGACCAGCCATAACAACCGAGTATGTCCACCCACAATGGGTGAACGAAGACTTTCAAATCAGGTGGAAGCGCCACAAGGGGTCATTCCAAACCCAATGGCCTAAATGCCTAAATGCCCGTCTACCGAAATGGGATTGCGGGTAGCATTGCAACCCATAGAGAGGATCGAGTCGTGATGATAAACTGCTATCAACGCAGCCCCTTTTTCCTGCATTCAGCCAGAGTACTGGAGCGCATCCTATGAATGACGCACAAATCACCACAGCGGCTCTCATTGCCACTTACTCCCCAAAAAACCAGGTGCTGAAGTTAGCAGAAGTTCTCGTATCAACTGGAATACCAGTCATGGTGAGTGATGACGCTTCTCCCTGCACCGCTGATCTTGTGCTGAACCAATTACGCTCTATGGCTGGAGTCGAAGTGATTCGCCACAGTCGCAATGAGGGGATCGCTCGTGGACTCAATGAGGGTCTGACCTGGGCGCAAAATCAAGGTGCCCAATGGTTGGTCACATTTGATCAAGACTCTATTGTGGATGCGGATTACATTGCCGAGATCACAACATTTGCCCAGTCACGGGAATCCTTATGGAATTCAACAATTCGCATTGGTGCTGTGGGTGCTGGCCACGTACGAGATGAAAGTGATGAGTTGCACTATCCGATCACCGTTGTTGCCTCCGCCGGTGCTGAGATCTCATGCACCGAAGAAGTGATCCAATCAGGCACTCTGTGGTCGGTGGCTGCGATGACATTGGTCCGTGGTTTCGATGAAAGACTTGGAATCGATGCTGTCGATGCGGCAGCCTGTCTGCGATTAAGGGAGCAGGGCTATCGAATTGCATTGGCCCCGGATCTTGAGTTGCAGCACAGATTAGGCGAGGCTCGGGCAATTAAAGTTTTCGGGAAGACAGTTTTAGCCACGGGTCACAGTGGTAAACGCCGAGCCACCATGATCCGTAATCGTTTGCGGTTAGCCCCGGCTGAGTTTCGACAATCCCCTAAGCATGCATTCCGTACCCTGCGCCGCGTGAGTGTTAACGCTGTGCTGGGGGCAACCGTTGAAGGTGATCGGTGGGAAAAGTTTAAGGGCAGTCTTCGCGGACTACGAAAAACATAGCACTAACTGCGAGTGAGTTTGTTCTTCACTCGACGAGCTTTTTCACTTGCCCGCCAGACTTTACTGTTCAGAACTGAGGCCAACGCCGCAGTGTCACCGGTTGTTGAACCGATTGCGCTGGTGAGCACGGGTGGAATTCCACTGACGTAGAAAAAGAAGTCGGTGAGTTCGGTTGCAAACCTTTCCCAGGTCAGGTGGGCAGTTACTTCCTGCAAGGCAGCAACTCGAGTGCTGACAAAATCAGGGTCGGTGAGTAGCTGAGCAATGTCGGTCGCGTATTCCTCTGGTAACCAGTTTTTGGGCCCGGTTGTTACACCCGTTAATTCGGCAAGTGGTCCAAATCTGGTAAATGTTGATGGGGTACCGAAAACTGCGGCTTCATACGGGACAAAGCCAAAACCTTCAGCACTTGAGGGGTACACCGCGACGGCTGAGTTGGCAAGGAGCCACAGTCGCACTTCGTCGCTGACGTGACCGAGTTCGAAAACTTTTCCGCGTAGATCTGCATGCTTTTTCAGGAGGGCTTCTTCGCGATCCTTTGAGCTACTGCTTTTCACGTGTAAACCAGCAAGGACGAGGTCACATTGAATTCCCTCTTGTAATACAAGCTGCCACGCTTGGATAGCCACGTCGCGGTTTTTGTGGCTGAAATCATTGCCCAAAACAAGTAGGAACGGCTTGCTACCGAGTCCCTGGGGCACCTCCTTTGGATGGGTCTGCAGCTGCCCAGTGGACTGCGTTACAGGGGCCGCGATGTGGTCAAGGCCGAGTGTGATTGGCTTAATTCTTTTCGTTTGCAAAAGCGGCACCTCTTGGTAAAGCCGTTTGGCCACGTCCGCACTGATTGTTGTGATGCCGTCAACACTAAGGGCAACACGACGTTGCAGGGCCCGGTAAGCAGACCAACCTTCGGGGCTGCCGTGATAGCGGAAAATGTCGTAGGCAATCAAATCAAGGTAAGTGGTAACAATTCGACGACCAAGTTTGCGTGCGTTACCAATATTGACTCGTTGGTCAATTTGATTCGGGTACCAAATAACATCTGCGAGATCTTGGTCCTCAATGTCGCTTGCCATGCTGACACCGGAGAGTTCGGTGAGGTGTGCGGCATAGCCCGGTAGTTCTGTCAATCCAATTAATTTGATGCTTGCAATTTTTGGGTTTTGGGCGAGCGCTTCAATGGCAGCGGTAGTGAGCACTTGGGCGCCTGTTTGGTGTGGCCCGAGCCAGGTGACGTCAATCGCAATGGTGAGAGTCTTTGGTTCGGTCCGCTGGTCAGCGTCGTGGAAACGCGAACTACTGGGATCGGTGCGCTCGACTTGATCAAGTTCAGGAGCGGCCAGTTGTGACTCAGCAGTTTTTACATCGCGGTCTGCGAGCACGTACCAGTCATGCCAGAAACCACGGCTACTGACTTGTTGTGCCCACTCGGTGATTTCTCCGGTGAGTTCAGTTTCGGTCGTGATCAGTGTCACTGGACCGGCTGGCCCAGTTGCTCGGGTGAAATGGGATTCGCCTAGGCCGGGATAGATCGAAACACTGACAATTCGCGGGTCGGTATCAAAACGGTCGAGCATACTTTGTAGGCGGTCCATGGTGAGCAGCGAATCTTGGCCGAGTGCAATTACTCTGCGGCCGCCCCGCGTTTTAAGTTCTTTCATTACTTCGCCTCATACATTCGATCAAGATCGGTCTTCAATGCGACAGAGTAGTACGGATCAACTTGGTATTTTGCATTCCAACGCTGAGTGAATAGTTGCGCCTCAAAGGGGTCGGCTTTCTTGCGCACAATCGAGGCACCTTCATAGTGGGTGAAGTGCGCATAGGGAGTCCAGGCAACCCGATATCCCAACTCCCGCATGCGTAGACAGAAATCAACATCATTGAAATCGCGGGCAAACACTGTGTCAAATCCGTTGAGTTGATCAAACAGTTCGGTTCGCACGAGGAACGCCGCGGCGGTTACGGCGCTGTAGTTGCGGGGCGTGAGAGTCGCACCGAAGTACCCGTATTCATTGCCACTTTTAGCAATCCACGGGTGGGTGGGTCCGCTAGGTAACATCACCATGCCCACGTGCTGCAATCGACCATCCGGGTAAGTGAGTTTTGCTCCAGTGATCCCCACACCCGAGTTCTGACCAACTTCTAGAAGTCGAGTAATGGGTCCAGGATCAGCTACCGTCGTGTCATCGTTCAAAATCAAAAGGTACTCACCATTGGCTGCCGTGCGACCAAGATTAATCGCCTCGGCGAAGTTAAAGTTTGTGGTGGTGTACACAATCTGCTGGTCCGCACCAGGAATGGGATCTAATTCACCCGTCGTGACCACAATGGTCTCGAAATCGATATGGGTTTCAGCCGCCCTAAGAGTGGCAATTGCCCTGCTGACCATGATGATTCCGGTCTTAGTGTCCTTGGTGCCAATCGTGGGAATGATCACCGAAACTTTCGTGTCACGGATTATTTTCGGATGAACTTGATTCAGACCCTTCACCTTCGAAGGCACCACTTCCCCGCCACCATAACTTCTGTTAATAAAATCGGTTTGGGCTCGCGCTGTCGACTGCTGAGCCCATGGCTTTGCGTCAATACTTTGTGCGGTGCTCTCACTCCAAGAGCGCCAGTGGTACAGCGGCAGAGGGACGTGCACCACGGTGGTCAAGTTTGGGAGTAGTCGCAGGGCCAGATCAAAATCTTGTGCGCCATCCATTTCACTGCGAAATCCTGACTCTGCTTTCGCTAAATCGGTTTTAAAAACGGTGAAGTGGCATAGGTACATCTGGCTCAACAACAGCTCTGGGGAGAAATCAGGTTTGCAATACAGTTCGAAATGCTTACCCTTAGTGTCGATTTTGTCTTCATCTGAATAAATAATTTGGGCTTCGGGATTGTTGTCTATCGCAGACGAGAACTCTTCCATACAGGTGGGATTAAGTTGATCATCGTGATCGAGCCAGCCGAAATACTCGGTCGTGACTTTTTCTAGTGCCCTGTTTTGTGCTGCAGAAATCCCACCGTTTTCCCCGCGAATAACGGTGACCCGTGGGTCATTTTCATAGGCTGCGGTGAACTGATCCAGGTAGTCGATGATTTCTGGAGTTGTTGATCCGTCATCGCTGACAACTAATTGCCAGCTGCGGGCACTCTGGTTAATCACCGAGCCCAAGCATTCTTGGAGGAAAATCAATGGTGGGTTGTACACGGGGACAATTACCGCAATGGTGTTGGTGTTCTCAATCGAGGCGGGTGTGGATCTGGTGGAGGTTGTTAACCACGCGCGGTACTGTTTTCCGACCGAGCGTTCATAGGCCTTGCGCCTGACCCAACGCTTCCCGCGGCCAGCATGCCAGCGCACTTTTTGATACAAGGTCGCTTCACTCATTTGTTAGATTCACTCCTGGAGGGTAAATTGCGCGGGTAGATCAACAAAACCTTGACCGATTTCACCTCGTTGACTGCGCACGGGGAACTCAAGTGCGTCACTCCAATTGTCCAAAAGTTTTGCACCTGTGTGGTCGAAAATATCAATGTGGATTCGATACCGGCCGGGCAGTATTGGGGTATTTATCAAGTCAACAAGCACTGTGAAGTCACCCTCGACAACACCAAGGTCTGTTCCCAGCCGGTGGTTATTCAACATTGTGATCAGTGCGCCACCTTCATGTTGGATTCCCACGCGAACATTAGGCCCCAGAATTGATTCCTTTGCCGTGAGCTTCACTGCGAATCGGGTAGTGGTCCCGGTTTCCGAGTGATCAAGTGGCGTTCCACTTTCGCTTTGAAGTGCAATCGATTGAGTTCGGATCTGGCCGCTACCGGCTCGCATGCTGTCGGGGTCGTCGGTTCGCTCAGAGGAAACTTCAGCGTTGCGTGCGGCTTCTTGATTGTTTACACGTTCGAGATAGGAGCGAATAACTTTGGTTGCTGGTCCACTTTGCTGTACCTCACCGTGCTCGAGCCAACTGATTTCGTCGCACAGACCTTCTAGTTGACCCATTCCGTGGCTCACAACCACAATAGTTTTGCCCGCACGGCGGAGTGAATAAAGGTGGTCTTCACATCGACGCTGGAATTCCTCGTCGCCTACTGCCAGTACTTCGTCGACCACCAGAATCTCTGGTTTCATGTGAACGGCCACACTGAAACCCAGTCGGACGTACATGCCGCTGGAGTAATGCTTGACGGGGTCATTAATAAACTCCCGTAGCCCGCTGAAGTCAATAATTGCATCGGTCGAATCGTCAATATCTTTGCGGGAAAGCCCAAGAATTGAGCCATTAAGACGGATGTTTTCCATTCCGGTCATGTCGGGATGAAATCCTGCACCCAACTCAATAAGTGCAGCGAGACGACCATCGGTGTGAATCTTTCCTTCTGTTGGACGGTATATCCCGGACATGAGTTTGAGTAATGTTGATTTTCCGGATCCATTGTGTCCGATTAATCCGTACACGCTGCCTTTGGGGATTTGAATGCTGACGTCTTTGACGGCCCAGAAGTCCTCCGAGCTTCCGGATCGTCCGCGAATTATTCTTTCCTTCAGACTATTGCGGCGCTCCACGTGTCGGATAAATTTCTTGCTCACGTGTTCCATGCTGATGGCGATTTCGGTCACAACAACTCACCAATATCCTCACTATTACGGTTAAATACCGCGAGTCCGACTATAAATGTAGTAGCACCAAGAAGGATTAGCCCAGGGACAACCCACCATTCGGGGGCAACTAATGAATACATTGCGTAGTGCATTGCTTCAACAAACCACGTCAGTGGATTAGATTGGATGAAGATGACTAAATTTGACGCCGAGTCTTCCACCATACTCATGGGGTAAATCACCGGGGTAAGGAAGTACAGAGCACCCAGGACCACGGTGACAATGTATTGAACATCTCCGAAGCGCGCGTTAAGAATTGAGAGCATGAGGCCTATTCCTTGAGCAAAGAGCGCTAATGCAATCAGGATGGGGATCGCCAGGATCCAGGTCCAACCAACATTGCGTTGCCAGAAAAACATCAGAACCAACACAATCACTTCAAGAACAACCTGTACGAGCTGCACAATTGAAGCACCCAATACTGGCGCCCAACCCGGAAATTGCACTTTACGCAATAGTTCACCATTTGATTTAAGTTGACTCATAGAAAGCACAACGATTGTGTAGAACAGATTCCAGGTGACCAACCCGGTGAACAGAAACGCTGCGTAACTCCCTCGATCGGGATCGGCTCCCAACGGTGGAGGTGTAATTCGAAAGACAACACTAAAGACAACTGCAAAAACCAAGAGTGTTGCCAACGGTTGCAGTAGCGACCAAAACCAGCCTAAAACACTTGAGCGGTACCGGGTGGCAAAGTCACGATTGGCGAATGCCCAGATAAGGGCCCTGCGCTGATAAAGGTCGGTTAACAAGAGTTTTCTTTCCAGAAATAATGTGAGACAGACCAGTATGGATCTTGAACACCGTTTGTCTGCATGGCCTCATGGTAACGATCGCTTTTTTTAGCACACACAACACGTGTTTAGTAGCCGCGAGGGGCTAACATATGATCCTGCATAGGAGGTAAACGGTGCATGTCTCACTTACTGGAAGAGTTTTACTTGCTGCAGCCTTGACCTTGAGTCTTGGTCTCGGCGCGGTAGCCGCCGCCTTTACCCCTGCTCAAGCCGCAACAGGCTTCGTGGCCTCACCTAACGGCATGGTGGGGATTGCCCAGGAAGTCATGATCTACGCACCGAACCTCAAAGGACAGCCGATCACAATCGGATTTTCCCTCGGTAGTGCTGGCTCTAGCCAGAGCACGATCGTAGGGTCAAATGGTTATGGATCGATGAACTGGACACCCAACCTGGCAGGTTCCTGGACAGTTTCCAGTCTTGGCAGCGCAATTGGCGTAGGGTCCACCAATGTGACCATCGCGGCAATGGCCACTATTACCAAGCTCTACATGCCCACCAACGTAACTTCAAATGCCATCGCACAAGTCTTGGTTCATGTGAGCGCTCAGGCCGGCAGTCTCGCCCCCGAAGGAACAGTTAAATTAGCGTCAAGTCTCGGCACTTCATTGGGAACCCTCGGTTTAACCCCAATTGCTGGTGGTACAAGTTCCCAAGCCACTTTTAATTGGCGGCCACAGACGCTCGGTGAATTTCCGCTGGTCGCCACCTTCACCCCCAGTTCAAGTGGAGTCTTGGCCTCTGCGAGCTCGACTGGAAGCGCGCTGATTGTTTCTAACGCCGGCTTGGTTCAACTGCGTCTTCCCGCCACTTTCCGGGTTGGCCAACCCACTGTTCTCAGCGCGTTGGTTACCCCAACCACAACCGTGGGCTCGGCTGCATTCCAACTCAATGGTGGCTACTTGAGTGCGTCAATCCCGTTATCTAATGGCGTCTCCACAACCCAGTGGACCCCGTCCCAACAGGGCATCCAAACCGTCATTACCCAGTTCTCCAGCTCCATACTTGGTGGACCCAGTGGCCAAGTATCCCAAGCTATCAATGTGTTGGCAGCACTTCCGGCTGACGTGATTTCCGTTTCCACTCCAAATGGGGCGTGGGGTGCAGATCGCCCAATCTCAATAATGCGGGGATCGAATACCTTGCTCAGCGTGACAGCTGCTTCGGGCACTCAGGTATTGCTCAGTGATTCCGGTCCGTGTGTGATTCATGGTGCGATAATCACCGGACTCGGCACAGGTTCCTGCAAGGTAACAGCAACGACAGTTGGTAGTGGGGGGTATACGGCTGCGTCGGTAGATTTTGATGTTGCCGTGATCACGGCGCCAAAGAAAAAGAAGCGCTAGCCAGTCATTCACTTGGCTTGTTGAGGCGCCGCATTACGCGGCTCAACAAGCTTTGCGACTTGCGATCCAATTCTAAGTTGGCTGAAGCTAGCTCACTTTTAAGCTGTTCAACGTCTGCTCTCAGCGCTTGGTTTTCCGCTTCACACTTAATTACCATAAAATTCTCAGATTCTTCTGTCCCCATTGCGCTTTCCCCTTCAACCGTAATTGACGTTAGTCCGATAAATCCTTGTTCACTTGGTCCCACATCGACCGCACGAAGTGTGAGTTGAACTGGAGTTCCTCCCTCACCTGCACCAATATTGACACTGACGAACTCACCACGGGAAAAAGTGTGATCATGGTTATTGATCTGCAGGACAACTGAGCCAGCCTCACACAAGCTTCCCAAGTGCACTGTTAACTCGGCAGAGGTTCCCCGGACGAAGTTAATTGTGATCTCTTGGCTCGCAAAAATGGGGAAGCCCCACGGTTGTGGTGGTCGTTGGTTTCCCACTATGAGTCGGTCGGTAAACGCCGTGTGCGGTGCGGCCAGTGAATAGCTCTTCCCATTCTCAAGTGTTGGCGTGGCCTGACCAGGTCGTTCTTGATTCTGGGCGGACTGCACTTCCTGTTTAATCAACACCGTTATATCTAACCAGGTAACGGGATCCTGGAATTCTTCTGCGATTCGCCGTCGGTGCCCATCGCGTGTTTCTGGGTCCAACATTTCAGTTTCGATAATACGAATAAATTCATCCAAGTCTCCCGTTGGGAAATAGCACGCTAATTCGCCGCCAGCTTCGATCAACGAAGAGTTTCTTGCCGTGACTACAGGCGTGCCGAAAAGTAGACTCTCCGTGACCGGTAACCCCCATCCTTCGTAGTTGGACGGATAAATCGTAAAAAGTGCATTGCGGTACAACTCCGCCAGCTCTACGTCAGTGATACCCTCACTTCTCAACGTAATTTTTCCATCGAGGCCATCTGTTGCACCCAATCTTTCCTGAAATTCCCCGCTATTCCAGCCAATCTTTCCCACACAGATCAAGTTCGGGACGTTGTCAGCGCCATAAACGCTGATCAATTCCTCCCAAGCATGAAAAGCGAGAAGATGATTCTTGCGGGCTTCAACTGTTCCTACCATTAATGCGTATTCCATATGGGTCGACGGGTTGGTATTAAGAACATCGGTGTCTCCCTCCCGTGGATCAAGCCCAGAGGGAAGAGCCGTAGCAACGCCAGGTGGTACGCGCAGATCCTGATTCTGTAAGTAGGCAGCTAAATCATCGCGACTTGATTGAGAGATCGCTGGTATCCGATCGGAGCAATCACCAAGAAGTGCGAGGTAGCGTTCGAAAAGAGGCCGCAAATCTGTTGCGTGACCAGCATCAAGGACCGGTGTCAGGTCGTAAAAGTAATTAACAAATCTCACTCCTCGGGAAACTGCAGCCCGAGTCGCTGCCATCAGCTGGTCATTGATCCACATGGCACCCAGAGAAAGGAGTACCGAGTTTGGTCTTTCATCAAGCTTGCTTGGCAGTGTTGTTGCAGCTCGAGAAATTGCTGCTTTGGCCGATTGGGTAGCAGTTGCTACCCCACTGCTGACTCCGTCGTGTAATAGCTCAATTACCTCGGTAGCGGTCAGCTCAACAAATTCACCACGTGTACGATCAAGAACAACTGCACAAGAGTCACCTTCAATCAATAGTGGGACCAACTGTGCTTCCACACGTTGTACTCCAGAAACCGTTGACCCGCTGGCAATAAACTCAACAAGGTCGGTCACGTCGATCCAGAGCACTGCTAAACCTTAATTTTCTTTGGTCTGGGATATTAGTCGGGAAATGTCTTTCATTTTGAGCGCTGTGCTGGGAAGATCGCGTAATTTCTTAGTCCACCAATAAGCAGTGCTCCCCTGGCCGGCTGTGTCCAGTCCGACCTGTTGATCTGAGGAAACCCGGTAGTCAATGACTAATTCTTGATCAATCCACATTGATTGCTCGCGTACCGCGCGCAGGCTCCACCAGCGGTCGTGCAGCCAACCCGTTGGTACGTTCAGAGTGGTGATGCGATCTGGCGCTATAGCGCAGGCTCCACCGGTTGCAATACTGTGCTTAGCCACGTACCGCCATTGCCCAGCGAGGTCCAATTCATTAAAATTTTCAGGCACTGGAAATGTGGTCCGCAGGCTTCCTTTAGGCGTTCGACCATTACTGGCAACTAGGCTGACCAGATGATTTTTTGTTAAGATTTCATGCTGGTGCTTGATTCGGTGCGGATGCCAGAGATCATCGTGGTCACCAATAATCACAGTGTCAGAACCTGCTTCGTGTGCTGCAATAACCACCTGCGTAAAATTCTGGGCAATCCGGGTTATGATTTCTTTTTCACTCGAATGCGCAGGGATTACGGTAAAACCATTCTGGTTTAACAGATCCACGGTTGCATCCGTTGAGTTGTCGTCAATTGCCAATTTGATTTCCGGCTGCATCGTCTGACGGTCAATACTCAACAGTAGTTCGGGTAAAAAACCCTGGGAGTTATGGGTAACCAGCGCCACAGAAATCATTTGTCTACCATTCTTTCAATCAGCTCTACATACTGATCGGTGACCCTGTCCCATTGATACACCCGGGAAACACGTTCCTGCAACTGTAATCCCATGTTGGTTGGGGTGAAGTTGTCGAGCAGCTCGGCGTAGCTCTCAGCCGAACTCCAATACAGTGCCAGATTGTCCGTGACTTCACGGTTGAAATCGCAATCAAATGCTAAAGTTGTGACTCCTGCTCCCATTGCTCGTAGCAAACTTGGATTTGTTCCACCTACAGAGTGACCGTGCGTGTAAGTCGCGCAATGCGCGTACAACTGATTGAGTAATTCTTGGTCGTAGATCCCACCTAAGAATCTAGTGCGTGAATCCGACTCATTTTTCACCCGATTGATATATTCGGCACTGTAGGGAGCGGTGCCCACTAACACTAACGGTTTTTGTTGGTTTGACTGCGTATACCCTATAACTGCCTCCCACACATGATTCTCCGGTTCAAGTCGGGCCACCAAGAGATGGAACTCACCGGCTTCCAGATCCAGTTCGGCCAAGCGATCACTCGGTGGGTTGATTATTTCAGCTCCATAGGTAATCATTTCACTTTCGCGGCCGTAATGATTCAAAATGTATTCCGCGATCGCTTGGGCATCGGAAATAATGAAGGCGCCATTTTTAACCGCAGATTTTTCCGCCCACCGGTAATAACGTGCACCCAGTCCGCGCCATTTTTCACGCTGGGATTCAAGTCCATCAAGGTGAATTGCCGTCGGGATTTTGGCTAGACGTAATGGCCCAATAAATGGAGCGTTGCCGGCGTTCATCAGCAACACAGCATCAGGTCGGCTCCTAATAATTGCGTGTATGCTACTCACCGCAGTGTGGCTGAGGGTTTCGGCTATGCGGTGGTGGATCGCAGGCAGGTTCACTAAATTCATACCCTTGTACTGGGTAATTTTTTGGCCGGGATTGCGGCAGTACACGGTGACTTCGTAACCGCGCTCAGCGAGACGGGATCCCACTTCTTCCACTGCTGTCTCAAATCCACCATAAAGAGCGGGGACTCCGCGGGTTCCCATCATGGCGATTCTCACGCGACCAACCGTACTCGCCAAGGAGTTGCTGCGCGAACGTCGCAGCCATTGATCAGGGACGCTGCTAGTCTGCGTTCGTGGATTGGCAAGGATTGGAATTTGACGGTGTCACGCTCTTTACCCCGATTCTCAGGGGCGATGACCGCGGGGTATTCCTTGAGGCTTTTACCTCGCAATCCTTTACAGAAGCACTCGGTCGGAGGTTTCCCTTTGAGCAAATGAATATTTCGGTTTCCCGGGTGGGAACCGTGCGCGGAATCCACTTTGCCGATGTGCCTCCCGGGCAGGCGAAATACGTTCAGTGTTTTGACGGCGAGATTTTTGATGTCGTGGTTGATATCCGTGTAGGCTCACCCACATTTGGCAAGTGGCAGAGTGTTGTGCTTAACGCTGTTGAGCGCCAAGCCTTGTATCTGCCCGAGGGTTTTGGTCATGGCTTTGCTGCTTTAAGTGAGTCGGCGACTGTTGGCTATCTGTGCTCAACGGGTTTTAACCCCGAGGCCGAGCACGGTATCCACCCACTTGATCCGACATTGGCAATCACTTGGCCTCAGACCGAAGAACCAATCACCATGTCGGCTAAGGATTCAAGCGCTCCCAATCTGGCCGATGCCAAATTAGCTGGTCTACTTCCTACATTTTCGGCCTGCCAGGACTGGATTTCCACACACTAAAAATTCGGTAGTCGTGCCTACCGGATCACCACTTCAGGTGTCATAATTCGCTCCGTCGGGAATGGGGCTGCCCACTGCTGGAGTTCTGCTCCAACCTCGGGGGTCCGCCACAGTAATTGAACCCGCGAAGCCGGATTCGCATAAATGTACTCGGAGATTTGGACTAAGGTCATCGGCCTATATGGGGTCTGCGGCAGGTCGGCATAGAACTTTGATTGGTCGTTGGAAACGACATTGGTTAATGTCAGTACCCATAGATTTTCAAGGGTGCCTATTCCTTGCCACACTACGGGAGTGAAGTCGGCTTGTGTTTGGGCAGCACGGGCCGAGTTAGCGATTTGAATCCCCATATAAGGATGCTGGATCCATTGTTCTCGCTCTTGGGCCACCGAGATCCCCGGTGCCTTAGAAATATTCACGGAAACTTGATCTGCGTTAAATCCGATGAATCCAAATGTTGACACCCCAACAACGAATACCGAGATAGTCACCAAGGCTGCATGTAGTCTATTCAGTCGAGCCACCAGCACTGCGACCGCAAGAGCCGCGGCTGCGATCAGTAGCGGGATAAAGAGTAGGTATCCAGCATTTAGTGACTTCAGCACGTAGTAGGAGGTCAACCGACTTGTCTCGACTGAATCAGCACCTGTGACAAACAGCAGCGCCAAAGCAGCACTAGCCAGCACTGGGATTGGCAACAATGCCGCAAGAACTTTGGAACTTCGATTCCAGATCACTATTGCCATGAACACGGAAATAATTGGTGCGGCCATACCCAAGGTCAAATTGAATCCAGTCATGCCCACTCCAACGACACCCACTGTTTCAGTGAATCCACGTACCGAATCAACGCTACTCTCGCCCAACAGTGCATTCGCTTGGGATAGCAAGGTCATTGCCCCAACACCGCTAACCACGAGTAACCACACGATCCCTAGCCACGCTCTTGTTCGAATCAGCAAGTAGGCAACAACCAGTCCCGCTGGGACGAGACCCAATGTCAGTGGGGTCCATAGTCCAGCGGTCGCCCATGCTCCGAAAGGTAAAACAAACCAACCCAAACGCACCGGATCCCGTGCAGTCAGGTAGCTAGCCCCGGCAGCAACGGATACGGCCATGACAAAGTTGGTAAAACCTGCGCTGTAGAGAAACTGAACACTGCCGAATACTCCAAAAAATCCCACTCCCAAAGCAGACAGAATCCCAGCGGTATTTACCTGATTGCGGGGTAGGTCAAAGTTCCCGGCAAGCCGACGTGCCAGGTCACCACTTACCCACATCAAAACTCCCATTGCCGCAGCAAATGACAAGGCGACCCACACCGCGTAGGGGATTACTAGGGATATCCGGTCGGGGGTCTGGGAACCCACCACTACCTGGGCGAGTGACCAAAGGTGTGTGTGCACGGCTGGATACGACTGATTCCAAGGATCTGAACCATCTGCGCTCACCCACTGTGAGCTACCTGCCATGACGGTATTTAGAAAAGGCACTAAGTGTCCCTGATTATCCCAACCGGTATGGAAAAGTGACGCGATGGCTTGCTCTGAAGTTGATGCGAGAAAAGTACGCACCGGGACCGCTGCTATTACGGCGGTAAATACCCCAACGACTACATCGATCCCACTCACCCGAGGCATCGGCCACGCCCGCAGATTCGGGATCAGTCGCAACGCCATCGCTACTACCAACAATCCACCAAAAAAAACACTTGCACTCAACTGATCAATTGGTAGTGAACCGGCGCGGGGGAACGCCACTGCAATCACACCCACAAGCACCAGTCCAGAAATAACTGCTCGTTGTGCGTAGCTTCGCCCCCATGGTGGTAGGACCATTAATGCCATGGCAACCATTACAAAACCAACTCGGGGGACTGTCCACAGGAAGATCAAGGCGATTGTGGCCAGCGCATTTATGACAATTAAAGACCGTAATTTCATCTATTTAACTCCACAGCAATGCGTTGTCGTGGATTCAATCCATAGGCCACGAATGGGAATTCCTCCGAAAACACCTAGGACAACGACGACCCAGAAAGTTGGACTAAAGCGTGACACCTCGCCAGTCTACGTCTGTCCTAATTGCTATTGAAGGTAGATCCGAACCGGGACTTCGGTCAGTATCACAGTCGATGCTGGGGGGGCTTCACTGCAATTGGCCAGTGCGTCGCATGTAAGTTGCGAATTCTCCGGAGTCGTGTAGTTCGCTTCACCCGATTGTGCCCAGGCGACAATCCAATTTGTGCCATCTCGGCTAAAATCACACAAAACCGTGTTTTCCGACTCAGTGCATCCACCGAATACTGCTCCGACAACCCAGTCATTGACGGCGAAGAATCCCTGCTCACCATCGGAGCCGGGGGATACTTGCACACCCAGCAGGTCATAGGCCTCCAGCGTCCAGATATACCAATAGCTGCGCTCAATTCCTAGACGCAGATTATCGATGTAGGTGCGAACCACAAAACCAGCCGCACGTGCGCCTGTGATTTCCTCTCGTGGGAGGTCACCTGGTCCGGCAAGACCGTAATTCAACTCGGTATCCCATAAAGGAACGGTCGGTGCGCCGGCTGCGGTTAGGTATTCCTGGGCCTTTATCACAGCTGCTCCACGCGCCGATGGATCACCTGTGGCATCGGGATATGTGTGCAGAGCAATCACGTCTACAGGCCAATCCAAAGTCGCGAGTTGCTCCAGATACTTGGGGAAAAAACGGTCAAAGGATTTAGATAGACGAGTTGTTGGTGATGCAGACACCACCTGCGCTTCCGGATCAATTTCCTTAATGATGTCGTACGCCTCTTTGGTCAACTCCGCCATCTGCTCCGGGGTCCCATTGTAAAAGTTATTCAGGTTTGCTTCATTCCAGATTTGATAGGAGGTAATGACACCTTTGTACCGCGTGACAACGGTCGTTACCCAGTCTGTCCAGTCAACCATATTGGCTGGGGCCTCAGCGGCACCCGGCTGCGGGTAATCGCTTTCGTTGAGGTTTTTTGGATCCTGGGCTGCCCACCCCGGGGTTGTGCCCATGACGTACAAGATGTCGCTCATACCCGTGGACTCAGCAGTGGCTATGGCAGCATCCAAGTTACCCCATATGAACTCGCCTTTGGCTAACTCAATTTGCGACCAGGCTGTGCCGTTATCCCACAAACGCAATGCGCCAAATGGCGCTGACGCCCACCGACCGCCCTCGACACCTTCGATGTGCATCCCCACTGTCGAAGGTTGTACCGCGTTAGGGTCAATAGTGGCCGACTCAGTTGGAGTGGGTACACCCACGTCCTCAGCCGTGGCCCCGCCTCCACAACCGGTCAGGACGAGTGCCCCTGCGAGTGCGAAACTCGCTACTGCGAAATGGCGGGGCTTTGCACCAGAGCTGCCTGATTCTGGTTGTTTCGTTCTGTAGTTCCAAACCATAGGGGCATATTTCCAATCGCTATTGAGTCTCCAGGGTTCACCGCTGAGCAACGATTCATCGCATCGCACTGCACCGTTGCATTGGCAGGTACAGTGTACGTGCCGCTGCCGGATGTGGCCCAAGCGACCACTGCTGGCTGGACGTTGTCGCCCATTTGGCAGATATTCACTTTTCCTGGAGTGCAGGAGTAGAAAGAATCAACCATCCACATGTAGGCGGTCTCGTAGCCAACTGCACCCGGATACCCGTCCTGCATGGTGATGCCGAGGAGTGAGTTGGGCTTATCCCAGTAGTACCAGTAAGAACGATCAACGCCCTGAACTAGGTTTTCAAGGTACGTCTGGGCGACCCAAGATGCTGCCTTGTCCCCCACAATGCTTTTACCCTTTGTCTTTCCCGGACCCTTAATTCCGTAATTGAACTCGGTATCCCACAATTGTTTTGAAGCGGGCACTTTGGACTTTTTCATCTGAGTGTTCACCTTCTCCAAATACGCCGAGCGATTGGCTGGAGTCCCGGTGCCTTTCGGGTATGAATGTATCGAGATGACATCCACGGGCCATTTTTTCTTTTTAAGGGCTTTGAGATACGCTGGGAAAAATTTTTCGTACGACTTGTCCAAACGTACTGTGCTACTGGCACTCACAACCTTTGCGCCTGGATCATATTTCCGGATTATTTTCGAAGCGGCCTTGGTGAGGTCCGCCATTTGCTTAGGCGTACCCGCCCAAAAATCCTTCAGGTTCGCTTCATTCCAGATCTGATAAGCATTAATACTGTCACCGTGGCGTTTCACGACTGCGGTGACCCAATTCTTCCAATCGGACATTTTGGGCACCGAAGCAGCCCCCTTGTTTGGATAAAAACCTTGCTTCTTGTTCGAGGCGGCCCACTTCGGCGTACTTCCTAACACGTAGAGAACTTCCGCCCCCTGTGAGTTTGCATTTGCGATCGATGCATCGAGGCCATTCCACCAATACTTTTTCTTTCCCTGCTGAACCTGACCCCAAGTAACCCCTGAATCCCACAGTCGAATTGCTCCATAGCTCACACCGGGATCGACACCAATTGAAATGTTCGGCACGTGCATACCAAACTGCACCTTATCGATTGGGTCACCAGCTGCGGCCGGGTTTGCTACAACTATGGACATTGCTAATCCGAAAGAAGCTGTGGTGACGATGATCGCACGGCGCATATTAACGAATCCTTCGTGATTGGAAAGCCCGAAATTGACCCCCTAAACCTAACCCATAAGCCCTGAAAAAGCATCTAGCCGGGCCGGGTTTGAGAAAATTATCGCAAATAAATACGCTTCTTAAGGGAAGAGACATGGGTTGATGTTTGTTAGAAGTTGTACCCGCGATCTAGTTTGACATTGGGGTAGGGTTTTGTGTCTAGTTGCATTTTAGGTCCGTACTTCCACGAGCCTACCCACCACGCCAAAGCCATTTGTTGCAACGCATATTCCTCTTTGCCACGTTTATAAGAATCCTCGACATCACCCTTGGCATAAATGTGGCCGTCTTTCCAGCGCAGCTGAAGAGCGCGGGTGTCACGCGCGTGGGCCGCTAGGAATTCATCTGCACGGGTATCTGGTGCTGAATACACATTCGCAAATCCGTCAACCCCTACGAATGTGGCTGGGCGGCGCACACCCCAACTGATTCCCATCGGGTAATAGATCTGGCCGAGTGGTTTGTATACCGTTCCACCGGGAGCTGCGTACGGCGGACTTGAAAACTCAACAACGCTGAGTGCTCGGTACACAATGTCCGCGTTGTAAAAGAAAGCTTCCGGGACCGGAATCTTTCCTGCTCGAAGAAGGGTGGCCGCCCACCACAGGTGCTGCACATTTTGTGTGTAATCGGGGTTCACGATTCCGTGGTTGGTGACGGTGCCATCTTCATTAGCATTTGTCCCCGGTAGACGCAGGGCAACATTAATGCCGTTAATTGACTGTTTTTTGGTGAGATCACCGGGTCGACTAAATGCTGCAAGACTCAGTGCAATCGCACTTTCTTTCCAGATCTTCGCATTTTTATGCTTGGGCATCATGGCCAAGGCAAGTGTAGGGGCCAACAGATCCCACGAAACTTCATCGGCTTTTGAGTCACCAATGGAGATTTCTCTCCCAGCTCGGTCACGGAAGTAGCGAGGCCCTCTGCGTGCCGTGGCATTTGCTTCACCCTCCACCATGGCAGCTACGTAACCTCGCTCAGCTTGACTGAGTCTGCCCCAGAGCAGCCAGCCTGCTTGGCCTGCAGTAGCCGCCCACAGTGCCGACTGCCACGTCTCACCCCAGCCACCCAGACTCGTCGACTGGTGTTGACAAGCGATCGAACGGATATGCCAGATTGCATAGTCTTGGACTTTCTTGCGACTCAACCCGTCAAAATTTCTGAGTTTCGTTGTGGTGAGTAGCGTTGCAGCTGACAATGCAGCATTTGTATTGCGACGAATTGATTCCTCGGCTGTTCTCTTGGTGCTGATCGGGTCGTAATAGGTCGTGTTCCAACGATCTTCTAGCCTGCTCTTCTGGTCATTTCGCACCAAATAGGCAACGCCGTCTTCTAAGGTCGAACGGACCTCACGGTTGCCCTCGATCGTTCTGGTGCCATTAAGGATGAGTGGTTTACGCACTTTTTTCCCGATGCCTGCAGTTCGTACCTGACTGGCGCGGGTCTGGGTGGGGCATGCCTCTTCGCCACCAACCCGCTGCCCCACCAATGGGATGGACACACCTGGCATGCTAAAAGTTGCCTTCGAAGTTTTTTTTACTTTTTTGAGATTTTTCATGAAGAACCAGTCTCGACCCCGAACTAAGGCAGGTGTGTCGCGACCGTTTCCATTCCAGTCCCCGGCCACCGCAATATCGGTGGGTAGACCTAATGAGAAAAAAGCAACTCCCGCATTAAGTGTGGGGCTGGGTTGGTAGGTAACTTTCTTGCCGAGCACCTGTGGTCTTTGGGTCACTCCCATGAATCGGAGCTGAAACTGACCTGCTCGATACACCCCAAGATCGGTTTTCCCGTCCCCGTCCCAGTCACCGCTAATGGGCTGGTCCCCCAATTGACCGAACTGATCGGTCGCTTCACCGCCGGAGGTGAGCTGCCACAGCCAGGTTCCATCGCGAAAAATTCCGCGATCGGCGCGTTTGTCTGCATCAATAAAAGCGGTAACCGGGATGTCGCCAGGCTCCCCACCCCACCTGCCCATGTTTTCCCATTGTGGCGAATCAACACTTGAGTTGGTGTAGGCCCACTCACCGGACATATAACGGCCCGGTGTTGCTACGCCGTTGCCATTCCAATCAGCCATCAAGGCGATACCTTCACCTTTCGGCAGGTCCATGCTTGTGCGACTTGTTCCGTTAACCCCACCTGCCCACGTAACCCACGTGCCCCTTGATGGATTACCCGCTGCCGGTATTGAACTCACTTGCGACCCTGTGCGCTTCTTGGCAATTGCCGGGTTCGTCGGCGTCAATGGCAATAGCGTGGTGACTAATGAACCCGCTGCAATAAGCGATGCGAATTTGGTGAATTTCATGAGCTTCATTCTCCGCACATTTTTTGTGAATTCATGGGAGAAATAAAGGCACTATTCTTTGACGGGAGGTCGCCCACGATCGCGATCAGTCGATTATCTTTCATCGCTTGAAACCTATTTCGGCATTAACCGGACCTGACTGCACGGCCGACACAGTTCCCGTTGCCCCAGAAACCTTCATTCCAGGCTGTCTAACTGGTGTAAAGCCCGCTGGCCCGGTAACTTGAAAGGTTATTGTCGAGTCATTGAGTAGTGATTGCACTTCGGCTTGCACCCGATAATTCAAAGTGCGTGCATCCCCGCTGGTATCCCCGTCACTAAATGTGCCGGCTGGTAGCTCGTAAGTAACCGACACTGCACTCTGGCCACCGGGTGGGGTCCAACCCACGAGGCGAATAAATCGATGCCCGAAGCCGTCATCAACCCAGCCACCACCTAGTTGCTGGTGATTTCTGAATGGTCGCACAGTAAAGCCCACTGGGTAAGAGGGTTTAAATTTTGTGGCCGAATCTGGCACATACAGGTAATAGGCACTCTTCAGCCACGAAGTTTCATACCCCAACCGCTCAGGAGGGCCCTCAGCTCTTTCCGACGGAGTTGCATTGGTCAGTGTCAGTTGCTGGGTGACGCGGGCGCTGCCGTCAGCTTCCAAATTCACATTTACTAGGACATTGCGTTGTTGAAAAACGTCGACCTTGCTCGCATTGCCATTTTGCGTATAGAGCGCAGACCAGTCGCCTATGTGGGGGTCAGAAACTACACCGGCTGCATTGCTCTGCAGTGCTAGCTGCTCAAGAGCTGGGTCTTTCATAAACATTTGGAAATGTCGCCCAGATGCCGTGCTTAAAATTGCTTGACCCGCGTTAATTAATTCGCCACCGGAAAGAATCCGAGTCAGTAGTTGATCAAGAAGTTCTTGATTTGCTTCTTGTCGAATGGCGGCATCTTTTTGACCAAAATCTTGATACGCATCAATCAATAGAATTTGACCGATTCGCTCACCGGTGACTTCACCAAATACTTCTGATTTAATCGGCCCCGTCGCATTGAGCACTGCAGCGATCGCAGTGAGGTCAAGGGTCACAACACCATCCACTTCGGGGTAACTCGGGCCGTCCCACTTGCCCGACCAGGCCGCCATCATCTCCTGGGCGCTGTAAAGGAAGTTGGGATGCGTGTTGGCATTCACAAAAGGTTTGTTACGAGGGTTTTTAGGAAAGAAAGGGTTTAACGACGGACCGAACCAATTCACTTTAGCGTTGATCGGTGGGAACAATTGGGTACTCGTTTGACCTTTAATCGGAATGGACACACGCCCGCTCTCAAACTCCACCATGACAAGTGACAATGGGGCTCCGCCGGAGGCCCGCATTTCTGCTTGATTGCCGATTGCAATCAAGTATCGTTTGGTCCCGTTCGCGCCTAAAGCGCCCGGTAAAGACGGGGTAATTTCATTTAGCGTATCCACGCCGGATTGAATGGGTACAACTTCACTTAGTGCGCGGTCGCGAATCTGCGCCAGTGGGTCAGTGAAAAATGTGGTGGCAACAATATTCTCTAAGTTCGTAGCAGCCTCGTCGACCTGCCTTTTTAATTGTGCGCTTTGGGCTGGCAATGTACCCAACCGAACCAAATCAACTGCTCCAGCCGAGAAAATTTTCGTGCCCCCCGATTTTCCGGAAAGATCGCCGTACAGGGTGATCAGATCGCCGGTCGCCTTTGAGATGCTATAGGCCGCGGCTACAGACAAACGCCAGTTTTGTATCGCGATATCTATCCCACGAATGTGCTCAATTAGGGCGACCTGAGAAGTGTCCACTGATTTCAGAATCAGTTCCGTGCTGCGATCCGCCTGCTCGAACTCCGCTTGCCCGGTCACGTAGTCTCCACCAATGAGCCCATCGGCCGCATTTCCCAGGTGGTTTTGTAGGCCGATCCCACTCCACGCAAGTGCGCCTATAGAAGCAAGTAGGCCCATTTGTAGCCAGAAGAAAAATCCACCCACGATCGCGACCAAGGCTGCTACCCCCCAGATCAGGGGTTTACGGGAAGACACCAGTTGAGTATATGCAATGTACGGATTCGCTCCGGGTTGCTAGTACGCCCCACTGCCGGTGAATACCACTTTGACAGTCCTGGCCACAATCACCAGATCAAGGGCTGGGGACCAATGCTCGACATAATTCAGATCCATGCGCATCCGCTCATCCCAGTCGACAGCCTTGCGCCCGGAAACCTGCCACAACCCGGTTAGCCCTGGCTTGGTTAGATGCCTACGGTGATCCTCATCACCAAAAAGTTGGATTTCGTCGAGTAATACTGGCCGAGGGCCAACCAACGACATACTGCCACCGATCACGTGGATGATCTGGGGCATCTCATCAATCGACCAACGTCGGAGGAATCTGCCAAATGCAGTGATGCGCGGGTCGTTTTTGTAGCGCTCACTGATTCGCTCGTCCGGGACACCAATCACTGCTTCTCGTTTTTGATCAGATCCGACATACATGGTGCGGAATTTCACAACATTAATTACTTCACCGCCACGACCAATGCGTTGATGTCGGTAAAAGATTGGGCCACGACTGGAAAAAAATGTTCCCACTGACGCAACCAACATAAAAGGGATAAACAATAGGAAAAGCAGACTACCGAAAGAGATGTCGAGTGCCCGTTTAATGGCCCGCTTGGGTCCAGTGAGGTGAGGCTCATCAAGGTGAATCAAGGGTAGGTCCGCTTGCATGCGAATGGTTACGCGCGGTCCAACAAAGTCACCGAGGGTTGGGGCCACCAGTAAATCGATTCGGGGTCCTTCGAGCCGCCAAGAAAGTCGTTTAATGAGTTCCTGGCCTTGTGCCGGTGTTCCAGCAATCGCAACAGTATCTACGTCATGAAGGCCGATCCGGGCCATTATTTGATCTAACCACTCGTTGACCTGCTCGCGGGTTGCCTCGGCATCTGCCTCTTGGGCAACATCAACAACCGTAAATCCCGCGACCGGGTCACGATCCAGCATGTCCACAATTTCACTTTGTCGTTCACCGACACCAATCACCATCGTGCGGTGTAGGTAGTTCCCGTAACGCCGCTCATGGCGTAACCACGCTCGCAAAATCCAACGAGCTACCACCAAGAAAAGTGAGCCGGCCACAAAGGTGATTAAAACGAAACCACGTGAAAGATCCAATTTGAGAGCGAAAGCTACAATCGCTACAGCTCCGAAAAGCCCAGCTGAGGCCGTAACAACCCGTTTGAATTCTTCAGAGCCAACGCCAAGGATTCGGGTGTCGTAAGCGCCACGCACGACCAACGCCACACTCCAAGAAATCACGACCACCAATGCGAAAAAGACATAGATTACGTCTGACACATTCAGGTTGTAGGGGATCGTCCATCGAAGCACAAATCCAATTGTGGCGGCCGTAACAACTGCGGTTGAGTCCCACACGAACGCGCGAGTAGCGTACACCCGCAATGGGTCACGGAATTGCAGCGGCCGATCACTGTGACTATCAGGTGTTGCCCATCCACTTTTAGTGTGCGCTTCACGGGCAATCCTGCGCCAGGTTCCGGTATCCGTGCGTGGATCAACGGCGTCTTCTTCTTGCTTTGCACTTCCTTCGTCTACCGCACTCACACCCTCACGATACCAGTGATGGGGACCGCACAACCATTGCCTGTTTCTTGCCAAGAAGATCCTGGATTGCACAACAATGGGAGTTTCTCAAGGGCCATGGAGAATGCCTGATCAATATTACCCGAAAAGCCTGAACATCCAGCAGTTCTAATTTGCTTTCAGCGGCGCCGCAAAATATACAAACTTTGGCCATCAGTTTCGCAGCCGTATTCAAATCGGTCAACTGCCAAACCCCCTAAGTGTACGAGGGATTCAAAGTACTGACGTAAGAAGCGGGTGCAGTGCAGTCGCCCTTTCCATTCAAGTGGGCCGTACCCGGCTGGGTTTTCATCCCACTCGGGAACGTCTTCTTCCACAAAGCAGGTGACGAATGCTTTACCCACCGTGGTGAGGGTCTGGCCCAATAATTCCAAGTACCCGGCCGTGTCGTCCACATTCATGTGGCTAAATACCGAATAGGCATAAAAAACGTCCACGCTGTGCGCATCGGAACTGAGCGTCCGCTCGGGTGAACCGTCTGGGTTGTACCGCTCATTGCTGACGTCTACATAAGTGAAGCGATATCCCTGACCTGCAAGATTTTCTTGTGCCCAGTCAATGAGTGTGCGCTGTACATCTACCCCGTGATAGTCACGGATGGATGGAAAATACTCCTTAACCCCGATTGCCAGGCGCCCTGCGCCGCTTCCCCAATCCAGCAATGAAGACTCAGGATTGAGGTCGCAGTAGCGCTCAAGTCGCTTCACATCTCGCACCGCAGTCTTAATGAATGCTTTATCTTTCATAAAGTGCTTGCCGCCCATGCGGTATTTCGAGGGTGGCAGTGGGGTTTTGTTTCCGTTACCAAACACGTGTTAAGACTAGTCGGTAGTGAGCTACTGGCCGACTAGTGCTCAAATAGCCCCATGTCCACGGCGGCCTTGGTTAAGTCGTCTCTGACGCTTTCATGGGCGGCATATTTAATAATGTTCCTTGCTTGAACAGCTTGGCTGCGACCGAAAATGTCGGCGATTCCATTCTCTGTTGCCACCGCACTGTGTTGGAAGCTGGTCACCGGTTCTTCCAGCAAAGGAACAATCGTTGACGTATCGGCTTTTGCATGCCACGACGGTAAGGCGATGAAGGATTGACCACCGCGCGAATGTAGTGCGCCAACAATAAAATCGGTTTGGCCACCGAATCCGGAATAGATGCGTCCTTTGATTCGGCTCGCATTTGCTTGGTCTAAAAGATCGACTTGTAATGCACTATTCACGCTGGTCATGAGCGCCTGCTTTTCAATTCTCCCCGGGTTATTGGTGAACTCTGTGCGCATCATGCGAATGCGGGTGTTCATGTGTACCCAGTCATAAAGTTCGCGTGAGCCGAAAAGAAAAGATGCGGTCAGTGGGCGATCTTGATCGAGTGCATCATTTTTGTGAAGGTCAAGTACCCCGTCACTGAACATTTCGGTCCAGATTCGTAGTCCCTTGCGGTCCACGAGGCGACTCACCACAGCATTGGGAACCTCGCCGATTCCCATTTGCATTGTTGATCCGTCACCTACTCGAGCCGCAATCCCTTCACCCACTGCCTGGCTCACCGGGCTGGGTGCAATGGGCTCATGAACGTCAAGGGGCTCGTCCACTTCCACCAGGAAGTCAATGTCGTCGTGGTACACCTGAGCGTCGCCATAGGTGTACGGCATCTGCGTGTTCGCCTGTGCGATAACCAGACCACCACGTTCGCGCACCGCCTCAATGGCCGCCGGCAAAATGTTGACCTCGGTCCCCAGACTCACGGTGTCAAAGCGCTGACTCGAGGTGTGCAAAAGCACCACGTCTGGCTTGTAATGATCTCGGAATAGTTCTGGTACCAAGCTCAACCGAGCCGGGATGTACACGAGTCGTTCATGGTGGCGCATCCCTGGGCCGACAAAGGCGGTTTCATAGGTAATACCTTCCCGGTTTGGTATCCCTGGCTGCGCGTTGAGCATGTTGAGTCGATAGGTCGGAAAGACTGAATCGACAGCCCTGAGCAGTGTCTTTGGGGTGGCGAAGTTCCCACTTGCGACCACTCTGGGGTTGTCGCCGATCCGGCTCAAGATGGATTCAAGTTTTTCTACTGTGATAACCCGCATATGGGCACTCTACTTTTTACCGAGGAGCAGCGCACAGCACATATACCTCTGTGGAAAGATGCACTAGTGAGTGAATCTCAAAGGGAAATTAATTGGGCTGATACCAAGGTCTATGTAGCCGGCCACCGTGGTCTCGTCGGTTCCGCACTCGTCCGGTCCCTTGAAGCAAAGGGTGCCGGTGAGATCGTTGGTTGGACCTCGGGTGAGCTTGATCTACGTGAGCGTGATGCGACTATAGATGCGGTCAACGAAGCCAAGCCTGACATTGTGATCGATGCCGCTGCGCGCGTCGGTGGAATCATGGCGAACTCGACCTACCCTGTTGATTTCCTTAAAGACAATATGTTGATTCAAACCAACATAATGGACGGTGCGCATTCAGCGGATGTCGAGCGTTTTCTTTTTCTGGGCTCAAGTTGCATTTATCCCCGTCACGCGACGCAGCCGATCCGTGAATCAAGTTTGATGACCGGGCCACTTGAACCCACCAATCAGGCCTACGCCATGGCAAAGATTGCCGGCATCTATTACATCGAAGCTTTCCGCACCCAGTACGGACGCAAGTGGATTTCGGCGATGCCAACAAATCTTTATGGTCCCGGAGACAACTTCAACTTGGAAACGTCACATGTGCTTCCCGCGTTCATTCGTCGTTTTCACGAAGCGAAAGAAAGTGGCGTGAAGTCGGTAACTCTGTGGGGAACCGGCGCACCACGGCGTGAGTTTTTACACGTGGACGACCTCGCCGATGCCTGCCTGATGCTCCTGCAAAATTACGACTCACATGAAACCATCAACGTTGGTTGGGGTGACGACCTCCCCATCCGTGAACTCGCCGAAGCAGTAGCCGGTGTCGTTGGTTTTGAGGGAGAACTCGAATGGGATTCAAGTAAGCCTGACGGCATGCCCCGTAAGTTGTTGGACACCAGCCGCATCAACGCCCTCGGTTGGTACCCGTCAATTAAATTGAATGCTGGACTCGCTGCGACCTACGACTGGTACCTGGAGAACAATGCTGTATGACGCACTATTGCCGGATAGACAGGCAATTCTGGTTCGACTTAATGTTGTAGAGGGTAAACGAACTGAACTACTTGATTTACTCAACACTTATGCGGATCGGATCGGTGACGAACCCGGTACCGAAGTGTACACGGTTCTGGTTGACCCCGACAGCGAAGATATCGTGTGGCTGTTTGAAGTATTTACTAATAAAGAAGCTGAAATCTTGCATCGGCAATCGATCGGATTTACTGACTTAATGCATGGGATGCAAAAAGTTCTTGATGGTTCGCCGGGAATTCTGCGTATGAATCCGCTACGCATGACAATGCAGGAAGACATGTTCACCCTGGATTGGAGTTTCTAATGATTCGTGAGGTCGCACAAATCTCCATCCGAGAAGGCGCCCGTGGGCAATTCGTGGCGGACCTCAGTCGAGCCGTCGCCGAAATCTTGCCCGATGTTGAGGGCGTAATTGAGTTTGTCCACGTGGGTTGGTGCATGGAGCGACCGAATGTCTACATGTTCACAATTGATTGGGAAACACTCGATGACCACCTGGTGAGGTTCCGTGAATCCGAGCAATTCACCCAATGGCGCACATTGATTGGTCCACACTTTGACGGGTCTGCGGTTGTGGAGCACTTCAGCCTGTAGTGCTACTCGCCTTAACAATCAGACTAAATGGATTTTCTCAACTAAATGGTGGTCGTGAATCTAACTTAACACTGGACTTACCCGCGTAATGCCACAGTCGCGCGGTCACGTCTTTGTCTTCGGGGGTGATCAGGTTACCCATTACCCGCAACGCAATTGTCATGAGGAATTGTGAACGCATTCCGATCGGACCAAATGTTGGCAATAACTTCGGCACTGTAATCAAGCCTGCGAGTCTTCGCGCAATTGAAAAAGCTGTTCCATAATGCGCAACCAGGATTTGTGGCCACACGGTTGTGAAGTCCATGCGGGAATTCGCGGGGGTGTCAGCGAACAACTGCGCTGCAAGGTGGCCGGTTTCTAGGCCGTAATCGATTCCTTCGCCGTTAAGTGGGTTCACGCACCCAGCAGAGTCACCAATAAGAACCCAGTTGGCGCCGGCAACATTGCTGACCGCGCCACCCATGGGCAACAAGGCTGACCAAGGTGCGCGGACGTCGCCCTCTAACTGCCAAGTGTCACGTTGTTGTTCAGCGTAAAAAGTGAGGAGACTCCGCAGGTTGACATCAGCTGGGCGTTTCACCGTAGCAAGGGTTCCCACACCGACATTAACTTCACCGTCGCCCAGTGGGAAAACCCAACCGTAACCCGAGAGTAATTCATTTTTTTCACCGCGAAGTTCAAGGTGACTTGAAATCCACTCGTCATCAGAGCGGTGCGACTTAATATAACCACGGGCCGCGACACCAAATGCGGTTGAGCGGTGCCACTTGCGACCAAGGGTGCGGCCCAGTTGTGATTTCACACCGTCAGCGACAATTAAGCGCAAGCAATGAATCGTGACATTTTCAGTATTAGAGCCTTCACCGCTGGCCTTTTTGAATACGACACCGGCCACTTTTTCCCCGTCCATGACCGCATCAATCGCGCGCATCCCTTCCATGACGTCAACTCCAGCATCGATTGCCACTTGGCGGATTGCGGCATCGAGTTCAAGGCGTGGAGCGGCACCTCCGTAATTAGGAAGATTGCCACCTGGCCATGGAAGATATAACTCCTGGTCGAAACCAGCAGCACGCAGTCCCTTATTTCTGGCGCGTCCTTCAAGCCACGGAGACAGACCTAGTTGGTCAAGTTCAGCCATTGCCCGCGGGGTCAGCCCGTCACCGCACGGCTTGTCCCTGGGAAAAGTCTCGGAATCGACGAGTAACACAGTCAATCCAGCCCGGGCGCACCAAGCCGCCGCGGCGGAACCCGCCGGGCCCGCACCGACAACTAAGACATCAGTAATTTGAGAATTCATATAAACATAAGTGTCCCGCGCCCAACGCGAGTGCGCAAATTACGCCTGCTCAGAAGAAGGGATCTCAGTTTTGCGGCCCACATAATATGCGATCAATGGAAAGAGTAAAACGGAGAACGCTCCCGCGCCGACCAAAGTCGCGGCATCAGCCGTGGTCATCACTCCTGCGTCCACCTGAACTGAAGTTGCGGCAACAATGATGGGAAGTGCTGTTGCCACATAAAGAGTGAAGCGAATTCGGTCACGGATAACCGGTATCGCGTGTCGATAGATGAAAAACTGTGGGAGTCCTCGGGCAACAAGAAGTAGCGTGGTAACAATCAGCATCGGTGCTGGATCTTCAATGATCGATCGAATATCTATCTCCACGCCGGATACGACGAAGAAAATGGGAATTAGGAATCCGAAACCGACTGCTTCCACTTTTGCGTGCATGGTGTTATTTGCACCTCGAGGAGTGTTTAGGCGGAAAATTACTCCCGCGATAAAGGCCCCAAGCACTACATCAAGGCCGAGTGAAGCGGCGACTGCTAGAAGCCCGACGAGGAACACGATGGTAATTCTCATGGGGGTTTGTGAAGATGAATAGTGCCCAGAAACTACCAATTGGTTCATTTTTTTAGAACTGAACCAACCAGGAATCTTTGCGGCAATAAATGCAATCACAGCCATTGCAATCAGTGACAGACTTGACTCGAATGAACTCATGGTTCCAAGGAGTAGTGAAATTGCCACGATGGGACCAAACTCACCGATTGCCCCGGCACCCATAAAGTACTTGCCAAATGGGGTCTGCAGTTCACCACTGTCACGTAGAACCGGCAACAGTGTTCCCAGCGCAGTGCTTGTGAGAACAATGGAAAACCCAAGGAAATTTTCGACATAGCCCATCAGGTCAAGAATCCACGTTGATATGCCCGCTACAAGTAGTGTGGCGCCCCAACCGATGGCAGCAAGTTTTCCGTAGCGGCCCTTAACCGCTTCAGGCTCAAGCTCTAAGCCGGCGAAGAAGAAAAGGAAACCGAGGCCAAGCGTTCCCAGGAGTGAGATGCTGGCATCTATTTGGACAAGGTCCAGTAACTCTGGACCGACCAAGATTCCTAAGCCGATCATGATCACAACTTCAGCAACCTTGAGTCGAAGTAATCCCACCACGAGTGGTGAGAGCACTGCGATTGACATGATTATGAAAAGGCTAGTGAGTTCAGCTTGTACAGCTGCGCTCTCAGCGCCAACATGAATCACGTGTATAGGCTAGTGCGTAGACATTTTGGCAGGTAACGGGTTTATTTCTTGGAGGACGTTATGCGGAGCAGTCCTTAGGCGTAGCTGGTCCTCCTGGAACTGTTGCCCCAAGCATACCCCTACGGGTATGATATGAAGAGGCAGTTTCGATCTGGGTCATCAAAAATTATTAATGAAGTCGGGAGTCATACTTATGTGTAGTCCAGAACCGTGCAATTCCTGCGGAAAAATCACTTGGTCTGGCTGTGGCGACCATGTCGCCGAGGTCATGGCAAATATTCCCTCGACCCAGCAGTGCACTTGCCGCTAATCACCGCCGAATACCGCAGTGTGCGTCATAATTGGCCCATGATGGGAGACCCTGGGCCTTGCCCGGCATGTGAAACCACAGACTTAGAGCGTCGCGGGGGTAAAGATTTTTGCCGCAGGTGCTTTTACATCCAGCCTTGCTGTGACGGAGGTTCGTGCCAATGATCAGTATGTATAGTGCAAGTTGGTGTGGGGACTGCGTGCGCACGAAGGCACAACTGGACGAACTCGGCCTCGAGTACGAATATCTCGACATCGACGCCCACTCCGAGCACAAAGCACGCGCAATAACCCTCAGCGGTCGACCCAATATTCCCGTTGTTGTCTTTCCTGATGGCACCCATCTGGTTGAACCAACCGATGTGGCGCTCCACGAGAAAGTCCGGAAACTCGGCCTTATTCACTGAGGGTTTGGTCAAATATGGAACCAGATCATCTAGGCTGCGTCCCAAGCTTATGAACACACCACGAACATCCACGAAATTGCGAGTCGTTATTGCTGGAGTCGCGGCAGGCGCGTTATTACTCACCGGATGCTCCTCGGACTCAGGCGATACCAACGCAACAGCACAATTAAGTGAGGTTGTTGAAAGTACCCCTCTCGATGAGCCAACGAATACGCCAGAGGGTGAAACAAAAGTACCTGCTGATCCCGCCATTGTCGCCAATCCACTGCCGGTTTTTTCCAGTACAACCCTGGAAGGTCAATCGGTGACGCAAGCCAACTTCGAAGGAAAACCAACCATCATGTGGTTCTGGGCACCGTGGTGTTCAGTGTGCCGCGTGGAAGCGCCCACATTGGCGAAAGTCGCAGATCAACTTGATGGCACTGTCGATGTCATTGGCGTAGCCGCGCTCGGCAATGTGGATGAAATGAACACCTTTGTCAGTGACACGGGAATTAAAAATTTCTCTCAGCTTGTAGATCCTGACGCGGAAGTGTGGAGTGTTTTTGGGGTTGTATCTCAACCTGCCTTCGCGTTCATCAGCGCAGACGGGTCAGTTGAAGTTGTACAAGGATCAATTGATGAAGATGAAATCCTTGAACGTGCAGCGACCTTGAGTTAGAACTGCAGTTATTCCCAGTGGACACCGCAACTCTTTCCTTGGCAATTGTGGCGGGCGTCCTTGCAACATTTAATCCGTGTGGGTTTGCATTACTCCCGGCCTACATGGGAATGATCGCTGCAGCTAATGAAGGACGTTCGCAGGCGCAAGCGTTAATTAGTGGTGTGCGTTTTTCCTCCGGAATGACTGCTGGGTTCATAGTGCTTTTTGGCACCTTTGGTGTGGTCTTCGCACCCCTTGCATCGGCAATATCGCGGTACCTACCCATCGTCACAATCATTGTGGGACTTGTGATTGTCGTCCTTGGTTGTTGGTTGCTTCTTGGGCGCAAAATTGGCAGCAGTGGTTCGTTGATTAAGGGATGGTCACCGGGTGAGGGTTGGTTCTCTCAAGTGGGGTACGGACTCACTTTCGCAACCGTGTCCTTGTCGTGCACCTTGGGACCATTTCTTGCCGTGACCGGTGCATCAATTCGATCAAGTGATTTCTTTGGGATCGTGTCCACGTTCATCGCATTCGCCCTTGGTATGGGTGCTGCAGTCACCTTGATCGCAGTTGCGACCGCGTTGATTGGATCGCAAGTCAGTATGTGGATGCGCTCCAAGTCTGAGGTGATTTCACGAGTTACTGGATCGTTAGTCATCCTTGCCGGACTGTACGTCGCTTGGTTTGGTTGGTTTGAGTGGCGGGTTAACTCTGGTGAGCAAATGGGTGACCCAATCATTGATGCCGTGACGGATTCCCAAGCCTGGATTGTCAATACATTGAGCTCACACTCTGGGCTAGTGATCACCCTGGCGTTCTTGATCGTGGCTGCTTGTCTGGCGGGGATCCTTGTTACATCAAAACGGGCCCGCACTGGGGTTAATTCGGATCTTCACTAGTCGGCGTATGTCAAATGCCATGACCACGCCGCCCGGCCCGGCGTTTATCCTCACCCAGCGTCCCGCTGGTTAAAATGGGTAGGGAGAACCGCTTTAAATGGGCGACCTTCCCTACGCCAAGGGGGGGATGTGTGAATTGAAGGCGAAAAGGTAGGTCTGGTTTCCGGTCAGGTACTCCAGGGGTGGGTCCGCGGTCCAAAGAGCTGACACCCCAGAAGGTACTGCGTGGTGCGCGAGGGGGGAGTTGAACCCCCACACCCTTTCGAGTACACGGACCTGAACCGTGCGCGTCTGCCTATTCCGCCACTCGCGCGTGATGCTGGGAAAGGTTACCGCCACGCGTACAGATCACGTCACGGCGGATCCGACCTTTACAGGTAACATCGCCATGTGGGAATTTTGGAGCGTTTTGAGGACTCGCTAGACCGGATGGTCAGTGGCGCGTTCGCTCGGGCTTTCAAGGCAGAAGTTCAGCCGGTTGAGGTCGCATCCGCTGTGCAACGGGAGATGGATGACCGGGCCGCTGTGATCGACCGGGAGCGGACCGTAGTTCCTAATATTTTTCATATTGAACTTTCTTCACACGATTACCGGCGTCTCGCCGTATTCAAAGACGCATTGTGCACTGAGCTAGGCACGCTAGTGACCGACTACTCCGGTGAGCAGCGCTACACCCTGCTCGGAGCGCCAGTTGTCAGTTTGGGTGAAGACGAAGAGCTGGAGACCGGGATCTTCCGGGTTCGCTCGGAGGCACGCGCTGAGGTCACCACTCAGGGCGGCGGGTCCGCCGTTGTTGTTGGGCAACCCCGACTTGAAGCCAGCGGTGGCACCTACCCGCTCGTTCGGGCAATTACCCGCCTTGGTCGGGGGACCGACGTTGACATTCGCGTTGAGGATCCCGGCGCATCACGTAATCATTGCGAGATTGTTTTAGGTTCACCTATCTACCTGCGTGATTTGGATTCAACCAATGGAACATTTCATAATGGTGAGCAGATCACTGAAGTCGCACTTGTTGAAGGTTCGGTTGTTCAAATCGGGACGACCTCGCTGGTCTTTCGGAGCGGTTGATTTATGTCCGAGCTCGCACTCACCCTGGTCCGACTCGCATTCCTGGGGCTACTTTGGGTGTTTGTTCTTTTAGCCGTGTGGGTATTGCGTCGTGATATTCGCCAACCGGAAGATTCAACCGGATCGGGGCGGGTCAAGAAAAAATCAAAAGGTCGTCAGCCGAAGCCGCCGAAGCCGCCGAAGATTTCTCGTAAGCAAAAAGTTCGCGGTAATCGGCTTGTTGTAATTGACGGTCCACTAGTCGGAACCATTGTTGAACTGGCAGGTGCGCAAATAACTTTGGGTCGTGCCCCAGATTCCACAATTATTATTGACGATGATTACGCGTCGAGCCGGCATGCTCGTATTTATGAATCCGAGGGTTCATGGGTCGTTGAAGATTTGGGTTCAACGAATGGAACCTGGATTGATCGCTCCCGCATTACCACGCCAACCGTTCTACCAGTTGGTGCACCACTTCGTATTGGCCGCAGCACACTACAGATTCAGAATTAGTCGCAATGCCTAAATTGAGTTTGCGGTACGCAGCTAAGTCAGACGTGGGCTTAGTGCGTCAAGGTAATGAGGACTCCGGCTATGTTGGCCCGCGGTTGTTGTTGGTCGCTGACGGTATGGGTGGTCATGCTGCGGGTGAACTTGCATCGGCATTAGCGGTGGCAACGGTTGCAGATCTTGATGTTCACCCTCCTACCGATGCTGACATTTTAACCTACCTTTCGGACTCAATCGATAAAGTTGGTGAAGCAATTGAAGAGTTGATCTCCAAAGACCCTGAACTCACTGGGATGGGAACGACTGTCACCGGCTTGTATTGGCTGGGTGGCCGGATAGCGATCGTTCACGTGGGTGATTCTCGTGCCTACCTACTGCGTGACGGTGATTTACAGCAACTCACCCACGACCACACGTACGTACAGACACTCGTTGACTCTGGTCGAATCACCGAAGCTGAAGCGGCCGTGCATCCACGGCGCTCACTCCTGATGCGGGCATTAGATGGGATGAATCCCGTTGAACCAGATCTTTCGGTTCGTGAAGCCCGCAAGGGTGACCGGTTTCTGTTGTGCTCGGACGGATTGTCCGGTGTCTTAAGTGACATTGAGATCGCGTACTCACTGAGCTCAGGTGAGCCCACAGGTGTTGTTACTCGCCTCGTTGACTTAGCCCTTGAACGTGGGGCGCCCGACAACGTAACCGTAGTTGTCGCAGACGTTATTGAACGTGAATCAGATGAGGAAATATCACTCACGCCTCCAGTGGTAGTGGGTGCTGCGGGTGAGCCGCGGGTGCGCTTGCAGTTGCCGAACACTCGTTTTCCCGACGATGCACAACCAGACCCTAATAAGCCCGATGCCCCTGCGCCATTTGATTTCGGTACCGAGACCGCGCCACAAGCGTTAATCGATGCTGAACTAATTGTCCCTGCCACCGAACAGGCGCTTTACGACCGGGAACGCGAAAAAGAAGCAAAAACACGCCGACGCTCGCGGCGTAAAAAAAGATTTGGTTACACCGTTGGGGTGCTTGCGGTCGCAACTATTACTTTCGGAACTTTGTTTGGCACTCAACAATGGTTGGCAGATCAGTGGTACGTATCGGTCAATGGTAGTGCAGGAACCGGAACGGTAGCGATCTACAACGGTGTTCAAGGAAGCCTGGCTGGTTTTTCTCTCTCCAATATGGATTCGGACTCTGAGCTCATTGTTGGATCGCTGCCTTTATTTGATCAAGAATTGGTGAGTAAAGGGATTCCCGCTGCAAGTTACGAGGATGCGCAGCGCATTTTTACCGAGCTTGAAACTCGAGCACAGGATTGTTTAGCCTTGATTCCCCCACAAGGGTGTCCTGGGAGTTTGCAGTGAAGAGTAGACGCACCACTGAATTAGTTCTTCTTGTATGTGCGTGGGCGCTTGGAATTTTGGGAACATTGCAGGTTGGGTGGGCAACAGGTGAAGGTACACCGCCTCGGTTGTGGATCACGATCAGTGCCGTTGCGCTCATCGCTTTGGCAATGCATGTGGTAGTTCGATTTCGAGCAAAATACGCCGACCCAATTATGCTTCCCGTGGGAACGTTGCTCACAATTTTGGGTTTGATCATGATTTACCGACTTGATGTTGCAGATGCACGTCGAGCTGAACTTAATAACGCTCCCCTCCCCACACCTGATGTGTATTCGCAACTCACTTGGTTCGCTATTGCGGGAATTTTGTTCTGTGGGGTGTTTGTTCTTTTGCAGGATCACAGACGCCTCCAGCGCTACACCTTTACTTTCGGACTCATCGGCCTGGTCTTGATGGTGTTACCACTGGCACCCATAATTGGCACAACGGTAAATGGTGCAACGTTATGGATCAGGGTTGGAGACTTTTCATTCCAACCCGCGGAGATAGCGAAGATTCTGATCACGATCTTCTTCGCCGGTTACTTGGTCAAGACTCGGGACTCGCTTGCCTTGGTGCGCACCAAGGTTTTGGGAATCGGATTACCGCGGCCAAAGGATTTGGGTCCAATTGTGATCGCTTGGTTTATTTCCTTAGGTGTGTTGATTTTCCAACGCGACTTGGGCACCTCAGTGCTCTTCTTTGGCCTGTTTGTTTCAATGTTGTATATCGCAACGCAACGCAGGTCTTGGCTAATTATTGGATTCTTCCTGTTTCTGGGTGGCGCGTATTTCGCCTATGAAAATTTTGGGCACGTACAGGCTCGAGTTACGGTCTGGCTTGACCCTTGGTCATACGCTGACACAACCGGATACCAAATTGTGCAATCAATTTATGGGTTGGCTAATGGTGGGATTTTAGGTGCGGGACTGGGTCAAGGGTTCCCAAACCTGGTTCCGTTTGCCAGCACCGATTTCATTGTTGCGGCCTTGGGCGAAGAATTGGGAGTGACTGGCATCTTTGTGATTTTGCTGCTTTACGCAATTTTGATTGAACGTGGTTTGCGAACCGCGATCACATGTCGAGACGGTTTCGGCCAATTACTCGCCGCCGGATTGTCTATTACTTTTGCATTGCAAGTATTCGTGATTATTGGCGGTGTCACCGGTTTGATCCCTCTGACCGGATTGACCACACCATTTTTGTCTTATGGTGGATCAAGTTTGATTGCCAACTGGGTGATTTTGGCATTGTTGCTGCGAATATCGGATCGTTCTCGACGGCCTGATCTTTCGAAGGTCTCACCGGATGACGCGATGACGCAAGTCGTTCCACGGGTGAATCAATCATGACTCGACAGATCCGTAGGCTTTCATTTGTTTTTGGGTTACTTCTGCTCGCGTTGCTCGCCAATGTGACTTTGATTCAGGTGATTAACGCTGGCGATTACCGCTCACGTCCGGGGAATCAACGGGTGTTGTTGGCTGAGTACGACCGAGAGCGTGGACCAATCTTGGTTGCTTCTGACTCGGTTGCGCGCTCACTGGAGACCGGTAACACCTTGACGTACCTGCGTAATTACAACAACGGTCCGTTGTTTGCGCCGATAACCGGTTTTTATTCCTTGGTCTATGGAGCGACGGGGCTTGAACGCACCGAGAATCGGATCTTAAATGGTAAGGCCGGTATTTTCACAGTAGACCGGGTTCAGCAGTTGGTCTCCGGGCGGCAACCCGTTGGTGGAGCGGTAACCACCACAATTAATGCTGCGGCGCAGAAAGCGGCATTTAAAGGCCTTAAAGGTAAGCGTGGTGCGGTGGTCGCGATTGAGCCGGCGACCGGAAGAATTTTAGCTTCGGTGCAAATGCCGTCATTTGACCCGAATCGTCTCTCCAGTCATAACCCGTCGGATATTCGCGAGTATTACAACGAGCTCGAGTCAGACCCTGAAAAGCCATTATTGAATCGCCCAATAGTGTCCCTCAACCCGCCAGGATCAACGTTTAAGGTTGTTGTCGCCTCAGCTGCTCTCGCGTCTGGTCGGTTTACGGCCGATTCGCTGTTGCCTGGCCCGAAGACGTATCAGTTGCCTAACTCATCTAAGAAGTTACGGAATTGGACGGGGAGAAAATGTGGACCGGAAGGGAAAGTGACTTTACGTCAAGCCCTTGCGATCTCATGTAACACCGCGTTTGCGTGGTTGGGAAATGAATTGGGTGCTGCCGCAATCCGCGATCAAGCCGAAGCGTTTGGGTTTAATTCTGGTTTTGACATTCCGTTGCGGGCAGCAACTTCACTTTTCCCACAGGATCCCGACGCCCCGCAAACTGCACTCTCGGCAATTGGTCAGTTTGAAGTGAGGGCCACCGCGTTGCAGATGGCGATGGTGGCCGCTTCAATTGGTAACAGTGGTCGAACCATGAACCCGTACTTGGTGCAGGAAATCCGTGGGCCGGATCTCTCTATTCTGCAAACAACTGAGCCAAGTCAATTCGAAGATGCCCTTAAGCCTAGTAATTCCCTCTCGCTGACCGAAATGTTGGTGAACGTAGTGGAGAACGGTACGGGCAGTAACGCCCGAATTGCTGGGGTTCGGGTTGCCGGGAAGACCGGGACAGCTCAAACCGGTAATGACTCGCCATCTGTTGCTTGGTTTATTTCATTTGCTCCAGCCGCGGCACCAAAAGTTGCGGTTGCGGTGGTGATTGAAGAAAGTGGGTTTGCCGAGGTGAGTGGAAATGGTTTGGCTGCCCCAATTGCTAAAGAGGTAATGGAGGCAGTCTTAGGGAGTTAGGTGGAATTGTCACGTTTCCCGGTGAGTGCGTGAGAATGCTGGGTGACTTAGGTGTGACATGATCTAGTGAAAGGAGGGCTTGTGAGCGAGTCAGAACATGGTCAAATGCTGGGTGACCGGTATGAAATCGGTGCCGTAATTGGTCGAGGTGGAATGGCTGAAGTCCATGAGGGCCGTGATTTGCGCTTGGGACGCCGTGTTGCAATTAAGATTTTGCGCCCTGATTTAGCCAAAGACCCAATATTTCAAGCTCGTTTCCGCAGGGAAGCACAAAGCGCCGCCGCCCTTAATCACCCAAATATTGTCGCGGTCTACGACACCGGCCAAGACACCCTTTCCCCTGAAGGTGACACCGGTGAACCGGTAGTTGTCGTTCCTTACATCGTTATGGAATATGTCGACGGGATGACCTTGCGGCAAATAGTTGCCAGTGGTCGCCGTCTGCTGCCGGAGCGGGCGTTGGAAATAACTGCCGGGATTCTGGCGGCTTTGGACTATGCACACCGGCACGGAATTGTGCACCGTGACATTAAGCCGGCAAACGTCATGCTGACTCGAACCGGTGATGTGAAGGTTATGGACTTCGGTATTGCTCGGGCAATCAATGACGTCGCATCAACTATGACCTCCGCTTCAGCAGTCATGGGGACAGCTCAATACCTTTCACCAGAACAAGCTCGGGGTGAAGTTGTTGATGCGCGGAGTGATCTATATTCAACCGGCGTTGTACTTTTTGAATTACTCACCGGTAAGGCGCCGTTCACCGGTGACTCCGCTGTAGCGATCGCCTATCAACACGTGAGTGAAATGCCCGCGATTCCTTCCACGATAGATCCAGGAGTATCCCCTGAGGTGGACGCTGTCGTGATGCGCGCGTTAGCGAAGCGAGCCGATGACCGCTACCAAAGCGCGAGCGATTTTCGGGCCGATGTTGAGCGGGGGATTGCGGGTTCTCCGGTAACTGCTGCCGTGCCAACAATTGTTGCCGACCAGACCGCCATGATGACGCCATTACACGCTTCGGGGATAAACCCTGAAGATCAGAAAAATGTTTCCACTGGGCGTCAGGGCCGTAGCAGTGTAATTTTTTGGGTACTTTCTTTGGTTGCTATTTCAGCGGCGATTATTGGTGCGATTGTGATCGGACGATTCTTAGTAGGAAGTGACAGTGGAACTGTCGTCACTGTTCCCAGTCTGGATGGTCTAACCATTGAACAGGCATCAGAAACGTTAGCTGAATTCGAACTTCGGATTGGAGCACAAACTCCCGAGATTTCCGAACGTCCCCAAGGGACGATTATCGCGCAACAGCCTGCGCCCGGTGAGGCGATTGAACAGGGTCAGGCAGTGAATATAACTGTCTCGACAGGTCGTGAGCAATCAACGGTGCCGCAGCTTGTTGGGCTCACGTCACTTGATGACGTACGAATAGCACTTTCTGATTTTGGTTTGGTCCTTGGTGCAATTTCCAAGTCTGATTCAAATCAGCCCGGTGGCTACGTATTGGAACAAGATCCCGGTGAAGGAACCCAGGTCGCTGCTGGTAGCGCGGTTGATATCACGGTGTCCTCTGGTTTGGTCGAGGTCCCGGATGTAACTGGGGCAAATGAAGCCCAAGCGAGGAGTGACTTGGCACAGGCTGGATTTGAAGTTCAGGTGGTAGAACAGGAGTCTTCGATTTCGGCGCCGGGTGAAGTTCTTGCCCAATCACCCCAACCTGAAATCCAACTGGCACGTGGGTCTTTGGTGACGATCACCGTGGCGATTGCGGCACCGGTACCTGATCCCACCGCGGTACCCATACCCGTACCTGATCCCACCGCGGTACCCATACCCGTACCTGATCCCACCGCGGTACCCA